>JAFQPO010000009.1 GCA_017411715.1 Bacilli bacterium | reverse complement strand
TCAATTTTGAAAGAGAGTTTGGTGACTATAGCGAAGTGGACACACCTGTTCCCATGCCGAACACAGAAGTTAAGCACTTCAGCGCTGAAGATAGTGGTAACCCGCAAAAATAGGACGTTGCCAGCTCCTTTCTATTAAATGAAAAAATATGGAGGATTAGCTCAGTTGGGAGAGCATCTGCCTTACAAGCAGAGGGTCGGCGGTTCGAGCCCGTCATCCTCCACCATGTGCCGACTTAGCTCAATCGGTAGAGCAACTGACTTGTAATCAGTAGGTTGTGGGTTCAATTCCTATAGTCGGCACCATTTGTCCTCGTAGCTCAGTCGGTAGAGCAACTGACTTTTAATCAGTGGGTCGGACGTTCGAGTCGTCTCGGGGACACCATCTAAATTTACGGACAATATTAATTATGCCTGAGTGGCGGAATAGGTAGACGCGCAGGACTTAAAATCCTGTGGTAGCAATACCGTGCCGGTTCGATTCCGGCCTTAGGCACCATTCTTAATTGTGGGTCCATAGCTCAGCTGGGAGAGCGCCTGTTTTGCACGCAGGAGGCCGTGGGTTCGAGCCCCATTGGATCCACCATTTTTTATAAAAAATGGCGGTGTAGCTTAGTTGGCTATAGCGCTCGGTTCATACCCGAGAGGTCGGGGGTTCAAGTCCCTCCGCCGCTACCATTTCTTAGTGACAGGGACCCGTAGCTCAGTTGGTTAGAGCTCCCGGCTCATAACCGGTTGGTCGCAGGTTCGAGTCCTGCTGGGTCCACCAAATAATAACATACGGAGAAATACCCAAGTCTGGCTGAAGGGATCGGTCTTGAAAACCGACAGGGTGTAACAGCCGCGGGGGTTCGAATCCCTCTTTCTCCGCCATTCTTTATCGCGGGATGGAGCAGTTGGTAGCTCACCGGGCTCATAACCCGGAGGTCGTAGGTTCAAGTCCTTCTCCCGCAACCAATAAGTGGTTCCATGGTGTAGTGGTTAACATGCCAGTCTGTCACACTGGAGATCGCGAGTTCAAGTCTCGTTGGAACCGCCATTTGTGGCTCGGTAGCTCAGTTGGTAGAGCAATGGACTGAAAATCCATGTGTCGCTGGTTCGATCCCGGCCCAAGCCACCATGTGAGAATTCAAGCACTAAGAGTAATCTTAGTGCTTTATTTGTTAGGAGTGATATGTTGAAAAGACATAATATATATATAAAGATTTTCTTTTGTCTAACATTCATTTTTATCTTTTTCTTAACAGGTTGTTCATTTAAAGAATTAGATGACAATGCAGAAATAATTATTTCAAATAAGCAATTAAACAGTATAGTATTTGTTTGTAATAATGATAATAGTTGTTGTGAATATAAGTTTATTACAAAAGTAAAAGAAAAAGATAAAATATATCTTGCGGAAGCAAAATTATATGATGGAAAAATTGTTTATCATAATATAATTGAAGATCGAGACTTTGAAATATTAAATGCTTATAAAGATACTATATATGTAAAGAATAAAAATGGTATTCAAAAGATTGTTTATTCTTTTCCATCAATAGGTTTTAATAGTAAAATTGAAACTGATATGATAGTTAGTTATAAAGTTGATTCATATGATGAACTTATAAAACCTATTAATGATGCTAATTTCTTAGAAATACCTACCACAAAATCTAATAGGCTAATCGATTCAATTAATAATGAACAAGTAACATCGCTTGCATATTATTATGACCAAATTGAATTTGGGGCAACTCGCAGTAAATATGTTAAAACTGATATATATACTTATTATGATAATGAAAATATACTTAGATTATATTATCATGATTATGGTTATCAAATTATTAAAACTATATCTGGAAGCATCAAAGAAGATCTTCCTGAAAAAATAATAGATATAAATTTATTTACTGAAGTAAAACAATTTAAAACAATTAAATGCGCTTATCAACAAGATTTTACGTATATATATCTAATAGATGAAAATGATGTAATTTATTGTTATGATGTGAAAAACAATAAAATGGTAGAATCAACAAGTACGATAGCAATTGAAAAAGTTATAGTAGTTGGAAAGTATCTAGTAACTGCAACTAAAAATCAAATTAATATTTTAAATTCTAATTTAGAAATAATCGATACTATATTAATAAGTGATGAACTACTTGGTTTAGCTTGGTATAATGGAACAATAAATAAAGAAAGTCTTATCTATTCTGTTTATAAAAACAATACAATTAATTTGAATATATATGAAATAAAAGAAGAAACTAAATAATGAATAGTTTCTTCTTTTATTTTAAGATTGTAAAAATATATTTATTATTTTGTTTGTGTTTAGATATTATATTTTCTTTTTCTAATTTTAATAGTTCTCTAGATACTGACGGTCTTGGCAACGCAAGAATTAAAGAAAACTTAGTAATGCTAGGAATATAGGTTTGATTGTATTTATTCTTATGATAATTTAAATAATAAAGAATGCGGTCTCTTATATTTTTATGAGCTAATAATTTACTTTGAAATTTAAATTCCATACCTTTATCACTTATTTGTTGTAAATACTTTTCTAAGTAAATTGGATTATTAATAAGGAGATTTAAGAGATTTCTTTTAGTAATATATCCAATTGTTGCTTTTGTGTCACATACCGCATATCCTAAATAATTGGGTTTGGAACTAAATAGTAAGACATCACCAAATAAATCATTTTCATTTAAAACAGTTATTGTTTCTTCTTTTTCTAAATGAGTTGCTGTTTTTATTGTGGCGTGTCCCTTAATTAAGATATATATTCTATCACAAGTGTCATATTCATTAAAGATAATAGAATCTTTTTTATATTCTTTAATAGTTGAATTTTTAATTAAAAAATTTAGCATTTTATTCTCCTTTTGTAACATTTGTTACAACATTTATATTATAACAATAGTATAATATAAATACAAGTAGAAAGCATAAAAATATATAATGAGGTGAATTATGAAAAAAAGTTTAAGATTAATGTCTTTATTACTAGTTTTGGCATTATTAGTTTTAACAGGATGTAAAACTTCTGATGGGGCAAAATACAAAATTATTGTTCCAAATGGAACGCCACTATTAGGGATGTCATCATTCTTAAGTGAAACAGATAAATTTGAATATGAAATAGTAGGTGGAAGCGATCCACTTGTTGCTGCATTCACAAAAGGTGAACATGATGTAATTGTAGCTCCTGTGAATTTAGGTGCTAAAATGTATAATCAAAAAGATAATTATGTTTTGTATAAAACATTTGTATGGGGTAACTTCTATCTTGCATCAACTAGTGAAATCGGAGAATTTAGTTCATTAGATGGACAAAAAGTTGTTGCTTTTGGTAGAAATTCAAGTCCAGATGTTATGCTAAAAGTGATTATGCAACACTATGGTATTTCTTTAGATATTACTTATGTTGATGATGTTGCGACTGCAAACTCATACTTAATGAGTGGTCAAGCTAACTTAATAGTTTCTGCTGAACCATCTTTAACTGTTTTAAAAGGAAAGAAAACTATATATACATTAAATCTACAAGAAGAATGGAATAAAGCAACTAATGGAAATTATTTCCCACAAGCTGCAATTTTTGTTAAAAAAGAACTTGTAAATAAAAATAGTTTTGTACATACTTTCCCTATTCAATCATATTTAGAAGATTTAACTAATGAAGAAAAATATGCAACTATTGCAGCAACTGCTGTAGAATTACATACAAGTTTTAAAACAATGGGACAAGAAACTTTAATTAAGAGTATGCCTTACTGCAACTATAAATTATTAACAGCAGAAGAAGAAAAAGCAGCTGTTGAAAATTATTTTGAAATGTTAATTTCATTATCACTAAGTGCTCAAGTTGGTGGAAAATTACCTGGTAGTGAATTTTATCAAATTAAATAATTATGCAAAAAAGCAAAGTTGAAAAAAGTATATTGTACTTAGTTGGAATATTAAGTATAATTATACTATGGGATATAGTGGCTGAAGTTAAAGATAATACTTATATATATCCAACACTAGATTTAATCGCTACACGTTTATTAGAAATAGTATCCACTAAAACTGGAATATATATATTGTTTTTAGATGTAGTTAGAATTTTAATATCAGTTTCTATATCATTTGTAATTGGATTAGCATTAACAATTCTTTATATTAAGTTCCCCGCAAGTTTTTCATTCTTTAAAATTTATTTAGAATATTTCAAATCTGTACCCATCATAGTGTTATCAATCTTTATATGGTTGATAGTTCCAGGCAAAATTGCTCCTGGTATAATAACATGCTTTGTCGCTATCCCGGTTGTTACATATGGTCTAATTTCTGCGGTAGACCAAATGGATAAAGTATTATTAGATGATTTAAAAATGCTAGAAGTTAACTTTATTAAAAAATTGATATATGTATATATACCATATTTGTCTCCATATTTTATAATGATTTTCCTACAAAGTTTTGGTCTAGCATTCAAAGTTATGATTACATCCGAGTATATATGTCAAACTCAAAATAGTATTGGCCAAGTACTATATGATGCGAAATCTAATCTAGATATGGATGTTTTAATTGCGTGGAGTATAGTCATAGTTGTTATAGTTGTAATTATAGAATTGTTATTTAGATATGTTAATAAAAAAATGTATTATGAAAAGTAAAGATAGTCTTCTTTGCTTTTCTTTTTTTATAAATTATGGTAAAATATTGTGGGTGATAACTATGAAAATTTCTAAATCTTTATTTAAAAATTTATCAAGATGTGAAAATATGGCATCATTATACGATATGTATATGTATAAAAATTTACACCATGTTAAAGAAATTAATGGTGAAAACATCGAAAAAATCTTATGCGATGTTGACTTATTAAAAGAAGGTATTTTTGAAGAAGAACATGAAAAAGCCAAAGAAATCTTTATGAGTATGTTTGATGATGAGACAGGTGAAGATTTAACAATTAAAAGAAATGCACAATTAGAAGCATATGCAGAATCATTTAAAGAAGTAGAGATATTAGCGGCTAATCAAATATCAACGCTTTTAAAGAAAGATGTTGTATCTAATATCAATACTAAAGATCAAAAGAAATTCTATTATACTGATAAAAATAATGAATATTATTGTTATTTAGATATATATTTAGAAAGCGAAGAAGAGATAAAAATATTTGAAGTTAAAGCCACAACATCTTCTAAATTTCTAGAAGATGAGAATTTATTTTTTAAAGACAGTAAAAATATATATCATTTGAACACAATAGATGATTTTAAAAAGAATCGTAAATTCGTTAATATGTTAAATAGATATACAAAAACTGGTAAATATTTATATGACATAGCAGTTCAAAAACATATAGTTGAAGAAAGCATTAAAAGAAATAATGAAGTATTTAATAAAAAGATAAATTATTATTTAGTTGTTCTTAATTCAAAATATATATTTGATGGCACATATAAAGACGGAAAACCCGTTTATTCAAAGACTGATATGGGTGAAAATCTATTCGAAATTTTTGATGTTTCGGATATAATCGAAGAATATCAACCAATCATTTTAAAAGAAAAAGAACGTATAGAACAAAATATTTTAGATCGTAAGATTACAAAATTCATTAGAGGAGTTCATTGTGAACATAAAAAATCTACTGAATGTCCGTTCTTTAAAGTATGTTACAGCAAGTGTTTAGATAAGGGTTCGGTATTAGAATATATAGCTTCACATGTAGCATTTAAAGATCCTGATGATGGTAAAAGTATTACTAAGTTTGAAATGATAAATGATGGATTTTATAAATTATTAGATGTTCCAGTTGATTATTTAAAACACCAAAAGAATATAATTCAAAGAAAAGCACACGAAAATAATGAAGCTTTTGTGTCTTTAGATAAGATAAAATATGCTTTATCTTTGTTAAAATATCCACTATATCACTTAGATTTTGAAACATACGGTGGTGTTCTACCAAGATATTTTAAGGAAAAACCATACTCACAATCAGTCTTCCAATACTCTTTACATATAGAAAAAGCACCTTTTGATTGTGATAAACATAAAGACCATAGAGAGTATTTAGCTCCTGATCATGATGACCATAGAGAGGATTTAGTTAAACAATTAATATCAGATATAGACCTAACAAATGGTGGAACAGTGGTTGTATATAACGCTTCTTTTGAAAAATCAAGACTAAAAGAACTAGCTGAAGTGTTCCCAGAACATAGTGAAAAACTACTAAAAATACGTGAACATATATATGATTTACTTGATGTAATTAGGGGAAATCAGAAGATGTTTTTGACATATACATCCCAAAAATATGATAAAAAAGAAGCAGAAGAACACGCAAAAATGTATAATTATTACCATCCAAACATGCGCGGATCTTTCTCAATTAAGAAAGTTTTACCTATTTTTACGAACCTTTCTTATGCGGATTTAGAGGTTAAAAACGGTACTGAAGCGGTTCTTGTTTATAGTCTTTTACCTACATTTACCCCTGAAGAATATGCCCAAAATTACTTGTCATTAAGGGAATATTGTTGTCAAGATACATGGGCAATGGTTGAGATTTTATGGGGATTAATTAAAATGAAATAGGAAAAAATTAATTAGCAAAAAAAGAGGAAAAAGTTAATTTTCCTCTTTTCTAATTACAATTGCTTCAAGATCATAATAAGAAGCATTAATGATTTTTAATTTAATTATTTCTCCAAGAACCAGATTTTCATTTTTTATTAGAACATAACCATCATCACCTTCTGGTGCTTCTGCATAAGTTCTAGCTTGATAAATATTTTCTGCTGGATCATATTTTTCAACTAAAGCAAAATATTCTTTTCCAATCCTTTGTTTATTTAATTGAAGAGATTTTTCTTGTTGTAATTGCATAATAGCATTTGCGCGGTCTGTTCTTACTTTTTCATTTATTTGAAAAGGTAAGCCTGCTCCAATAGTTCCTTCTTCTTCAGAATATGCAAAACAACCTAAATGATTAATAGAATGTTTATTTACAAACTTAAGCATTGCGTCAAACTCTTCTTCTGTTTCACTAGGATAGCCTGTTATTAAAGTAGTTCTAAGAATAGCGTCTTTGTTTTTTTGTTTAATTTTATCAAAGATTAATTCAATATCTTCTTTAGTACCACGTCTATTCATATGTTTTAAAAGTCTAGTTTCTGAATGTTGGATAGGAATATCAAAATAAGGCACTATATAAGAACTATCATTTTCATTATCCATTGTCATTAAATCAATTAATTCGTCAGTTATTTCATCTGGATATAAATATAATACTCTAATGAATTTAAAAAGATTAAGTTCTTTGATAGATTTTAATAAGTCAACTAAATTTGTATTTCCTAAATCACTTCCATAAGTAGTAGTATCTTGAGCTATTAAAACAATTTCTTTAACATCTTTTTCCGCAAGCATTTTTGCTTCTTCAATAATGTCTTGTTTTAATCTACTACGATAATTACCTCTAATAAGTGGAATTGCACAATAGTGACATCTATTATTACACCCATCACCAATTCTTAAATAGGCAGTTCCTTTAGGAGTTGATAGTAATCTTTCTTTGTAATCTAATTTATGTGAAACATTTGATTTAGTGATAGAATTAAAAACAACATCTAATTCATCATATTGAGAAATAGGAATAAAATAATCAACTTCGGGGATTTCTTGTTTAAGGTCATTAAGATATCTTTCAACTAAACATCCCATAACAATAATTGTTTTATTGTATTTTTGATATTCTAGCACTTCAAAGATAGTGTTTAGTGATTCTTCTTTAGCAGGGAGAATAAAACCACATGTATTAACTACAATGACATCTGCATCTTTAATTTTGTTTGTAATTTCTAAATTATATTTTTTAGCTAGTCCTAAAAATAATTCACTATCAATTAAGTTTTTAGCACAGCCTAGTGATATTAATCCTAATTTCATATATAGCTCCTTTGAATTAATATTTCGTATATATATTATACCATTTTTTAAAACTTTATTTTCTTTTTTGCTTTTGCACCTTATTTGACTAAAATCGTTTTTCGGAGTATAATGGTTATAACTTAGTTATTGGAGGATTGTATGGCAAAACAATTTTTAATTGAAACTTCTGCACGTCACGTGCATGTTTCTGAAGAAACATTTAAAGTATTATTTGGTGAAGAAGCAAAACTTACACCTAAAAAAGATTTATCACAACCTGGTCAATATGCATGTGAAGAACGTGTTACTATCGTTGGTCCTAAAAAATCAATCGCAGGCGTATCAATTTTAGGCCCTTATCGTGGACAAACTCAAGTTGAATTAAGCGCAACTGATGCTCGTAGTATTGGTTTAGGAATCGCAGTTAGAGAATCTGGTGATTTAAAAGAAACTCCAGGCTGTAAAATTGTTGGCCCTTGTGGTGAAGTAGAAATCGCTGAAGGTGTAATTGTTGCGAAACGTCATATTCATGCAACACCTGAAGATGCTTTAGAACTTGGCGTTAAAGATAAAGATGTAGTATCTGTTAATGTTAAATCAAATGGACGTAGCTTAGTATTTGGTGATGTTATTGTTAGAGTTAGTCCAACATATGCACTTGCAATGCACATTGATACTGATGAATCTAATGCGGGACTTGTTGCTCCTGGCACATTTGGTGAAATCGTTAAATAAGGGATTCAATTTGAATCCTTTTTCTTTTCAAAAATAAATAAAAAACTACTTTATTGCAAAATAAAGTAAGTTTATGATATAATAAGCTGAAATAAGGTGATATAAATGATTTGTCCAAAATGTCATAATGATAATAAATATGATAATTTAACTTGTGATTTTTGTATGGCTCCCCTACCAATGACAAAAGAACGTGAAAAAGAAATCGAACAAAAGAAAAAGCTAGAACAAAAAGAAAAATATCGTAAGAGTATGGATAAGCTAATTGGCTTATCAATTGGTCTAGTTATTATAATTTTAATTGTAGTTATAGGAATCTGGGTGTTCTAATGAATAATAGTAAATATGACGTTATTGTTATAGGGGCAGGACATGCTGGAATAGAAGCAACACTTGCTTGTGCGCGTACTGGTTTTAGTACGCTATTATTATGTGGTAATATTAATCGTATTGGTGATATGCCTTGTAATCCATCTGTTGGAGGACCTGCTAAAGGAATTTTAGTTAGAGAAATTGATGCATTAGGTGGAGAAATGGGCAAGGCTGCTGATAAAACCGCTTTGCAATTTAAGATGTTAAATTTATCAAAAGGTCCTGCAGTAAGGGCTTTACGTGTTCAATCTGATAAAGATGCATATATCGAATATATGAAAAATCTTTTACTTAATGAACCTAATGTTACAGTTAAAGAAGCGTTAGCAGATGAATTAGTTTTAGAAGATGGCAAAATCAAACGCGTGATTTTAGAAGATAAACAAATAATTGATACCCAAGTAGTCATTATCGCAACAGGTACATTTTTATCTTCAAGAATTCTTAGAGGAAAAGAAACTTTCCCAAGCGGACCTGATGGAGAAGCAACAAATTATGGCTTATCTAAGTCTCTAGCAAAGTGTGGATTAAATCTTGTTAGATTAAAAACAGGAACGCCCGCAAGAATTAAAACCTCAACTATTGATTTTTCAAAGAGCCGATTAGAACCAGGTACAGATAAAAAGGTATCATTTTCATATGAAAGTAAATACGATGAGTTGTTACCTTTTGAAAAACAAATTCCATGTTATTTAACATATACAACTCCAGAAACAAAAAAAGTAATTTTAGAACATTTGAATGAATCAAGTATGTATTCAGGAATTGTTGAGGGTATTGGGCCAAGATATTGTCCATCAATTGAAGATAAAATAGTTAGATTTAGTGATAAAGAACAACACCAAATATTCTTAGAACCACTAACAAAAGATAATGAACTAACGTATGTCCAAGGCTTTTCTACAAGTATGCCTATATATGTTCAAGATCAAATGCTTAAAACACTACCAGGGTTTGAAAATATTGAAGTTGTTAAATATGCTTATGCAATTGAATATGATGCGATTGATCCACTCGAATTAAAACCTTCTTTAGAAGCAAAGAAAGTAGAAAATCTATTTTTTGCGGGGCAAGTTAATGGAACAAGTGGTTATGAAGAAGCTGCAGCACAGGGACTTATTGCAGGGATTAATGCATCACTTAAATTAAGAAACAAAGAACCATTAATATTAGGCAGAGATGAAGCGTATATCGGTGTATTAATTGATGATATTGTCACAAAAGGTATATCTGATCCATATCGTATGCTAACATCACGTGCTGAATATCGATTATTATTAAGACACGATAATGCAGATCAAAGACTAACAAAATATGGTTATGAAGTTGGATTAGTCAAAGAAGAAAGATATAATAAATATTTAGGAAAGTTAGAACTACTTGAAAATACTAAAGAGTTATTACAAACAGTAAAACTAACACCTAAAAAAGAAACAAATGAATATCTAGAAAAACTATCATCTGCAACCTTAAAAGATGGTATTAATGCTCTTGACTTAATGAAAAGACCAGAAGTTAGTTTTCAAGATATTGTTAATATGACTGGTATTGAAATAAAATTACCTGATTATTTAGACTATGATGATTTTGTAGAACAAATGGATATTGAAGTTAAATATGAAGGGTATATTCAAAAAGCAAGACGTGACGCAACAAGAATGAATAAAATGTCAATGCGTAAGATACCAGAAGATATAGATTATAATTTAATACCTAATATCGCAAGTGAAGCTAGAGAAAAATTAAACAAGGTTAGACCTTTAACTTTGTCACAAGCATTAAGAATTAGTGGCGTTAATCCTAGTGATATTGCGATTATATCTGTATATTTAGAAAGTAGGAAACAAAGTGAGTAGTGAAGCTGTTAAATACTTAGATGAATTTAATTTAACTTCTAATCAATTAGAACAATTAGAAAAATATTATCAAGTATTAGTTGATTACAATGAAAAAGTTAATTTAACAAGAATTACTGAACTTAATGAAGCATATATTAAACATTTTTATGATTCATTAATTTTATCTAAATTAGGTGTTGAATTAGAAAATAAGAAATTAGTTGATGTAGGAACGGGTGCTGGTTTTCCAGGAATGGTTCTTAAAATCCAAAATCCTAAATTAGATGTTACATTACTTGAACCAAGTAACAAAAGAGTTACTTTCTTGAATAAAGTAATAAATGAACTAAATCTAGAATTAGTTACTACATCAAATGAAAGAGCAGAAGATTTTGTAAAAACAAAACGAGAATTTTTTGATATTGCTACATCTAGAGCTGTTGCAGCTTTAAATATATTGTTAGAACTAACTGCACCTTTAGTAAAAAAAGGCGGACATATATATGCTTATAAAGGTAGCAATTATAAACAAGAAATTGAAGATAGTAAAAATGCTTTAAAACTATTAGGATGTAAAGTTAATAAAGTTTATGAATATGAATTACCAAATGAAATGGGATTACATGCAGTAATAGATATTATGAAAGTTAATACGACACCAAACTTATATCCAAGAATGTATTCAAAAATTAAAAATCAACCATTATAGTTGGAGGAAATATGGGAAAGATAATTGCAGTTGTTAATCAAAAAGGTGGTGTAGGTAAAACTACTACTACAATTAATTTAGGCGCATCACTTGCATTAGAAGATAAAAAAATTCTAATTGTCGATTTCGATCAACAAGCAAACGCGACAATCAGTTTAGGGATAACAAGAGAAGATGTCAAGTATGACATTGTTGATGTTTTATCAACTGAAATTCTTGAAAAAGCAATTATGAAAACAACTGTTAGAAATTTAGAAATTATTCCCGCTTCAATTAAACTTGCTAGTTTAGAAGAAGTTCTTCCAAAAACTAGTGATAGAATCTATACACTAGATAGTAATCTCAAAAAAATAAAGGAACAATACGATTATATTTTAATAGATTGTCCACCATCACTAGGATTAATAGTTGATAATGCGTTATACGCAAGTGATTCGGTAATCATACCGGTTGAATGCAGTTTTTATGCATATGATGCTTTAACACAAATGGTTCAAAAAATTGATGAAGTTCAAAAGAATAAACCAATCGATATCGAAGGAATACTTTTAACTAAGCTTGATAATAGAAATACTTTTGGTTATAAAATAATTGAAAAAGTAGAATTTATGTTTCCTAATAAAACTTTTAAAACAATTATTACTTCATCAAGCCATATTCAAGAAGCACCAATGCATGGTAAAACAGTTATTCAGTTTTCTTTTAATTCACGTGGTTCAAAGGAATATCGTGAGTTAGCAAATGAAATTTTAAATAAATAGGAGGTAAAAATGTTAGTAGGGTTAGCTGCTCCAGAAGCAAATTCAATTATTATTTGTAGTTGTGTATTAGTATTGTATTTCGTGCTTATGTATCTTAAAGGACATGCTTTTAAAAATATTACAGGAAAAAAAGCAATTGTTATTAATGTCACAACTAATTTATTATTTTTATTGGGAGCTTTATTTTTAGTATTATATTTTTCTGGTAATTTCAATTTTAATACTATTAAGGAAAATGTAATCAATACTTTTGTTAATGAATCTGCAAGAATAATGTATTCTATTGCGGTGATTCTAGTTAGTGTTACAATATTTAATACGATTAAAATAATTGTAGGAAGACCAATTCCAAAAATTACAAAATCAGCAGAAAAAAGAAGAAAGACTTTATCGAAAGTTGCAATTAGTTTCTTAAGATATTGTGTATATATAATTGACGCAATTATTATTTTAGCCATTTGGGGTGTAGATATTGGACCAATGCTAGCTGGTCTTGGTATTGCGTCTGTTGTTATTGGGTTAGGTGCTCAAAAATTAATTAATGACTTTATTAGTGGTGTATTTATTATATTTGAAAGACATTTTGATGTTGGAGATGTAATAGAAGCATCAGGATTCAAAGGTGAAGTTATTGATATTGGATTAAAAACAACTCGCATTAAAAACTGGAAAGGTGAAGTTCAGATTATCGCAAATGGTAATATTAATGAACTTATTAATTATTCTCTAGATATTAGTGTTGCGTCCGTTGTGGTACAAATTGCATATGAAGCTAATATTGATGAAGCTATTAAATTAATTAATGAAAATTTAATTACTAGAATGAAAGAAACAGAACATTTAATCACAGCACCTAAAGTAGTTGGTGTTAGTGAACTAGCCTCATCTGGTGTTTCTTTAACAATTAACGCAACAACTGAAAGTGAATGCCATTATAGTGTACAACGTGAAATGCTAAAATTAATTAAAGAAATCTTTGATGAAAATGGTATTGAAATCCCTTATCAACAATTAGTTGTTACTAATAAGAAGGTAAGTGAATAAAATGGATATAACTACAGTACAATTAGGCGATGTTATTCGATTTAAAAAACCACATCCATGTGGTGGATACGAATGGCTAGTTAAAAGAACAGGTGTTGACTTTAAATTAGAGTGCACTACTTGTAAGCATTTAATTATGATACCTAGAATAGATGTTGTTAAAAGACTTAGTCCTAAACAAAATATTGGGGAGAAGAAATGAAATTTTTAGAATGGACGCATGTTATTATTGAAAAACCAAAAGCATGGAGTCTAGTTCATATTCTTGTTTTGATCCTTGTTTTTATGGGCGTTTTGATAGCTATAAAGGCAGCTAAAAAAGTAAATGATAAACAAGGTGATTTAATAGTATTTAGTGTAGGTGTGTTTTTAATAATAATTGAAACATATAAACAATGCTTTCATACTTTCATCTATAATGGAGGAACTTACGGTTGGACATATTTTCCATATCAGTTTTGTTCGGTTCCAATGTTTTTAGCACTATTTACACCATTTTTAAAAAAAGGTAAAATAAAAAGAGCATGTTACTTTTTTATGGCAACACAAGGAGCTGCAGCAGGTCTTGGAGTATTGTTTTTCCCAGATGTTATATTTTCAAGCAATTTATCAATGGTAATTCACACATCATTTTGGCATGGATTACAAGGTATAATTGGTGTATTTATAGGTGTGTGGCAAAAGTTTGGATCAAGCTATAAAGAATTATATGGTGGCGCAATTGTTTGTGCAGTTATATTTATATTAGCATTAATATTTAATATCGTCGGCTATTACACGCTTGGCCCAAAAGGATACGAGATAACAGCATTACAAATTAGCCCTTATTATGAAAGTACACTATATGTTTTTGATGATGTAATTAGGTATACTAATTTTACTATAGGTTATATATCATATTATTTAGCTATAAATTTAGCAGGCACAGTCTTTTGGCTAGGTTATAAATTATCATTAAGAAAGCAAAAATAGGCACATATTTTGTGCCTATTCTTTTTTTAGACAAATATTTTATTTTTACTTAGATATAATATCTTGGGTGATACAATGTATAAAAAAATAAATATGTTAATAATAGCTTTCTTTCTTATTTTATCTTTAAATTTTGATATTGGCTTTTCTCTTTACATACCAATACTTTTATATTACTTAATTAGAGACATCAAAAATATATATTACTTTTTACCTACTAGTACAATAAGTTTAGTAATCTTTACCCAGTTTAATTATATTATTTATTACTTGATATTAATGGTTGTAATATTATTAATACTTTGGATTATGAATAAAATATCTAAAGGTATATATATTTATGGATTTGTTATATTATTAAATGTTTTTTCTTGGGTACTTTTATATCATGGTTTTAATAACATTATTAGATTTTTAATCATGTTATTAATTAGTGTGGCGTTATACTTTTATTTAGAAAAGAATCTAATAGCATCACTTAAATATAATAGTTCTTTAATTAATTCAGCTTATACTGAAATATTAATTGCTTTTATTACATTTATTTCCGCATCAAAAATATATGTATTTAATTTAAACTTAGGGTTTATTGTAGGAGTATATTTTTCAATGTATTTTTCTGCTTCTTATAAAAATATATATGCATCTTTATATGGAATTATGACAATGTGTATAGGGGTATTTTATTTTGGCATTAAAGAAATGTTGTTTTTACCTTTTATAGCTTCAATATATTATTTACCTTTTGTTTATCCTTTGGTAATCGCAAATATTTTTTCTGTCTTAATAATTTTAGCTAATACAAGTTTTGTTGATGGATATTTAATTTTAATTATGGCTACAAGTATTATCTTTGAAATACTTAAACCATTTGTTATCAAAACTAACATGACTAAAGAAGTAATTAAAGATAACTTCTATGATAAAACATTAGATAAGGTTAGTAATGAAGTATTATCATTTGCGCAGTTTTTAGATAAGTTTGCTCAAAGTTTTAAAACACCACAAGAATATAATGAAAAAATAAGTGATGGTATTAAAATACTTGTCCAAAGTCACTGTACTAAATGCCCTAAACAAAAAGAATGTTTTAATGAATATCGTGCTAATATATATATCTTTTTAAGATACTTGCTTTTAAGAGGTGAAAAAGAACCCTTAACATTTAAAGAATTCTCAAGAAATTGTGTTAAATTTAAAGAACTAGATTATACTACTAGAAAACTTAGTGAACAAATAGACTATAAAACACCATCTAGAAATAACAATGCATTAATTGGTCAAATTTTAGGTGTAGCAGGAGCTTTAAGAAAATACGCAGTAGATATGGTATCTAAAAGTGAAATGGATGTTAATAGCTGGTTAGAATTTAAAAATAGACTTCAAGCATATGGTTTTGATATAAGTTATTTTAATGTTGTTAAAGCCTTTGAACAAGATTATCTATTTGAAATAGGAATTAAAGATTATGATTTTGATGGTTTAAAAGATCAAGTTAAATATATTGGCGATATGTTACTTCCTTCAAGAGCAAGTGTTACATATGATAAAACACTTGAACACACAACATACATTAAAGTAATTCCTGAGATTAAACTTGATATATTATATGGCTTTGGTGCACTATCATCAGATGGCAATAATATATGTGGAGACAATTATTTAATAAAGGAACTTAGTAATGGGAAATTCATCAGCGCAATATCTGATGGCATGGGCAAAGGATATAGTGCTTTTTGTGAAAGTAATATGACCCTTAATTTAGTAGAAGATGTTTTAGCTTTAGATATCGATTCTTCAACAGCTTTAGAAATATTAAATTCATTTTATGTAATTCAAGATTATTTAGAAAGATATGCAACCCTTGATTTATTAGAAATTAACAGATATACACTAAACGCAAGGTTTTATAAAATGGGAGGTACAACATCGTACATAGTTAAAAAGAGTGGTTTAATTGAACCTATCTTTAATAAAAATTTACCATTTGGTATAGATGATGCGTTAGAGAACTATGATTATAAAGTGGAGGATGGCGATTTAATATTAATGAGTAGTGATGGAATATTCGAAAACATTGAAGTAAAAGAATCACTTGAATCATTTATTAGATCAATTAGACACAATGCGCCACAAAAAATAGCGTATGAATTAATCAACTATGCGATGAATGCTCATTTGAAAGTTAAAGATGATATGACATTAATTGTACTTAAAATTAAATATGTATAAAAGGCGCAAATTAATGCGCCTTTTAATATCTTTTAGTTCTAACACATGCTCCTGGCCATCTTTCTATTCCACCAACAACATTTGTTACATTATATCCAAAATTAGTTAAATATTGACAAGCAGTACTACTTCTAGAACCACTTTTACAAATAACATAATAATGTTTATTTTTGTTCATAAAAAGATTGTGCTTGTTAAGTAATAAACTTAAAGGAATATTGATTGAATCTTTGATGTGATATTGATCGAATTCATGGGGATCTCTGACATCAATTATACGGTAATTAGATTTTGTTTGATATATATCAAATAATTCATAAGATGATATTTGATTCATAATTGCACCTCCATTAAAAAGTATAACAAATGTTGTTAATAAACTTTGTAAAAATATGTAATATCTAATCTTTTTAATTTGCAATAGTTAAGTTTTTTTGATAAAATATATATAGGTGATAGATGTGTGTAAGAATAATAATGCTAATCATTTTAATTTTCTTATAAATAAATGTGAGGATTCATTGCTTTATAAATATTTAATTGAGAATCAAAAATATCCATTTAAGAAAAAAGCTAAATTTTTTATTTTTAATAATAATCAATATGTAGATGATATCTTAAAAATGTTAAATGATGTATATCAAGATATTCAAATTATTGTTTACAAAGATAGCTATATTGCATTTTATTTTGATAATTTAGATATTTCAGTTAAAGATTTATTTGATACTATTAAAGAAGAGTTATTAATTGATTTACATATTCATGATGGTATGTGGGTAGATAGTAATACTTTAGGAAGTAATGTATGTGAATATATCATATATGTAGTTGAAAAGATAATTAATGAGAATCATAAAAAATTAAATACAAATGTAACTGATGTAATATATAAACTTGTTAAAAGTCAAAATATGAATCTTTTGGATTTTATTAAAACATCTCTATTAAGAAGTCTTAAACAAAAGCAAGGTAACTTAGAAATATTACATGCATTCTTTATCAACAATTTAAATGTTTCAGCAACCGCAAAAAAAATATACATGCATCGTAATAGCTTAATTAATAAGCTTAATCAAATATCATATATGTTAAATATTGATGTTCAAGAATTTATGCAGGCATCAGCATTACTAATGTTAATATTAAAAGAAGTTGAATAGGTAAAGTATTTTTGTGCACTTTGCCTATTTTTTTGTTTGTTAATTTGTGATATAATATATGTGCATTTAAAAATAAAGGAGAAAATATATGGCAACTGTAGAACTTAAACATATTAATAAAATTTATAGTAACAATGTTCAAGCCGTTTTTGATTTTAATTTAAAAATCAGAGACCGTGAATTCATTGTTTTCGTAGGACCTTCTGGATGTGGTAAATCAACTACACTAAGAATGGTTGCTGGTCTTGAAGAAATTACAAGTGGACAATTAACAATCGATGGCGAAATCATGAATGACGTTGCGCCAAAAGATCGTAACATTGCGATGGTTTTCCAATCATACGCTCTATATCCACATATGACAGTTTATGATAACATGGCATTCGGTTTAAAATTACGTAAATTCTCTCGTACTGAAATCGACCGTCGTGTTCAAGCTGCTGCTGAAACACTAGGATTAAAACCTTATTTAGATCGTAAACCTGCAGCGTTATCAGGGGGGCAACGTCAACGTGTTGCTTTAGGTCGTGCTATCGTTCGTGACGCAAAAGTATTCTTAATGGACGAACCTCTATCTAACCTAGATGCTAAATTACGTGTACAAATGAGATCTGAATTAATTAAATTACATGAAAGCTTAGGAACAACTACAATTTACGTTACCCATGACCAAATTGAAGCGATGACAATGGCTTCAAGAATCGTTGTTATGAAAGACGGATGGATTCAACAAATTGGTGCACCAAAAGAAATCTATGACAATCCAGACAACGTATTCGTAGGTGGATTTATCGGTACTCCTCCAATGAACTTCATTGAAGGTACAGTTAATGAAGCAGGTGTATTTGAATGTGGTACTCATAAACATGGTGTATTTAGAATTCAAGTTCCTGAAGAAAAAGTTGAATTATTAAAACAACGTGGATATATCGGTGAAAAAGTATTATTAGGTATTCGTCCAGAAGATTGCCATGATGAACCTGAATTCATCGAAGCAAACCCTGGTACTAAAGTAACTGCTAAAGTTGAAGTATCTGAATTATTAGGTGCTGAATCTCAAATCACTGTTAAATTCCCTGGTAGTGACGTTTCTGGCCAAATGGTTATTGCTAAAGTTAAAGCTAGAGTTGACGTCTATACAAATGATATGTTTGAAATGGCTTTAGATATGAACAAATGTCATTTCTTCGATTTAGAAACTGAACTTCGTATTAAACCAGAAAACAAACGTAAACAACTTCAAGAAGAAGCTCAAGAAGAAGTAGTTGAAGAAACTCAAGAAGAAGTAGTAGAAGAAGCTCAAGAAGTAGTTGAAGAACAAGCTGCAGAAGCTCTTGTTGAAGAAGTTGCTGAATAGTTCAATTCAATTGAATAATTAGAATTAAACCGCGAGATTATCTCGTGGTTTTCTTATTGAGGGGATATGAAAGAAAAAATATTTTATATAAAAGTTGAAAATAATAATGAAATATATGTTTTGTCAAATACTATTTCGAAAATTAATATCTCATGGAAAAGATATATAGAAGAGTTATGCATAGAGAACTTATCAACATTAGATGGAAGAATAAAAGCAGTTAAAAGAAAATACGGCTGGATCAAACATACACCAATATATGTTAATAATGATTTAGTGTTGTTTTATATCAACGCACTTAAAGATAACAATAATTATTTTATTAATGTTAAAAACATTGTTAACATGGAAGGAAATGATAAATCTACTTACATAACTTTTGTAAACAATGAAAAAATAGTTTTGAATATAGCTTACCGAAAGATAAAATCTTATTATAAAAAAGCAATCATTCTTTTGAATAAATTATGATACATACATTTTACTTGCAAAAAAACGATTTATGAGGTAGAATATATAAGATAGAATAATAGAAAGAAAGGTAAATATTATGGCAAAAAAGAGTATCAAAGACATTCAATTAACTGGCAAAAAAGTCTTAATGAGAGTTGACTTTAACGTGCCTATGAAAGAAGGAGTTATTACAGACGATAATCGTATCGTTCAAGCTCTTCCTACAATTAAATATGCTTTAGAACAAAAAGCTAAAGTTATTTTATTCTCTCACTTAGGTCGTGTTAAAACTGAAGAAGATAAAGCTAAATCTTCACTTGCACCTGTTGCAAAAAGACTTGCTGAATTATTAAATCAACCAGTTACATTTATTGCACAAACTAGAGGTGCAGAATTAGAACAAGCAATTAATGAAATGAAAGAATCAGAAATTGTTATGTTTGAAAACACTCGTTTCGAAGATATCGAAGGTAAAAAAGAATCTAAAAATGATCCAGAACTTGGTGCTTATTGGGCAAGTTTAGGTGACGTATTTGTAAATGACGCATTTGGTACTGCACACCGTGCACATGCATCTAACGTTGGTATTGCATCAAATATCAAAGATAGCGTTGCTGGTTTCTTATTAGAAAAAGAAATTAAATTTATTGGTGAAGCTGTAGATAATCCAGTTCGTCCATTTGTTGCTATTTTAGGTGGAGCTAAAGTATCTGATAAAATTTCTGTTATTGAAAACTTATTAACTAAAGCTGATAAAGTTGTTATCGGTGGTGCTATGGCATATACATTCTATAAAGCACAAGGTAAAAATGTTGGTTTATCAAAATGCGAAGATGATTTCGTAGAATTCGCAAAAAGCTTATTAGAAAAAGCACAAGGTAAATTAATCTTACCTCAAGATACAGTTGTTACTAAAGAATTTGCTGAAGACGCTGAAGCACGTGTTTCTTTAACATCTGAAATCCAAGATGATGAAATGGGTCTTGACGTAGGTCCTGCTACTCTTGAATTATTCGCAAAAGAATTAGAAGGTGCTAAAACTGTTGTATGGAATGGCCCTATGGGTGTATTCGAATTTGAACGTTTCGCAAAAGGAACAATCGGTGTTTGTGAAATGTTAGCAGGGTTAGAAGGTGCTACTACAATTATTGGTGGTGGTGATTCTGCATCAGCTGCAATTAATTTAGGATATCAAGAAAAATTCAGCCACATTTCTACAGGTGGTGGAGCAAGCTTAGAATACTTAGAAGGTAAATCATTACCAGGTGTAGCTTGCTTAAATGAAAAATAAGGAAGGTCTAAACATGAGAAAACCTATTATCGCTGGTAACTGGAAAATGTTTAAAACTAGAGATGAAGCATTAGATTTCATTTATCAAGTAAATAATCGTATGCCTTCATTAGAAGATGTTGATACAGTAATCTGTGCACCATTTCCAGTATTAAGATGTCTTGTTAAACGTCAAGGTGAAAATTTAAGAATTGGCGCTCAAAATATGCACTTTGAAGAATGCGGAGCTTTCACTGGTGAAGTTGCTCCAGCAATGCTTACATCTTTAGGTGTAACATATGTAATCATTGGACATAGTGAACGTCGTGCGATGTTTAATGAAACTGATGAATCAGTTAATAAAAAACTACATGCCGCATATAAACATGGTTTAGTACCAATTTTATGTGTAGGTGAACATTTAGAAGAACGTGAATCTGGTCAAACTGAAGCCGTAATTAAAGAACAAATTCTTAAAGATTTAGAAGGATTAACTGCTGAACAAGTTAAAGAATTAGTTATTGCTTATGAACCAATCTGGGCAATCGGTACTGGTAAAACTGCTACTCCTGAAATGGCTAATGAAACTTGTGGGTATATCCGTAGTCTTGTTAAAGAATTATATGGTGAAGAAGTATCTGAAGCAATGCGTGTTCAATATGGTGGAAGTGTTAAAACTGGTAATATCGCTGAGTTAATGCAACAACCTGATATCGATGGAGCATTAATTGGTGGGGCTAGTTTAGTAGCAAGTGATTTTGTATATTTTGCACAAATCGCTCTTGACTATATTAAATAATAGAATATTGGGAGTAAATCAAATAGATTTATTCCCAATTTTTAAAAAGGAGTATTTATGAAAAAAGTTATATCATTATTGATTCTTTTCTTTTTAATATTCGTCTCTGGTTGTGGTACAAAACAACAAGAGGAAAAAACAAAAATAACTATTTATTATGAGACATATGGTGGTATTTTTACAGAGGAGTTACCCATAGAATATGAAGTGGGGACAATTAATTTACCAAGTCCACAAAAAGAAAACTATATATTTTTAAACTGGACTTTAGAAGATGGAACAATTATCACAAGTGATTACCTTTTCGATAGAACAATAACTATATATGCTAATTGGGAAAGAATAGGTAAAAAGTATCAAATATATTATGATTTAGATGGTGGTAATTTCAGTGCTGAATATCCAAGAGAACATATCTTTGGTTATGATACACCACTAGTAGCTCCTGAAAAAGAATATCATAAGTTTTTAGGTTGGTATGATAATGAAAGTTTTGAAGGTAATGTATATGAAAAACTACCTTTAACAAATAATAGACATATTACTTTATATGCTAAATGGCAAGATGTTGCTCCATATGAAGATATCATATATTATTTAGATGGAGGGGTTTTACCGAGTGATGCCCCAACTAGATATATACCTAGTAAAGAATATCAGCTTGTTGATCCGGTTAAAGATGGATATTATTTTAGAGGCTTCTATGATAATGCGGAATTTACAAATGAATCAATTAAACAAATAGAAAAAACTAATACAGGTGCTTTAACTTTATATGCTAAATGGGAAAAAGCAACTTTAGAAAATACATATATTTCGTTTATCGGTGATAGTATATCAACATATTTAGGATATATTCCTGATGGATATGCATGTTTTTATCCATATATTCATAATGATGTTATGAATGTAGAAGATACATGGTGGCATAAAGTAATTACAGGACTTAATGCTAAACTTTGTATGAATAATTCATATAGCGGATCAAAAGTATCAGGCGGTGCTGCTTCTAGCGCAAGTAGCTTAAATAGAGTTAAAAACATAATTAATCAAGAATCACAAAAACCTGATGTATTAGTTATTTTAATAGGAGCTAATGACTGTAGTTACGCAGTTAAAAATGACGAATTTCAAAGAGCATATCAAACAATGATTAATTTAGTAAAACAAATTAGTCCAAATACTAAAATATATTTATGTACACTTACTGCTGATGTGCAAAATGCAACAATAGAAGAACGTTTAAATGATTATAATGAAATAATTAGAAATATAGCTGTTAATAATAATTGTAAAGTAATAGAACTTGCTAGTATAATTAATTACGATAATGCAAACACATACTTAGGAGATTCTGTTCATCCGAATAAAGCGGGGATGGAAAAGATGGCAGAAGAAGTAATTAGGGTAATTAAAGAAGATTATCAATAATACTCATATCATTTGACTTTTTGATTAAAAAAGAGTATAATATTATAGGTGCGATAAAGGCAGCATTCAACCATTATTTGATTTTAGATTATCACTTTAGGATGTTAGTATCCTCGCTGCTTAGGAGAAAACAATAAGATGGTCTATGCATTTAAAAGAAGTTGAATATTTTTATCCACAAAAAAATATATATTAAAGGAGAAAATAACATGGCACGTTACACAGGACCTTCTTGGAAACAATCAAGAAGATTAAAATTTTCTATTTTAGAAAATGGTAAAGAATTACAAAAACGCCCATATGCACCAGGACAACATGGTCAACGTCGTGCAAAACTTTCTGAATATGGGTTACAACTTCAAGAAAAACAAAAAGTTCGTTTCACATATGGTGTTAACGAAAAACAATTTAGAACTTTATTTGATAAAGCTGCTAAATTACCTGGTAAACAAGGGGATAACTTCTTATTCTTATTAGAATCAAGATTAGATAACCTTGTATATCGTTTAGGATTTGCGACTACTCGTCGTCAAGCTCGTCAATTAGTAAACCATGGTCACGTTTTACTAGATGGTAAAAAAGCTGATATCGCTTCTATCTTAGTTAAACCTGGTCAACAAATTAGTTTAAAACAATCTTCAAAAGGATTACAAATCGTTAAAGATGCATTAGAAGCAACTGTATCTAGAGTTCCATTTGTTTCTTTCGAAGAAAATTCACAAACAGGTACATTTGTTCGCTATCCTGAAAGAAGCGAAATCTTAACTGATGTTCGTGAAAATCTTATCGTTGAATTCTACAACAGATAAAAAATTTAATAAGCAGTATAAGTTCCCGAAAGGGAACTTTTTTATTTACCAAAAAAAGGTTTAATGTATTTATTAAAATTCTTAGCACAAAATATATTGAACAAAAATAGGAGGAATATATGAAATATAAAAGAAATAAATTCCCATTTGTTTTAGGCGTAATAGGCGCTATTTTAAATCTAATATCTTGTTTCGCAGTTGCATATTTTGCATTAGGCGGAGCATGGTTTAATGGATATAGATTCGATTTTGGTGCTATGAGTATCGTGATTGCGGTAATGGCAATTGCTGGTGGAGTTATTGGTGTAATAGCTTCTGCAGTAGCATACTATTCGCCTTTAGTAGGTGGAGTTATGATGTTAGTTGGTTTAGTTGAATATGTAGTATGTGGTTTCTTAATTGGTCAAATGTGGACCATACCATACCTAGTTTTAGGTGGTATTGGTACAACGATCTTATGGATAAGTAGCTTATTTATAATAGTAGAAGCTGCTAGAGAATATTTTGAAACTACTGAATCAAAAGAAGAAACTAGAATCCATACAGCTAAATATACAACAAGTCATTAAAAGTAATTTTTGTTCACTTATTTTAAAAAGAGGTTAAATCCTCTTTTTTTATTTTATATAAATTGATAGGAAAAATTTGTTTAACAAATGTTTTGGTTACTTTTTTTAATAATTCATTTTTAAACTGATTTTAACTCTGAAATTATTTTAATAACGAAATATTTGCAAAACGTTTTCATAAGTGGTATAATATGCATGAAAGAGGTGGATTATGAAAACTAAAAATATATTATTTAGAAGTTTATATAGCTTAGTATTAGTATTTGTTTTAGTTGTTGTTAGTGCATGTGGAACTACTCCTGCTACACAATCATCATTAAAATTTGCTGATCCAAGTTATGAACTTTTTGTTGGTCAAACAAAGACTGTTAATTTAACTGTTAGTTCTGATGTTAATCTAGCTGATGTTGTTTTAACTGCATCTAATCCTGAAGTTTTAGAAGTTAGTGGATTAAATATAACTGCTCTTAAAAAAGGGTATTCAACTTTAACTGCTACTCATGCTGGATTAAATTTAAGTGCTGTAGTCAATGTTAGTGTTAAAATTAACGAAGGATTCTTATTTAAAGAATCTACTTATGAATTAAATAAAGGTGATTCTATCTATATCGAGATGACTTTAGAAAATGGAATTGCTTTAGAAGATGTATCTTTTGCATCTAGTGATAAAGCAATTGCTAAAGTTAGCGGTACTAGATTAATTGCTGTTAAACCTGGTGAAGTAACAATCACTGCTACATATGGTGAATATGTTGCAGTTGCTAAAGTTGTGGTAACTTTATCTGCTGAAGAACTTGCTAACGTAGAAGCTGCTAAGAAATTTGATGAAGCAGTTGATGCATTACTTTCAGAAGAATTAGAACCAAGTGCGCATATTGCTAAAGCAAATGAATTACTTTCACAACTTGCAACATTAGAAAGTCAAGCTTTAATTTTAGTTGAAAAAGCAGAACTATTAAAAGCGTCTATTATTGATGCTACAATTTCTGCATTACCACAAGTAATCAAATACAGTGATGAAAAACTAGTTAAAGCCACAAGAGATTTATATCGTACTAGTGATTATGATGTTCGTAATTTAGTAACAAAACTTAGTGTTCTAGAAGCAAAAGAAGCAGAACTTGCTGCAGCTCTTGCACAATATGAAGTAGATAAAGCTGATGCTTCAGAAATGGATGCTTTAATTTTAAGTTTACCAACTGTACCTGTTTATACAGATGTATTAACTATTCTTGAAGTTAGTGCTAAATATGATGCAATGAATGAACAAGCTAAAGGCTTAGTTAAAAAAGCATCTACTTTAAATAGCATTTTAAAGAAAGTTGCTACATTACAATCAACAGTTCAAAATATAAAAGAAATCATTAGAGACTTTGAAGCTGTTGTAAAATTATTACCTGAAACAATTAGTGCAGATGCTCAAGCAGAAGTTGTTAAGAGTACATTAGATGCATATTTAAAACTTGATGAAACTGCTAAAGTACATTTAAGTGCTGAAGCATACGCAAAATTAGAAAAAGCTATTATGGCTGCTAATGAATATTATGGTAATAGTGCTCATACATTATCTGAATTAGAAAATGAATTAGAATCAATTGTAAATGCAACTCCATTACAAATTTTATTTGATTTTGAATTTGCTCAAACTTCATTAGAGAACGCTACATCTTCTTGGGAATATGGAGCAGGTCAAGATTCAAGTATTCATGATTTAGCAACTGGACAACATAATAAATTAATGTTAAATCCTGCAAAGAGAAATGTGGTATTCACATTAACAAGTGGTCTTGTAACATTAACAAAAGAATTATCAATTGATTTTGGTGTATTAGTAAATAATCAAAAAGGTTTATTCTACAATAATGACGCAAGAACTTTAAGTAGTGATGAAGCTGGTACAAGTACAACTTTAGGTTGGAGCGGATATACATTAAGTTATGGTCTTTACAATATGTTTATTCTTGCTGGTAATGTATTTGAAATCGAATCAGCCGAAGAATTAGCACAAGCAACAATTGCTAACCCATTATATGCAACTGTTGTAATTAATGACACAAATGAAAAATTAACAATTAATTTCGCGGAAGCTAAAGATAAATTAGGTCAATCATACTTTGGCAATAGTGCAGTTGTAATTAGAGATGGCGCTGTTGTTGCGGTTCATAAACAAGCTGGTAAAATTACTTTATTACCTGGTGAAGTATTATATAGTACAAAGAATTTAGATGCTTCATCAATCACAAATAATTTCTTAGCTCCTGCAAGCTCAATAAAAGCTGGTACTAAAGTTTCTGTTGTTAATTGGAATGAATATACAAATCCATTCGAAGTAGAACAAGAACCAAATTACTTAGTTGTTGACAAATCTAATCCATCTAGTTATCAAACAATTGCATCTGCTATATCTGCTGCGCAAGATGGTGATACAATTTATGTAGCTGCTGGTGATTATTCAAATGAAGTCTTTACTATTTCAAAAGCAATTACTTTAGTTACTGATAATGCTAATATATCTTCACTAGCATATAGAAAAGCATCTGTTAAAGTTGGTTCTGTAACTATTTCTGGTAATGGTGCGAAAGTATTTGGCTTTGATTTTACCGAAATTGTTATCGTTAGAGCATCTAATGTTGAATTAGGTAACAATGTACTTCCTGGTATTAATGCTAATGGATCAAATCTAGTTGTTACTGGTAATACATTTATTCAAGATATCGCACTACAATCATCACAAATTGATGGCTTAGTATTTACAAATAACACAGTAACAGCTGTAAGTAGAGCAATAGTAGTTACTACATTATTAGGTATTGTAGAAATTACTGATAATATCTTCAAAGATGTTTATTCAAATGCAATTGAAATCTATGAAGCTGATACAGAAGAATTATTTGTTAACCGTAATGAATTTATAAATGTTAGTGGTACAGCTATATTAGTAAGTAATTATGCTCCTACACAACTAGTAACAAATATTAATGTTTTATATAACACATTTGGTTTAGTTGGCACAGGAATAAAATTAGAAGCTAATCTATCTGATGCTATTGAAAATCAATATACATCATTAGCTATTTCTTACAATGATTTTAATGATGTTGAAGCTGAAATTAATTTAAATAATAAAGGTTTATCAAGTAATGTTGACATTTATCATAATATAAGTGATGGATCATTTAAGATAACTCATGACGGATATGAAGTAGTTCAAGAACCTCAAGAAAGATTAGTTGCAACTCCTTTATACAATGAAGTAGTTCAAGAAAATTTAATTTATCCTCTTTATGCATATGTTGATGGCACAGTACATGCTGATTTATATGCAATTTCAGAATTACCAATTTCATTCTATCCTGCTCGTAGTAATGTGACTGAATTATACTTTGTATCAAGTAACGAAGCTGTTCTTAGATTTACTGAAGATGGCATGATGGAAGGATTAAAGAAAGGTGTTGTACAAGTGGAAGCATATTTCAAACATAATGATAAACTAGCTGCTAAATTTGACGTTGAAGTTGATGTAGCAAAACGTGTTGAAGTTAGATATGAAAATTATTCATGGGTACAAACAAGTTATGATATTATGTTAAATGCGACATTAGAAGGAACTGATGAAGTAAAAGATATTATTTGGACATCATCTGATGAAAGTGTTGCTACAGTTGACAATGGTAGAGTAACTGGTCTTAAAGAAGGTATCGCATATATTACAGCGACTGCTGAAGGCACTGAATTATCAATGACAGTTGGTGTTACAGTTCTAGATGAAATTGATGAAGTTACTAAATATGTATTAGAACAAAGTAATGCTAATATCTATATTCAAAATGCTATTCATGTAACTGGTTACCAATTTACTTATAAACATGATATATATTCAAGTGTATCTAAATTATATTTATATGATAATCCAATTATCGAAGCTATGGTTGATTTATCTCAAGATAACAGACCTGGTACTAAGAAAACAAGTGTTGAATATATTACAGTTCATGACACTGCTTCAAGTGCAGAAAGCGCAAATGGTTTAGCTCATGCTAATTATGTTCAACAAGGTGGTGGAGGAACATCATGGCATTATACTGCTGCTAATGATGGTATCTATCATCATATTCCAGATGATGAAGTTGCATATCATGCTGGTGATGGAACTAGTGTTGCATTTGGATTATTAAAAACTAATGTTAAAGTATTACCGACAACTGATATTGAAATTACAATTGACCAAGTAACTGGTAATTTCTTAATCAATGGTAATGATACAGGATTACAAGCACCTCGTGATAATGGACAAATCGTTCCTAATAATAGAATTAATGACTGTGGTATTCGTTATGAAGTGGGTGAAGATGGTTACTATTATTTAGGTAAGACATGGTACAGTAGTACATATGAAAGAGTTTCTAACTATGGTGGTAACAACAACAGTATTGGTATTGAAACTTGCGTAAATATTGGTTCTGACCTTTATATGACATGGCAAAAAACTGCTAACTTAGTTGGTAAATTATTAATTGAAAATAATTTAGATTTAACAAGAGTTAAACCTCACCACTTCTTCAGCGGTAAAAACTGTCCACAAACAATGCGTGATAATAAATTATATTATGAACACTTCTTATACTTAGTAGAAGCTGAATATAACTTTATGAAAAACTTCAGTGGATATAAAGTATTAGGTAAATCTAATTCATTAGAATACGTATTAGATAATGGTCGTGTTAAAGTTCAACCATTATATAGTACAGCTGTAAGCTGTGATATCATCATTTCTAATGGTGAATATAGTAATACTATTACATTATTCTCAGTAATTCCTGGACAATATAATAATTAATAGTTTAAAATACTTGCAAACTTAATTTGTTTTTGGTATAATACCTATGCAAATTAAGTTTGCATTGTTTTTTGCGGGTATCGTATAATGGCTATTATGCCGCCTTGCCATGGCGAAGATGCCGGTTCGATCCCGGTTACCCGCTCCAGAAAAACTCCTAAGGGGAAACCTTTAGTTTATATATATAGGGCATTTGCCCTAAACCGATTGACTCTTGATGGGTCGATTTTTTTATATCGGAGGATATTTATGTATTATGATAAAATAATGAAACTTTCTGACACTAACTATCTAAAGTTTACAAGTAGTTTAATTCCAACATCAAAAAAGCCAATCGTAGGTGTTAGATTACCAGTATTAAGATCTCTAGCAAAAGAAGTAATTAGTAAAAAAGAAGAGCTAGTTTCTTTTTTAGAACAAGACTTAAGTAACAGTAGAGTCTTTGAAGAAATAATGTTATATATTTTAGTTGTTACATCGCTTAAATATCCCGTAGAAGAAGTAATTAAATATGTTGATAAAGTATTACCATATCTTGATAATTGGTCAACAACAGATACTTTGGCAACATCACTTAAAATAACAAAAAAAGAAAAAGAAAAAATGATGACATATATCTTATCTAAACTTGATAGTGATTTAGTTTATGTTAACAGATTTGTAATAGTAATGTTTTTAGCATATTATTTAGAAGATAATTATATTGATGTTGTTTTTTCTAAATTAGAAGAAGTTATGAATAAAGTTATAATTACAGACTATTATCTAAAAATGGCGATTGCTTGGTGTTTATCAATATGTTATATTAACTATAGCGATAAAGTTATTATGTTTTTAGAAGAAAAAGTAAATGATACTTTTATCTATCATAAAACTATTTCTAAAATAGTAGAATCATATAGAATTAGTATTGAAAAAAAGGAAATTGCGAAAGCATTAAGGGGCAAAAAGTAATTTTTTCTTGAAACCAAATCAAAAAGATGTTATAATAAAAATAACCAAGGGAGGGCAAAAATATGCAAATAGGTGTATATCATATCGTTGCGGATAACTACAATCAAGAAAGTATTAATAATGATGGCAGAAATTATTTAACTAAATTAGGTAAATTATCAGGTATCACTTTTAAAAAAGTTACACTAAATACTGCTTTAGAAATGGATGCTAATTTCATATTTGTTAAAAGTGGTGGTACAGAGGGCTTATTTAAGAAAGCCTATGAAAAATTAGAAGGACCATATTATTTATTAACAACTGGTGAATATAATTCATTAGCTGCTGCACTTGAAATCGCAACATTCTTAAAAAATAATAATGAAGTATGTGAAATACTTCATGGGGATATTGAAGAAGTAGCAAACAGAGTAAAATTTTTATCAACTGTCGCATCTGCTAAAAAACAATTAAAAGGTACAAAGTTTGGTGTAATAGGTGAACCATCTGATTGGCTAATTGCCTCAAGCATTGATGAAGAAAAACTAATGAATAAATATGGAGTTGAATTAGTTTCAATTCCGATGGATGAATTCTTAATGGAAGTTGTTACTAACTTCTCAAGCAATGACAAAATATTAAGAGAATTAATGGGCAAATTTAGTGATAAAGAGGTAGCTAAAGTATTTAAAGTATATGGCGCATTAAAAGCATTAATTAAAAAATATAAACTTAGCGGTTTAACTATACGTTGTTTTGATTTAGTTGAAAAATCATCAACTACTGCTTGTCTTGCTTTAGCTCTTTTAAATAAAGAAGGTTACACTTCGTCTTGTGAAGGAGATATAGCATCACTTTTATCAATGCATATCATTAGATGTTTACTTGATCAAAGTAGCTTCCAAGCAAATCCATCACATATGTCAAACACTGAATTAACTTTAGCACATTGTACAGTACCATTTGATATGTGCAGCAAGTACACATTTATGACTCATTTTGAAACTAACCAAGGAATTGCTATAAAAGGTACTCTTCCTGAGGGTGATGTTACAATATTTAAACTTTCTGCTGATTTAAAATCGTATGTTGCATATGAAACAACTTTAATAGAAAACTTAGATGAAAAGAATTTATGCAGAACACAAATTAAGATTAAGATAGATGAATGTTTTAAAAAGTATTTATTAACTAGTCCTTGTGGTAATCACCACATCGTTGTTAAGGGACATCATAAAGAATTAATAGATGCCTTTTTAAAACTATAGATTGAGAGGTATATATGTCAAAACCAATTATTGCTTTAATGTATGATTTTGATAAAACACTTTGTTCAAAAGATATGCAAGAATATAGTTTTATTCCAAGTATCGGTATGAGCGCATCTGATTTTTGGAGCGAAGCAGATCGTATTGCTCATAAAAGTGATATGGATAAAATACTTGCATATATGTATTTGATGATAAAACAAGCTAAAAAGAATGATGTTTCTATTAGCCGTGAATCTTTTAATAATTTAGGTAAAGATGTAATCTTATATAAAGGAGTTAAATCTTGGTTTAAAAGAATCAATGAATATGGAAAAAGTCTTGGTGTTGAAGTAGAACATTATATTATTTCATCAGGATTAAAAGAAATTATTGATGGAACTAGTATTGCTAAAGAATTTAAAAGAATATATGCTTGTGAATTCCATTACAATGCAAGTGGAAACGCTGACTGGCCACAAAGAGCTGTTAACTATACAACAAAAACACAATACTTATTTAGAATTTCTAAAGGTGTTTTAGATGTAATGGATGATGTTAAATTAAATAGAAATATTGAAGATGATGATAGAAGAATACCATATCGTAATATGATTTATATTGGGGATGGATTAACTGATGTTCCTTGTATGAAACTAGTTAAACAATATGGTGGGCAATCAATAGCTATATATCAAAAATCTCAAAAATCAAAAACAGAAGTTCTTCTAAAAGATAATCGTGTTAATTTTATATGCGAAGCTGATTATTCAAAAGACTCTGAACTTGATAGAATTATTAAATTAATAATTGATAAAATGGCTACAACTTCAATACTTGCTCAAATATCTCATGAACAAAGAGAATTTATGAAGGATAAAGAGTAATGTATACAAAAGAAGATATTCAACAAATTTTAAATGAAATTGAAATGCATCTAACAGATAACTTTGAAGAAAATTTTAAATATATTATGTCTAAGATTAAATACTATAGAGAGCAAGAAGATGCTCAAAATGTAGTTGTTGCGATATATGATTTCTTTAAAGGTTATTTATCTGGTGAAGATGTTGAAAAGTTTAAAGAACTAATCAAACAAGGTGTTAAAAAAAGAAGAAGTGATCATCAGCTTGCGGTTGATCACATTAAAAACAAAAAATTCAAAGAAGCATCTTTAGTGTTAGAACACTTAATTAAAACATTCCCTTTTAAAAGAAGTGAGGGTAAAGAATGGTATGCTTTTGCGAAACCTTTTGAACTAGTTTTATTTGCGACTAAATATGAACAAACAAAACTAATTCAACAATATGAAGAACCTGTTTCAATTTATTTCTATCAACTTGCATATTGCAAGATGATGGAAAAAGATTTTGAAGGGGCACTTGAAGCAATTAATAGAGCATGTCAATATGATCCAACAAGTTTTGAAATGATATTTTTAAAAGCTGGTATTTATGATGAATTAAAAGAACCGCTTCTTGCACATAATGCAGTTAGAGAAGCTTTAGAATATGCTTATTTAAAAGAAGACTTTATGAAAGCATATTATTTACTAGGTTTATATTTTGCTAAACGTAATGACGATTTGGTGGCTTTAGCATGCTTAACTTTATCAACTCATTTTAGAAGTACTAAATTTAATGAACCACTAAAACAAATTGTTTCTAAAAAATGTATTATTTCTTTAGATAATGAACCAGATAAAATAAATGAGATATTAATGACAGAGAATGTACAATTTGGACCTAGTGCTACTGTGATGTCGGCTTTTGATAATCAATTTTTTGAAAAAGTTCAATCATTCAAAAAAGAAATTAAAGATGAATTTACTAAAATTAAAGAAGATATCTTTAATGATGAGTACTTTATGTTAAGTGCTTCTGTAAGCCAAATTCAATAAAAATAAAAGTCATAAGTAATATATGAAACTTATGACTTTTTTTATTTGACTTTTTTGTCGATTTGATGTATAATAAAATTAAATTAAGACTCATTTTCAATTTGGAGGTATTATGGAACACGCAAAGAGTTATAACACCAAACAAAAAGAATATATCTTATCGTATTTAAAAAAACATAAAGACGTATATCTTACAGCTGATGAAATCTTATATGGATTAAACAAAAAAGAAGAAGTTGTTAGTCGAGCTACACTTTATCGCTATTTGGATTGTCTAGTTGAACAGTCAATTGTTAAAAAGATTCTTTTCCAAAATGAAACAAAAGCTAGTTATCAATATATCGAATCTACTTGTAAAAAATATATATTAAAATGCACATCGTGTGGCAAAATAGTAAATACAGATTGCTCAGATTTAGAGAATGTCTGTCGTCATTTACAAGAGAATCATAATTTTTTAATTGATGAAGCTAATATTACATTATATGGTGAATGTCAAGATTGTCAAAAGAAAGAGGATAATCATCATGAAGAAGATTAGTGCAGTAATAATAGTATTGTTATTTAGTTTAGTTTTATTTAGTTGCGATGAAAAGTTACCAATTAAAAAGACTATCGCAACAACATTATTCCCATATTATGATATGGCTAAACATTTGGTTGATAAAGAATATGATGTTAAATTAGTATTAAATCCTGGACAAGATGCACATTCATATGACCCGTCAGTTGAAGATGTATTAGAAATTAGACAATCGACATTATTTGTTTTAACAGGTCGTGACGTAGAAACTTGGGCAAGTGGTGTACTTGATCAACTTACGGAAGAAAATCATGTGTTAGAAATCTTAGATGATAAAAGGATTCACTTAGAATCAGTTCATGAAATTCATGATGAAGACCACCATCATAATCATAGTCATAGTGACTTTGATACTCATGTGTGGACAAATTTAGAATATTGTAAGTATATCATTGAAGATATATGTGATGCATTAATTAAAATAGATCCAGTTAATAAAACGATGTATCAAATTAATATGCTTAAGTATCAAAATAAATTAGATGAATATATTAATAAAATTGCGCAAATTAAAGAAAAGGCAGTAAGAAACGAAATCTTCTTTGGAGCACCTTTTTCGTTTTTATACTTATTTGATCAATTTGAATTTGATGTAGTTTCAGCTTATGATACTTGTTCAATGGAAGTAGATCCATCTATTTCAATCATTATTGATATGAATAAACAAATTAAAGAAAAAAATATTCCTGTCATATATGTAAAAGAATTAATGGCTGACACAGCGATGGCGGAAGCTATTATTAAAGATACTAATGCGGAGATATTAGTATTACATTCAGGACATAATGTAAACTTCTTGGATTTTAATAGAGGTATTACATATTTTGAAATAATAGAACAAAATATTAAAAATTTAGAAAGGGGGTTACTATGAGTTTAATTAGTTGTCGTAACTTAAAAGTAGGTTACTATGGTAAACCAATTTTATCAGATGTTAATTTGGATATAAATTCCGGTGAATTTATTTGTATTATTGGTGATAATGGTAGTGGAAAAAGTACACTTATTAAAACAATGCTTCGTCTTGCTCAACCATTAGGCGGTAAAATTGTTTATGATTCTTCATTAAAGAAAACTTCTGTTGGATATTTACCACAAGAAATAAAAGCTAAATCAGATTTCCCCGCAACTGTTTTTGAAGTTGTAATTTCAGGTTGTATTAATCGTTTAGGTATTAGAGCGTCTTATAACAAAGAAGAACGTGCAATTGCGATGAGATATATTAAGACTTTAGAAATTGAAGATATTATACATAAGTCATTTAGAGAATTATCTGGTGGGGAACGCCAAAGAACACTTCTTGCGAGAGCACTTTGTTCAAGTGAAAAAGTATTATTCCTAGATGAACCATTTAATGCACTTGATATTCATGTAACTAATCACTTATATCATACCCTAGCGAAAATTAATTCAGAATATGGTGTGACTATTGTAATGATTTCTCATGATGTTGAAACTGCTTTAAAACATGTTAATAAAGTGGTTTATGTAGATGGAACTGTTAAATTTGTTGGTACACCTTGTGAATATAAGAAATTAGGAGGTCAAAATAATGAATTGGCTAACTGATATTTCTAACATTATTAAATTCATGCCAGAAGCAATTATTGCGGGGGTATTACTTTCTGTATCTGCTTCAATGGTAGGTGTAATCTTAGTTCTTAAGAGATTTTCAATGATAGGTGATGGTTTATCACATGTTGGCTTTGGCGCATTTAGTTTAGCCCTTGCTGCTAATACATTCTTAGATGCTCATTTAAATGTTTCTATTGATAAAACTGGATGGGAATATTTAGTTGCGATACCTTTAGTAATTATTGTTGCTTATATTCTTTTGCGATTAGGTGAAAGTAAAAAGATTAAAGGAGATGCATCAATTGCTTTAATCGCAAGTAGTGCTTTAGCAATTGGTTATCTTGCAATAAACTTAACAGGCGGTACATCAGCTGATATTAGTAAATATATGTTTGGTAGTATTACGACTGTTACTACAACACAAATGTATATATGTTGTGGTGTTGCAGCGGTGGTAATAGGTTTATTCTTATGTTTTAGTAATCATATATTTGCTGTAACTTTTGATGAATCATTTGCGAAAGCTATTGGATTACATACAAAAACATTTAATACTATTCTTTCAATATTAACTGCTGTTATTATTGTTTTTGGAATGCGTATTATGGGGACACTTTTAATCTCTAGTATTATAATCTTCCCTGCACTTACATCAATGAAACTATTTAATAATTTTAAAAAAGTTGTTTGGTCTTCAGCTATCATTTCCGCATTATGTTTTATAATTGCATTCTTTGCATTTTATCAATATTCATCAGCCGCAAGTATTGTTATTGTAAATTTAATTGCGTTTATTATTGCAACTATAGTTGGTAAGATAATAAGAAGATTTTCAAAAAAATAAAAACGAGTTAGCAAAATGCTAACTCATTTTTTAATTTCATATACAAAGCTGTTACCTATTTTATCTACTTTAGTAATAATATCTAAATGATTTAAAACATTAGCAATACATCCAACTACTTTTTTTGAAGTCTTTGTATGCTTCATTAAATCTTTTGTGGTAAATCTTTCTGGTAATGTTTTTGGTAGAAGATCTTTTAAATCAGATAAATTATTAATTTTATATTCATTTACTATTTCAGTAGGAGTTTGATCTATTCTAGAAGTTCTTAGTTGTTTATATCTATTTAATCTATAATATCTATATTCATTTGTATTCATAGCAATAATCATTAAGTGGAGGTTAGGGTTAGTAAGAAGTGGTTTAATTTTATATAACTCTTCGCATATTGAAAGAGGGTGAGTTTTTTTAGGAGATTTTCTTGTTGAAACAATCTCACCATCTTGGGTGTTGAAAATTTGTTTTTGATAGCTAATTGGATAAACGATAGTTAGAGGGTGTTCTTTAAGTAAAACACTAATCTTTTCTCTAAAAGCATTAAAAGATCTAGTTTGGATTTCATATATCATTCCATTATAAAAACAGTCGACATAATAGTTGGCTATTTTAATTTCATGGTTAGTTGAATCACTACATATATAGTATTTTAAAAACTTATGAATAGTTTTTTCTTTTTTAGTGCCAATTGAATAGTTATTTGTATTTTCATTTTTTTCTAATATTTCTTTAATTGCCTCTAGTTTATTCATATGTACCTCACATATATATTATATCACAAAATAGAAAGAAAAATAAAAAAGGAGCATTAGCTCCTCTTATTAGCATATAGCTTCTTTAATAGCTTTTGATAATTGATCGGCACAACTTGTACTTCTAGGCCCACAAGTATTCCCTTCTAAAATGTTTGCTGCTTCAAGAGCATTTCTGCCTTCTAATAATTTTGAAATTGCGCTTAAGTTGCCAGGACAACCGGAAGTGAATTTTAAATTATAAATTTTGCCGTCTTCGCTTAAATCGAAATCAATTTTTCTAGCACATGTACCGCTAGTATTATAAGAAATATGTTTTAACATAATATCCACCTCATAGTGTATTATATATGTATTTTGTTGTTTTTGCAAAGTTTATGCTTTTTTCAAGCTTTTATGATATAATTGTAAAGTAAACAAAACGAGGTGATCATAATGTTGTATTTTGACCAAACAGCAACCACAAAACCTAATCAAGAAGTACTAGATGTATATATGCAAACATCTAATAAATGTTGGTATAATGCTAGTAGTAATTATGTTTTAGGTACTAAATCAAAACAATTATTTGATAAAGCAAGTATTCTTGCGTTAAATAGTTTAGGTGTAACTAATAAAAAAGTTGTATTTACATCAGGGGCAACTGAGGCTAATAATCTTGCGATATACGGTATTTGTAATAAATATTTAGGAACTAAAAAAAGAATTATTACAACTAAGATTGAACATCCATCTGTTATGAGTTGCTTTGAGGATTTAGCAAGTAAAGGTTTTGAAGTTATATATCTAAATGTTGATCACAACGGTTTAATTGATTTAAATGAATTAAATAGTGCTATTAATTCTGATACAGTATTTGTATCAATTATGTGGGTTAATAATATAATTGGTGTTATTGAACCAATTAAAGAAATAATTGAAATTGTGAAAAAATATCCTAGAACTAAATTACACATTGATGCGGTACAAGGATTTTCAAAACTTAAAAATGATTTTTCATTTGATGATGTAGATTTAATAACAATTAGTGCTCATAAGATTCATGGTTTAAAAGGAACAGGAGCTCTATTTATAAATAAAAATTTAGACCTTGTTGCGCCACTTAAAGGAGCAACACAACAAGAAGGTTTAAAACCTGGAACAATTGATGTAGCAGGGGCAGTATCTTGTGCGAAAGCTATGCAACTTGCTACTATAGATATTAATAAAAAATACCAATATGTTTTAATGCTTCATACATATTTAAAAAATAAATTATCAATTAATCCTAATATTGTTATTAATACACCAGATAACAATTATTCTCCATATATATTTAACTTTAGTATGCCTAAAGTTAAAAGCGAGACTATCATTCATACATTCGAACAATTTGAAATATATGCATCAAGTGGTAGCGCATGTAGTGCCAAACTTGCTAAACCCGAAAAAACAATATATGCTATTTCCAATGATGCTAATCGTGCACTAAGTGCAATTAGAATAAGTTTATGTGAAGAACATACAACTAGTGATATTGATAAATTAGTAGAAGCAATTGATAAAATCACTATACTAACAAAGGAAAAATAATTATGAATAATTTATATAATCATATTTTAATTAGATATGGCGAACTAGCTTTAAAAAAATCTAATCGTAATCAATTCATTAAAGCAATTACTAGCCATATTAAATCAGCATTACATACATTTGTAAACTTACAATACGAATCACGTGGTATGCGTTTTTATATTATGCTAAATGGCGAAGACGTAAATGAGATTATTCCTATTTTAGAAAAAATACCTGGTATTTATTCATTTAGTGTGGTAGCTCGTTGTGAATCTAATTTAGATGATATTAAAGATTTAGCATTAAAAATTATGTCACAAGAAGAATATCAAAATAAAACCATGAAGATTGAAACTAATAGAGGTGATAAGAACTTCCCTCTTACATCACTTGAAGTTACAAAAGAAATTGGTCGTCATTTATTTAGAAATCTAGAAAATTTAAAAGCAGATGTTCACAATCCTGATATTACCCTTGATGTTGACTTACGTTACGAAGGGACATATATCTTTACTAAAACATATTATGGAGTAGGAGGATTCCCTGCTGGTACATTAGGTAAAGGATTAGTAATGATAAGTGGTGGAATTGATAGTGTTGTTTCTGGATATTTATCACTTAAAAAAGGAATTGAAATTGAAGCGGTTCATTTTGCGTCACCACCATATACATCTAATGAAGCTTTACAAAAAGTTGTTGACTTATTAGAACAATTAACTATCTATTCTAAAAATAGTAGAATAGTTTTACACATTGTTCCGTTTACTAAAATTCAAGAAGCTATTTACAAATATACAAGAGAAGATTATTGTATTACAATTATGCGTAGAATGATGTATCGTATCGCAACAAATATTATGCATAAAATAAATGCAAATGTAATAATTAATGGTGAAAGTATGGGACAAGTAGCAAGTCAAACATTAGAAAGCATGAATGTTATAAATGAAGTAACTAATGCTTTAGTAATTAGACCACTTGCGGCATTTGATAAACAAGACATTATTGCGATATCACAAAAGATTAATACATTTGATATATCTATTCGTCCTTATGATGATTGCTGCACTGTATATGTACCTAAACATCCACAAATTAAACCTAAGAGTGATGTTGCAGAAAAAGAAGAGAATAAATTTGCATATCAAGAAATGATTGATGAGGCAGTTGCAAATACTGAAAGAGTAGTACTTAGATATAATAGTAAATATAATGTTGTTAAAGATGATTTAGATATATTATAAAATTACCAAAAATTACTACTTCTAAAAATTTATAATAATGTAAAATTTGTACATAATAAATTTCGAGGAGGTGTAATCAATGAATAATTCATCTTACAGCAAAAAAAATAAATTAGCTGTACCTGGTGCAGAAAATGCAGTTTCACAAATGAAATATGAAATCGCAAGTGAACTAGGTGTTAACTTAGGTCCAGATGCAACAGCACGTCAAAACGGTACAGTTGGTGGAGAAATCACTCGTCGTTTAGTTTCTCTAGCTCAATCTCAATTAAATACAAAATAATGAAAATGCACGCAGTTCGCGTGCTTTTTTCTTTACAATAATTCACAAATACGATAAAATATACAAAAGAAAGAAGGGCTCTTATGATTAATGATAAAACTAAAACTTACGAAGAATATCAAGAAGAACTAGTTAAGATATTAGAGGTTTTAAATAAATATAATGAAGATATTTTAAATGAAGTAGAACCGTCTATTACTGAAGAAGAATATAATGAATTACAAGAAAGATATATGTTACTATCTGAAAAAGTTTCTATTCCAGAAGAAGAAGTAGAAATTGAAACAAAAACTAGTTGGATTAATAAAGTTCATCCTTTAGTATTTATTATTGGTGTAGTTAGTATTGTCGCAACAAATTATTGGTTAACTACAGTGGTTGGTTCTGCTATATTACAAAAGATGCTTGCTTCATTAGAAGAATTTACTGAAGGTAAAGTTACGACTTATGCTATAATATCAGCACTTATTTATCCTGTTGCGATTATTTTATTTGATACAATTTTCTTATTTGTTTTTAGAAGACCTGAAAGTAAAAAAATGTATAAAATATTTTATTTTATTGTCTTAGCTTTAGTTGTTATTATAGCTGCAATTAATGTTATTATGGTAATGAAAGCTGTTAAAGGGACTTTTGCATAATGGAATATATTACATCGTTAACTAATAATAGAATTAAAGAATTAACTAAGTTAAAAGATAAAAAGAATAGATTATTAGCTAGAACTTTTTTAGTAGAAGGATATCATTTAGTAGAAGAAGCTAAAAAACATAATCGATTAAAAGAAGTTTACACAATTAACGAAAAAGATGATTTTGGTGTTAACACATATATTGTTACACAAGAAATCATGAAAAAAGTATCTAACGTAGTGACTCCCCCTGGGATTATTGGAGTTGTTAATATGGATAGTGAAAAAGTAGACTTATCTAATTATCACAAATTATTAGTACTTGATTCTTTACAAGATCCAGGAAACTTAGGAACTTTAATTAGAACTTCAGCAGCTCTTGGAATTGATGCGGTTATCATGACTAGTGATACAGTTGATGTTTATAATGATAAAGTGGTTCGTTCAACGCAAGGAGCAATCTTTAAAACTAAATGTATATATCTTGATAAAAAAGAAATTATTGCAGCTCTTAAAGCAAATGATTTTGATATAGTTGTTAGTGCTTTGAAAGGCGCTAAGAATTTAAATGAGATTATTCCCACAAAACATTTCGCTGTTGTTATAGGCAATGAAGCGCAAGGCGTAAGTAGTGAATTTATTGCAGCTGCTACAACTAAAGTAGTAATACCGATGCAAAACGATGTTGAGTCACTTAATGCAAGTGTGGCAGGAGGAATAATATTATATTATTACTTACAATAACATAGACTGTTTAAAGTATATTAGTGATAAAACCAATATACCTTAGACAGTTTTTTTAATTAATTAGTTGATTTGAAGTCTAAAAAGGTGTAAAATATACATATGTTATAAAAAGGAGGACATAAATATATGAATAATTTTTGGGATAGTAATATATGGTCGTTACTACTTTTAACTGCTGTGTTATTTTTAAGTATGTTATTTTCACACGCTTTAAAAAATAAAATTCCATTTCTTAATAAGTCTTTAATGCCCGCATCTGTATTAGGTGGAATAATTATATTAGTATTTACAACAATTTATAAATTAATAACTAAAGAAGCTTTTTTTGATTTAGAAATGTTTTCAATCACAACTAAAGATGGCAATATAATGGCTGGAACTAGTATTTTGGAAATCATTACATATCACGCACTTGCGATTGGTTTTATCGCAATGAGTTTAAAAAGTAATAAAAAAACACAAGGTAAAAAACGTACTGCTGAAGTATTTAATACTGGTGTTACTACAGTTACAACTTATTTAATTCAAGTTATCCTAGGTTTAGTTATAACAATCATCTTTGCTCCACAAATTAAAGGGATGATTGAAGCATCAGGTATTCTACTTGCCTTTGGTTATGGTCAAGGTACAGGTCAAGCATTAAACTATGGTTTAAAATATCAACAAAACTATGGCTTTACTAATGGTAGTAACTTTGGTCTTGCGATTGCTGCACTAGGGTTCTTATCCGCAAGTATTGGTGGTGTTGTTTGTTTAAATATTTTAAAATTCCGTGGTAAGATTAAAAAAGAAACAATTACACAAAAAGAAAAATTAGCTCTTAATGATTATCAAGGAAATAATGAAATACCAGTAAATGCATCTATTGATAAATCTACAATTCAAATTGCGATTGTCTTACTTGTATATGTTGCGACATATGTAGTAATGAAATTATTAGGTAATTTAGTTGGAGATGGTCTTAAATCAACTATCTTTGGTTTCAACTTCTTGATAGGTACATTACTTGCGATATTTGTTAAAACAGTTCATAAATCACTTAGAAAATATAATTATGTAAAACGTGATCATATTAATGACTTTATGATGAATCGTATTAGTGGTATTGCATTTGACGTGATGATTGTTGCGGGGGTTGCCGCAATCGATTTAGAAAATATCAGAGCATATTGGCATGTTCTTGCAATTATGGGCATTGTTGGTGCTGCTGCTACATATGCATATATTTACATTGTTTCTAAGTTCTTATTTAAAGATTATCAATACGAACAATTCTTCGCAATGTATGGTATGTTAACAGGTACTGCTTCAACTGGTGTAATTTTACTTAGAGAAATAGACCCTAACTTTGAAACCCCTGCTGCTGATAATTTAGTGTATCAAAACCTACCAGCTATTGTGCTTGGCTTCCCAATAATGTTACTAGCTGATTATGCTCCACAAAGTAGGCAAGCAGCATTTATAACTCTAGCAATTGTAGTAGGGTTACTTGCGGTATTATTGGTTGTATTATTTAGATCAAAAATCTTTAGAAGAAAAGCAAAAAACTAATAAAAAAAAGAACTCAAGTCAATTGACTTGGGTTCTTTACTTTTAAACATTGAAACAACTACCACCAATAAACTCTCTTAATAAAGAATTACAAGGAATTAAAGATTCGTCTAATGGTTTAAAATATTTTAAATATTTGATAAGTCTATTCGCAACAGGATAGTACTGATCATCAGGTTTGATTTCTTTTAATAATGGTAATGCATATTTTTTAAGAATGCATAGTTCATAAGAAAGTTCAGAATTGAAAACATAATCAGATTGTTCTTGATGTGGATATATCCATTTAAATTCACCACGTCTTACAGAAGGCCACATAGATATTGTTTTAACGGCTGGTGCATTTCTAAATTCACTATCGCGAACTATTCTTCTAATTAGTCGTAAGTCAGTTGTAGACATTGGCGAATGATTATCAATATTAACTTGAATTTGTGGGCTAATAAAGATTTTGAATTTTTGATGTTTAGGAATGGATGAACTCATTAGCTCATTTAAAGCATGAATTCCTTCAATAATTATTGGAGAAGACGGGTCAACTTTAATTTTCTTTCCTTTAACACGTTTAGCAATGGTAAAATCAAAATGTGGTAATTCAACTTCTTCACCATTTATTAAAGCATATAAGTGTTGATTAAATAAATCAACATCAATTGTATTAATGTCTTCTAAATCCAATTCACCAAATTCATTTGGTAAAATCTTATCGCGGTCAATATAGTAATCATCAATTGAAATCATTACAGGTTTAATACCTCTTGACATTAGTTCAATTCTAAGGCGATTAGAGAATGTTGTTTTACCACTACTAGAAGGACCTGCAATTGCGATAAGTCTAATGTTTTCAATATCTTTTTTAATTAATTCGCCAAGTTCGGCAATCATATTATTATGTTTAGTTTCACAAATTTGAACAAAATCATTAATCGTCTTTTCTTCTATTTTTTCGTTGATATGATAAATAGTATGAGTACCAATCATTTCAGCCCAGCTTCTAGCAGCTTTGATTGTTCTACCATAAATTGGTGCTTCTATGAATGTTGGAATGTCACCATTTAGTTCATATCTTGGATATTGAATAATAATACCAGGCGCATAAGGTTTTAAAACATATCTAGTTAGATAACCTGTTGATGGTACCATATATGAATGCATATAGTTATAATAATTTCCACATTTATATAGGTGTACATCTTTTTCAGGACGATATGTTAAAATATCTAGTTTATCACTCATATTAAATTTTTTGTAAAGTTCACTAGCTTCGTTATTTGAAACTGTAACTCTTTCAATTGGCAAATCTTTTTCAATTATTTCATTCATCTTTTCAGATAATTGATTTACAAAAGAAGAATCACATTTAAAATCTTTAGAAATAAATTCACAAAAGATTGAACGAGAAACATTATAGCTAAAGCGAATATTTAATTTAGGATTAATTTCATATAAAGCCATAGCAATTAAAAATCTAAGACTAGCTTCATATGCTTTACCAGCTTCAGAATGGTTGAGTTCTAAATATTCTAAATTAGCATCAAAGCTAATTTTAAAACTAAGTTCTCTTGCACGTCCATTTACTAAACATACATAATATTTTTTTCTAAGGGAGGTAGGTAAAATGTTTAAAAGGGTTGTTCCTTTAGAAACTTCTTCTAAAGAATCTGGGAAATTTAAAATTTTAATTTTAATTTTGTCAGTCATTATATTTCCTCCTTTAATATATTTTATCTTAAATTTATAAAATTATCAAGTAAATTGAAAAAATCAAGTATGTTAGTCACTTACCTTGACTTTTTAAAAAGATTATGATAATATATATATGACTTGATAATCTTGATTAACAGGGTGAGCATTGCTCACTCTTTCATTTGAAAGGGTATAGTTATGAATAATTTCGAAAAAAGTTTATTTGATAAAACCGTTAATAAAGTTTTAGAAACGGGATATACTTTAGTGAGTGTTGAAGATACTAAAGAATTTGGCATTAGAATAATACGTTTTACAATTGAGAATCTTAATAAAGAAGAACCAATTTCTTGTGATGACACAACACTTGTAAGTGAGGCATTAAGTGATTTACTTGATGAAATTGATCCAATTGAAACTGAATATTATTTAGAGGTTTCTTCAGTAGGGTTAGAAAAAGAATTAAAGACAACTGAAGATTTAGAGGGTGCAATTGGCAAATTTGTTAATGTAAAAACTTATGAGAAGATTGAAATTCATAAATCTATGTATAAAGAATTTGAAGGTGACATTGTTAGTGTGGATGATGAAACGGTTGAAATCAAAGTACACATTAAACAATTTAGATATCCTGTTAAAGTAGCAAGAAAACTAATAGCAAAAATACGATTAGCAATTAAAATGAATTAAAGGAGTAATATTATGATTAGTAAGAATTTTTATGAATCACTTGAACTTATCGCTCAAGAACGTAATTTAGAAATCACAGATATCGCTGATAAAATTGCGATTGCGATGAAAAAAGCATGTCAATTAGAAGGCGTTAAAGGTGACATTGAAGTTGATTTTAATTATGACAAAAAAGAAATTAGAGTTTATTCAATTTTAACAGTTGTAGCTGAAATAGATCCAGAAGGTCCTGAAGGACAAATATTACTTCCTGATGCTAAACTTATTAAAGAACGCGTTAGAGTTGGTAGTACAATTAGAAGAAAAGTAGATTTTGAAAAAGAAGTTGGTCGAAAAGGTGCTGCTCAATTCAAACAACTTTTCACACAAGGATTAAAAGAATTAGGTCGTAAGAGAGCTTATGAATTCTTTAAAGACCATGAAAATGAAATGATTACCGCAACAATTAATAAAGTATTAGATGAAGCTGTTATTTTAGGTATTGGTATGGATTATGATGCATATATGCCTAAATCTGAAGCTCTACCTACAGATGTATTAATTGCGGGGCGTCAATTAAAAGTTTATATTACAAAAGTTGAAGAAGCTGGTAAGGGACCAAAAGTTTATGTATCTCGTACTCATCGTGATATTGTTAAACGTTTATTTGAAAATGCGGTTCCTGAAGTTTCAAGTGGTGTAGTTGAAATCGTAAATGTTTCACGTGCACCTGGATTCCGTAGTAAAGTTGGAGTTAAAGCAAATAATGATAGAGTTGATCCAAAAGGTGCTTGCGTTGGTGTTAATGGATTTAGAATTAAACAAATCAATGACGCATTAAATGGTGAAAAAATTGATATCTTTGTTTGGGATGATGATCCAGTACAACTTATTGCGTCTGCTTTGCTTCCTGCACATGCAATTAGTGTAATGATAGATGAAAAAGAAAGAAGTTGCTTAGCGATTGTTCCGGAAAGAGAATTTACTCTTGCAATCGGTATGGGAGGTCAAAACGTACGTCTTGCTTCTCAAGTAACTGGATGGAAAATAGATATTAAGAGTGAAGATGCTGCATACAGAGATGGACTTAAATTTAAACCTAATGTAAGATTAGTTAGATAGGTGATATAATGAAAGTTAAAAAAATACCATTACGTAAATGTGTAGCAACTAATGAACAATTACCTAAATCAGAAATGTTTAGAATTGTTCGTACACCTGAAGAAACAGTTTGTGTTGATACCACTGGTAAGGTTCGTGGTCATGGAGCTTATCTTAAAAAAGATAAAACTGTGATTATGAATGCGAAAAAGAAAAAAGTATTAGATCGCTATTTAGAAATACCAGTTCCTGAAGAAATTTATGAACAATTATTAGAATTACTTAAATAAAGGAAAATAATAATTTGGAAAAAGTATTTAATTATTTAGGACTTGCTAGAAGAAGTGGCAAGTTAGTAATCGGCACAGATTCAGTCATTAAAGGTATGCAAAAAAATCAAATGGTACTTATTTTTATAGGTAGTGATGCATCTAGTCAAACTCTTGACAAAATAGAAAAAAAAGCATTTTTCTATAAAGTTCCCTTAATTAATAAATATCATTCAAACGACTTATCGCATGCGGTCGGTAAAAAAGGAATAATGGTTTTTGGATTGACTGATAAAGGATTTAAAAAAGCCATTATGGAAGAATTAGAAAGAGGTGACCATAATGAAGGTTAAAGAATTAGCAGTAATTTTTAAAACTACACCCGCTGAACTTTTAAATTTATTATCAAATGTTGGTGTAGATATTAAACTTCAAGAAGAAACAATGGTTGATAAAGAAACTGAAAAGAAGTTAGCTAAAAGATATAATGTTCCTTATCCATTCAAAGGAGCAGCAAAACCAAAACCAGTTAATAAAGTAGTAATTCCTGGTAAACCAAAACCAGCTGCAAAACCAGCGGTTGAAGCTAAAAAGGAAGAACCTAAAAAAGAAGTAAAACCAGTTAAGGAAGCAGCAAAACCAGTTCCAAAAGAAGAACCTAAAAAAGCTACTCCTAAAAAAGAAGTTGTAGCAGAAGTAAAACCAGCTGCTCCAGTTTCAAAACCAGTAGCTAAACCAGCTCAAGAAACTACTAAAGTGGTTCAAGAAACTACTAAACCAGTTCAAAAAATTTTCTCTAGAAATGATGATATTGTTGCACCACGTGTTGACGAAGAAACTTTAGCAAAATATGAACATTTCTTAGAAGATGATGAATATAATATTGTACGTGAAAATCGTCCTAAAAAACGTGATAATAATAAAGAAGATTCACAAAAGAATGATTCACGTCGTAAAAAGAATATTAAAAATACTAACACTTCTAAAAAAGAAAAACGTCGTAGTAATATTCCACAAGAAACAGAAATGGAAGACCATGTGTTATATTATGAAAAAGGTATGACAGTTTTAGAAATAGCTGAAGCTATGAATGTTAGCGTAACAGAACTTGTTAAAAAATTATTTATGCAAGTTGGTGTTATGGCCAGTGCAACAAGTGTAATTGATCGTGAAACAGTTGAACTAATTGCGATGGATTATGACTATGAACTTAAAAACAAACAAATTACAGATATGGTTCGTTTTGATGAAATGGAAATCAAAGATGATGAAAAAGATTTATTACCAAGACCTGCTATCGTAACAATCATGGGTCACGTTGACCATGGAAAAACAACACTTCTTGATGCAATTAGAAGAAGTCATGTTGTACAAGGCGAAGCTGGTGGTATTACTCAACATATTGGGGCTTACCAAGTAGAAAAGAAAGGTCAATTAATTACTTTCATTGATACTCCAGGGCATGCTGCTTTCACAGAAATGAGAGCACGTGGAGCTCAAATTACTGATATTGTAGTTTTAGTTGTTGCGGCTGACGATGGCGTAATGCCTCAAACAAAAGAAGCTATTGAACATGCTCAAGCTGCTAATGTTCCAATCATTGTTGCGGTTAACAAAATTGATAGAGTTGGAGCTAACCCAGATCGTATTAAACAAGAATTAACTGAATACAATTTATTATGTGAAGAATGGGGCGGCGACACAATATTCTGTGAAATGTCTGCTTTAAGTGGCAAAGGCGTTCCAGAATTACTTGATATGATTATATTAGTTAGCGAAATGAATGAATATAAAGCTAATCCTAATCGTTTAGGTAGTGGTACAGTAATTGAAGCTAAACTTGATAAAGGTCGTGGACCAGTAGCAACTTTACTTGTTCAAAATGGTACAATTAAAGTTGGCGATATTATTGTTGTTGGTAATACTTATGGTAAGATTCGTGCAATGCAAGATGAACTTGGTAAACAAGTGTTACAAGCAGGACCTTCTAAACCAGTAGAAATTACAGGTATTGCGGAAGTTCCATGTGCTGGTGAAAAATTCATGATTTTCAATGATGAAAGAAAAGCAAGAGAAGTAGCTGAAACAAGAGCACACAATAAATTTAATGAAGAAAAAGGTGTAGGTAAAGGAATTTCATTAACTGAGTTATTTAAAAACCAAAAAGATGAAACTTTAAAATACTTAAACTTAATTATTAAATGTGATGTACAAGGTTCAATAGAAGCTATTAAAGGATTGTTAGAAAAAATTGATATTCCAGGAACAAAAATCAATGTTGTAGCATCACGTGTTGGCGGGGTTACAGAAACAGATATTAACTTAGCCATCGCATCAAGTGCAGTAATAATAGGTTTTAATATTAGACCTAATGCGGCTATATCTGATTTAGCTAAAGAAAAAGGTATTGAAATTCGTTTATATGATATTATCTATAAGCTTCAAGAAGATATTGAAAAAGCTGTACTTGGTATGCTTGATCCTGTATTTGAAGAAAAAGCAACTGGTGAAGCTGAAGTTCGTGAAACATTCAAAGTTTCTAAAGTTGGAACAATTGCGGGATGTTATGTAACTAATGGTATTGTTAATCGTAATTCAGGTGTAAGAATCATTCGTGATAGTATTGTTATTTATACTGGTAAATTATCTTCATTAAAACGTTTCAAAGACGATGTTAAAGAAGTTAAGAATGGTTATGAATGTGGTCTTACAATTGAAAATTATAATGATATTAAAGTTGGCGACGTTTTAGAATTCTTTATTATGGAAGAAGTTGAGCGTACACTATGAGTTTTAGAATAGAACGTATTGAACGTATAATTGAAAAAGAAGTATCATCTATCTTACTTCAAGAATCTAAAAATCACTTACTTAAATTCATTTCAATCACAAAATGTTCACTAACAAGCGATGGATCTCTTGCTACAATATGGTATACAATCTTAGGTGATCAATCTGAGATTGAGGCAACTAAAAAAGCATTACTAGACGCAAAAGGTTTTATTCGTAGTATGCTAGCTAAAAGATTAGATACTAAGAAAACTCCTGACTTAAGATTTAAATATGATGAATCACTTGCCAATGGTAAACATATTGAAGATATCTTAAGAGAGATTAAAGCAAAAGAACAAAATAATAATTAAATAAAAAAATCCGATTCTTTCGGATTTTTTATTTTTTACATAATCTCTACTATTAAGAGATAAATTTCTAGTGGCAAAAATAGGAGCAGATGCATTCTCTTATTGTAGTAGTTTAGAAAGTATAGTTATTCCAAATAGTGTCAAAATTGTAGGCTACTATGTGTTTAATCTCTGTGATTGTGTGACAATATACTGCGAAACTCCATATAAACCATCAAGTTGAAACAGTAATTGGAATCCTTATGATAGACCTGTAGTTTGGGGATATACCGAATAAAAAGAAAAAAAGAAATCAAATGTTTAATATCATTTGGTTTCTTTTTCTTTAATTAAAATGTATTTTGTGGTATAATATCTAAAGAGGGAAATAATATGAATGAGCAAGTTAAACAACAGATACATGAAAAGTTACAATTAGTTCCTAAGAAGCCTGGTTGTTATCAAATGTATAATAGTGATAATGTAATTATTTATGTTGGTAAAGCAAAGAATTTATCTAACAGACTAAAAAGTTATTTTACCGGAAGCCATGATGCTAAAACGACACAAATGGTTAGTAATATTGATCACTTTGAATATATTATTACATCAACTGAGGCGGAGGCTTTTTTACTTGAATTAAATTATATTAAAGAGTATCGTCCAAAATATAATATCTTATTAATGGATGATAAAACATATCCGTATATACAAGTAACTAAAGATAAATATCCTAAGATATCGATTGTCAGAACTATTCCTAATAAAAAGAAAACAAGTGTTAGTTTGTATGGACCATATCCATCTTCTAAAGATTGTAAAACGACTGTTGAAATATTAAATCGTATTATTCCTTTTAGAAAATGTAATACACTGCCTAAGAAGCCTTGTTTGTATTACGCAATGAATCAATGTTTAGCTCCTTGTATAAATGATATATCTAAAGAAACAAATGATTATTATTTAGAAAAAGTTCATTCATATTTAACTAAACCAGATTCATGGTTAATAAATGACTTAACAATTAAGATGCAAAAAGCCGCAGAAGAATTAGAATTTGAAAAAGCTAAAGAATATAGAGATATGATAGCTAGTATATCTAGCGTTGTTGAAAAACAAAAGATTAGCTTAACTGATGGAATTGATAGGGATATTTTTGGCTATTATGTAAAAGATGGGCTTATTAATATTCAAGTTTTCCATATGCGAAATGGTAAATTGATTGAACGTAGCGGTAGTGTATTTGATTTGTATGATAGTGTTGATGATGCATTAATGCTATATATGTTACAATTCTATAATGATGTAGCACTTGCTCCAAAAGAAATTTTAATTCCTTTTGTTGATGATAGTGAGATTTTAAATGAATTTATTGATTCAAAAATATATATACCTAAAATAGGCATAAAAAAACAATTAGTTGATTTAGCTTGTGAAAATGCGAAAACTAATTTAGACAATCTTCAAAAAGAACGTCTTAATAAAATTTCTAAGACAACTGATGCTTTAGATTTACTTGCTAAAATGCTTGGTATTAAATATCCAAAAACAATTGAAATTTTTGATAATTCTAATATTCAAGGCGCAAGTAGTGTTAGTGGAATGGTTGTATATGTTGATGGTGTTAAAGCTCCTTCTAAATATCGTAAATATAAAATTAAAACAGTTGATGGAGCAGATGATTATCATACAATGCAAGAAGTTTTAAGAAGAAGATATAAAAGAGTTATTAGTGATAATTTAACTAAATGTGATTTAATAATAGTTGATGGTGGTATCCCACAAGTAAAAGCAGCGAAAGAAGTTTTATTAGAACTTGGTATTAACGACATCAATGTTATGGGATTAGCTAAAGATGATAAACATCGTACTCGCGCAATCATAAATGAGTCTTTTGAAGAAATAGAACTTGCTAAAAATTCCAATCTTTTTTTACTTCTTGAAGCGATGCAAGATGAAGTACATAGATTTGCGATCACATTCTTTTCAAAGGTTCATTCAGAAAGCATGTTCGCATCAGTTCTAGATGATATTGAGGGAATTGGTGAAAAAAGAAAGAAAAAATTACTTTCTACCTTTGATGATATATATGAGGTATTAGATGCCAGTGATGATAGATTAAAGTCACTAGGATTACCTAAAGATGTAATAGAAAATTTAAAAGAAAAATTACAATCAAAAATGTAACAATCTATTAACTTATTCATAAGATAGATTATGAGTGAGGGATTGTATGCATAAAAATAAAATTTTAACTTTAAGAGAAAAAGAAGTTTTTGACTTATTAGCCAAAAACATTGATACTGAAGATATTGCGGATAGACTTTGTATTACACCAAAGACAGTTAGAAATCATATATCTAATGTTATTCAAAAACTAGGTGTTAGAAGTAGAACACAAGCAATAATTGAACTAATTAAAATGAATGAAATTAATATTCACTAGAAGTAGGTGATAAAATGGAAGTCTGTGGACGAATAAGAAATATTAATCATAAAGATCGAACATTTGAAATAGCTGGAAAAGATAAAGTAGATTTCTTTTATTTAACACGTTCACAAATTAAAAAATTTAGTGGTTATTTACAAGAAGGATTATTCGTACATTTCTTATGTAAAGAACAAGCTGTTATTCATGGAGATAAGAAAGCAAGAGAAGTTATTAGTTTTATTAAAATGGTTCAAACTAGTAGACGTGAAAATATAGTTTTCTTTGATATGAATATGGTTAGAAAAGCAGCTGCTAAGATTCTTAATCGCGAAGGCAATAAAATGTATCTTGATATGGAATTTACAATGCCGCCAAAAGAATTCTCAAAAAATAGTTTCTTTATTCATGAGATTATTCGGTATGGTATAGTGATTGAAAATAGCGATGGGGAGATAATAGATCAGTCTTGTTCACTTGTTAAACCAATGTATCAAAGTGGGTTAAACGAGCGTACTTTTAACTTTATTGGTGTAGAAGAAAAAGAAATGAAAAATGCGATTTCTTATAAAAAATTCTATAAGTTACTTGCTTCATATATTGAACTATATAATCCAACTATATATGTCTGGGGTAAAAATGATATGTTAGTTCTTGAGTCATCATATAAATTACATAAGCTTACACCAGCCACAACAAAGATGCAATTTGTTAATTTAATGCAGTTACTTAAAAACTATTTAGGTCAAAGAACTGATATAGGCTTATTTAATGCTCTGACTTATTTTGATAAAGAAGTAGGTTTTGAACAAGACCATAATCCTTTAACTGATGCACTTGTGACAAGAGAAGTGTTTCATACATTTAAAAATTATGTTAATGAAAAACAAAGAGGTTAGTTATGTATAAGAATTTAGATTTAGAATTAATGAGAAAAATATTTGAAATACCATCTCCAACAGGATATACTCATCATGTGATTGAGTTTTTAGAAAAGAAAGTACAAGAATTAGGATATAGTACATCTAAGAATAAAAAGGGGAATTTAATTGTAGATGTAAAGGGTGAATCAGATTATACAATTGGATTAAGTGCTCATGTTGATACTCTTGGCTTAATGGTTAAATCAATTGATGGTAGCGGCAATTTACGTTTTACAAGATTAGGTGGTTTAATTTTACCAACTGTTGATGGGGAATATTGTAGTGTTGTAACTCGTGAAGGCGCTACATATACAGGAACAATCCTTTCGACATCACCTTCTGTTCATGTTTATAAAGATGCACAAAGCGCTAGTCGTACTGAAGATAATATGTATATTAGATTAGATGAAGAAGTTTCTTCTAAAGCAGATACATTAAAACTTGGAATTTCATCTGGAGATATTGTATATCTTGATCCTAAGTTTACAATTACATCTAGCAATTTTGTTAAGACTAGATTTTTAGATGATAAAGCAAGTGTCTTTATTTTAATGCAACTTTTAATAGATTTAAAGAAAGATAATCTTGTTCCTAAACATAATTTAAAAATTGTCTTTACTACATATGAAGAAGTAGGTCATGGATGCAGTAATATTCCAACTGTTGATGAATTATTAGCTGTTGATATGGGATGTATTGGTAACGATCTTTCCGCAACAGAATCTGTAGTTTCAATATGTGCGAAAGATTCTAGTGGTCCATATGACTATTTAATGACTTCTAAACTAATTAAACTTGCGAAAGAAAATGATATTAAATATGCAGTAGATATATATCCATTCTATTCATCAGATGCATCAGCTGCTTTACGTGCAGGAGCTGATATTAAAGCTGCTTTAATTGGTGCAGGTATTCATGCATCACACGGAATGGAAAGAACTCATTTATCAGGTATTTTAGAAACATTAAAATTAATTAAATTATATATCAATGCAGGTGAGTAATTATGAAAAAATTATTAAGCCTTAGTTTTGTATTATTAATGTTAGTTATTACATCATGTAGTGTTCCTACAAACACTCCACAAACACACATTCATAAATTATGTCCAGAGTGTAATAAATGTACTTTAACAGATTGTAAAGAAAGTATATGTGAAGGTCATAATCAATTTGAATTAGACAAAGAAAGCAAAGAGTTTTATTCTGATTTATCTTCATTATCTGATCGAGGTAAAGAAGCTATTGAATTGATTAATAATATGCATAGATATATGAGTGATACTATTGATAAAGATGAATCAGCTAGAAAATACAAACAAAAACTAAGTCGTCTTGAAGAATTAACAAATGCAGGTATTGAATTTAATAAATTAAGTTATTCAGCTAAAGATATGACAATGTCTACATTTACTCAAAATATTATTAATGCAAGATATATGGTTTTTGGCGCTGAAAAAATGTTGAAAAATAATGAATATTACTATAACATAAATGGCGATAAAGCAACTTGTTATATGGATAAACATACAATTGAAGTATATGATTACCAAATAACTGAGAGTTATCAATCTATTTTCTATTTTGTTCTAGAGTATCATTTACAAAAAGATGAGTATCATTACATATTGTTGTCATGGGATAGTAATGGAAATATTTTAGCCAATGAAATTGATTTAAAAACGTATTTTACTTTTTATAATCGTTATGAAAGTGATGGGGTTGGAATAATTAATTATGTTGATTGGACTGATCGTGAAAATATATATAATGAAGATGGAACAATTAAAGATTTATCTCATTATGGTGATAAAGAATGGCAGCATCGTTATATGATTAACTGCCAAGTATATGATGGGTTAGATAACGGATATTATAAAGAATTTTATACTACTAAGGCACAAGAGATTTTGTCTAAAGCAGCTAAATTAAAAGAATCTGATGTTACATATGAACAAATTGAAGCAGCAACAAATAAATTACCTCGTATTAACGCGGATTATTATTATTTAACAAGAGGCTATGCAAAAGACGTAAAAGGTATCTTAGAAATTGGAATAAGACCAACAAGATTTTATGATTATACAACACATAATAGTGAACATTATAAATTATTAATGTATACTGATGAAATGAGTGTTGTCATGAATCCAATGTCTTTTATTGATAATATTGCAACTTTAGAATGTGGTATAAATACAGTTACATTGCCATTTGAAATAAATAATGAAGAAGTTAGTTTTGAATACTTTAGCTATAATAAAGTAGTAGAAGAAAATTATTATCATCATAATTTACAATATCTACTTGAAGATTATCCACAAGAACTTGAAAAAATATTGGAATATTTAACATTATCAACAGAATCATTATTAAATGAATATGATAATATTTTAGAAATTATTAATGGTCTAAATGTGTCTGAAGGATATTTAAGCTCTTTAATATATACATTCGAAGAATTAAAACTTAAATTAGAACAATCAGAAAACATAGAATAAAAAACACTTATAAATTAATCATATTATTATTATAAAAATCGACTAGAACATATCTATTTACATAAATGGCATCTAGTCGATCTTTTTTTATGTATTTCCAATAAATAGAAATAATATTTATAAAAAATTAAAAAATATCGTTTTTGCGTTTTTTGAGCTAAAAATGCCCAATTTGTTCTGCTAGCGGACCGAATTAGAGAAAAAATCAAAAAATAGCGTTTTTTGTTCCGCGAGGTAATTTTAGCATTATTAAATCAAATGTAATTGGATTTGCGGAAAATGATAGTAATAATGATGATTCATTTAGTCTAGAAGCTGGTAGTTATTATATAGGATACATAGATGCTAGTACTAATAATGATATGAATTATGATATTATGAGAATAGTGGTTGATTAAAAAAGAACCCAATCCTTTTGGATTGAGTTCTTTGTTTTTATATAACATTGATGATAGTAAAGATATATGGTTTACGTTCTGTCTCATCGTAAATATATTGAGAAAGAGCGTGAGTAGTAGCACTTCTAATACCATTAATATTTAATGTTTTGTAATCATTTAATGATTTAATAAATATTTCAGTTGCTTTTTCTTTAATATCTTTAGTTAGGTTTTCAAAGTGGTTGGTATCTACAAAGCCTACTGCTTTGATTCTAGTAGGAGCAAGTATTTTCTTTTTCTTGTTAATAGTAAATACAGCTGTTATAATTCCTTCATCCGCAAGTTGTTTTCTTTCTCTAATTGTTTCACTAGATATTTGTGAGAAGTTAGAGTCTAAATATAATTGATCAGTGAAGATACCTTGTTTGATTACTTTTGGTTTACTATTTTCTTTAAATTCTAAAACATCACCACAGTCAAGACAGAATAGTTCATCTTTTTTGTATCCCATTTCAAGTGCCACATTTGCGTGGTATTTTAACATATGGAATTCACCATGGACAGGCATTAAATATTTAGGTTTAATTAAACTAAGCATTAGTTTAATTTCTTCAACAGATGCGTGGCCTGTTGTGTGTGTGTCTGATAGTGGGCTGTTTTTTATAACATTAGCACCGCGTTTTACAAGTAAGTTGATATTTCTATTAATGAATTGTTCATTGCCAGGGATTGGTTTAGAAGAATAAATAACTGTATCATTTGGTCTTAGTTGAATTTGTTTATGTGTTCCATTAGCAATTCTTGATAATGCTGCGAGTGGTTCGCCTTGTGAGCCGGTACAAATAATAGTTACATTATCACCTTGATATTTATTTAGTTCTCTTGCTGGGATGAATGAACTTTTAGGAATATTAATATATTTAAGTTTAGAAGCAGCTTCAATAGCTTTTTCCATACTATGACCGAATACTGCGATTTTTCTTCCACAAGCAACACTAGATTCTAGTATTTGTTCAACACGATAAACGTTAGAGGCAAATGTTGCGATAATTATTCTTCCTTTAATAGATTTAAACATTTGTTTAATAGAGTTAGCTATAGTTTTTTCACTTGGAGAGAATGTAGAGATTTTAGAGTTAGTACTATCAGCTAATAAACATAAAACTCCTTCATTACCAAGTTTAGCCATTTTATAGAAATCACTTCGATCACCAAGTGGAGTTAAATCAAATTTGAAGTCTCCAGAATTGACAATATATCCTAGTTTAGTTTTAATAGCAATACCAAATGAGTCGGGGATTGAGTGATTAGTTCTAAAGAAAGATACTGTAAAGTCTTTGTATGCGAAAATTGAATTTTCATTATAACTTTCAAGAGTGTAATGAATATCAGGATATTCATACATTTTAAATCTAATTAAGTTATTGGCAATCCCAGCAGCATATATTTTTACATCTAGTTTTCTAAGAAAAAGTGGTAATGCGCCAATGTGGTCTTCATGACCATGAGTAATAAACATTGCTACTATTTTGTGTTTGTTTTCTTCTAAATATGTAAAGTCGGGAATTATGTATTCAACACCATGTACATCGTCGTCCGCAAATAATATTCCACAATCCATAACGATTATTTCATCATTAGATTCGACAATATACATATTCATACCAACTTCGCCTAAACCACCAATTGAACATACTCTAATTTTAGGAGTATTATCATTTGGTTTTTGTTTTCTATGGTTAGGGTGCTTCTTTTTAGTTTGTATATTTTCCTGCATAAGTCCTCCTTTCTTTAAAATTTATTCACCAATATTTTATCATAAATGTTAAAAAAAGAAAAGTGTTTTGTTATAATATAATAGGTTGGTGATTATATGAAAAAAAGAGTATTGTTTTTAGATATTGATGGTACGCTCTATGATGGGGTTAATAAATGTATTCCGCATAGTGCTAAAATTGCTCTTTCTAAAATATATCAAGATGTAGATATATATATTTGTACTGGTAGACCATACTATTTAGTACATAATATAGATGAGGTAAGAGAGTATATTAAAGGGTATGTTTTAGTTAATGGTGGGTGTGTAGTAATTGATGATAAAATTGTTTTTGAATTAGAAATGGAAAAAAGTGGTATTAGTAAACTAATTAAAGAAGCTAGGATGAATGATGATTTAATTGGACTAGTTACTACTTCAAATATATATTTATATCATATGGAAAATCCACATGATTGGATGAAGCGTTCGATGAAAGAGAATGTTTTGATTGATTTAAAAAGAGGTTTATTTGATGAAACTTTACCATATGTTATGGGATGGTTATTTTTAGGTAATGATAAGATTGATGAATATAAAAAGAAAATACCAGAACTTAAGTTTTTGAAATGGGGTTCTTTCGGTTGTGATATTACATCTTGTAAGACTAGTAAAACTTTAGGAATGCAAAAAGTTATTGAATATGGTCACTATGATATAAAAGATGTATATGCGGTGGGGGATGGAGAAAATGATGTTGAAATGCTACAAATGGCAAATCTTTCCTGTGCTATGGGTAATGCAACCGAAGAAGTACAAAAAAGTGCGAATATGGTCTCAAAAAGGGTCGAAAATGACGGATTAGAAGATGCTTTAATAAAATTGGGACTATATAAAAAATCAATCAATGAAATTGTATAACTACTATTTTCGTAGCAATTATAATTTTGTGTTATAAAAACTTACCAGTAAATAATAAATTAGGAGAAGCGCATATGAATAGCGTAAACAAAACATTATATATTCCTTTATACGGTAAAGCCTATGTGAGTAAAAAGGGCTTATTCCTTGATGATAAAAAAGCCGAAGAAATTTGGGAAGCTGAGGGATTTTCTCTTTCAGGTAAATCAAAATCTAAATATCTTGCTTACTATATGGGGATTCGCTCTGCTGTATTTGATGAGTGGTTAAAGATTCAAATGGAAGGTGCACCTGATGCGGCAGTCATACATATTGGTTGTGGAATGGATAGCCGTAATATAAGAGTTGGAACTAAAAACCATAAATGGTACGATGTAGATTTTTTTGAAGTCATTGAAGAAAGAAAACGCTACTTTGTTGAAACAGATGACTATCAAATGATTGCATCAGATGTAAGAGATTGTAAGTGGCTATCAGCTATAGAGAAAAAGAATTCTGCTATTGTCGTTATGGAAGGCGTAAGTATGTACTTGTCAGTAGAAGAAATTAAAAATTTAGTAGAAAGCCTTTGTTCTCATTTTGAAAATATTATGATGTTAGTAGATACTTATACTTCTTTTGCTGCTAAAATGTCAAAAAGAAGAAACCCTATAAATGATGTGGGCGTAACCCAGGTTTATGGTATAGATAATCCACAAGCATATCAAACTGGGAAATTGACTTTTGAAAAAGAACATACTATGATACCTAAAATATATATAGATGAGTTAAAAGGATTAGAAAGATTTATTTTCGCACATCTTTATGCGGGTAGTTTCTCAAAAAAAATGTATCGTCTGTTTGAATACAAAAAGAAATAAAAAATAGTTGTAAAAAACTTTAGCCTTGTGATAAAATCTTTTTAAGTGTAATTAATATACTTAATCATTACTAGTAATGTAATATTGTAAAGTAAAAGGATAGCAAAAATTGCTATCCTTTTTTAGTTGTTTAATTTACTCTTTGATATGTAGCTTTAACAGCAAGTCCTTTGTTAAATTCTATTAATAAACTTTTAGCAGTTGCACCATTTTGTGCCGCATTAAAATATTCTTCTTCACTATTAAAACCAATATAATAACATGCATAACCAGTAAAGTTATTAGGAATAGAAGAATAAATATACTCTCCTTGTAAAGTTCTATATTCAGTAGGTTGACCATATTTTTCAATTATTTCAACATATGTATATGGATTTCCTTTTTCAACTCTTCTATTAATTTTTCTTTCATCACGTTTACCCATTTCACATCCACAAACAAATAATAAGCAAACAATCATTAAAAAGATAAAACTAAACTTTAAGTATCTATTTTTCATCTTCTTCACCCTCGAACTTAATTGGGCTAGCATTATTAGGAATAAAGAATGGATTTTCTTTATTAATACGATCAGGGAATAAAATACCTCTTAAGTGATCATATTCATGATTGAAAACAATTGATAAGTAATTTTCTAATTTTATAGTTTTATAAACTAATTCTCCATTATCATAGATGTATCCTTTGAAAGTAGTTCTTTTAGGTCTCATAACTAATCCACTAACTTCCCTATCCACAGATAAACATCCTTCGCCAGTTTTTAAATAAGCAAGTTCATCAGAATAAGAAACAATTTTAGGGTTAACAATTGGTAAGAACCATTCATTACCTAATTCATCAAAAGTATATATTACAATCATTTTTTTAAGTACACCGATTTGTGGAGCCGCAATTCCTACTGCTGCTCTTAAATCATACTTAGCAGAAATCTCTTCATCAATTGAATTAAAGATATATTCAATCATTTCTTTTAAAGTGTTTTCATCTTCTTTTGAAAGTGGAATTTCAACATCAACTGATTTTTCTTTTAGTAACGGATTATCATCTTTTACAATATCTTTAGATAAAATCATAATCTCACCTCTATTTTTATTATACCAAAAAAATACAAAAAAGGAAGCCTTTTTGCTTCCTCTTGAAATTAATTACCAACGAGCGGTACCAATGATTACTAAAAGGATGAATAACACAAGAATTAATGCGTATCCGTATCCGCCGAAGCTAGAATTACCACAAGTGTTTGTTGGAGCACTGCAGCATCCATATCCAAAGTTAGGTTGATACATGTTTTTCCCCCTCTCTGTACTATATTTTATTCATAGATAAAAATATTGAATGTGCATAAACCTATTAATAATTGTTTTTATTAATTCCTAAATAGTTTTCTAATCTATTTACTCTTTTATTTAAATCATTTGTAATTCTCTTTAACTCAACTATCTCAGTTTCAATTCTAGAAAAATCATATCCCATATTCATATTAGGATTATAATATCCAGGGTTATAAAAGTTTTGAGGTGGATAGTTATTTGGTTGATTAATTCGTTTTAAAAAGTTTAGCATTAAATACCTCCTTTGTAATTATGTTATGATAGTTTCTTTAAGGATGTGACATATATTCACATTTATTTATAGTTTTAATATACTAATAGTGAGGTGATATAATGGCAAGTAGAATGAATGAATTTAAAGAATTTGTTAGCAGACACGAAAGAATAAAAGAAGAAGTTAGAAATGGTAATAGAACATGGCAAAGCATCTATGAAGATTGGGTTATTTTAGGAGAAGATGAATTTAAGGATTTTAGAACTCAAACAAAAACACAACCATCTGATCTTTTAAATAATGATAGTGTTAGAAAAATAGTTGATTATGTTAAAAAGATAAATCCTGATTCGATTTCTAAAACGTTAAATACTGTTCAAAAAGTATTACAAATAACACAAGGTTTAAATGGTACAAATCCATCTAGAATATATAATGCGGATTACAATAGCTGGTGGGATTAATGGTTTACGAAGTAACTTCTAAATTATATAATAATCCAGTTTATTTAGAGTATTTAAGATATCATCCTAATTGGTATGTCATACTTGATAAAAACCCTAGTAGTTATAATGATTTTGAAAAAGAAGTTAAAGTTAATTTAAAACTAACAACGGCTGATAAAATAAGTAATCTTCAAAAACAAGTTGAATTTATTAATGGTCTAATAAAATATCTAAATAGTTAAAAAGTGTTAAGTAATTTTACTTGACACTTTGTTTTAAATATGGTATAATATATCGAATTAAAAAATAAAAGGAGATATATTATTATGGTAAAATTAAGATCACAAAGATTTGGTTCTAAAAAAGCACCTTTCTATCGTATAGTAGCAACAGATTCAAGAAATCCTCGTGATGGTCGTTTCATTGAAATCGTTGGTACATACAATCCTTTAACAAATCCTGCTACTGTTAAATTCGATGAAGAAAAAGTAGTTAAATGGTTACAAGCTGGTGCAAAACCAACTGACACTGTTAATTCATTACTTGTTAAAGAAGGTTTAATCGCAAAATTTAAAGCTAGCCAAAAGTAGGTAAATACTATGGGCGGAGTTAATTATGAAAAATTAGTTTCAGAATTAATCAAACCGCTTACAACACATCCAGAAGAAGTTGTAGTAACAACATCTAATCAAGAAGGTAATGTTGTTAGTCTAAAAGTATCTGTTCATCCAGATGATTTAGGCCGTATTATTGGTAAAAAAGGGCGCGTTGCGAATGCAATTAGAACTTTAGCTTATGCGGCTGCAGCTCGTGAAAAGGTGCGTTTAGAAATTGATTTAGGTTCTGAAGAATAAAGAAATTAAAAGTTGGGAAACCAACTTTTTTCTTTTGCTTGCGACAAAAAATGTTTTAGTATATAATATTTATATATGTTAGTAAAGGGATGATAGTATGATTAAGAAAATAATTTTTGATTTAGATGGTACACTATGGCAAACTAGTAATTCATACATATATAGTTATCAACAAGTTTGTAAAAAATATAATATTAAAAATACCGTTTCAAATGAAGTAGTATTACAATATTTAGGGGTAAAACTAAGTGGAGTTGCTGAAGGATTATTTAAAGATGTTATTAATCAACAAGAAGTAGCTAAAGATGCTATGTATTATTCAATTGAATATATATTAAATCATCCAAATGAATGTTGTTATGAAAATTTATATGAAGTTATTAGCACACTATCTAAAGATAATGAATTATATTTAATTAGTAATTGTCCTAAACAATATTTAGATATCTTTTTTAAAGTGTCAAAAACAAAAGAATTTTTTAAAGAATATTATACCATTGAAAATGGTTCAAAGATAGAACACTTAAAGAAAATAACTAATAATTATACTGATAAAGCTATTTTTGTAGGTGATGCTAAAGATGATTATGAAGCAATATTAAATCATCAAAGAATTGTTTTTTGTTATGCTAGTTATGGTTATAAAAAAATATCTGAATATGATTACAAACTATCATCACTACTTGAATTAATAAATATTATTACACAAATAAACCAAAAAGATGAAATGTTAAAAGGCTATTTATATGAAGTGATTTCTGAAAATGATACTAATATTACATTAATTGATAAAGGTAATGATTTATATTATTTCGGATTTGTCAATAAAGTTTTAGATTGTGATTTAGAAAAAGTAATCAAAAAGCTAGAACAAAGAAAACTAAAAAAAGTTATTGGCCCTATTAATGGTAACACTTGGTATTCTTATCGTTTTGCAAGTGATGAATTTGATTTTAAATTATATCCAGATTGTAATAATGATGAAAACACACTTAATTTATTTAAAAAATATGGCTATTATGTTATTCAAAATTATGTTTCAACTTTAGCAGATATTAATCATAAAATTTGGAATAGAGCAAAAAGAATTAAACTAGGTAAAGACTATGAAATAATTAAAGTTAAAAAGGATGAATGTTTTAGTTATTTAGATGAGATATATGATGTTGCTGTAGATGCTTTTAGTAAAGCTCCTTATTATGAAGAAATATCAAAAGAAGATTTTAATCAGTTCTACGTATCTGGGATAAAAAAATTAAAACCTGATATGGTATTAATCTTCCATAATAAAAAACTAGTAGCCTTTAATATGTTATATAGTGATCCTGAAGAAAGATTTTATGTATCTAAGACAACCGCGATTAAATCAAAATATCAACATAGTTTGATTATTCTAAAACTAGCTGATTATTCATTTCAATTATTAACTGAGGCTGGTTTTGATAAAGTTTTATATCATTTCCAAAATGATGAAACAAAATCAATGCAAGTTATTTTTAAAAACCTTCTTATTAAACAAAAGCATTATGTTTTGTTGGGGAAAACAAATGATTAAACAAGAATGTATTCGTTGTGTAAATGATCAAACAGTTAAAAAAATTAAATTTAATGAAGAAGGTTTATGTAACTTTTGTCAAACATTTGATGAATATGAAAATATCTTAAATGACTATGATAAGCTAGAAGAATTATTTCTTAAAAAAATTGCTCCAGATGATAAATCTTATGATTATGATGTCGCACTAGGAATTAGCGGTGGTAAAGATTCTACTTATGTTTTATATCAACTAGTAAAAAAGTACAACCTTAAAGTAAAAACATATACGCTTGATAATGGCTTTTTAACCCTTGAAGCAAAACAAAAAATCAACAAGATTGTTAAAGAATTTAATGTTGAACATGAATATGTAGTAAGTGATGAAAATCTACTTAAAAAAATATATAAACAAATTACTACTAAGTTATTATCACCATGTATTGCGTGTAGCTTTTTAGGATATGCGGTAATGATTAATTATGCTTCTAAAGTCAACGCCAGAGTTGGCATGCATGGTAGAAGTTTTTATCAAATGTTTAGGAATTTCGCAAGCGATGTTGATGATGTTTTTAAACCATTTATTATAAATGGCTTAAAAGAAGATGTTGATTTAGATAAAATGTATCAAACAATCATTGAAAAAATTGATTTGTTAGTAGATAAAAAACTAGCAAAAGAGATTAAAGAAAAACTACTGTCTGATGCACTAGAAAAAGGTTATCGTGACTTTATTGCTTATTTTTTATATCATCCATATCAAATAGATGATATTATTACTTTTTTAGAAGAAAACACATCATGGAAAGTACAAACCGAAAAAGAACATTTTGATTGTGCAATTCATAATGGTGCACTATATTTAAAAAATTTAAAGGCTCGTCGCTCACATTTAATGCCTGAATATAGTGTTATGATTAGAAAACATCATTTATCAAAAACTCAAGCTAAAGAATTAATGATAGTAAAACAAAATATAACTACTTCAAAAAAAGAATTAAAAATGTTTTGTAAATATACAAAGACTAATTATACACTTTTATTAACAAAGGCAAAAATTTATTCAAAAAGATGGTGGTAAAATGACTTTAGTAAGAAAATATCTTACACCAGGTGTTATCGGAATATTAATATATTTAATAATATGTTTAATTTCTAATAGTAATAATTATTTTAATTATCATTTAATTTATGTTTTGACATTTTCTTATTTATTAAGGGTTAGTGATGATATAATTGATTATGAAAAAGACTTTTTACAAAATAAGACTGTTATGTCACAAAAAATATTACAATTGCTATTTTTAATATTATCACTAATTATAATTGTAAATAGTATAATATTCAATCAAATATTATATTTAGGTGTATATATATTTTTACTTATTCAGTTTCTAAAACCACAAAAGATTTTGATTTATCTAAAATCATTAATAACTCCATTTTTATTAATCATTATTTGCCAAGACTTACTAGGCTTTAATATATATAACATTGTATTTATAATAATAATTTTAATCTTTGATTTATTGTTAATTATTAGAAAGGAAAGCTATGTATCTAATAAATTCGTTAAAAGATAAATCACTAATTGGGGGTAAAGCATATAATTTATTTAATATGCAAATGAAAAATACACCTAAGTTAGTAATCGTACCTACAGTATTCTTTGATGATTTTTTAAAAAATCATACCGCATTAGATATATTAAAACAAGAAATAAAACATATCTTAAAAGATGATGTGTTATATGCGGTGAGATCATCTGCTGTTGATGAAGATTCAGATTCTCATAGTTTCGCAGGAATCCACGATAGCTTTTTAAATATTAAAAAAGATAATATTGTAGAACACATATTTAAAGTATATGATAGTGCTAACTCTCAAAGAGCACTTGATTATAGACGCGTTAATAATTTAAATACTAAAGATATTAAAATTGCGGTCGTTATTCAAGAGATGGTTGATGCAGAGTTTTCAGGGGTTATAAATACAATTAATCCCATTACTAATAATCCTGATGAAATAGTAATTAGTATTACTTCAGGGTTAGGAGAAGATTTAGTTAGTGGACAAAAAGATGGAACCACTTATTTTATTAGTGGTGATAAACAAAAAGTTGTTGGCGAAGATATAGTAAGCAGTAAATTATTAAAAAAACTAATAGAATTTACTGATGAAATTATTGACAAAACTAATCGTTTTCAAGATATTGAATTCGCAGTAAAAAATAATAAAGTATATTTTTTACAAACTAGAGATATTACTACATATAAAGATATTAATCCTCACAAAAGAACTATGTTTATAGATAACTCTAACATTATTGAATCATATTTTGGTTATGTATCTCCTTTAACGTTTAGTTTTATTAAAGATGTTTATAAAGAAGTATATAAAGCAACTTTTAAAGTTGGTAAAGTTAGAGATAAGATAATTGATTCTCTTGATTATGAATTATCAAATATGCTTTACTATCATGAAGGTAAGGTATATTATAATATGCGTAGTTGGTACTTAACTTCTAGTATTTTCCCATTTAAAAAAACAAATAAATATATGGAACATATGATGGGAGTTAAAAGTAGTACTAAAGATTTTAAAAGAATTAAAATGAATTTAGTTGATATTTTAAAACTTTTATTTGTTTTCTTATCGAAAGTTAAAAATATTGAAAAACTAACTAATGAATTTGAAAATAATTTTAAGAAAATTGTTTTACCGTATTATGGTCAAGAATTAAATTTAACAAATGAACAACTTAAAGAATTGTTTTTCGATATTGAAAGAAAAATAGTTCCTGAATTTACAATCCCTATTATCAACGACTGTGCAGTTATGATATATTTTGGGAATTTAAAAGAAAAAGTTAACAGATTAAATATAGATAATAAAGAAGACATCTTAAATAATGCAATTTCTTCAAATGGTGATGTCGAAAGTGCGAAAAGCGCAACTGAATTATCTAAGATATCTGAAAAAATAAAAAATAATCCTAGTGTATTAAATGATTTTTTAAGTTTAAGTGAAGATGAATTATTTAATAAATATCACAATCATCCATCTATCATTCAAGAAGATGCTAAAAACTATATCTATCAATATGGTTCAAGAGTAGCTGATGAATTAAAACTTGAAACTACTACAATGATTGAAGAACCAAAAATATTATATCAATATTTAAAACAAAGTATTTGTGATATTGAAGTAAATCCTTCAATCACTAAAAAAATAGAACTACCAAAAAGTATTATTAAAAAAGCTCAAAAAGCTAGAAAGTTCATTCAAAATAGAGAACGTCTAAGACTTAAAAGAACATATGTATATTCAGTTGTTCGTAATATCTTTTTAAACTTTGGTAAAAACTTTGTACAAACTGGTAAAATCACAAATATAAATGATATTTTTTATTTAACTAAAACTGAAATATTTAATTATGATAAATATGATGATTATAAAACAATCATTGAAAAAAGAATTCAAGAAGCCAAAATATTTAATGAATTAGAAACATACGATAGAATTGTTTTTTATGATGATAAAGTTTTACCTATTCTATCAAGTAATAATGGTGGAATTTTAGAAGGCTTACCAAGTGGAGCGGGAATTGTTAAAGCTAAGGTTAAACTAATGAATTCAGCTAAAGAAACGCTCGAAAAAGGTAGAATTATTTTAACTAAAAGAACTGACCCAGGTTGGATTAGTTTATTTCCTTTAGCTAGTGGATTAATTGTTGAACATGGTAGTATGTTATCACATAGTTTTGTGGTAGCCCGTGAACTTAAATTACCAGCAGTAGTTGGTGTTACTAATGCTACTTCAATCATTAAAGATAATGACACTGTTTTACTTGATGGAATTAAAGGAGTGATTAAGATTGAAAATTAAATCTTATTATAAACAGAAAGAATATATCCATTATAGTAACTGTCATGAAGATGCTAATATTTTATTAGAAAATGCACCAATAAAAACTAAACATATTTTATCTGTTGCCTCAAGTCTTGATAATTCATTAGCTCTTTTACTTTTAAATCCTGAAAAAGTAACTTCCTTTGACTATAATATTACACAAATATATTTATGTAATTTAAAGAAAACGGCTATTAGTATTTTAGAGTATGAAGAGTTCTTAGAATTCATTAAAGTTGCTGATGGTGATAGTGTTAAGATATATGAGAAAATTAAAAAATATTTAGATGATGATACAAGAACATATTTTGATGAGAATATCTTTTTAATTGAAAAAGGAATAATTCATTGTGGAAGATTTGAATATTATTTTCAAGTTTTCAAAGAAAAAGTATTACCGCTTGTTCATAATAAAAAAAGAGTTGATTGCTTTATGCAAGCATCAACCTTAGAAGAACAAGTAAAATATTATGATAAACATTTTAATAATATTCGTTTTAAATTAATGTTTAAGATTTTCTTTTCTAAAAGCGTTATGTCAAAACTTGGTAGGGATAAAGAGTTTTTTAAATATAGTCAAGACTCATTAACAAAAATTGTTAAAGAAAGATTTGAAAAAGGAATTAAATATAATCTAAATAAAGATAATCCCTATTTACAATATGTTTTATATAATGAATTTAAAACATTGCCTCTTTATTTAGAAAAAGAAAATTTTCAAAAAATTAAACAAAATATTGATAAACTTGAAATAGTATATATGAGTTTTGATAAAATTTTAGAAAATAATCAAACTTATGATTATATGAATTTATCTGATATTTTTGAATATATGCCTAATGAAAAAATGGAATATTATGAATCATTAATAACAAATAAATTAAATAATGGTGGTCGAGTACTTTTTTGGAATATGATGAATACTAGAAAGTTTACTAAAACTCTAAAGGATTTAAAAATATCAAACGAGTTTGATAGAGCTTTATATTATAAAAATATTTTATTATATGAGTGTGAGAAAAATGATTAGTAAATTTATTGAAGTTTGTAATCAAAATAAAACAAAACCATCTATCATTCATAACAATAAAATTTATTCTTATCAAACATTACTAGATGATATCAAAAAAATGATGACTTTATTTAAATCAAAAGGTCTTAAAGAACATGATAAAGTAGTATTATTTATTCCATTATCATATAAATTTTATATGGTGCTACTAGCAAGTATGATGTATAAACTAAATATAGTTGTTATTGATTCATTTAAAGATCAAGAAAAATTAGACCAAATGATTAAGCAGTCAAAGCCAAAAATGGTTTTAGTAACACCATTATCAAAACTTTTTTCTAAACGTTTTAAAAATATTGAACTACTTAATGTCAAAGACTATCAAAGTTATACTCCAAGTGATGTTGATTTAAACTATTCTTTAAATGATATAATTCTTACAACATTTACATCTGGTACAACAAGAATGCCTAAGATGATTGAAAGATCATATAATGATTTGTCTAATCAAATAAAGGTTATTTCCCAAAATGTTAAATTTAGGAATGATTGTATTAATTTATGTATGTTACCGATATATGTTTTATTTTCATTATTTAGTGGTATTACAGTAGTTATTGATAAAAAAGTATCACAAACGTTAATTGATAAATATAAAATTGATACTATTCAAGCTCCACTTAAAAAACTATTGACAGTTAAAAGCTCTATTTCAAATATTAAAAACATTTATATTGGTGGAGCCATCCTTTATCGAAAAGAAGCAAAACATTTAAAAACTATTTTTCCTGCTGCAACATTCACATATGTTTATGGCGCAAGTGAAGGTGTTTTAATTGGTCAAACCACTTTAAATGAATATTTAAAAGATATTTTTTCTTTTAGTATTATTGAAGGTGTAAATGTTTCAATTGATAGTCCTAATGAAGAGGGTGTTGGAGAAATTATTATCCAGGGAGATTTTGTCTTAACTAAAGAACATACCCATTATACTGGTGATATAGGTAAAGTAGAAAATAACAAAATATATGTATATGGGAGAAAAAAGTATTCTTGTTTAGAAAAAAACTTCTATAATTACATAACTGATAATAAGTTACTTGAAGAAAATAATTGTGAAAACATATTTACATTTTCATATAATAATGTTATTTATGTTGCGTATTCTGGTTCAATTAAAGATCAGCTAAAAGATTATTGTTATCTTAAGTTTAAGAAAATACCAGTTGATATTAAACATCAAACAAAAGCAGATTATAATAAGATAATTAAAAGCAAACAACTTTGATATCTATCAGGGTTGTTTTTTACTTGACATATATAAAAAAATGAGTATAATATGAATAGTTATTCAAATGAATGAAAATTCAAATGTATTTTATGAAGTATAATACATATATTTTATAGAGGTGAAGTATGGAAAGAGAACATCAAATAATAAAACTTTCAAATATGTTTTCAGTACTAGGCGATGAGACAAGGCTATCAATTGTTTACTTTTTAAAAAATGGAGATGCTAATGTTACTCAAATCGCAAAAGGATTAGGAATTTCACAATCTCTTGTTTCACATCAATTAAAAACCTTAAGAGATATGTTAATTGTTAAATCAAGAAGAGATGGTAAACAAGTTATATATAGTTTAGATGATGAGCATGTTTTTATTTTAATTGAAACAGCTTTAGAACATATTAAACATTAGAGGTGAATTATGGCTAATAAATGTTATAAAATAGATAATTTCACATTTAAGAAAAGAACTAAAAGAATAAATGAAGATCTTAGTAAATGTGAATGTATAAAAAATTATAAACTAGATATTGCTAATGAATTATTATATATTGAGTATCATGATGAAATTAATATGGAACAAGTGTTAGAAATATTAAAAAAACACGATCCAAAGATTGAACTTACAGAAATTGAAAACGTCCAAAACTATCGTAAAGTATTAAAACTAAAAGGACTTGATTGTGGACATTGTGCTAAAAGAATAGAAACTCTTGCTAAAAAAGAATTTAAATGCGATAAAATCATTGTTGATTTTTCGACTGAACGTTTTATTATTGAAACACAAAATGAAAGACTATTTAAGAATATAAATCAAGAAGTTAAAAAGATTGTCGATATGGTTGATCCACGAGTTGAAGTAATGGATATTGAAGAACGCCGTAGAGTAAACCGTGAAGAAACATTTAAAACAAGTACAAAAGATTTATTAATTTTTACAATTGGTTTAATCTTCTTTGTTGCGGCATTAATTGTTCATGGTATTGTTGTAGGAACATGGGAAGCTTTTATTGGGTTTAGTGAAGAAATTCCTAATATCGCAACTTTAATCCTCCTTTTATGCGCATATTTATTAATGGGAAGAAAAGTATTATTCCAATTTGCTAAAAACTTAATTAAAGGTCAAGTACTAGATGAAAATTTTTTAATGGCAGTTGCTAGTATTGGTGCTATTATTACAGCACACTTTATTGAAGCAGTTGCGGTTGTGATGTTATATGAAATTGGTGAATTCTTACAAGAAAAAGCTGTCAATTATTCACGTAAATCAATTTCTGAATTACTTTCATTTGATGCGATGAATGCAAGACTTAAAGTTGGTATGGAAGAAGTTGAAGTTGATGTTGAAACAATTGTACCTAATGATATCATTATTGTAAGAAATGGTGAATTAATTCCTCTTGATGGTAGAGTTATTGAAGGTAAATCATATTTAGATACAAAAGCTTTAACGGGTGAAGCAAAACAACAATATGTTAAACCTGGGGATGAAGTATTATCAGGTAGTATTAATTTAGGTAATGTTTTAGAAATTAAAGTTACAAAGAATTATAATAATTCAACAATGACAAGAATTTTAGATTTAGTTGAAAATGCTAGTGCTTCAAAAGCAAAAACAGAAAAATTTATTACTAAATTTTCACAAATCTACACACCATTTGTTGTAATTGTAGCGGTATTATTCGCAGTGGTATCACCATTTGTTAAACAATTTTTCTTTAATGATCCAACACCACTTGCTGAATTATTCTTTGGTGGAAGTGGTTCTATATATTCAGCGATGGTATTCTTAGTAATATCTTGCCCGTGTGCACTGGTTATTTCAATACCACTAACATACTTTGGCGCAATCGGTGTAGCTGGTAAAAATGGTATTTTAATCAAAGGTTCTAACTATTTAGAAGCATTAAACAATGTTGAAAATGTTGTATTCGATAAAACAGGAACTCTTACAATGGGTGAATTTGGAGTAATTAAAATTAATCCAGCTGAAGGAGTAAAAGAAAAAGAAATATTATCACTTGCGGCATATGTAGAATACAATTCTACACACCCAATTGGTCGTAGTATTGTTGAAGCATATGGTGTTAATAATATCTTCCCGGATATTATTGAAGAATTTATTGAAGTAAAAGGTAAAGGTGTTAGAGCATATATTAATGGTTCTAAAGTTGTTGTATGTAACTATAGATTCTTAAAAGAAGCAAACATTGATATGGAAGAACATCTAGAAGAAGGCTTAACGCTATATGTTTTAAAAGATGATAGCTATTTGGGTTATATTGTAATTGGTGATAAAATTAGACCAGATGCTAAAAATACTATTAAAAATCTTCGTAAAAATGGTGTTTCAAAAACAGTTATTTTAACAGGTGATAGTAAAGGTATTGCTCAAAGTGTTGCACGTAGTGTTGGTATTGATGCGGTATACTCTGAACTATTACCAGAAGATAAAGTCGATTTATTAGCTGAAATTAAAGAAGGATCAAAAAATAAACAAGCACACACAATTTATATTGGTGATGGTATCAATGATGCACCAGTAATTAGTAGTGCTGATGTTGGTATCGCAATGGGAACAAATGGTAGTGAAGGTAGTATCGCAATTGCGGATATCGTAATTATGAGCGATAACTTATCAAAAGTGTCTGAAGCAATTGATATTGCTAAGAAAACAAGAAATTTAGTTTTTCAAAATATCTTTATCGCTTTAACAATTAAATTTGTTGTTTTAGTATTATCACTTGCGGGTGTACCAATTGATATTTGGCTAGCAATCTTCTCAGATGTTGGTGTAACATTAATAGCAATTATGAATGCTTTAAGAATTAAAAGATATAAAGCAAAAGGCGGTAAATAATGAGTCAAGATAATTATTTATTAGTCGGTATTATTACATCAACTTTTGGCATTAAAGGAGAACTTAAGGTTCAAATTGTCACATCATCAGTTGATGCTAGATTCAAAGTTGGAAATAGTTTATATGTTAAGATGAATAAAAACACATATGTTCTAAATAAAATAACATCATGTAGATTTCATAAAGGTATGGCTCTTGTAACATTTAACGATATATATGATATTAATTTAGTAAATGAATTTATTGGTAAAGAGTTATATGTTAATAGAGGCGAATTAAATGATCTAGAAGATGATGAATATTATTGTGATGATTTAATTGGTTTAAAAGTTTATAATCAAAATGATGAATATTTAGGAACTGTTACTGATGTTATCGATGTTCCATCAGCAGCTATTTTAGAAGTTATTAATGAAGATAAAAAAGTATTAATTCCTTTTGTTAATGAATTTGTTATTTTAATTGATGATGAGAAAATTGTTATCAATGAAATCGAGGGACTTAGATGATAAGATTTGATATATTAACACTATTTCCTGAAATGTTCACAGGAATTCTATCATCATCAATTCTTAAAAGAGCAATTGAAAAAAAACAAATTGAAGTTAATCTAATTGACTTTAGAGAATTCTCAACTAACAAACATCACACAGTAGATGATTATGCATATGGTGGTGGAGCAGGAATGTTAATAAGCGTTGAACCAATTCATCTAGCCTTAAAAACAATCCCTAATTTAGATAATGCTCATGTAATTTTAACATCACCAATTGGTAAAACATTTAATCAAGAAACTGCGAAAGCTTATTCAGAAAAAGAACATATTGTTATTATATGTGGGCACTATGAAGGAATAGATGATCGAATTCATCATTATATTGATGAAGAAGTATCTATTGGTGATTATGTTTTAACCGGTGGTGAAACTCCTGCGATGATTATTGTTGATGCGGTTAGTAGATTAGTTGATGGTGTTATTAGTAGTGATTCTATTAAAGATGAAACATTTAATAATAATTTATTAGAATATCCTCAATATACTCGTCCGGCTATTTATGATGGGCATGCGGTACCTGATGTATTGATTTCAGGACATCATGCGAAAATCGAAGAATTTAAAAAATATGAATCAATTAAAAGAACATACAAGTATCGTCCAGATTTACTTGAAAAAGCTAATCTTTCTAAAGAAGAATTAAAAATGTTAGAGGCAATTAAAAATGAAGAAAACAATTAGTATTTTTAGTATCATATGTTTATTGTTTCTTTTGTGTTCTTGTGGCACAGTAACGGAAGTTAAAAGTGCTAAAAAGTACATTAAAAAAATATATGATTATGAAATCAATCGTAAAGAAGAAGTTGTATATATTGACTTAAGAGTAACCGGAGTAGATGGTACAACAAATGTAAATGAATATGCGTATAATCATTTATTAGATGCGGTTAACTATAATTATGAAAAAGGCAACAAAGAAGAATTCTTATATTGGGTACAAAGCGTATCAAAAAAAGAACAAACAATTTTCTTATTTGATTCTGGCAATAATGAATCAAGTGAAGTAGCTAGTTGGTTAGAAAGTGATGGCTATAATAAAATATATTATTTCACTGGTAGTTACATAGAACTTAGAGAGCATAAATTGTTTGATGAATTACTAATCGAGGTTTCTGGAACTGAAGGATGCGACTGTTAAAGTAGGATTTAATCCTACTTTTTTCTTACTTTTAAAAATAAAAAAACATTCTTTTGCATTTTTTAAATAAATGTGTTATAATGAATAATGCGAAGATATAATTATCAATGGGAGGAATAGAAATGAAACTTGGTAAAGGAGCATTTATAGTACTAAGCTTAATCAGTTTTCTATTTATTTTAGTATCTTGTGGTGATTCAACAGTAGAATGTTCACATGAATGGACAGACTTTGTTGTAGAAAAAGAAGCAGATTGTATTGCCTCAGGGTTAAAAGTAAAAGAATGTAAAAAATGTCATTTAGAAATTAGTGAAGTAATTTCTGCATCTCATCATTATGTTGAAGATGGAGTATATTATATTAGCGATGAATACCCAGTAGTAACAGTTCATACTTGTAGTGTTTGCGGAAGCGAAGATTTAGAAATTAACTCTGAAAAAGCTACATATAAAGAAGTTAAAGTTACAAATAAATTAGTACCTACTTGTAAAGCAAAAGGTCATTCAAGTAGTGTTGTATGTGAAGGTGTTGTAATTAAACCTCTTGTTGAATTAGATTTTACTGAACATAAATATGAATTATTAACTCGTTTAGAACCAACTTGTACTGAAGCTGGTCGTGAAGAATATTTATGTAGTATATGTAATGATCTACATCATGAAAGAATTCCTGCTCTTTCTCATGATTATGTAGTTAATGAAGAAAAGTTAGCTACATGTGAAGAAAAAGGAAATCGTTTCTCTACTTGCTCAAGATGTGGAGATCAAAAACATGAAGTATTAGAAATACTTCCACACGATATCGTTGTAAATGAAGCAACAGAAGCAACATGTACAGAAAATGGATATAGTGAAGAAATATTCTGTGCTGAATGTCATCAAGTATTTAAAGCTCGTGTGAAGGTTGCTGATGCACTTGGTCATGATTTAGATCCTGAAACAATAACTGTAGTTGAACCTACATGTTTAGAACAAGGACATACTACAGGTTGGTGTAATAGATGCGAACAATACACAAGAATAGACCATGAAGCATTAGGCCATAAATATGTTGAAGGAAAAGCTGAATGTGAAGTTTGTCATTATAAACACTACACAGATGGATTAATTTATGAATTAAGTGCTGATGAAAAATATTATATTTTAACAGGTGTTCAAGAAGGTTTCTATGATGAAATTTTATCAATCCCTGCTGAATATGAAAAACTTCCTATTAAAGAAATTAAAGCAGAAAGCTTTAAAGGTGCTAAATATAAATATCTTTATGTGGGTGAAAATGTAACTGTCATCGGAGCTAATGCATTTGAAGGTTGCTGTAATTTAGAAAAAGTATATTTATCTAAATCAGTTCAAGTAATTGAAAACTCTGCTTTTATTAATGCGGAAAGTTTAAAATTATTTAGCATTCCAGAAGATAGTGCTTTAACAACAATTGGTGTTTGTGCATTCACTAGAACTGCTCTTGAAACATTCTATATCCCAGCAAGCTTAACATCATTTGGAAAAGCTTCATTCTATGGTTGCCATAACTTAACAGAAATTAATGTAGCATCAGCTAATAAAAATTATAAATCAGTAGATGGTAATTTATATTCAAAAGATGAATCAACATTTATTCAATATGCGTTAGGTAAAACAAATGAAGAATTTACTATTCCTACATCTGTAACAAAAATTGCAGATCTTGCATTTGCATCTAGTAAATATTTAACTAATGTTAAATTACATCAAAATGTTAGTGAAGTTGGTTTCTATGCATTTAGAGATTCTAAACAATTAACTGTAGAATTAGCGACTTCTTCAAAACCAGAAGGTTTCGATGAACACTTTGCTTATTTAATTAAAGAAGTTAAATATCAAGAATAATAAAAAAGGTTCAATTGAACCTTTTTTTATTGCTTAAATTTATAAAATATAAAAAAGTATGTTATAATTGTATTAATTGAATTGGAGGATATATATATGAAGTGGGATTTAACTTATTTATTTAAAACAGAAGAAGAGTTTGAACAAGCTTTTAATGAACTTGGTGCGTATGCAGGCTTATTTGCTTCTTATAAAGGAAAACTAGGGGATAAAGAATCTTTCCTTGCTTATTTAGATTTATTAGAAAAGTTTGAATGTGAATTGTCAAGAGTGTATCAATACGCACACTTAAGAAGTGATTTAAACAAAAAAGATATCGCTGCAGCCGCTAGTGTTCAAAAATGCATGATGTTACTTGCGGGGATCCAACAAGCTACATCTTTTGAAGAACCAGAAATTTTATCAGTTGGTTATGAAAAAGTAATGAGCTTTATCGATTCAAGCAAAAAACATGAACAATTTAGATTCTCAATGGAAAAACTATTTAGAAAGAATGAACATGTTCTTGATGAAAAAAGAGAACAAATTCTAGCTAATTTTTCTGAACTTAGTGGAACTGGTTCAGAATTATATAGTTCATTAAGTGTTGCTGATTCAAAAGTTGAATATATAAAATTAAATGGAGTTAAAACTCCAGTTACACAAGGTAACTGGCGTGGTTTAATTGCTGATAGTACTTCAGCAAAAGATCGTAAAAAAATATTTGAAGCTATTTATAAGTTTTATGATGATCACAAGAATGCATATGCTAATATTTATCAAGCTGTTCTTAAAGCAGATAAAGCTAATGCTGATTCTAGAAACTATTCATCTATTTTAGAAAGTCATTTATTTAGAAACAATATACCTACTAGTGTTTATACAAACTTAGTTGAAGTTGCATCTACTAAAAATGCTTCTTTGAAAAAGTATATTAAACTACGTAAAAAATATTTAGGACTTTCTCGTCATAATACATATGATCGTTTCCTAGAACTTGCTCATTCAAATAAAAAGTATACTTATGAAGAAGCTAAAGAAATATTCTTTGAAGCAATTAAAAATACACCAGCTGATTTTAGAGAAAAAGCTCATGAAGTATTAAAAGATGGATTCGTTGATGTATATGAACAAGATGGTAAAAGAAGTGGCGCATATTCATCAAGTATGCCTAACTTACATCCATATATCTTATTAAATTATAGCGATACTCTTGATGATGTATTTACTGTAGCTCATGAAGCAGGACATTCTATTCATTCAATGTATGCATCTAGTGCTCAACCAACAATGTTACAAGATTACACAATCTTCGTTGCGGAAATCGCATCTACTTTTAATGAACATTTATTACTTGACTATTTTATTGCATCAGGTAACGCGACTATTGATGAAAAAATAATGTTACTTCAAAAAGCAATTGATGAAATTTATTCTACTTTCTATCGCCAAACATTATTTGCTGAATATGAACTTCGTGCAAGTCAATTAGTAGAACAAAATAAACCAATTAATCATGAAGTATTATCTAACATAATGATTGATTTATATAAACAATATTATGGATTAGATATAACAAAAGAAGGACTAAAGAAATATGTTTGGGCTTACATCCCACATTTATTCTATACTCCATTCTATGTATATCAATACGCAACATCATTTGCCGCAAGTTTCGCATTATATAAACAAGTTAAAGCAGGTGGAGTTGATGCATTTAACAATTACACTAAGTTATTAAAATCTGGTGGATCTAAATATCCAGTAGAACAAGCTTTAGAAGCTGGTGTTGATTTTACTAAAACTGATGCTTTCTTAGCAGTAGTTGAAAGAATTGATGAATTAGTAGCCGAACTTGAAAAAGTATTATTTGAAAAATATGGCTATTAGAAATAAAAAATATCATGGTTGTCTAAACACTTTTACAATTATTGATGATTTAGGATTAGATGATTATACTAATCTAGCCAAAGAGTTATGTGAACAAAATGATACTGATGGATTTATTGTTTGTAAACTTAATCCTCTTGAGATGGTATTTTATAATAGAGATGGTTCACGTGGATCAATGTGTGGAAATGGAATGCGTTCATTTATAAAGTATTTATTAGATGAACAAAAAATTAATCCAGGGATTGGTGAAATGTTTGAGGTTGTAACTCTTGCTGGAAAGATTAATGTTTGGTTATTATCAATTAATCCGTATCTTGTAAAAGTTGATTTAGGTTATCCAATTATTGATAGTAATAAAATGGATATGACAGAAAAAGAAATCTTTCCATTATTATTAAAAGATATGTTAATTTATAATCTTTTTATTGGAACTCATCATTCTGTAATCTTTGTTGAAGAATATGACATGACTAAATTAGATATGATGGTTGATGTTATAAAAAAATCTAATATATATAAAAAGTTTACTAATATCGATTTTGTTAACGTAATTGATAGTGATAATATATATGTTAAAACATATGAAAGAGGAGTTGGATATACTAAAGCTTGTGGTACAGGTTCAACTGCTTCAGCATATGTGGCGCACGCACTTGGCAAAGTAAATAACAAAGTGTTTGTTCATAATGATGGTGGAGATTTAATTATTCAACTTGAAGATAAGTGCTATATGATAGGTAGTGCTGAAGAGTATTAAAAAAGGGTTCAAAATGAACCCTTTTTATTTAGTCTTTATCTTTTTTAATAATATTAATTGGCTTTATTTTTCTAAGTGAAAATAATAGTGTTGATGAACATATTAAAGTAAATACGAAGATTATACTATATGTAAGTATTACAAGTCCTGGTTTAAATTTAATAACAGTAACATGAGATAAAATATTAGTATGTTGAAAACTAACATAACTATTTACTAAAATACTATTTAAATAATCATCTAAAGTAATGACAGGGAAAATTGATAGTACCGCAACAAATACTAACATAAGAAGTACTTGTCCAATAATGATAATAAATATATCTTTGTTTTTTCCACCCAGTGCTTTAATAACACCAATTTCATATATTTTTCTTTTAATAATACGTTGTCCATAATTAACAAGAAGGATAATAGTGATAAAATATAAGAATATTCTTACAACATTAAATATTTCAGAAAGCATCATGACAGTTCTATTAATTTCATAGGCAGCATTGTATAATGTATCATGAGTCATATAATTTAAGTCTTGTCTATTATCAGTATATATATTAATTATAGATTCTGTATTATCAAAGTATAGTCCATAATTCATTAAAGATAAATCGTATACTTCATAGTAATCTTCTGGAGATAAGAAAACACCAATTAAATCATCTTCTTTAACTCCTACTAAAGTTAAGTCTTTATCAATAGGTTTTTCTTTAACAGATGAATTATTATAAACATAACAATCAGTTAAGGTAATACTGTAAGGAAGTGTTGGAGTTGGAAACTCTGTTTGATCAAAGATAGCATCATAGCTAAGTTTTCCAAGCATAACTTCACCAGGTTTTAAATTTTCATCACATACATATGCATGTTTATGAAGATTACCTAATCTTAAATTACTTTTTGTTTCGTAGAATTGTGCATTAATAGACCATGTTATATATGATATATCGCGGTCAGCTTTTTTTCTTGAAACATAATCACCATCAATATAATAAGCGACAGCTAAATGCGTATTAACTTCTCTTTCTAAATCAAATATTTGGTCGTTACTGAAAATTTCTTTCATTTTTTCTTTCTTAACAACTTCATCATCGGTTTCAATTATTTCAAGAGCAGCATCAATTACATCTTTGTATCTTTCTTTATAGCCAGTGTCAATGATAGCTTTAACTCGGTAGTGACTTAAATCCATTTCAATCAAGTCTTTTTTAACAATTTGTTTATAAGTTAAACCTCTATAATATCTAATGCAGTCCGCAAAGTAATCAGTAATAATTAATTCACACTTTCCTGTGTCTTCAAAGCTTCCTTCAATAATGTTTAGTTTACCATCTTGACCGTATATCTTATTAAGATATTCTAAATCACATTCTAAGACACCCTTGCCAGCAACGACAAATGGAGTCTTCGTAAGATCGTATCGTAAATGATTGTTATTAGCAATATTTTGACGCTCATCAAAAATTGATTGTTCAGCTTCTTTTGCGGCTATATTTGAACTATATAGTTTATATATATTATCAGTATAACCTAAATCATAAAACTGTTTAATATCTTGTTCATAAATTGGTACTAAGTGACTTTCGCTCTTTCCTCTTTTATACAAAGCAAAACCACTTTCAGTGTTAATTTGTTGATTAGTAAGTTCATCATTATCAAACGCAAAGAATATTTGTGTTATCAGTAAAACTACTAATAAAGCAGCTAAGACCGCAGAATAGAAAATAGTCGGAACAATATTTTTTCTTCTAAAAGTTTTTGATAGGTTATATATATTTTTAATATTTGTTTTTTTACTCGATTTAATTTCTAATTCTCTATCTTCATAATTTTGAGTAGAAGGAATAAATCTACGATCTTCTTGGGAAAGAATGTAATCACCAGTTGAAATTTTTTGATTTACTAGTTCTAATTCGGTATCAGTTAATTGAGAATTAGTAGGAATATATATTTTATTTCCCACTATTAAGTCTAAATCTTTATTTGTTTTTTCGACATCTTTAATTATCTTGCCTTCATCTATTTCAATTATTCTATCACCATATTTGTATGCATTGGTAATGTCATGGGAAATAATTAAAACAAGACGATCCTTTGATAATTCTTTTAATAAATCTAATATTTGAATTGATATCTCCAAATCTAAATTTCCAGTTGGTTCATCCGCAAATATATATTTAGGATTTTTGATTAAGCTTCTCGCAATCGCAACCCTTTGTTTTTGTCCACCTGATAATTCTTTAGGATATCTTTTTTCATACCCTTTTAAATTCACCTGTTCTAAGATATTAGGTATATCATAGTTTGTTTGTGAATCTTTTAAAATTAATGATAGTTTGATATTTTCTTCAACAGTTAAGTTATTTATTAAATGGAAATCTTGAAAGATAAATCCAATGTGTGATGCACGGTATTCATCTAATGTAACAGTATCTAAATCATTTAGATTATTGCCATCAACAATGATATTCCCACTTGTAGTAGTATCAAGGCATGCAAGTAGGTTTAATAATGTACTTTTCCCACTTCCACTTTTTCCACAAATGAAAATCATTCCTTGATCAGGTAAATTAAAACTAATATTATCAAGCGCTACAATATAATTTTTAGTAGTTGATTGATAAATCTTAGTTAGATTTTCTACTTTAATCAAACTATCATCTACTTTCTTTAGTTTTATTCTTCATTTAAAATTATCTTGTAATCTTCAATTATAATTAATCTTTCTTTATATAAGTGGCCAGTTGCTCTTTTAAAAGCACTTTTACTTAATTTAAAAATTCGATAAATATCTTCAGCACTGCTTTTATTACCAACAGAAGTAATACCGCCTCTAGTTCTTAGATAGTTTAGAATTGTATCAGAGTCTGTAAGTCTAGCATTTTCTTTTCTTTCAATTGTAGTCGCATTATAAAAACCATGTTCATTGATATTGATGATTGTGAAGTTAATTCTTTCTCCTATATAATGATTACCACGAAGAAGAGATTTATAAATAAAAATAAAGTTTCCACATTCATCAAAACAAGTTGCGCCATCAAAAGTCAGTTTAGTAATAATGCCTTCAGTTTGATCATTTACAGAATAACCTTTAGTTTTAGGAAGGTGATCTTCTTTAGAAACTATTTTTGCCACTAACTGGTTTGTTTTAGCTTTTAAAATACATGGAACTTTTGTTCCAATCATTGGCCAAAATTTAGGATTTTTTGGTAAATAGTCAAAAGATAGTAAGATATCTTTATTAATTCCAATATTAACAAAAATACCGATGTTTTCATTAACATCAACAACTTCACCATAACCCCATTTAGTAGTAGTGACAGTCGGTACCTCAAGAGTTGCACAAAGTCTTTTCTTTTGGTCAAAGTATAAGAAAGCATTAACGACTTCACCGATTTTCAATTTTTTAGGAGTTTGGTTAAAGTGTAAGAATACTTCTTCATCGCCTTTAACTAAAGTATAACTGATGTCTGTTTCTTTTTTAACTACAAGTTCATTGATTTCGCCAATTATTAAAGCCATAATCTCTCACCTCATTTATATCATATATATTATATTATAATTTTTCAAAAATCTCAAGATAAATTACTTGAAATTATTTAATAAATTTGGTATAATAATATAGTCTATTCCGCTACTATTGTCATGATAGGTATGAATAAATAAAAAATAAGGAGTGTTATATATGAGTCAACAATTAATTAATGCTGTTACAGCACCTTACTTAAAGAGTGATGTTCCTGCATTTAGAGCTGGTGACAGTGTTAAAGTACACGTTAGAATCAAAGAAGGCGACAGAGAAAGAATCCAAATCTTCGAAGGTTTAGTAATCGCTCGTCGTGGTGGAGGAATTAGTGAAACTTACACAGTACGTAAAATTTCTTACGGTGTAGGTGTTGAAAGAACTTTCCCAATTCATACACCAATGGTTGCTAAAATTGAAGTAACTCGTCATGGTAAAGTACGTCGTGCTAAATTACATTACATTCGTACTCTTTCTGCTAAAGCCGCTCGTATCAAAGAACGTCGTTAGTTTTGAAAATAAAGTAGGTAATATACCTACTTTTTTTCTTTTTTATTGAAAACTAATTTAATTTGTGCTATAATATTATTGTCATATTACGGGGAGCTCTAGTTTATGGGCTGAGAGGTTAATGATATTAACGACCCGATAACCTGATCTAGGTAATGCTAGCGTAGGAAGATATATGAGTTATATATATTTGAATACATTTGCTTACCTTGAAAATTAATTTTTTGAGGTGATTTTTTATGAAAGGAAGAAAAACAATTTTATTCGTTGTAGAGGTTGCAGTATTTAGCGCACTAGCACTTGCGTTTGATTTCTTCTGTGGTCTTTATGGCTTTGCATGGTTAAATGGTGGAAGTATTTCAATTGCCATGTTACCGATTTTTATTATGTGCTATCGTCATGGATTAAAAGGTGGATTACTATGTGGATTACTTGTAGGTAGTATTCAACTTTTATGGGCAGATGGTTTTGTACATCCTGTACAAGCTATTATAGATTATCCTGCTGCTTATTTAGTTACAGGATTTGCCGGAATATTCTTTAACCAAGTTAAAAATAGTGAAGGTGGTATAAAGAATGATTATATATGTTTAGGTATTTTACTAGGTGGGGCACTTAGATTACTACTTGCAAGTATTTCTGGTACAGTATACTATGGCGTAGATTTCATCGGTTCTGTTTTGTATAATGTGACATATTTATTCCCATCAACTATTTTATGTATGATTTTAGCTTGTGTTGTTATTTCGACAATGAAACAATATGTTTATAAAGACTTGAAGTAGATAATTTATTATCTACTTTTTCTTTACAAATTTACTGATTTATGATATAATTTTAAAAAAGGAGAAATGAATATGCTAATTGGAATAATACCTATCACTACAATTATAATGGGACTAATATTATATTACTTTCCACCTAAAAATATTAATTCAATGTATGGATATCGCTCTAATAGATCAATGCAAGATCAAGATTCATGGGATTATGCACAAAAGGTTAGTGGATTTATATCAGTAATTTTAGGCGCAGCTATGTTAGCGGCAACAATAATTACTTATTTTCTTTTAAAAGAAAAAAATGAATTTGGTTTTTATACAGTTACAACAATAGTATTTGTTCAATTAGGAGCACTTGTTTTAGGTACTTTATTACCAGTTGAATTATTATTAAAAAAGAGGGGGAAAAAATGAAAAAAATAAAAGTATTTTTATTACTTTTTAGTATTGTTGTATTAGCAAGTTGTGGTATAACTTCTAATCAGCAAACAAAATATACAATTAAATACATAACAGATATTGAAATAATTGATGCTAAAACTTCATATGATGAGACAAGTGGTATTTTTGATTTGCCAGTTATTGAAAAAGAAGGATATTTATTTCTAGGATGGACAATTGAAGGTTCAACTGAAATTATTACTCAAGTTGATAGTAAAGCAGGTCTAGGCCATTTAAGACTATATCCTGTATTTGAAGAAGATATTAAAACATATACAATTGAATATGTAACAGATTTAGAAATTGAAAACGCAAAAACATCGTATACTAAAAAAGATGGAGTTATTAATCTACCAGTTTTAGAACAAGAATTATATATCTTCTTAGGATGGACAATTAAAGAATCTGATATTATATATACTACTTTTGATACAAGCAGCGATTTAGGCAATATTAAATTATATCCTGTTTTTGCAAAATCAGAAAGATTAATTTTAATTGAAAAAATTGATGCGGATGCATTGATCGCAGAAACTTTAGAAGAACTACTTGATCTTGAATCAAGATATCTAGAATTATCAAAAGATGAAAGATTATATCTTGATAATATTAGAACTATTAAGTCAAAGATTGCTGATGAAAAGAATATATATAAAGCAGAACTCTTAGCAAAAGAAAAAGCTATTGCCGAATATGAAAAAAATTATTGGCCAGAAGATGAAGAAAAGTATTTTAATGAGCTTTCATTAAATGATGTAATAGCAAAACTTGCACAAGCAAATGAGTGGATTGCTGATGAAATTCAAAGTCTAGAATCAATGATAGAAGGATTAGAAAATCCAACATTAGAAGAAGTAAAACAAGTAAATGAATTATATTTATCAAGTATTTCATATGTTAAAGATAATATTAGTAATGTTAGTAAACTAAATGAAATATTAGAATCATTTAATGAAGAATATTTTAGAGGCTTAGCTGAAAGCGTAAATGCGAAAATTAATCTTTTATCTAAGTATATTGATTTAGATGATGAAGAAGCAGTTAGAAGTATTAAAAGTGAATATGATGCTTTGCCTGAAGAATCACTTTTATATGTTTCAAATGTTGATGTTTTAACAAGTGCTTTACAAACTATTGAAAATATTAGAAGTAATAAACAAGAAATTGCATATGTTCTTGGCCAAGATGTCTTTGAAACAAAAGAAGATTTATATAATAGTTATTATACTGATCTTTATTATTTTATTTTAGCAAGTGGCGGAGAAGCTCATCTTCAAAAAAATAATGTTAATTCACTTGAGGATTTCTTAGTTTTAGGAGTTAATCCAAATGGTGGTGGCACTACTACAATGCGTGGTATAGGTAATATTGCTGGTAACTACTATTTACAAAGAGACTACAACGGGTTACTAAAAGATCAACCAACAACTAAATTTTTTGGATATATGTATCAAAATAATAAATATACTGAATTCTTAGAATTCTTAGTAAGATTCTTTGCGTATTGGAGAATTGATGAGCATTATGCAACTGAAACTAATCGCGGAGCTGATATTTTCGCAGAAGCATGGGCACCTATGGTTGACACAAGTAAATTCTTCTATTATACAAATGAAACAACATATGTTAAAACTGAGAGAATGTTAGATTGTTTTAATCATATCCCTGGTGTATTATATTGTGATTTACCAGAAAAATTAGAACTTGGTTTAGAATTACCTACTAACATATCTAAACGCGGATATATATTTGATGGTTGGTATACCAATAGTGATTATAGTGGAAATAAAGTTACAACTATTACACAATCAGTATTAGATTCATATGTGGATGGTAAAGTTGTATTATACGCAAAATGGGTTGAAGATGTAGAAGCAATGAACAAAGATTTAGCCGCAACAGTTGATGTTATTATTAATAATCTAATGCCAACACTTGAAGATGAAGATGCTAAGATTGTAGCGAAAGCTAGATATATGTATGATAGTTTACCAGAAGAGGCAAAACCTTTAGTAACATTATATGATAAACTACTTAACAGTGAAGTAATGACTGAAGGTGGAATTAAAGCAGATATCTTAGTTAAGTATAATTTAAATGGTGGAACTTTTGCTTCATTTACTTCTTTTGAAGATATGTATCAACAATTTGTTTCTGACTTTGATTCATATACATCAATTGATATAAGTGATCCAAATGCGTTTATTAATAGTAGATATAGTTTGATGAAGAGCTTATATAACTTCTATCAAAACGGTGAAATGTATGAGAAATGGGTATTCTTAATGGAATATTTTAATGCGGTTTCTAATAGTAGAGGACTTGATATTCAATCACTAAGAGTTATCAATAAAGAAAGTGGCGACTTAGAATATGTATCTAAAGCACTTGGCGTACTTTTCTTAAAACAAAATGCATTAAGTGATACAGAAGTTGCAATTGATGCTTCAGTTTCTACTATCTTTGAAGATGTTATTAATTATTTAGATACAAGTAATGAAATATTATATACTGTTAATACAAACTTAAAAACACCTTATAAAGAAGGATACAAGTTTGCTGGATGGTATATTGATAGTAATTTCACAACACAAGTTTATAGTGTTAAACAATTAGAAAATCATGGCGTTACGGAAGTATACGCAAAATGGGAAAAATAGTCGGTATTAAATACCGACTTTTTCTTGCAAAAAAATAGAAAAGATGATATAATATACACAATCATATATAACAAGGGGGCATTATGAAATATTTAAAATATTTAGTAGTGGTATTTATTGTAGGGTTGTTTTTTACAACACTTGTTTCTTGTAAAAAAGGTGCTGAAAAATATCTTATCTTTGAACGTAATTCAAGTGGTGATGGATATTTAGTTGTCGATTATAAAGAGAAGAAATTAAAAAGTGATGTAATAGTACCAAGTTCATATGACGACTTACCTGTAGTAGGGATTAAAAATAATACATTTGAAGGGTGCACAAAATTAGAGTACATATATATTCCAGAAAGCATAAAATATATTGGCGAATATGCCTTTAAAGGATGCAGCAATTTATCAAAAGTTGAATTTGCTGAAGGAATTAAAGAAATTGATAGTTATGCATTTGAAAATTGTACTGCTTTAAATAGCGTTACATTACCTAAGTCAATTGAACGTTTTGGATATGGAATATTCTCAGGCGCAACTAGTTTATCAAAAATAACTACACCTTATGTTGGTGAAAAAAGAACTAGCGATTACGATAAAGGAACATTAGGTTATTTCTTTGGTAATCATACTAAACCTAATTGTAGTGAAATCACACATATTTTTGGCGATGAACAAGAATCAAATTTCTTTATCCCAATCTTATTAGATAGTGTTGTTATTACAAATGCTAAAAGACTATCATATGGTGCTTTTTCTAATTGTACTATGTTAAAAAGCATTGTTATTGAAGAAGCAGAAGCAATAGAAGAAAAAGTATTTAACGGATGTGTCAATCTAAAAAGTGTTAATTTAGCTAGTAATCTAACTACTATTGGGACAAGAGCATTTGAAAATTGTGTTTTGTTAAAAGAAATAGTAGTGCCAAAAAGTGTGACTACTTTAGAAGAATCATGCTTTGAAAAAGCTTTAGGATTAGAAAAAGTAACATTTGAACAAGGTTCAAAATTAACTACTATTGGTCCTAAATCATTTCATGGATGTATCGCTTTGACTAATGTTATATTAAGAGAAGGTTTAATTAATGTTGGTGAATTTGCTTTCAATGGTTGCCTTGCTTTAACAAAAGTTACTTTACCAAGTACAGTTAAAAGTATTAATGATTATGCATTTATGAATTCTGGACTTGTTGAAATTAATTTAGATAAATTATTGGCACTTGAAACAATTGGTAACTTTGCGTTTGCGAAAACAGGACTTAAAAAATTAGAACTTGGAAGTAGTGTAAAAAGCATTGGCGTAGGAAGTTTTGCCTTAACAAATATTGAAAATGCTAATCTTGCTAACACACAAATTACAACATTAAACACAACAACATTCTCAGAATGTGCTAATCTTGTAACTGTTCAATTACCAAATACAGTTGAAGTTATTGTAGCGGGTGCATTTTCAAAATGTACTAATTTAAAAAATATTAATCTACCACAATCAGTAAAATCACTAAGTGTTAAAGCATTTAGTGGATGTACTAGTTTACAATATAACAAAACAAACGAAGGATACTATTACTTAGGAAGCTGGATTATGGGAGCTGATTCTAATATCACAGCACTAAAGATTCCTAATGGTTTTATAGGTATTGCATCTGATGCTTTTGAAAACAATCAAAGTATTAAACAAGTATCTTTACCTAATAGTATTTTATATATTGGCGAAAATGCTTTTTCAGGATGTTCATATATTGAAAGTATTTCTTTTGGTAATATGGTACAAAGTATTGGTAGTTTAGCATTTGCTAATTGTTCATCTTTGCGTGAATTCCATTTGCCTGATTCAATAACATTTATCGGTAGCGAAATATTATTTGGTGATTATTATATTACTAAATTAACAATCCCATATATTCCTACAGTTAATGGTAATGGATTTATTGGTGTTTTATTTGGTCTTACAAAAAATAATGAACAATATAATAAATTAATCTACTTAAAAGAAATTAAAATTACTAAGGCTACATATATTCCAGATTATGCTTTCTATCAACTTCAAAATTTAGAAAAAGTAATCTTATCAAATACTGTAACTAGTATTGGCAAATATGCATTTAGTGACTTAAGCAAACTAACATATTTTGATTTACCAACATCAGTTACAGAAATTAAAGAATTTGCTTTCTACAATACTGATAGTTTAAGTAGTATATATTTATCTAAAGCAATTACTAAGATGGGTACAATGGTATTTGCGGGGTGTGGAGATTTAGCCATTTATATTGAATATACATCATTACCTGAAGGTTGGGATAGTATGTTTACTACATCAAGTAATGTAATTTGGGGAGAACAATGATAAAAGCGATATTCTTCGATTTAGATGGAACGCTTCTTCCACTTGATGAATCTTATTTTACTAAAGCGTATTTCAAACTTCTTTATGAAAAAGCTGCTCCACTTGGATATGAACAAAATAGTTTTATTAATGCTATTATGAGTGGGACAAAAGCAATGTATCTAAATGATGGTAGTTGTACTAATGAAGAAACATTTTGGAAAACATATGAAACAATTTTCGGTAAAGAAAAATTAAAAGATAAAGTCGTTTTTGATGAATTCTACAAAAAAGAATTTTACAATTTAAAACAAGTATGTGGCACTAACTCATATGCTAAAGACATTATTGAATATTGTAAAACTAAAGTTAAAATACTTGTGTTATCCACTAACCCTATCTTTCCATATGATGCTCAAGCTGCACGACTTTCATTTATTAATCTAAAACCAAATGATTTTACATATATTACTTCATATGAAAATTCAAGTTTTTGTAAACCTAATCCAATGTATTTTAAAATGCTATTAGACAAGTTTAATCTAAAACCTGATGAAGTAATACTATTTGGAAATAATACATATGAAGATGCGGATTGTGCAAACTCTATAGGCATTAAATGTTTTTTAATAAAAGACTGTTTAATTTTAGATAAACATTCTACAAACACATACGATATTATTGAAATAAATGACATAAAAAATATCGTTGATCAATATACAAAATAAGAATACTCTGGCAACAGAGTATTTTTTATTTATATGAAAAAATATTGTTACCATTATAAGTTAATGAATTGATGAACATTTTAAAAATGCTGCTTGCATATAATGATATTGGTGATTTTTTGAAGTATTATTTGGTGGGTATTAAAGGCTCAGGTATGAGTGCACTAGCTTGTATGTTACATGATTTAGGACATACAGTGATGGGCAGTGATTATGAATCTGATTATGATTTTAATGATGGACTTAAGAAAAGAAAAATAAAAGTTTTTAATTTTAATGAAACTAATATTGAGGCAAACAATCATTTAAATAAGGCTAATGAAGAAAAATGTATATATATAATCAGCAGTGCTTATGATGCGAATTTTATTGAGACAAAAAAGATAATTGAATTAAATAAAGAGTATTATTATTATCATGAATTTATAAGTATGCTTCCAGGTATTCATATAGCAGTATCGGGGACACATGGTAAAACTACTACAACTAAGATGATAGTAGATATGTTAGATGAAGAAGAAGTTAGTTGTATTATTGGCAGTGGATATGGGAAAGGAGTTAAAGATTATAAATATCTTATTTATGAAGCATGCGAATATAAAGAACATTTTTTGGCATATAACCCAGATTATTTAATTATTACTAATATTGATTATGATCATCCTGATTATTATGATAGTTTAGAAAGTGTAAACAAAGCATTTGAAAAATTAAAAACAAAAAGTAAATTTGTAATTACAAAAGATTTGGTTAATTATCAAATAATAGAAAAAAATGAATTAGGGTTTAAAATACAAATTGAAAATGAAATATATAATCTACCTTTTTATGGGGAACATATGATTGATAATTTTATATGTGTATATCAATTATTAAAAATATTTGGTTATGATAGTATGAAAATTAATGAGAAAATTAAAAATATTAGTTTGCCAACAAGAAGAATGCAAGAATACAAAGTAGGAGAGGCAGTAGTTATATTTGATTATGCTCATCATCCAACTGAAATAAGTTCTGTACATCAAGCAATTAAACATAAATATCCTGATGCTTTTGTTACTGTCTTTTTTGAACCACATACATATTCAAGAACCATAGCTTATTTAGATGAATTTGTAAAAGTACTTAGTATGTTTGATAAAGTATATATTAAAGATGTCTTTTCATCAAGAAGAGAAAAAAAGAATCAAGAATTACAAGCAGGTATTGATGAAGCATTTAATTCTTTCTTAAAGTATGATAAAAATATTCTTAAAAAAATAGATTTGAATAACCAAAATATATATGTATTTTTAGGGGCGGGAACAATTTATCAGGATGCTTTAACAGAAATTATGAAAATGGATTAATTATTTTCATTTTTATTGAAAATGAATGAAAATGATGATATAATAATAGCGTAATAATTTCTGAAAGGAGTAAGCCTATGAATCAAATTAAAATATATGATGTTGCTGGTGCAGCGGGTGTATCTTTAGCTACTGTTTCAAGAGTTTTAAACCATCCGGAAAAAGTTCGTCCTGCTACTCGTGAAAAAGTAGAAAGAATTATCAAAGAACTTGGGTATAAACCTAACTTAAACGCAAAAGGACTTGCGAGTTCAAAATCTACCACTGTTGCGGTTGTTGTTCCTGAATTATCACGTAGCAGTGTTGCTGAAATGATTAATGGGATTGCTGATTGTGCTAAGACAAGAGGTTATCTATTACGCTTATTTGTTAACAATACTAGAAAACAAGAAAATGCTATTGAACTTGAAAAAGAATTATGGGGTAATGTTGTTGCTAGTGGCGTTGATGGTGTTTTATACATCAATGATGAAATTACAGAAGAACATATTGAATTGATTTTAGAATCTGGAATGAATGTTGTATTGACTAATTCAGTTTCTAGTGAAGATAGTATTCCAAGTGTATCAATTGACTATCGTAAAGCAGCTTATGAAGTTACAAAAGAAATGATTGCTCGCGGTAATAAGAAAATTTGGATGATTACTACTATTAGAAAATATATGGTTAATGACTTAAAAGTTGAAGGTTATGAACAAGCTATGAAAGAAGCTGGTTTAGAAACTAAAATACTAAGAGTATCAGGTATTACTGAACTTAATGAAAAGTCATATGATGAAGCATTAGAAAAAGAACATCCTGATGTAGCTATCGTAGTTCGTGACTCAATGGCGGTATCATTTATTAATGTTGCACGTTTACGTCACATTCATTTACCAAATGAATTACAAGTTATTGGTTTCCAAAATACAAGATATGCGGAACTTTCACGCCCAAAATTAACTGCTGTTAATACACCTATTTATGTACTTGGTGAAAAAGCAATGGACTTATTAACTGATCTAATGGAAAAACCAGAAGATGAAGAAATTGAAGAAATTCACACTATGATTGATTATGATATCATTTGGCGTGAATCTACTAAATAATAAATTTATAATAAATACTAGGAAGATGATAATATGAAACTTTATGATGAATTAGTATGGCGTGGATTAATCCACTCTGTTACAGATGATGCCGTAATTGAAAAAATGAATAATGGAGAACTAACATTCTACTTAGGTGCTGACCCTACTGGAGATAGTTTACATGTCGGTCATTTACTTGTTTACCTTTTTGCTAAACGTTTAGAAATGGCTGGTAATAAACCAATTTTCTTAATTGGTGGCGCAACAGGTTCTATTGGTGATCCTAAACCTGGTTCTGAAAGACAATTACTTTCGAAAGAAACTACTCTTCATAACGCTAAATGCTTACATGAACAAGTACTAAGATTATTTAACTGTGAAATGGTAAATAACTATGATTGGACTTCATGTTTAGATATTTTAACTTTCTTAAGAACATATGGTAAATTCTTTAATGTTAATTATATGATTAACAAAGAAACTGTTAAAGCAAGACTTGATTCTGGTATTTCATATGCCGAATTCTCATATCAAATTCTACAAGCTTTAGACTTTGAATATTTATATTCACATAAAGGTTGTAAATTACAAATTGGTGGACAAGACCAATGGGGTAATATTACAGGTGGACTTGAATTAATTAGAAAAATGCACGAAGGTGAACAAACAGAAGCTTATGGTGTTACAGTACCACTAGTTTTAAAAAGTGATGGTACTAAATTTGGTAAAAGTGAATCAGGTGCTGTATGGCTAGATGAAAATAAAACTACTCCATATGCATTCTATCAATTCTGGATTAACACACCAGATAGTGATGTAATTAAGAGATTAAAACAATTTACATTCCTATCAGTAGAAGAAATCCAAGAATTAGAAGAATCATTTAGTAAAGAACCTCATTTACGCAAAGCTCAAAAAGCATTAGCTAAAGAAGTTACTACATTAATCCATGGTGAAGAATCTTGCCAAAAAGCTATTAATCTAACAGAAGCATTATTCAGTGGACGTGTTGGAAGCTTAACAAAAGAAGAAATTGAAATGGGCTTTGATGGTGTTACTAAAGTAGTAGTTGAAGGTGATATCAATATTATTGATGCGGTTATGGCTGTTAAAGCAGCTTCATCAAAACGTGAAGCTAGAGAATTCATTAATAATGGCGCTGTATCAATTAATGGTGTTCAAGAAAAATCACTTGAAAAAGTATTGACAAAAGAAGAAGCATTAGGTAATAAATATATTATCATTAGACGTGGTAAGAAAAATTACTATTTATTAGAATTCTAACATATAATGTACTACACGAAAGTGTGGTACTTTATTATAATGTACTACACGAAAGTGTGGTACTTTTTTTAAGGATTTGATAAATTGAATGAATTAATTTCTGACACTAAGCTTTTACAATACAGTGATAATATATATATTAAACTTGAACAAGATAATTTAAGTGGGTCAATTAAAGATAGGATATCTAAATTACTATTTAGTTATTTGGCTAATTTTAATTATAAAAAAATAGTTTGTGTTAGTAGTGGCAATATGGCTATAAGTTTATTAATGTATAATAATTATTATAAATGTGGATATCAAATAATAATATGTAGTGTGAATTTAAGTGAGTTTAGCAAGAAAATTTTAGAACTTTTGGGTGCTAAGTTATATATATTTGATACATTATCATTAGCTATTTCTTATGCTTTGTATTTAGCCAAAGATAATGATATATATTATTTTGATCAGTTTAATAACGAATTAAGTGTTGCAGCGTATTATGATTTATCGGTAGAATTATTAAAAGAAAAAATAGATTTTGATTATATTATTTGTGGTATTGGTACAGGCGCAACTTTAAAATCACTTACTAAAATATATGGTTTATTTAAACCAAAGACAAAATTTATTGGCATTAAACCGGTTGATAAGATATATGGTTTATCTAGAGATTTAAATACTAAAATAATTAAATCATTACCTGAAGATACTATTATTAAAGAATATTGTTATTTAGATGTGTATAATAAATATATTGAAGAATTATTAAAATATCCACTTGGTTTTTCCACTTGTGCAAGTTTATTAGAAGCATTAAAACTAGATTGTAATTTAAAGATTTTGATTATTGGAACGGATGGATATCATAAATATGTTTAAGTATTTAAAATGGGTCAAATCAAAAGATCCGACCGTTAAAAATATTTTTGATGTTTTATTCTTTTGTGATGGTATTAAATTGATATGGTATTATAGAATTGCACACTTTTTATATTACAAAAAATTAAAGTTTGTAGCTAGAATAATCTCCCAAATTGCTAAAAAGAAATATTGTGCTGAAATACATCCGGCGTGTTTTATTGGCAAAAGACTATTTATTGATCATGCACTTGGAATAGTGATAGGTGCTACTTCAATCATTGGTGATGACTGTATTATTTATCATGGTGTTACGATTGGATCAAAAGATATATCGCTTATTAAAAGGCATCCAACTATTGGTAATAATGTTTTAATAGGTGCAGGCAGTATTATCTTAGGTAATGTTTGTATAGGTGATAATACTAAAATAGGTGCAGGTAGCATTGTAGTAGAAGATATATTACCTAATTCAGTGGTCATATGCCAAAAAGCAAAACAAATAGTTAATAGTGATTGTGAATAATGATCGTTATTAACTATTTTTATATTACTAAATTGTTTACATTTCTACATTTTTTTGGTATAATAAATACAGGAGATGATGAGTGTGTCATATTTAGAAAAACTAAATGAAATATTATTAGAAGCAATTAACGAAGGAGCTTTTCCGGGTGCTACTTATGCGCTTGTAATTGATGATTATTCATATACTGATGTGCTTGGTAAAAGAAGTTTATTCCCGGAAGAAGAAAATAGCTTAGATACAATTTATGATATGGCTTCTTTAACAAAAGTTGTCGCTACAACAACTGCAGTTTTACAACTTTTAGAACAAGGTAAGTTTAGATTGCATACAAAAGTATCAACTATTCTTCCTCGATTTAAACATGAAAATTTAACTATTTTCGATTTGATGACACATACTTCTGGTCTTCAAGAAGGTTTATCAAAAGTTACTTCTATTAAATCAAAAGAAGAAGCATTAGATAAATTATTTAGTTATGATTTAAAATATGAACCAAACAAAATTATTAGCTATTCTGATTTAAACTATATATTGTTAGGTTTAATAGTTGAAGCTAAAAGTGGCATGACTTTAGATCAATATGTTAAAGAAAATATTTTTTCAAAGTTAGAGATGAAAAGAACTGGTTTTCTACCAAAGAGCTTCGCAGATGTTAGTGAGATTGCGCCTACTGAATTCAGAGATGATGAAACATACCGTGGTTTAGTTAGAGGAGATGTTCATGATGAAGCATCTTATATTATGGGTGGAGTATCAGGACATGCGGGACTTTTCTCAAATGCTAAAGATATGGTTAATTTTATTAAAATGATTCTACATAGAGGAACATATATTAATAAAATCTTATCTGAAGCTACTGTTGATAAATTATTTGAAGTCCAAGTTGAAACTCATGATGACTTAATTCACAACAAAGAAAGACGTGGATTAGGTTGGATAATTCAAGGTAAAAGTACTCCGGCTGGAGATTTAGTTAGTATAGATGATACAATTATGCATACAGGTTTTACAGGTACTTCTTTATGGATGGACCGAAAGAATAATGTTGGCCTTTGTATTTTAACTAATAGAGTTCACCCAAAAAGAGGGAATGGATTACACATGGAATATCGTGCAAGAATAGCCAATTTTGTAATGGCACATTTAAATGAATTAAGAAAGGAACTTAAAGAACATGCAAATAATTAATTTTAATTACGAATTACACAGCCAAAAAGTTTGGAAATTATGGAACGAAGTAGTTTCTGAAAGAGATTTTTATAAACAATTTACATTTGAAGGATACGATCATTTCTTATTTAAAAATCCTCATTTTAAATCTGAAGGCGCATTTGTTGCCCTTGATGGTGAAGAAGTGATTGGCTTTGCTGTAGGGATGGTAAGAAATGAAGATTTTGAAAATCCTGATGCACCTGGATATTTTAATACAATTATTGTTAAAAAAGAATACCAAAGACAAGGTATTGGTTCTAAATTATTAAAAGAAGTTGAAGAATATTTTGTTAAATGTAATCGTAAAGCAGTTCGCTGTGTATTCTATAGCCCAGTAAACTGGCCTTGGTACATTCCTAATACTGATCATCATGATCATCCAGGAAACCCTGCTATTCCTTTTAATAGTCCTGAATACTTCTTATTAATGGCTAATGGATATCATGTTCAAGGTCAACAAGATGCATTCCATTTAGATCTTGCTAAATATGAAATGCCTGAAGCTGTTAAAGCAAAACTAGCAGAAAACGAAAAACGTGGATATAAAATTGAATTATATGATCCAAATATTCATTATGGTATTGAAGAATTCTGTGAAAAAATTGGTCCTACTGGATTTGCTAGATCAATTCGTTACAATCTTTCTAAAGAAAAACCTAATCCATTCTTAGTAGTATCTGAAAATGGTAAAGTTGTAGGATGGACAGGCGCTATGTATACTGAACCATCTGGCAGAGCTCATTTTGATGGTATTATTGTTGACCCAGATGTTAGAGGTGGAGGCCTTGGTAAGATTTTATTCTGCTCTTTAGGTGATTACTCTAAGAAAAATGGTTCAAGTTTTATGACTTTCTTTACAGGTCTTGATAATCCTGCTAGATATATTTATATGTATGCAGGTCATAAAATTATTCAAAGTTTCGCTGTAATGAGAAAGGAACTTAAATAATATGGCGAAAACTATTTTGGCTATTGGTGGCCATATTGGTGATATGGAATTAACAGCTGGCGGAGTTATGGCTGCTAATTACCTTGATGGTGGTAAAAACTATACACTTGCTTTAACAGCTGGTGAAAGAGGAAATCCAGCAGGTATTAGTGTTAGTGATTATCGTAAACAAAAAATTCAAGAAGCTGAAGCATTTGCTTCAATGGTTGGCGGTAAAGCATATGTATTAGAATATGCGGATGGTGAATTACCTAATAATGAAGAAGTAAGATATCAAGTTGCTAATATTATTAGAGAAGTTAAACCTGATGTAATTTTAACTCATTATCATTCTACTATGCATAAAGATCATAATAATACACATCTAATTGTCCCTGATGCACAGTTTTTAGCAAGTGTTGTTGAATGCGATAAGATTAAAGGCAATAGATGTTATGCTCCTGTATACTTCTGTGAAAATTGGGAAGATGATATGGATTTTATGCCAGCATTTTATGTTGACTTTACCAAAGGATATGATCTTTGGTGTAAAGCACTTCAAACACAATGGTTTGTTATGAATAGTAAAGATTTTAAATATTATGATTATTATACATCACTGGCTCGTTGTCGTGGCGCACTTAATAAGACAATGTATGCGGAAGCATTTGCTGTATATGATCGCCAAAAAGTTGGCAGAAAGATGAGTTTTTAGGAGGGGAAAGATGAAAAAAATAGTAATTAGTGTAATGGCGTTAATGTGTATCTTACTAGGAAGTATGATAGGTGTTAACGCGGAAAGTGAATTAGAACAATTATATATTCTTGGTTCTCCAGTTCACTATTTAAATAAATCTAATACTGTATATGTCCCAAAAACATATAAAGAAGATGTTCACGAAATGCGTGGCGTTTGGGTTGCTACAGTTTGGAATAACGATTTTGAAAGACAAAAAGGTGTTTCTGAAAATGCAATCAATGATTGGAAAGCAGAATACTTAAGTGTTTTAGATACAGCTGAAAAATACAATATGAATACAATATTTTTCCAAGTACGTCCTACAAACGATGCCTTCTATCCATCAATTTATAATGATTGGAGTAAATTTATGGCAGGTGCTGGTGTTAACCCAGGATGGGATCCACTTGAATGGATGGTTGAACAAACACATGCAAGAGGAATGTATTTCCAATGTTGGTTAAATGCTTATCGTGTAACTGAAGGAACTGTTCTTGGTGATGCTGATAAACTTGCGTGTGACTTTAGTACAGAAGAATTACTTCAAGCTAAAAAAAGTGCTATCAATAGTCTTGCGGAAAATAACTTTGCTAAAAAACACCCTGAATATGTATTGCTTGGTGAATATGATACTAAACTAATTCTTAATCCAGGTGAACCTGCAGTTAGAGAACATATCGTAAATAGTATTAAAGAACTTGTTACTAATTATGATATTGATGGTTTCCATTTTGATGACTATTTCTACTTAAATTCAAAGAGTAGTGGAACATATAGTTCTCAAACCCATAACTTAAATTTCGCTGGTGGTGTAGAATACGATGAAGCTTTAACAGGTGCAAACACATTAAATGACCTAGGAACATATAGAAGATATTTAGCTAATCCAAGTGATTTTGAAATGGAAGCAGGACTTAATCTTGGTGATTTCAGACGTGAAAGTATTAACTTAATGATGAAAAACATCAGAGATTTCGTTGACGAATATAATGCAGAACACGGCACATATGTAGAGTTTGGTTCTAAACCTGCCGCAGTATGGCAATCAAGTTCTGAATATTGTAATGATTCATCAACTCATCCTGAAGGTTCTAATACCGCATGTGGCGCATATAGTTCAAATTATAATTTATTTGCGGATACAAAACATTGGGTAGAAGAAGGATATGTTGATTGGGTTGCACCTCAAGTATATTATGACTTCGCAAACCGTGAAGCTCCTTATGCTGATATCGTTGAATGGTGGAGTGAACTTGTTGATAAAGTAAATACACAACGCGCAAACAATAACCAAAAAGCAATTAGATTATATATAGCTCATGGTATTTATCATGCTAAAGATGAATCTACTACTCGTTTCAAAGATTACAACGAAATGGTATATCAATTAAAGTTCAATACTAAGTTTGATAATATTAGTGGTTCTGCAGTTTATGCTTATAGTGATTTATTAAACTTCAGAACTGAAACTCAAAGACAAGTTATTGGAGTTAACTTCTACAATTTATGGAATAAAAACCGCGTTGTTCCTCTACCAAGAGGTGAGTATGATGCTAGTGGTTTAAAAGTTGGCGATGTTAATTATATAGCTTCTTCTAATGGACTTGTGTTTAAAGCAAGATTTGAAAAGAATGAAGATGCTAGTATGTATATTTTATATCGTGTTGAAAAAGGTCAAACTGTTGATCCTAACAATACTGATCATCGCTATACAATTGTTAAGAGCTCTTCATCAGCAAATGATTATGTAACAATTCAAGTTGGTGGATATAGTGAAAACTATGATTATTATTTACAAGCTGTTTCTAACAATTTCCATTTATCAGATCAAATTGAAAAACTTGATGTTGATATGAGCAAAGTTAATACAGCTCCTGTTGTTAATAATATTGTCGTTAATGATAATAAAACTGAATTACCTGCAGGCGATAAGATGACAATTGTTTTTGATGAAGCAGTTGATGAACAAAATGATGAAGTAACTTACTCTATTGATATATCTATCGATGGTAAAGAAGGACCATATAGATTTAATATTTCTAATTATCAAATTGCTAATGGTAAAGTTAGTGCTGTTTGGAATGGTTTGAATTATCCTGATAAAGAAGTTGTAGTTAAGATTACTGTTAAAGATGGTGAGTTTACTAATACATATTATTCACAAACTATTACTTTAACAGCTGAAGTTGAAAAAGAACAGCTTAATATTCCTTCAATTAATTCAGTTGATTTAAGTACATTACAAATTAACTTTAATCAAGTAAGTAACGCAGAAGCATACAAACTACATATATATGATAATGCAGGGACTTTATTACAAACAGTAGATGCACAAAATAATTCTGCTATTAATTATTCATTTGAACCAGGTACTGAATATCATTTAAAATTACAAGCTGTATCTACAAGCGGTGATTATATTGATTCTGAACTTTCTTATGAATATATAGTAGTTATTAATAATGTAGTTCAAGAACCAAGTGTACAACCATCTGGATGTAGCTTTGGTAGTTATACTTATTATCTAATTGCTAGTTTAGCTGCTGCTTTATTTGTAATTAAGTTTAAGAAATAATATATTTAAAAATAGTCGCTTATAGTACTTTTACTGTAAACGACTTTTATTTTATATTTTTTATGTGTTAAAGATGGCCAAATAAAAAAGAAATGTGGTATAATAAGATGAAGGAAGTGGTTATATGAAAATATATGATACACATAGTGACATCTTTTCAAATCTTTATGAACGCATCAAAAATGGAGAACAAAACGTTTTTGAAAAGTATCATTTAAATGATTTAAAAAAAGGTGAAGTCGCTGGTGGAATTTGGGTAGTATATTCAAGTCGTGACTTTGATGTGATTGAAGCGTATAAAATTGCTTTAGAAGAATATGCACCTTATAAAGAACAATTTGATGTTGTATACGGTTTAGAAGGATTAAGAAATGTTAAAACTCTAGAAGAATTAGATACACTATATAAAATGGGAATTAGACATGCTTCTTTAACATGGAATGAAGAAAATCATCTCGCAACAGGTGTTAAAGGCAGTACAGACCGCGGTTTAACAGAACTTGGCAAACAATTCTTAGATTATATGGCTAGTCATAAAATGATTGTGGATGTTTCTCATTTAAATGAAAAGAGTTTTTATGATGTTATTGATTATAAACCACCACTATTAATTGCTTCACATTCTAACGCGGCAAATTTATCTGTTCATATGCGTAATTTAACAGATGAACAATTAGTTGCATTAAGAAGTGCTGGCGGATTAGTAGGAGCTGTAGCTGCTAGAAATTTTGTTTCAAGAGATGCTCAAAAACAAAATATTAAAGGATTAGTAGATCAAATTGAATATTTAGTTAAAATTATGGATGTTGATCATGTAATGTTAGGACTTGATATGATGCATTATTTAATTGATTATAGTCCTAAACCTAATCAACCAAATGACAATCTAGATGATTTAACAAAACATGCGGACAGTCAAGCTATTGTAGCTGAACTTAAATCTCGCGGTTATCAAGATGAAGATATTGAAAAAATATGTTACAAGAATTTTTTAAACTTAAAGAAAAAAATGGAAAACTAAGATGATTATAGCTTTATGTGTTGTAGCATTTATAATATATTTTTTTCTAGCATTAATGAAAGGTAAATAAAAGAAAGGAAAGAGAAAATGAAAAAATTTATTTTAAAATTATCAACGTTAGTTTTACTTGCTGTTTTAACTGGATCATTCTTTTTCACAAAACCATATGAAAAAGTAGAAGCCGCTGATGAATATGCAAGTAAAGTAGAAGAATTAAGAGCTGTATGGATTTCTACAGTTTATAACATTGACATTGCTAGTCAAAAAGGAACTGGTCAAGCAGCTATTTTAGACTATCAAGCAAAATTTTTAGATATTTTAGCTCAAGCTAAATATTATGGAATGAACGCAATATTCTTCCAAGTTCGTCCTACAAATGATGCTTTCTATGAATCTGATTATAATCCATGGTCTGATTGCTTAGTCGGTGCTGGTGTTAATCCAGGGTGGGATCCACTAGAATGGATTTTAGAAGTTTGTCATAATGAAGGTGTTGAAGTACATGCTTGGCTAAATCCTTATCGTGCAAGTGTTAGTGCTCCAGTTAGTACATCATCACCTCAATCTGAAATTGATTCATATAAGAAAAGTCATGCTAGAACTATCTTAAATAACTTAGGTGATAAAAAAATTGATAACCCTGCTTTAGATATTGATAATCCTGAATTTTTAGAAAATGTCTTAATTAGTGGTGATAAACAATTAATTTTAAATCCAGTTCGTGATGTAACAATTAATCATATTAAAAATACAATTGATGAATTAATTACTAATTATGAAATTGATGGTATTCATTTTGATGACTATTTCTACCCAAGTGCTGGTTTAGAAAATAAAGTTATTAATGCGGACTACGCAGCATATCAACAAGCTGGCGGCTCTTTATCAATTGATGATTGGAAAAGAGATTGGGTTAATAAAATGGTTAAAACTGTTAGTGATTTAATGGCAGAACATAACTCAACAAGCGAACATTATGTATCATTTGGTATTAGCCCTGCTCCACTTTGGGCACCAGGTCCACAAAGTTGTAATAATCCAGATCGTTATATGGAAGGCGGAGCTGATTTCTCATGTGGTGGATATAGTACATACTTTGATTTATTTGCAGATACTAAATTATGGGTAGAATCAGAATGGATTGATTATATCGTTCCTCAAGCATACACAAGTCTTGATGAAACATATAAAACTCACGTAGATTGGTGGAGTAAGATTGTCGCACCAACTGATGTTAAATTATATATTGGTACATCTTTATATAAAGCATCTGATTGGAAAGACTACCATGAAATTAAAAACCAAATTGAATATGTAAATTCACAACCTACATCAAGAGAAAATGTACACGGATATTCAATTTATTCATATCGTAATTTAGTTAGTAGCGACTCATATATTAAAGGTAACAACACAGATATTTATAATTTATGGAGACGTGGTGCTTTAGCTCCAGTATATCAAAAAGTGGATGCACCAAGTGTAGAACAACCTGAAACTAAAGGAATTAAATTCTCTAATCGTACAAGATTAATTTTCACAGAAGTAGCTAATGCTAATGGATATGCAGTTTATCGTTTCAATGAAGGCGAAGAAATTAACTTTGATGGTAAGACACCAACTAAAGTATTTAATCAACGTACTGGCGATAGTGAATTGTATATTGAAACTGCTTTACTTGAAGGATATGTATATGTTCTTTGTACATTTGATTTAAATAATGAAATGGTCGCAGAATACCAAACATTCAAACCTGAAGAAGCAATTGAAAATCAAAAACCAGTTATTACAATGTATGAATGGGATGAAACTATTACTACTTATCCTAAAGAAGAAGAAATCATTGTTAAAGTTAAAGTAGAAGATGATGGTGAATTGACTGAACTTCCAAAAGTTAGTTTTTCAGCAAATGGAACATCGTTCCAAACTGCTCGTGCAATGACACATCTTGGCGATGGTATATATACATATTCATTTAAACCATATGCTAACATTGCAAACACAGCTTGCTTTAAAATTACCGCAACAGATGGTGATTATACAGTAGAATTGGTTACTTCATCATTCTCAATTGAATCACAAGTTAAGAAAGAATACACTGTTACATTTGATACATTAGGTGCTCCAGAGGTTGAAGCTCAAACAGTAGTTGAAGGCGGATGTGCGGTTCAACCTGCTGATGTTGTTTTAGAAGGTTATGATTTTAGAGGTTGGTATTTAGGTGATGAATTGTTTGATTTCAATACTCCAATTACTGAAAACATTACTTTAACAGCTAGACTTGAACCAGCTCTTGCTGAACCTCGACCTCAACCAGGTACATCAACATGTGCAATGGGTGTAAATTATTTATTAGTTGCAAGCGGTGCAATCCTTGCGGTATTATTCTTAAGAAAGGCTAGAAAATAATGATTCTAAAAAAATATAAAACAAGTACTCCGGTAGTTTACTTTGATGGTAAAACACCAGTTGAAATTCCTAATTATTGTAAAAGAAGAACAAAAGTAAGAGGTATTTGGGTATCAAATGTAGCTAACATTGATACACCAATTATGAAAGATGTTGAAAGCTATAAACAATATCTTAAAGATATGATTAAACGTATTGCGGAATATAATTTTAATTTAATTATTTTCCAAGTACGCCCTACAAATGATGCTTATTATGAATCAAAACTTAATCCATGGTCACGTTTTATAACAGGTACTGAAGGTCAACATCCTGGCTTTGATGTATTACAATTTGTGATTGAAGAAGCTAAAAAATATAACATTGAAATTCATGCATGGATGAATCCATATCGTGTAGGTGTTGAAGCGCTAGATAAGATTAATTTAACTAAAGAAGAATATCTTGCGAAACTATCTCCAACTAACTTCGCAAGACTTCATCCTGAAGAAACAATTGTTGATGGAACTCAAAAAGTTATCTTGAAACCTGCCTCTCAAAAAGTGATAGATTTTGTTACCGCAACTATCATGGAAGTGGTTGAAAACTATGATGTAACAGGTGTTCATATTGATGACTATTTCTATCCATATGCTAAAGTTGATCGTGCTCTAGAAGAAGAAGATTATCAAGCAAGACTTAAAGAAAATCCAGAATTATCGTTTGATGATTTTAGACGCGATAATGTTGATAGAATGATTAAGAGTGTTCATGATGCTATGAAAAAATCGTTTAGCAAAACTAAAAAGAAAGTTGCCTTTGGTATTAGTCCATTTGCAATTTATCGTACACATTCATCACTAAAAGAAGGTGGATGGGATAGAGGTTCACTTCATACTGCGGGTGCTACACAATGCTATGCTGACTTATATTCAGATGTTTATAAGTGGATGAAAGAAGGCTGGATTGATTATGTTGTACCACAAGTATATTTCTCATTTGAAAGAACAGATGTTAACTATCATGATTTAACAAAATGGTGGAATGACATTGTTGATGATTTAAAAATTGATTTATATATTGGTCATGGTTTATACCAAATGGGATCTAATGAAGTATGGGCTAACCCTAAAGAAATTGATAATCAATTACGTTTTAATGCTCAATATAAGAATATTTCTGGTAGTATCTTCTTTACTTACAAAGATATAGTTCCTGGTCAAAATGAAACTAAGGATAAAGGAATTGAGCTATTAAAGAAACGTTTTAATACTAATAAATAGTAAAAATAACTAAAAAAAGAAGTCTAAAAAGGCTTCTTTTTTTGATTTTATTTTGCCTATATTTGGAAAGTAGCAAAAAAAAGTGAATACCACTTGCAAAGAAAACGCTTTTTTGGTATAATAAGTATATCATGCATTATAATGCTTATTTTATGCTTAAATGTCGAAAGGAGGTAAAAATGTTTCGTATTATACCAATTCCAAAAAAGGTCAAAATCACAAATAATGTTGTATTTTTAGATCAAGATACAAACACAATTGATGAACATTTTGATCAAAATATTATTACAAATACTTTAAAGAAAGATTTACCTCATATCGGTGGTTTAAGTTTTATTTATGATTCTACTTTAGAAGATGAGGAATATTATTTTTGTGTAAATAATGAAAGCGTTTCTATTTGGGCAAGTACAACAAATGGTGCTTATTACGCGATAAAGAGTTTAAAACAAATTGCGGTATACGAATATGGCGCATACACAATACCGATTTGTGAGGTTAGTGATAAACCTGACCAAGAGATACGCGGTGTAATGTTAGATATCAGTCGTAATAAAGTTTTGAATGTTAGTGAGATTAAGAACTTGATTGATTTATTTAGTGAATTAAAAATTAATCATTTAGAACTCTACATTGAAGGACTTTCTTATTACTATCCAAGCTATAAAAAATATTACACAAATAAAAATTATATTACTAAAGATGATATTGTTGAATTAGTTGATTATGCCAAAGAACATATGATTGATTTAGTACCTAATCAAAATGGTTTCGGTCATATGAGCGATTGGCTAATAATTGATGATTTTAAAGAGTTAAGAGAAGTAGATGGCTTATTTAAAATGTGGGGAAGTTATAAACCTTCTTCAACATTGGACGCTACTAATCCAAAAAGTGAAGAGTTTGTAGCTAGTTTGTATGATGAACTTTTACCTTACTTTAAATCAAAATATTTTAATATGGATTTAGATGAACCGTTTGAACTAGGACATGGTAAGTCTAAAGAATTAGTTGATAAAACTTCAAAAGAAAAAGTCTTCCTTGATTATTTCGAAAGACTTGCAACGCATGTATATAAACGCGGATTAACACCAATGATTTGGGCGGATGTGATTGTAAATCATCAAGATGCTGTATCAAAGGTAAAAGATGATGTGGTGCTCATTGACTGGGGATATAATTTAGATTATCCTTTTGAAAAACACGCACAAATGTTTGAACGATTTAACAAAAAATTTGTATTAGCATCAGGAACAAGTACTTGGGCTAATATTACAGGTCGACTAGATGATATGTTTGATACTGTTAGAAAAACAAATTTATCATCGTTAAATCATGGTGGTTTAGGAACATTAATTACTGATTGGGGTGACTTTGGACATTTACAATATTTGCCATTTAGTTATCCGGGATTTGTATATCAAGCAATGTGTGCTTGGAATTATCATGAAGCACATTTATATGACTTGAAAAAATATTTAACTAAGCTTTATGGAACAATTGAAATGGTTGAATTGATCTTTAATTTAGCTAGGTACACCTCATATGAAGGTGAGTACAGAAGCTATGGAAGTAAATTATTCGCACCAATTGTTGGGGCAGATAAAGCAACTTATGAAGAAAATAAAGTTGAATATTTTATTTCACATATGAAATATAATTTACTAACTGAGTATCAAGCTGATGCGCTAGCAGAGATGCTTAAAAATACATCTAAACAATTAGAAAAATTAAAAGATTTAACTCCTCCAATCATTTATGAAGAAGTTAAAAATAGTGTATATCTACTTAGAACATTACTAAATTTAAACCAAGATTTAAGTAATGTCATTTTAAATCAATGTCTGGTTAAGTTTAAATTTATATCAGATATTCAAAAATATTTAAATACTCATAAAAAATTATGGGCACAAAGAAACAATAAAGCCGGTTATTTACTAAGCGCAAGTAAAATAGAGGTTTTAGTTGAAATTTTAAAAACATTAGAGAAAGAGGCTTAAAAAATGAAGAATAAGAAAAAATTTATTATCTGGACTTTAGCCATTTCCATCGTACTAGTTGTAGTTTTGATATATTCAAATGTTACAAAAGTTAAACCTTTAACATATACATATAGTCCATACAAAGCTACATCAGAAGTAACTGGTAATTATGCGAAATACTTAGAGGATGTTGAAAAGTATATTGCTAATCTTGATGTTAATAAAGATGAAGACACAACAAATGACTTTAAGTTAAATGCTGAACTTAAAACTTACTTTATTGATGGAACAAGCTACAAAGAAGGTAGTGAAATCGATGTTACAACAATTAAACAAGAATTAGATGAAGATGGTGAATATGTTGATGTAGAAGTTAAATCTAAATCAACTATTTCAATGGGTGCTGATACAATTGCATTTAGCGTAGATAAAGCAACTGGTGTTGCTGCAGGAAATGCGGAATTCAAGACTACTGAATCTTATGCAAATGCTGATGGCAGACACGAAACATTAAATTTATTACTTGTTAATGACCGTGGACAAATTATTTATGAAACACCAGAAGAATTAGTTGCTGGTTTCTATAATATTTACATTAAATATTATTCAACTTCATATAAGAGCACACGTTCTGCGGTTGAACGTACTTTAAAAGTTGTTACTCCAAATGGTAATATTAACCAATCATTTGATGCAAACTTAGGCGCTCAAAGTTATGTATTCTCACGCAACTGGGGTAATGATGAATTTGCTACTCAAACAAAATTAGAAAGTAATAGCGATTCTTTCAAATGGTTTACATTAAATATGCCACTTGATTCAAATAATAACGATATTAAACCAAACCAAAAAGAAATCCCTACATATATGGGTTCATACTTTAAAGATGATATGGGTTATGTTGTTGAACCTTACAAATATTATTTAGAAGGTAAATCACAACTTGTTTTATCTGCTATTAAAGAATGGATGATGATTGATTATATCGTTTTAGAACCTGTTCAAGAAGAACAAAATTATCAAGAATATTTAGCAAGCATTAAAGCTGATGCTAGTAAAGTAAATCAAGCTACATCTGAATATGCATACAGAATTGAAGCTGAAGCTGCAACAAATACTTCATCTCCAACTTTATATCCTGTAACTGACCGTACAAGTTCAAAAACTTATCCATTCAGTATTAAAGAAACTAAACTTAATACTATTGGTGGTGATTCTTGGAAAGTTTTAGGTGACTGGGTATCTTGGACATTTGAAGTTGATAAACCTGGCTTCTATAACATTTCATTACGTGCTAAACAAAACTTAGTTCGTGGTATGTATTCAACAAGAATTGTTTATATCGATGATGTTGTACCTTTTGAAGAATTAAATCAAGCTGTATTCTCTTATTCTTCTAAATGGCAACTTATCACTTTAGGTGCTTCTGAAGATGAACCATATGATATCTGGTTAGAACCTGGAAAACATACAGTTAAAATGGAAGTTACTTTAGGTGACTATGGTGTATTAGTTGAAGAAATACAAGATGTTATCAATGACTTAAACCAATTATATCTTGATATTATTAAATTTACTACAACTTCACCAGATGCTAGCCGTGACTATGACTTAGCAGAAAAAACTGAATTAAATCTTGAAAATAGATTAATTGATGCAAGAGATCGTTTAACATCTGCATCAAAAGATATTGAAAAAATCTCTAATTCTAAGAGTGATAAAACTGGGGTAATCGATACAATGGTTATCCAATTAGAAGACTTTATCAAAGACTGTGGCCGTAACCAAGGTAATGAAATCCCTGGCCGTATCGGTTCATTTAGTACAAACGTTTCTTCACTAGGTTCATTACTACTTGAACTTCGTGAATTCCCACTTGCAATCGACTATCTTGTTGTATATGCGGCTGAAGGTGGATATAAATTACCAAAAGCAAATGAAAGCATCTTTGCTAAAATTTGGAATGGTATTTTAGGATTTATTTATTCATTCATTATTGACTACTCTTCAATTGGTTCTACTACTGAATCTCAAGCAACTCAAGAAATTGATGTTTGGATGACATTAGGTCGTGACCAAGCTAACGTTATTAGAAAATTAGTAGATGAAAGCTTCAATAGTGATATTAAAGTTAATATCAGATTAACTGGTACTGACGTATTATTAAAAGCAGCACTTGCTGGTGTAGGACCAGATGTTGCGATTAACGTAGATAGCTCACTTCCTGTTAACTATGGTTTACGTGGAGCTGCGCTTGACTTAAAACAAACATTTGGAACTGAGTTTGATGAATTCGTAGCAGCAAACTTCCAACCAAGTGTTATGAGACAATTTACATTTACAAACCGTTTCTATGAAACAGAAATAACAAATTCTAAAGGCGAAAAAATCACAGTAAATCCTGATGGTGTTTACGCTCTTCCTGAAAAACAAATATATATGATGATGTTCGTAAGAACAGATATCATGGCTAATAAATTTGGATCTGATTTAATTAATGGTAAGCCAAGATATGAATACTACATCCCACAAACTTGGGACGATGTAATTAATATCGTTGCGGACTTACAAAAAGATTCACTTCAATTCTATCTACCTGTTAACGATGTTGGAGCAAGTTCACTAAGCCCAATCTTCGTATCACTTTTATATCAAACAGGTGGACGCTTATATATTAACGATAACAAAGAATCTGGATTATTAGAAGAAGTAGCAATGCAAGCATTTGAAGATTGGACTAACTTCTATACTCTATACTCATTCCCTAAATTTGCAAGTTTCACTAACCGTTTCCGTTCAGGTGAAATGCCTCTAGGGTTATCTTATTATGAAATGTATAACACATTAAGTGTATTCGCACCAGAAATCCGTGGTAACTGGGACTTCTATCCTATTCCTGGTTCTGAAAGAAATCTAGAAGTAATCAATAAAGTTGATGAAAATGGTAAAGCATTATCTACAGAAAATATTACATTAATTGACCATACATCAACAGCAATTGGTACAGGTGCTATTATCCTACGTAACAAAAACCATGACCCATATGCAAAAAATAATAAAGAGATTTATGGTAATGCTTGGGAATTTGTTAAATGGTGGACAAGTACTGATACACAAGCTCGTTTCGGTCAAGAAATGGAAGGTATCTTAGGTAGTGCTGCTCGTCATGCTACTGCTAACGTTAATGCATTCCAACAACTTGCATGGCCACAAGATGACCTACAAGTATTATTAAAACAATGGAACGTTGTTGCTGAAAGTGAAAAAGACACTCAAAATTATTACATCGTTAAAGATGTAGATGGTAAAGATCAATTCTACACTGCAGATAGTGGAGTTGAATATCAAGAAATTGAAAAGATTTATTATTATGATGATTATGATATGGAAGGAAATATTGTTCGTCATATCTATGGTGTAAGAGAACTTCCACAAATTGCTGGTAGTTATATTACAGGTCGTGAAGTTGAAAATGCTTATCGTAAAGTTATCAATGAATCACTTAACGCTAAAGAAACACTTTATGACTACGCACAAAATATTAACAATGAAATCGATCGTAAACGTACTGAGTTTGGATTACCTCTACGCGGCGAAAACGATAATGAAAATGAAGAATAATGAAAGGAGATTAGTATGGCATTAAGAATATTATTAATTGTGTTTATTTTAATTGTATTATCACCACTAGTTTTCTTCATTATTCAAATGATTAGAAAAACTAATAAAGTTGATCAACAATTAAAAAGTAATAAACCAAATCTTACAAAAGAAGAAATGTTAGAACTTCGCGCAAAAGAAAAAGAACAAAAAGCTAAAGAAAAAGAAGAACTTCGTGCAAGCATGGCAGCTAAAAAAGCTGAGTGGAAAGAAGAAGACTTAGCTTTTGATACTCGTCAAAAAGAAATTGTTGCAGAAGCTAAAGCAAAATTAGATGAAAGTTTAAAACACTTTAAAAACTTACAAGAAGAATGCAAGAAAGATCCTGAAAACCATGAAAAACGCCAAGAATTACTTGCATATTCTAAAGAACACGAATTAATTAATCAAAAATATCGTATTGAAAAACAACGTACTACACTTGGTTATAAGTTAGAAAGATTTAGTAAACGTGGTGGACGTCTTCGTCGTGAACTATATATTAATCGTCAATATTATTATCTAGTTGCTCCATACACAATCTTATTCATTATCTTTACTGTATTACCAGTATTAATGAGTTTATATTTAAGTTTCACTAACTTTAACTTACTAGAATTCCCACGCTGGTTAGGTTGGGAAAACTACATGAGATTATTCGTTGATGACAAAGTATTCATTACTGCCCTTAAGAATACTGCAATCTTAGCCGTAATAACTGGGCCTCTTAGTTACATTATGGCATTCGTATTTGCTTGGTTAATCAATGAATTACCTCCAAAAATTAGATCAATCATGACATTAATTTTCTATGCACCATCTATTTCAGGTAACGTATATTTGGTTTGGAAATTAATCTTCAGTAGTGATATCTATGGTTACGCAAATGCGTTCTTAATTAAATTTAGTATTATTAATGAACCAATTACTTGGTTATCAAATGAAAAATATATTATTTGGATTTTGATTATTGTTCAATTATGGTTGAGTTTAGGTGTATCATTCCTAGCCTTCATTGCCGGGTTACAATCAGTTAATAAAGAATTATATGAAGCTGGTGCAATCGATGGTATTAGATCTCGTTGGCAAGAATTATGGTATATCACTTTACCACAAATGAAATCACAATTAATGTTCGGTGCCGTAATGCAAATTACATCAAGTTTATCTGTAGCGACGGTATCAACTCAGATTGCTGGGTTCCCTTCGGTAAACTATGCCGGTCATACGATTATCACCCACTTAATGGACTATGGGTCAATCAGAATGGAAATGGGTTATGCCTCAGCCATCGCAACTGTACTATTCGCAATCATGATTCTTGCGAACTTATTAGTTAGAAAAATTCTTAGAAAGGTAGGTAGCTGATAATGGCAAAAATGCATATTGATGATGATGCTTTACAAAGCGCTAAGCTTACTAAGATAGAAGAAAAAAGAAGAAAACAACAAGAAAAACTTGCTAAAAGATACGGTATCAAAAACGAATCTGAATTAAAAGGTTTATCTAAATGGATATACAATTACAAGAAGAATCGCCGTATTAAGAAAAAGAAAAGAATGAGCCGTAGCCTTATCGGTGACATCTCATTGATCTTAGTACTATGTGCATTCGCAGCATTTAGTGCTTACCCTCTTGTTTATACTATTTGTGCAGCGTTTAAACCGCTAAATGAATTATTCATTTATCCACCTAAACTATTTGTACAAAACCCTACATTTGATAACTTTACAGACCTTGCAATGTTAATGCAAGATTCATGGGTTCCGTTCTCAAGATACTTCTTCAATACTATCTTGATTACACTTGCTGGTACAGTCGGACACGTTATCGTTGCATCTATGGCAGCGTACCCACTTGCTAAGCATAAATTTCCTGGTTCTGGAATTATTTTCGGACTAGTAGTTTACTCTTTAATGTTCGCATCTCAAGTTACAGATACTCCAAGATATATTATCTTTAGTACAATTGGATTAATCGATACTCCACTTGCGATCATCATTCCTGCATTCGCATACTCACTAGGGTTATACCTAATGAAACAATTCATGAATGATATTCCAATGGAATTAATTGAATCTGCTAAAATTGATGGTGCTAATGAATTCCAAATTTACTGGCGTGTTGTTATGCCACTAGTTAAGCCGGCTTGGTTAACTTTGATCATCTTATTATTCCAAAACTTATGGAATACAGATGGTGGAACTTATATCTACACTGAATCTTGGAAACCACTAAGTTACGCATTACATCAAATCGTTAATAGTGGTGTTGCTCGTACAGGTACAGCTGCAGCCGTTATGTTAATTATGATGGTTGTTCCAGTTGGTGTATTTATTCTTTCTCAGAGTCAAATCATTGAAACAATGGCTCACTCAGGTATGAAGTAGGTGACTCGCATGAAAAAGAAAGTTATGAAAAAATTATTATTCACTTTTGCATTTATGGTTTTTGCGGTTGTAACGCCTAGTGTAAAAGTAAGTGCTTCAAGTTACAACTATGACTTCTTTAAAAACCCTGTACCTTCATCAGAAGGGTTATCATATAAGGCAACTTATAATGATAAAGCAATTCTTGCTGCTGATGGAAGTGATGAAAAATTAACTTTTGACGTATTATCTGACATGGAAATCGTTGGTGAAAAAATCTTCGTTATCGATAGCCGTGCTAATGCAACTGATAAAGTACATTTACAATCATCAAGTTCTAAAGTTGATATCGTTAGACGTAGTGGAATTTATATTTTAAATTCTGATATGAAATGGGAAAATCAATTCTATCAATTTGAAATTAATGATACAGTTAGACAAAAACTTGATGAATTCTATAAACGTGTTGATTACACAACAGCTCCTGAAGCTGTAACAGCTACTCAATTAAATGCAACTTCTGTTGCTGCTCGTGCTCCATACACAACAATTTGGGTACCTAATGAAAATGGACAAGAAGAACTTCTTGTTGAAACATTAGAAGATAAAACTGAAATATATGAAAAAGGTGATTGGAAACTAGGCCTATTCTTATATGGCGCAACTGGTATTTCTGTTACTAACTATGGTGGAGAAACATTCATCTATGTAGCTGATACAGGTAATGCTCGTGTATTAAAACTTGCATATGATGAAGCTAATAATTCATTAATCGCAGTTGATGTATATCTTACACCAGATGATGAAACTGTATTCTTCCAATTTGATGAAGATATCAAACTTACAACTAAGAAAGTATTCCAACCTACTAAAGTTACTGTTGATAGATATAATCGTGTTTATGTAATTTCTGATAGCGTATATGAAGGTATTCTAGAATATAATACTGACTCATCATTCAACCGTTTCTTAGGTAAGAACTTAGTTACTGCGAACCCATTAAAAGCATTCTGGGGTAAAATCTTCAGTGAAACTCAGCTTAACTTAATTGAAGATGACTTACCACCAAGCTTTACAAATATCCAAATGGCTCCAAACGGATTCATTTACGCAACAGCTCTATCAGCTTCTTCAACTGGAGCTCAATCTCAAAAGATTAAAGCAATCAATACTTCTGGGGCTGATATCTTACGTCGTAATGGATATGTTACACCTGATGGTGACGTTAAATATTTAAATGAAAACTCTAAAAATAGAGATATGATTACAGGTGCTTCAACATTTGTTGCGATAGCAGTAAATGAAGATGGTATCTATAGTGCTGTTGATACAGTACGTGGACGTATTTTTACATATGATAGTGAAGGTAACTTACTATATATTTCTGGTGAAAAAGGATCATTATCAAATAGTATTAATACTCCTTCTGCAATTGCTTATTTATCAAAACCTGGTCAACCTGAATATGTTGTTGTATTAGACAAAGGTTCAAAAACATTAATGTTATATGAAACAACTGAATTCGGTAGACTTGTTAACTCTGCTACACAAATGTATGCGGATAATTACATCATTGAATCAGAAGATATTTGGCGTGAAGTTGTTAAGATGAACAGTAACTATGAACTTGGTTATGTAGGTATTGGTAAGAGTATCTTACGTCTTGCAATGAATGCTGAATTAAGATGGAACACTCTTGATGTTACTAAATTTATGGCTGATAACAACATTTCTGAATTAACTAAAGACAATGTTAAGTTATTAGTAAATGAAGAAACTAAAGAAAACACTATTGAAATAAATGGTGTTAAATTCGAAATTGATGAATTAAAAGAAAATAAAGATCGTGCTGTAGAAATTTCATTTGACAATGAAGAAAAAACAATTTCATGGCGTTATGCCGTTGCTACAGAAGAAGAAAAAATGGACTTCTATAAAGAAGCCATGAGTTACTTTAAATTAGGTAGAAATGCTACTTATTATTCAAAAGCTTATCAATTCTATCGTGATGGTATTTTAAAAGAAAACTTCGCGTTAATCATGGGTGGCGGTGTTGTAATTGTAATTGCATATATCGCTTATATGGTTACTAAGAAAGTTTATACAAAAAAATTAAACAAACTAAACAATAAGGAGGAGGAAAGTGATGTCTAAGTTTTGGCTAAAAACAAAGAGCATTTTAAAAGTAATCCTTGAAGATTATATTAAATTTCCACTTCGCTTATTAACAAGTCCTATTCAAGGATTTACTGAATTTAAAGATGAGAAAAAAGGTAAACTTAGTGTTGCGGTTGTGTTCTTATTACTAGCATCACTACTTGCTATTATTCGTTTCAATAATGATGGTATTATTATCAATACTAATAATCCTGAAAAATTTAACAGTGTTACAATTTTAATTTATACAATTTTTCCTCCAATCATTCTAGCTGTTGCTAACTGGACAATTACAACACTAATGAATGGTAAAGGTAAAATGAAAGAAATAATGACATTAGCTGGATATTGCTATTTTCCAACTATTATCATTAGTTTCGTTAACTTAATTTTAAGTAATGTATTAATTGAATCTGAAGTTCAATTTATTACTTTATTAAATATTTTAGGCTATGTATTGATGGGTTATATGATTTTTATGGGAATGATTGTTATTCATGAATACGGTGTTTTCCAAACAATTGCTACTGTATTATTAACAATCCTTGCAACATTAGTTATCTTATTCATCGCACTTTTAATATTTGACTTATCTCAACAAATTTACGGTTTCTTCTACTCATTGTATGATGAAATTGTAACTAGGTTCTTCTAAGGGGGTGCAGCATGGAACAAGATATGAAAACAAAAAAATTCAAATGGCCTAAGTTTCTAACCCTTAAAAGAATGGTGTTAATTTTACTTGTTGTATGTGCTGGTATTATTGCGTTAGTGTATTTCTGTGGTGGATATGATCCAGCAAAAGCACTTCAACATGAATCTGTCTTTGATAAAGAAGGATTCGAGCACTATAATGATGCACTGAAAATGGAAACTGAATTGGCTGAAGGAATTTTAGAAGACGCTAAAAGTAATTCAGTAAAACTAAATGAAAAATTAGAAGAGATTTTAAATGCTTCTGTACCTGTTGAATTAGAAGGTTCTGATTTAGATGAATGGTATGGAGTAATTGAAGATTCTAGATTTAAAGAAGAGTTATCTCTTTATGGTAATTATATTAGAAAAGCAAGAGCTAGTTTAGAAAGTCTAAAGAATTCTTACTCAACTACAAAAGCTGTTGCTAACATCCAAAATTTCCTTCAATTAAGTGGAAATTGTGATGAATCATTCTTATTAGTAGAAGCTGATATCATCCTTGGTGAATATGAATACTATATTCAAACATTAAAGGATGAAGTAACATTAAAAGCTCTATTTGATGAATGGGAAGTTCTTGAAAGAGCTATAATGGAAGGAAATTTTGATCAAAATGCTCTTGATAAAATTAATGAAATTAAAGCTGAAATTAGTAATTTAGGTTATGTGGCTAATGAATTTGCGGATAAAGCAAGTGTACTTAGTCAAATGGAAGCTTATATTGAACAACTAGAAAATGAAACATATATTAAAACTGAAAAAGAATATACTGATTTAAATTCTTGGGTTCAAACAGTAACTGAAAAATCAGCAAAAGAAAAAGTATATATTCATAATTTTGATATGGTTGATCAAGTTTATAAATTATATCTTAATAGAAGTTTAGAAGTTCCTGAACAAGCTGAATATGCCTTAGAAAGTTTAAATGCTTGGAAAAAAGCATTTGACAATGAAAAATATATTTTATATTTTAGTGTTGGTACTACAGCATTTAAGATTGAAGAAAAAGCAACTGGTTTAGTTTGGTATTCAAATCCTCAAGAATCACTAGGTGCTTCAAATAAAACTGTTGAACAAGAACAAATGTCTCAATTAGTATTATCATTTGCTACTTCATCTGGTTCTGAACAAAAGTTCTATTCTTATCAACACTCAGTATCTAACACATCTATTACAGGTGGACAAAAATTAAATCCTGATTATCAATATAAAATTGATCCTGAAAATGGTGTATTACAAGTTTACTATCATTTATCAAATACTAGAGGATATGTTTATACAGACTATCCAGCAAAAATTAGAAAATCAGTTTTAGAAGGTTACTTCGATAAAGAAACTGGTGAATTCGTTAATGGTTTATTCAATGATGTTGAAGATATCATTGCTGAAGCTGAAGAAAAAGGTACATATGCTGGTACTAAATTTGAAAATGAAGAAGAATGGATTGCTAAAATCAAGAAAGTAATTGAAGGATATAATGTTGAAAGCGAAACATTTGGCGATTATTATAGAAAACTTAAAGCTTTATTCAAAGAACCATACGATTTAAAAACAAGAGATAAAGAAAATAAAATTTTAGAAGAACCTTACTATGATTATGGTGATGCTTCTTCAATGACTACTATCATCATGTCAAGAGCTGACTTACTACTTTATGAAATCTTAGGTTTCACTGCTCAAGATTTACAAATGGAAAATGCTCATTTCGAAATTGTAAATAATGTAGTAAAAGCTGAATTTGATGTAGCAGTTGAATATAAATTAACTGACACAGGTCTTTCTGCGACAGTTATTGATGGGTCTTTACAAGAACCTTCAATTGAAAAAGAAAGTAAATTCTTATTCTTTAAATGGAAAACAAAAGAAACTAAGTATGCTATTACTCAAATCTCTGTACTTCCATACTTTACATCAGCACCAAATGTAGTAGAAGAAGGTAGTGAAATTCCAACTGAAGGATTTATCTTAATTCCTGATGGTAGTGGTGCAATCATTGAATATAACAATGGTAAAAATAAATATTATCAAGATAAACGTGTTTATACAACTGATAATGCATTCTCTAATCAAATTAGAGATGTTGCAAAAGAAGACTTACTTCTTCCAATGTATGCTGTTGTAACTCAAAATACTGATGGTGGAAATATTACTTCAAGCCAAGGTGTTCTAGCTTATGGTAATGAATTTGAAGAACAATTATCACTTTCAGCAAATGGTAGTGGAGTAATTGACGCATTCAACCGTGCTTATTATTCTGTTAACTATCGTGAAGAACAAACTGTTAAAATTGGGGTTGGTTATTATCAATCTAATGTTCGTAAATGGACTTTAGAAAGATTCCATGGTGATGTAACTATTAATTATGATTTAATTAGTAATCAACAAGGTAGCTTAAGCTACTCTGATATCGCTAAAATGTATCGTCAAAAATTAGGTTTCACTGAATTAACTGATGATACAAATGCGACAGTATTAAATGCGGAAATTCTAGGTTTATATGACTTTGAAAAATATTTCCTAGGTGTTAAATATACCGCATATGAATCATTAACTACTTACAAACAAGCTGGTGAAATCGTAGAAAAATTATTAGCGATGAATGTTGGTAGTACAAAGACACTTGACTTAAATGTTTATTACTTAGGATGGCGCAAAAATGGTCTTATTAGTAAGAGTTACCAAAATATGACTATCAGTAAAAAACTAGGTTCTCAAAAAACATTTGATGAATTTACAAATTCACTTGAATCTTTAGGCGTAGGATTCTATCCTAGTGTTGATTTTGGTGAAATTAATAAATACGAGGAAACATTCGGTAAACAACATTACACTGTTCGTGATGTTTCTGGCGATTTCGTTGAAAAATATCCATATGACTTAGCAACTAATGTTTATGATGAAACTCAACGTGCAATTTATTCACTTAGTCCTAAGTACTATGCTCAATTTATGACTAACCTTCTATCAAGTTATCAAAAGAAAGTTGGCTTAAATTCGTTGTCACTTGATACAATTGGTTCTACATTAACAGGTGACTACAAGAAAGAAGAAGAATTCTTCCGTGATTCAAGTAAAGCTGAACAAATTAAATCTTTAGATATGATTTCTAAATATGGTATTGAAAGTTTAACTTTACACAAACCTTATCAATATGCTTTAGGATATGCGGACGTTGTTTTAGAAGCTCCATATTCTTCAACATTATATGATATTTTCGATTACTCAGTTCCATTCTATCAAATGGTTATGAGTGGTGTTAAAGATTATAGTGGTATTGTAATTAATGCTAATGATGAAAAAGGATACGCTTGGCATATGATGCATATCTTAGAAACTGGTTCTAATATTTCATTTACACTAAGCTATGAAGATTCATCTGCTTTAATTCATACAGATTATAACTATTATTACTACACACAATACACTAAATGGCTAGAAGATATTAAACAATATTCAACTGAATTAGCTGCATATGGCATTCATAATGCTGTACTTGTTTCTCATGAAGAACTTGGCAATTCACACAATGTTTTCAAAGTTGTTTATCAAGATAAAGCATCTTACGGACAACCTATATCTCCAAGCAATTCTATAGAAGTATATTTGAACTATTCAGATGCTGCATATACATTAGAAAATGGTTATAGTATTGCTTCTAAAGACTATGTAGTTTATAGAAATGGGGGTATGATTTATGCGTAAGCTTAAAGAAAAAATCAAAGATTTATTTGCCCTAGTCAAAGAAAAAATTGTAGGTTTATTTAGAAAACTATTAACTTGGTATAGTGGTTCTAAAGTTTCTAAATTAGTTATAAAAGTTTGGAATTACATTAAAATTGGTTTATACTATGTATTCTGGCCTTTTATCAAACTTAAGAAAATTACTTATGATAAATTAAGATATGATCAACAAAAAGTTGTTATTTCTATTTTATTCTTATTACCAGTTTTAATTGGTTTCGCTGTATTCTTCTTATATCCATTACTTATGTCTTTATACTATTCATTTAGTACAGTTCAAGTAACTGCAGATGGTGTAAAAGCATATCTTGGTGGTATCGGTGAAAAGAAAGATTTATTAATTAACTATAAATATGTTTTAACACAATCAGTTACATTCCCAACTGGTCTTTGGGAAACTGCTTATACAACAGTAATTGATGTTGTAGTTATCACAATCTTTAGTTTACTTATCGCAGTTATGTTAAATGGTGAATTTAAAGGAAGAGCATTCGCTAGAGCTGTATTCTTCTTACCAGTTATCTTCAACTCTGAAGCTATTACAACTGCCCTTGCGGGGGTTGATGCTGCAAGTAGTGTTCTACAAGGTGGTAGTGGAGAACTTGCAAAAATATTTGACATGGTTGCATTCTTCCAAAATGTTGGTATACCTGTAAAAATTGTTACATTCTTAAGTGGTATTACTCAATCTATTTATGATACAATCTCTTATTCAGGTGTTCAAATTCTTATTTTCTTAGCCGCAATTCAATCTGTTCCTGCTCATTTATATGAAGCAGCTAAAATTGAAGGTGCTACAAAATATGAATCATTCTGGAAAATTACTCTTCCAATGGTTATGCCAATGGCATTAACAGTTGTTGTTTATACAATTGTCGATTCATTCTTAAGAAGTGACATTAATGATGTTATTCAAATTGAACAAACTCAAACTCGTTTCGGTAACCATGCGGCGATGTCTTGGTTATACGTTCTTGTATCACTTCTAATCATGGGCTTATTCTTAGCAGCTCTTTCAAAGGTGGTGTTCTATCATGACGAAAGATAATAAATTTCAAAATCTAAAGAAAGCCGCAATTGATAAATATAATTATATTAAAGAAGACCTATCTAACCCACTACATCGCGCGGTTAAATTACAAAAAGTTTCTGATAAAGCAGTTGCAATTTTGAGAGCAGTAATTATTTTTGGTCTTGCATTTATAATTATATTCCCTATTTTCCAACAAATTTCACTAGCATTCCGTCATCCTGCGGATTTAAATGATAGTACAATTGTTTGGATTCCTAAACAATGGTCACTTATTAACTTTGAAATTTCTATTAAATTCTTAAATTATTGGAAATCTTTATGGAATAATATTCGAGTTTCTACTATAGTTACTATTTGTCAAATTGCTTGTACATCTTTAGCTGGTTATGCTTTTGCAAGACTACGCTTTAAAGGAAGCAATATCTTATTCTGGTTAATTATGTTAACATTAATTATTCCTCCACAAGCTTTCGCAGTTTCACGTATGTTATTCTTCAGTGACTTCGATATCTTTGGAATCTTCGCTGCTCTTCGTGGAAGTGATAGAGGATTAACAATTGGAGGAGCTGGTAAAGATGGAGTATTCTACTTACTATCTTTAACAGGCCAAGGTGTTAAATCAGCATTATTCGTATACTTATTTAGACAATTCTTTAGAGGACTTCCTCTTGAATTAGAAGAATCTGCCCAAATCGATGGTGCTGGTATCTTAAGAACATTCTGGAGCGTAATGCTTCCGAATGCACGTGGTGTTGTAACCACTGTTGCATTATTCGCCTTTGTATGGCAATGGAATGACGTTTATTACACTCAATTATTAGGTGTTAATGATGACAAAACATTCCCACTACTTACAATGCAATTATTAAAAGGTGCTGAATGGGCGCAAGCGTTACTTAACTTAACAGGTTTAAATATCGTTGATGGTGAAAGCCAAACTGACCCTAAATTTACAGCGTTAATTGTTAATACAGCAGCCTTTATATCAATGTTACCGTTACTATTAGCTTACTTATTCGTTCAAAGATTATTCGTTGAAGGTATTGAACGTACTGGTATCGTAGGATAGTAAAGAAAGGAGAGTAGCAATGTTAAAAAAGTTTTTTGCAAGCAAATTATATCGTATCTTTGACTACGCGATGAGACTAATTTTGCTGAATGTGATGACTTTCATTGCTAGTCTCCTTTTACCTCTTTTATGGAGCTTAATTGAAGTTAGTCCAACTTTTGAATGGGTAAATGATATCATATTTATCCCTATGTTTTTCACTCTTATTCCAAGTATTGTTTCGGTGGTAGATACAATTCGTGGGTATGAGTTAGGTTTAGATGATCGTGTTTTTAAAACATTCTTAATTAATTTTAGTAAGAACTACCGAGTATCAATGAAAATTAGTGTCATTTTATTAATAGTTGCTATTCCATTATATAATAGTTTTACTGTCTTTAATAGTTTAAAAACACAAAGTATTGCTAATGCAATAGGATATATATTAACTATTTCATTAGTGGTTATAATTATTTTTATTACAATGCATTTAATATTAGTGGTAACTTATTTTAGAGATTTGAGATTAATTGATGCGTTTAAACTTGCTGCTACATTTGCTTTTAAAGATATTTTTGGAAGTATTTTAATACTTGCAGCATTCGCGGTAGCATTAATTATTGCATATCTTAATTCATGGTTCTTAGTATTATTTAGTATTAGTTTACCACTATATGCTTTAGTGAAAATTACTAAAAGTAAATATAAAAGAATATATGATCGAGTTGAAAATAACTTCAAATAAGTATAACGAGAAAAAAATTAAAAAGGAGTTAAAATAATGAAAAAGATTTTTACAATTTTATTAGCGTTCCTTGCTTTTACATTATGCTTTGTTCCTAGTTCTGCTTCTGCATATGAAGAAGATAAAAACTTATTACTTGAAAGCCAATATGTAAAACAAGAATTTGCACCTGACATTGATTTATTACTTGAAGGTAATATCGCAATTAGAAAACAAAGAGTTTCTTCTGCTAAAAATGGTATTTTAGAATATGATGAAAATGGTCAAGTTGATACAAGCGCATGGGCTAATAACTCAATTTCATCTATTTCTTTACCATCAGATTCATCTGGTATGAAAATTGTTGCTTGGGCAGCCGGTACTGATACTGCATGGGAAGAAAAAACTATTTTAGAAACTGCTAAAGACTTTGAAGCACGTAACCCTGGTTGGATTGTTATGGCTGGCGTAAACGGTGATGGTTTCCAATGGAAAGGTAATGGTGCTTGGCCAAGTGGAACACATATGCAAGATGGTGATGCAATTAACCCTACACCAAGTTTATCATTTGGTTTTGGTGAAAATAATATGCCTGTAGTTGGTAATACAACATATACAGCTAATCCTCAATTAAGTGTTAAAGTTGATGGTGAATATCAACATGTTGCAGAAATCTCTTCAGTTAATGGTTCTGCAAGTGAAGATGGTGTTTTATTAATCACTCCATGGGGTGCTGTAATCAGTGACCAATATGGTTATAAGACTAAAACTGAATTAGGTGGAAAACAAACTCCTCCAATTAATGTTGAAGGTTATAAAGTTTATAAATGTTCAATCGATTTATTCCGCCGTATTTATACAAAAGATGCTAACTTAGACCCAGTTGAATATACTAAATTATTTGCACGTGGTGAAGTTGTTGAAGTTTCAGACGGTGCTGGTACTTTAATGGGTAATAAAGATTGCTTCTATATTGTAGCAAAAGAAGGTAAAGTTAATTTAGAAGTTGGTTCTGAAATCAGATGTCAATATGAATTAACTGGTCAATTCGAAGGTATCAAAAATGCTATGGGTGTATTCGGACATATCTTATTACAAAATGGTCAAGTTGTTGAATCTCTTCAAGATCCATCTATAACAGTTGCTCCTCGTACTGCAATTGGTTTCAAAGAAGATGGTTCTGCTGTATTAATGGTTGTTGATGGTCGTGGTGTTGATGCTCAATATACTGCATCAATCGGTTTATATGAAGCTGGTGAATTCTTAAGAATGCATGGTTGTACACACGGTTATAACCTTGATGGTGGTGGAAGTGCAACTTTAATTTATCGTAATGATGCTGGTAACCTAGTAGTATGTAATACTCCAAGTGATGGTAGTGTTCGTAGTGTTGGTAATGCATTATTAGTTGTTATGCGTGATCCAGGCATCAGCGTTAAAAATGTTAGTGATACTACTGCTGAATTACATCAAGTAAATGAAATTAAAGACGCAACAATTTCAGAATTTAAAGCAACTGTTAATGGTACTACTTATGAAGCTGTAGACGGTGTTATTAAATTTGAAGGATTATCTAAAAATAGAACATATGAAGCAGCTTATTCATATAAAATTACTGAAGCTGACGGAGAAATCAACTATGGTTATGGTACTAAGAAATTTACTACTATTCCATATGGATTACCAGCTATTACTCGTTTCGAAGTAGAAGCAGACGAAGCAGCTGGTGAATTAGAAGTTAAATATACAGTTTCTGACAAAGATAAAGCTATTGAATCAATGTATGTTGATGTTAATGGTGAACAACATGCAATTGAAGGTGAATATGGAAGCTCAACTAGATTCTCTGGTACATTAAAATTAGAAGACTTCGCATTCGGTGGACAAGTTGAAGTAAAACTTGCAATTGTTACTGCTAAAAATGGTGAAGGTCGTCGCACAACTTATAGTGATGTATTTAAATTAGGTTCAGAATTAGAAGGTAAAGTAGTTGTTACATTTGATAGCCTTGGTGGAAGTGCTGTTGCAAAACAAACAATTGAAGCTGGTGCTGTAGCTACTAAACCTGCTGATCCAACTCTTGCTGGTCATAAATTTGTTGGATGGAAACATAATGGACAATTATATGACTTCACTCAACCAGTAGAAGAAAATATTACTCTTACTGCTGAATGGGAAAAATTACCACAACAATCAGCTGGTGGATGTGCAATGGGTGCTGTATTACTTCCTGTTGTAACTGCATTTGCATTAGCTGGATTATTATTAAGAAGAAAAGATCAATAATTTATGGATATTTCTAAAATGACACTTCATGACAAGATCGGCCAAATGGTCGGTCTTGCCTTTGGAGGTACAACTTATAATGAACAATTAAAAACTCAAATTGAAGATATTAAAGCAGGACTTATCATTTTCTTTAAGGATAATTGTGATAATCCTCGCCAAGTATTTGAGTTAAACAAAATGATTAACGAAAGAGCTCGAGCAACTAACACAATTCCTCCTTTTATTGCGTTAGACCAAGAAGGCGGGATGGTAGCTCGAGTTACTGAAGGTATTACACAATCTCCTGGTGCTATGCCAATTGGAGCAACACAAAACCCTAAAAATGCATATCATTTAGCATATAATATGGGAGTAGAATTAAGAGAACTTGGATTTAACTTTAACTTTGCGCCAGTTGGTGATATTCAAAACAATCCTCAAAATCCTGTAATAAATGTTAGAAGTTATTCAGAAAAACCTGAGGTTGTGTGTGAATATGTTAAGGAAGCTGTTTTAGGATATACTGATGCGAATATGATGACATCAATTAAGCATTTCCCTGGTCATGGTGATACGGCGGTTGATTCACATGTTGGTTTACCTAAAGTTGATTTTGATGAAAAACGTTTATATGATGTTGAATTAAAACCATTCTTAATGGCTAAAGAATTAAATCTTCCTGGTATTATGGCAGCACACGTAATGTTTACTAAATATGATGCTAAATACCCAACAACTTTATCAAAGGTTGTAGTTGGTGATTTATTAAGAAAACAAATTGGGTATAATGGATTAGTCGTAACTGATTCGTTAACAATGGCTGCAGTTTTCCAAAACTTCACATTAGAAGAAATTGTATATAATTCTATTTCTTCAGGATGCGATATCTTATTACTATGTGGTGGACGCAATATTGAAATGCAAAAAGAATTTGCAGAAATTGGTGTTCGACTAGTTGAAGAGGGCAAGATTCCAATGGAAGTTGTTGATAGAGCTGTTGAAAGAATATTAAAAGCAAAAGAAATGTTTAAAGTAGGACAAATGCCTGATACATTTGATGAGTCAAAATTTGAAATCAAAGAATCAATGGAATTTGCTGAAAGTGTTGCTAAAGAAAGTATAACTAAAGTATGTGATAAACATCATTTATTACCACTTACTAAAGATCAAAAAACATTAATTGTTTTCCCTAAAATTAAAGTTGTTACTTTAGCTGAAAATGAACAATCAGAACTTACATCACTTGCGGATTTCTACCCATATAAAACTGATAAGATATATATGAGTTTAAATCCTGATTTAGATGAACAAGCTGAATTATTAAAAATCAAAGATAATTATGATCGCATTATTTATTGTAGCTATAATGCAGTATTTAATCCTAACCAAGCTAATTTAATTAATAGTTTAAATCCTAAGAAAACTGTTGTTGTATCATTTAGAACACCATATGATTTAGATGTTTTAAATGTAGGTACATACCTTTGTGCATATGAAGCAACTAAGTTAAGTTTTAAAGCTGTTTCTCTTGCTTTAACAACTAATGTTGCAAACGGAAAATTACCAATAACATTAAAAGAAAGAAGAAAAAAACCTATGAAAGTATATGTAGTTAAAGACTATGATGCGATGAGTAAAAAAGCATCTGAAATCTTTATTGAACGCCTACAAGCTAATCCTTATGCAACTCTAGGACTTGCAACTGGAAGTAGTCCAATAGGCACTTACAAGTATTTAATTAAAGCCTATGAAGAAGGAAAAATTTCATTTGAAAATGTAAAAACTTACAACTTAGATGAATATTGCGGCATTGATAAAAACCATCCTCAAAGCTATTATTATTTCATGCATGAACAATTATTTAACCATGTAAATGTTAAAGAAGAAAATGTTCATATTCCTTCAACTGAAGGGGAAAATATCGCTAAGCAATGTGAAGACTACAATAACGCATTAAAGAGTGTTTCAATTGACCTTCAATTACTAGGTATTGGCGGAAATGGTCATATTGGGTTCAACGAACCAAATACTTCTTTTGATCAAGAAACATTTATTGTTGAACTTGCAGAAGGCACACGCCTTGATAATGCCAGATTCTTTGCATCTTTAGATGAAGTTCCTACTCATGCAATGACTATGGGTATTAAGAACATCATGGAAGCAAAAGAAATCTTAATGCTTATTAGTGGTAAAAATAAAGCTGAAACTGTTAGAAAGCTTTTAATGGATCCAGTAGATGAAGTTTTCCCTGCATCAATCTTACATAGACATCCAAATGTAACTGTAATTATTGATGAAGATGCATATTCTTTAATGAAAAAATAGCAAACAAAAAGGCCTTGAATTGTCTATAATTCAAAGCCTTTTTTTAGTATTTTTTACCAAGCATAAAAAAAATTGCAAAGTTTAGAATAAAATACTTGCAAAACGTTTTCATAAATGATATAATATAATCGCAAACGCTTTCAAAATTATTCATTAGGAGGAAAAAAACGTATGAAAAAAGTTTTTGCTTTATTAAGTGTTTTCACACTTACATTATTAGCGTTTGGTTTAGCAATGAATCCTTCACTAGCTTCTGCTGCTGAAGAACCTGCTGAAGGTAAATTCTTTGTTGACCCAACTTTAAGTGAAGATGGAAAAGACATTCCACTTTACGTTATGAATAGTATTTATACTACATTCCCTAACTACTACGATTACGCTGGTGCTAAAGGGACTGAATATGAAGATTTAACACATGAAAAAGCTAGATACTTCCCTTGGAATGAAACTAAATTAATCATTCCTCAATTTGGAGCAGATGGCTTACCAACAGGATACAGATATACTGTATATGCTGATGGTGAAAGTGGACAATTAAACAAAGACGGTAGTGAAGTAGTTGGTACTGGTTACAGAATTTTCACTTATGAATATGTGACTGAAAAAACTACTGATGCTGAAGGTAACGAAGTTGAAACTAAACGTCTTGCATTTGGTCAAAACTATAAAGGCACATTCACTGAAAGAACAAATGGTATTCCTGACCCATCTCTTTCAAGAATTGCTTATAACAAAGCTGGCGAAGACATCATCTTAAGTGCTACAACTAAATATGCTGTTCAAAATGATGGTACTCCATTATCTCATTTAATTTTTGACGGTCAAGGTCGTTTAGTTCGTGGTATGCTTACTGACAACTACTATGTACAAAATAGCCCATTATTCGAAGGCGCTGAAACTTTCGAATCATTATTCTGCTATGAAGACGGTGTTGTTGTATTAAGAGGCGAAAATGATGATCATTGCGATCGCTTAGTTGTTGTTCAAGACAAATTAGACGAAGAAGGCAACCCTATCCAAGCTATCGATCCAGAAACTGGTTTACCAATGGAAGATGCTGAAGGCAACCCTGTATATGAACAAGAAGAAGTTGAAACTGAAGAACCTAAATTAGCTAATGATTCAAATGCTAATCGTTGGATGTTCCAATGGTATACACAAGAACAATTTGAAGCTTTAGGTGTAAAAGTTAATACTGCTGGTTATATGCAAGAAGGTTGGTTAGCAGACAGATGGGATTTCTCATACGAAGACAATGGTGGTGTTATGTGTATCGCTATTATCCGTGGTATGACTCAATATGGTAAATTAGATGCTGCTCAATCTGCAATTCACAATGCTTCAGTTGACGCATTAATAGCTGCTGGTCAAGAAGCTCCTGCAAAAATTGCTGAAACTGTAAACGAAGAAACTCAAGAAGTTACTTATGCTGCATACACTCGTCCTTGCTTCGAAGAAGTATTATTACCAAAAGATGGTATTTTATGGGATTATGGTTACTTAAACCGTTACAGTGCAACTACACTTCCAATGTACCAAAAAGTTTATGAAATGTTCAACCAAGGTTACAAATATGGTCGTGCTGAAGGTTATCAAGTAACTGCAAAAGCATTCAACTTCTCTGCAAAAGGTTTACAATATCAAACAGGTTTCACTAGCGAACAATCATTAATCGTTAATGAAAAAACTGCATATGGTGATACAATTGAAGTATTAGCTGGTTCTAAATTCAACCCTGCTGAAATCATTTCTATCTCTGGTATGCTTGGTGGATATAAAGACTTAAATGATGTATTAAGTTATACTTCAATGAGTTCATCTGAACTTGACTACTTACTATACGCTAACGGCGAAAGAGTAATGTGGCCAAAAGTTGAACCAACAGACAAATATACATCTTGGGATAAATTTACTGCTGATTTCTTAAAAGATATGGGCGCTCACTTAGGTGTTCAATTTGAAAGTGCTGAAAAATTCTTCGACCAAACTTATGGTAAAGAAGGAATGTTAACTTTCTGGGATAACCCTGCATATGCTGAAAAATGGGCATTCTTAAAAGAAGAAATCTTAGCTGCAGTTACTCCTGAAAACTATGGTCCTTATGGTGATTATACTGCTGATGGCAACCCAATTCATATGAATTACTGGCGTTCTAACTTATGGGCATATTTAAATAAATCATATAGAGCTGGATGGCCTGCATCTTCAAGTGCATGGGATGGTATGGAAGATCCTGAATGGATTGGTCCAGATGTACCTCAAGTATTCTACTATCCTACATGGGATGAATTTGTTGCTGATTTAATTAAAGATATGAATGCTTACTTAGGTTCTTCAATTGAAAGTGCTGAAAAATTCTTTGATAACACTTACAACTACACAGGAATGTTAGATTTCTGGAGTTCAGAAGAATATGGTGAAAAATGGGCATTCTTATATGAAGAAATCACTAAAGCTGTAACAGCTGACAACTATGGTCCTTATGGTGATTATACTGTTGATGGTGTTCCATCTAACTATTTATACTGGCGTTCTAACTTATGGGCATATCTAAACAAATCATTAAGAGCTGGATGGCCTGCATCAACAACTGCATTCAATGAAATGGCTGACCCATCTTGGATCGGTGTTGAAAAAGTTTCTGCAGTTTGGGGCGAATATGAATTCGACACAACTGGTATTGAAGCTGGTTCAAAAGTTGACTTCGAATTAACAGTTACTAATAAAGCAACTGGTTTATCAAGAAGCAAAAACTTCAGTTTATTAATCGTTGATACATTAACTCCACATCTACAAGTTAACCAATCTAAACTTACTGTAGTTCCTGAAGCTGGTGCTCCAACTGTTATTGATTTAGCAAGTCTTGCACAAGCATTCGATGGTTACTGGGTTGAAGGTGTTCATGCTGAAGATCCTGCAGCTGCAAAAGGTAAAGATATTTCTCATTTAATTGAATGGGAAGCACCTGCTGGAATCGATGTTAACAATGCACCTGCTGGTAAACATGCATTCAAAGCTACTATCACATCTCCAAAAAATCCAGATGTTAAAGTTTCTGAATGGGTAATGGTAAATGTTGTTGACATTACTGCACCACTTGTATTATTAGAAGAAGAAGTAGTAGTTCCATTCGGATCTTATCCAACTGCTGCTGATATCATTAAAGTTGCTTGGGATGATGTTGATGGTAACTTATTCACAAGTAGTTCTGTTAAAGAATGGTATAGAATTGACTTCGCAGAATACGATGCAATGGCTGATGGTACTCCATGCAAAGTTTATGTAACTATTTTCGATGCTGCTGGTAACTCAGTTAAAAAATCTTGCGACGTTACTGTAGGTTATATCCCTTACAGCTTAGATTTCGCTGATAGCGCATTAGATGCATTAGATGAAATTAAAGAACAATTAGAAGAATTAGCTGAAGCTCAAGAAGCATTAAAAGCTGAAGTTCAAGGTGTTAAAGCTGCTGTTGATCAACAAGCTAGCGCTCCTGAACAATCATCTTCTTGCGGTGCTGCTCCTGCTGCTTACTTTGTAAGTGCTGCATTAGCTGCTGGTTGTGCATTAGTTCTTCTTAAAAAGAAACACTAATAATTAAAATTTAATACATTCGTATTGATTATTAAGTATGTAATGTATAGTCAGTACGGGGAAGGTTCTAAATCTTCCCTGTACTTATGAAAGTAATAAAATGAATTTCCAAATTATAACTTTTAAAGAATTTTTAAAAACAAACAAGAAAAAAGAATTATTAAATATACTTTCTAACTTATGGAATGAAGAATATGGATTTATTTTTCCTATTAGCTATGATTTGATGAATAGAAATACTTATCAAACAAAAGGCTTTTTAGAAGAAAATTCCTATGTAGCAATTTGTGATGAGATGATTGTTGGTTTTGTTACTAGCAAAATATGGACTCATGAAATTGAAGTAGAAAGTTATAAATCAACTGGGTGGATATCTTTAATATATGTTCATCCTAAATTTAGAAAAAAAGGAATTGGAAGCGAACTATTAATTAAAGTTGAAAGTAATTTTAAGATCCTTGGTAAAAAGGAGCTATATGTGGGAAGGGATTATCAAAATTTTTTCCCCGGAATACCTATGGACTTAAAATCATCTTTAGGATGGTTTGCAAAAAGAGGATATAGCTGTTTATACGAAACTAATGATTTAATAAAATATGTTAAAAATAATGAGCAGCTTGTTGCTCTTAGACCATTCAAAGATGGCAAAAAGTATGAAATTCGTTTATCAAATCAGAATGATTTTGATGTGTTAATTGAATTTATGCGCCGAAACTATCCTGGCCGATGGTTAGTGGAGGTTAATGATTGTTTTGATCTTTGCAAATCCAACTATTTCCTTTGCTTTGATGAAAATAATCATTTATGTGGTTTCTGTCGATTTGGTAACAATGAAACAGATAATTATGGAATTGGCTATAGCCTAACATGGCGAAATCGTTTTGAATCTCTTGGGGGAATTGGACCTATTGGAGTCGAAGCGTCTTATCGTAAAAACAATATTGCTTATAATTTATTAGTTAGCGCGCTTAATTATTTGATAGAACATGGTTCTACTGAGATTATAATTGACTGGACAAATCTAATGGATTTATACCGCAAAATTGGTTTTGAGATATGGAAATCTTATACATACGTAAGAAAGGAATAAAAAAATGAAAAAATTTTATGGATTTTTATTTGCTGCTATCTTACTTCTTGCATTAGTTGGATGTTCTACAGGTAATACTGGTGGTGGAACTACTACTCAATTTACTGTTTCTTTCAACACTCAAGGCGGTTCATTAATCGCTGCACAAAAAGTAAATAGTGGTGCAACTGTTGTTAAACCTGCTAATCCTACAAGAAATGGTTATTCTTTTGAAGGTTGGTTTACAGAAAGTGCTTGTACAACTGCAGTTGATTGGACTAAAACTATTACTGCTGATGTAACTTATTATGCTAAATGGAAAGAATCTACTAGCAAACCTCCAGTAGTAGGAGAATTATCTTGTGCTGAAGATCGTACACAAGAAAAATGCTTAGACCCTAATACTTTCGATTGGAACTATAACCGTTTCGAATTCGATGGTAAAGGTATGGAAATTAAACTATATGTTGGTATCGCTGCTGAAAATGACCCATTCTCTTCAGGATTCACTGGTGAACGTGCTAGCGAACGTCAAGTAGTTCAAACTAACGTTGAAGATGAATACAACGTTAAAATTGCTTGGACTGAATATCCTGCAGAAGCTGCATGGGGACCAAGCCGTGTTGCAT
>JAFQPO010000008.1 GCA_017411715.1 Bacilli bacterium | reverse complement strand
TGGTAGTAATATTGTATTTGGTAGTGGTTCAATTAGTGTTTATGACAATCTATCAAAGATAACTCCAATGTACCAATATTCAATGTTAGGTCTTGATAATTTAGCAGTTAGTGGTGGAAAAGAAATACTTGTGTACTTAGAAAAGAATGAAACATATTATATCGATGTAACTTTATCTTCTAATCAATACAGTGCACTTAATCTACAAATACTAACATATTATAATTGTGAAATTGGCGCAGCTGATTTACCACCATATGATATATCTATAATGTCAAATAATAAATCATATGGATCAGATTTATGTGAGTTTATCTTACATGATGCTATGGATTTTACAGTTACAATAGAAGGATTAACTGAAGGTAAGTTTATAATATATCAAGAAGTAATAAATGAAGAAGGAATAATAAGTTATAGTTTAGTAAAAGAAGAATCATTTACTGGAGATTTTACAGATTCATTTAGTCTAGAAGCTGGTAGTTATTATATAGGATACATAGATGCTAGTACTAGTGATGATATGAATTATGATATCATGAGAATAGTAGTTGCTTGATGAATATATGTTAGTCATTTAATATTTTGAATAAATACTTCCGAAGTAAAGAGTGAATAAAGATGAAATTATTCACTATTTGCTTTGGAGGTATTTTTATTTAGTTAAAAGGTCTATAAAATAATTAAAATATGATATAATATGTAATAATAAAGAAAGAAGATGAAATTATGACAACAGAAATTATTTTTAGTATTATTATTCCTTTTATTGGAACAATTCTAGGGTCTTGTTGTATCTATTTGTTTAAAAGGTTAGATGATAAGATTGTAAGAGCTTTTTCTGGTTTTGCTGGGGGAGTAATGTTTGCTGCGTCAATTTGGAGTTTGATTATTCCTTCATTTGAACAAGCTAGCAATATGGAACAACTTTCTTTTATTCCAGTAGTTGTTGGATTATGGGCAGGATTTTTGTTCTTAATGCTTTTAGATAAATTAGTTCCTCATACTCACTGTAATGAGGATGAACCAGAAGGATTAAAATGTAAATTAAAACGTTCAACTATGACATCTTTAGCTGTTGCTCTTCACAACTTCCCAGAAGGACTTGCTGTTGGGGTAGTTTTAGCAAGTGCTACTAACGAATCATCATCTGTTCCTATTACAATGGCAATTGCTCTAGCAATAGGGATAGCAGTTCAAAATTTCCCTGAAGGAGCAATAGTTTCAGTATCAATGAATGCTAGTGGGACTAATAAGCATAAGTCATGTCTACTTGGTATTCTATCTGGAATTGTAGAACCAATTGGTGCATTGATTACTTTCTTTTTAGCTAGTTTTATTACACCAGCTTTACCATATTTACTATGTTTTGCGGCTGGGGCTATGATTTATGTAACAATTGAAGAATTAATACCAGAAATGGTTAAAGGTAAACATTCACATATTGGAACAATTCTTTTCGCGATTGGTTTTACGTTAATGATGATATTAGATGTGTTATTAGGTTAGGTGATATATATGTTGAATGTATTAATAACTGGGGCAGCCTCAGGTATTGGAGATGCAGTAAAGGAATATTTCATAAATAATAATCATCAAGTTTACGCAATAGATGTTAGTAAAATTAATGAAAGTGATAATCTTAATACATATCAATGTGATATCACTAATCAAACAGAACTTTTAAAAATCAAGAGTGAATTAGAAAATAAACAAATTAAGTTAGACGCAATAATCAATATTGCGGGGATTCATATGATGACATCTTTGGTTGAAAATGATCATGTAAAAATGAAGAGATTAATTGATATTAATTTATGTGGTACAATGCTTATTAATAACACATTTCATTCATTATTAAAAGCAGAAGGAAGAATTATAATTGTTTCAAGTGAAGTAGCAGGTCTTGATCCAATGCCTTTTAATGGTCTATATAATGTTTCAAAGACAGCTCTTGATTCTTATGCACAAGCTCTTCGTCAGGAACTAAATCTAATTAATCAAAAAGTAATTACCATTAAACCAGGCGCAATAGCAACCCCGCTTTGTTATTCATCAGTTGATGCGACAAATGAACTTGCTAAAACTACAAAACTATATCAAAAGCAAGCAAAACATTTTTCTAATATTATGCTTAAGTTTATGGGGCGTCCAATTAAACCTGAAAAAATAGCAAAAATCATCTTTTTTGCAACAACTAAAAAAAGACCTAAATTAGTTTATAAAAAACATCATAATTTAGGACTTATACTTTTAAATGTTTTACCAAAAAGATTACAATGCAAAATTATCAAATTATTATTAAATAGAAAATAGAAGGAGTTCTTATGGAATATCGAAAATTAGGTAAATCAAATATTGAAGTTAGTGTTATAGGATTTGGCTGTGAAGGGTTTTTAAATAAAAGTTTGGAATATACTAAAGAAATGTTTGATTTTGCTAGAAGTTATGGTGTTAATTGTATGGATTTATATAGTCCTGATCCAGACTTACACAAAAGAGTTGGTCAAGTAATTAAAGAATACCGAAATGAATTTATTTTACAAGGTCACATTTGTACTAAATGGGCAGATGGTCAATATAGTGCTACGCGTAACTTAAATGAAGTAATTAATTCTTTTGAAACTCAACTAAGAAATTTAGATACTGATTATTTAGATATTGGAATGATTCACTATGTTGATTCACTTGAAACTTGGCAACAAGTTATCGATAATGGAATTTTAGATTATGCTAAAAGTTTAAAAGAGCAAGAAAAAATAAAACTAATTGGGTTATCTAGTCATAATCCGATTGTCGCTTTAGAAGTTATTAAACATGGCATTGAAGTATTAATGTTCAGTGTTAATCCATGTTATGATTTATTACCTGGTGATGATGATTGTGAAGCTTTATTTGACGCAAGTAGTTATGAAAAAGAATTTTTAAATTTTGATCCATTAAGAGTACAACTTTATGAAGCATGTCAACGAGAAGGAGTAGCAATTACTGTTATGAAAGCCTTTGGTGGTGGAGAATTATTAAGTGAGAATAGTCCTGCGAAACTTCCTTTAACACCAACTGAATGTATTCACTATGCATTAACAAGACCTGCCGTTGTTACAGTTTTCTCAGGCGTTCGTTCAAAAGATGATTTAGAAAAGTCACTTTATTATTGCAATAGTAGTGATAGTGAAAAAGATTACGCCAAAGTTTTAGCGAAACTTCCTAAAATTAGTTGGGAAGGTAGTTGTATGTATTGTGGACATTGTGCTCCATGTGCTAGGAAAATTGATATTGCGAGTGTAACAAAATTTTTAAACTTATGTATTGCTCAAAATGAAGTGCCAGAAACAGTACGTGAACACTATAAAGCATTAAAGTATCATGCATCTGATTGTATTGAATGTGGTGCTTGTGAAAAGAGATGCCCATTCTCAGTTAAAATAATTGAAAATATGAAAAAAGCAAAAGATATCTTTGGTTATTAAACTAATTGTCATATAGTTGAAAATATTGTCTATTTGTGATATATTATATAAAATAATATTTGTGGTAAATACTAGTTAGGAGATATTATGGTTAAACATATTGTTTGTTTCAAATTAAAAGATAATAGTTATGAAGCTTGCTTAAAGGCAAAAGAAGTTTTAATGAATATGGAAGGTAGAGTTCCACAACTTGTTTCAATTAATGTAGGAATTGATTTTTTACATTCTGAACGTAGTTATGATGTAATCTTAGAAGTAGTTGTTAAGACAAAAGAAGAACTTGATGCTTATCAAAAAGATGAATATCATGTAAATGTTGTTAAACCATATATGTATAGTGTACGTTTAACTAGTGTTGCGGTTGATTATGAATTTTAATAATAAAAGGGTGTGTTAGAAATGTCAAATATTAAATTTTATAAAGAATCAAATTTACCTTTAGAAATGCATAAGGTAAGAATAGTTCAAAAACTAAATTTATTGCCAATTGATCAAAGATTAAAAGCTATTAGTGAAGCTGGAAATAATACATTTTTACTAAGAAATAGTGATGTATATTTAGATATGTTAACTGATAGTGGGACAAACGCAATGAGTGATCGTCAATTAGGTGCGATGATGATTGCTGATGACTCTTATGCAGGAAGCGCAACTTTCTATCGTTTAGAGGAAAAAGTTCAAAAATTCTTTGGTAAAAAATATTTTATTCCTGCTCATCAAGGTCGTGCTTGTGAACATATCTTAGCTAAAACTTTAGTATCTCCTGGTGATGTAGTACCAATGAACTATCACTTTACAACTACTAAAACTCATATTTCATTATGTGGTGGTAGTGTTGTTGAAATATTTAAAGATGAAGCAATTGAGTTAGTTAGTAATAACCCATTTAAAGGCGATATCGATTTAAATAAATTACAACAAACTATTAAAGAAGTAGGCGTAGAACACATTCCTTTTGTAAGAATAGAAATGGGGACTAACCTTATTGGTGGACAACCCGTTAGTTTACAAAATGTAAAAGATGTATCAAAAATTTGTAAAGAACATAATATATTATTGATGATTGATGCATCACTTATAACAGATAACTTATATTTTAATAAAGTGCGTGAACCACTTTGTCAAGATATGAGTATTGCTGAAATAGCTTTAGAAATTAGTAAATGTGCAGATATCATTTACTTCTCTGCTAGAAAATTAGGTAGTGCTAAAGGTGGCGGAATTGTAGTTGATGATGTTGCATTATATGATAAGATGAAAGTTTTAGTTCCTATTTATGAAGGATTCTTAACTTATGGTGGTATGTCAACTCGTGAAATGGAAGCAACTGCTATTGGATTAGAAGAAGCAACTGATATGGATATGATTAGTCATGGCCCAGAATTCATTGCTGAATTTGCTAGACTTTTAACTTCGTATAATATACCTATTGTTACTCCACCAGGAGGATTAGGATTACATATTAATGCTAGAGAATTTGTTGGTCATATTAAAGAAGAAGAATATCAATCTGCTGCTTTAGTTGCTGCTATCTATATTGTTAGTGGTGCTAGAGGTATGGAACGTGGTACTTTAAGTGAAGAAAGAAATCCTGATGGATCTGAACATATTGCTTCTTGTGAATTAGTGCGTTTAGCACTTCCTAGAAGAGTATTCACTCTTTCACAAATTAGATATATTGCTGACCGTCTTGCATGGCTATATGATAATCGAGAATTAATTGGTGGTTTAAGATTCGTTGAAGAACCAGATGTAATGCGTTTCTTCATTGGTCGTTTAGAACCAACAAGCAATTGGCAAGAAAAATTAGTAGCTAAATTTAAAGAAGACTTTGGTGAAAGTTTATAATAAAAATTAAAAATGGAGGTGCTCTCTATGTTAAGTGATTTAGAAATTGCTCAACGTGCGGAAATTTTAAATATTCTAGAAATTGCTAAAAAAGTTAATTTAACAATGGATGATTTAGAATTATATGGTCGATATAAGGCTAAAATTCATCTTGATAAATTAAATAGTGATAGAAAAGATGCTAAACTAATTTTAGTTACCGCAATTAACCCAACACCGGCTGGTGAAGGTAAATCAACTACAACGATTGGTTTAGCTGATGCTATGAATAAAATTGGTAAAAATACAATTGTTGCACTTCGCGAACCAAGCTTTGGACCTGTTATGGGGGTGAAAGGTGGTGCTGCTGGAGGCGGATATGCCCAAGTAATTCCAATGGAAGATATCAACCTTCATTTCACAGGTGATTTACATGCTATTACAACCGCAACAAATGCGATTGCCGCAATGCTTGATAATCACATTCATCAAGGTAATGAATTAGGAATTGATCCAACAAGAATTATTTTACATCGCTGCTTAGATATGAATGATCGTGCATTACGAAATGTTGTAGTTGGTCTTGGTGGAAGTTCTAATGGTGTACCTCGTGAAGATCATTTTGATATAACAGTAGCATCTGAAGTAATGGCGATTTTATGTCTTGCGAGTTCTTTGGAAGATTTTAAAGTTCGTATTGGCCGAATGGTTGTTGCTTATACTTATGATAAGAAACCAGTAACTGTTAATGACTTAAAAGCAACTGGTGCGATTACTTTAATTATGAAAGATGCTTTAATGCCAAATTTAGTTCAAACATTAGAACACACGCCAGCTTTAATTCATGGGGGACCTTTCGCTAATATCGCTCATGGATGTAACTCAGTTATCGCAACAAAAACTGCTTTAAAAATGGCAGACTATGTTGTAACTGAAGCAGGTTTTGGAGCTGATTTAGGAGCTGAAAAGTTCTTAGATATTAAATGTCGTATGGCTAATTTAAAACCTTCTTGTGTAGTAATTGTTGCGACTATCAGAGCTTTAAAAATGCATGGTGGAGTTGATAAAAAAGACTTACAAACTGAAAATGTTGAAGCTTTATTAAAAGGCATTACTAATTTAGAAAAACATATTGAAAATATTGGTAAATACAATCTTCCATACGTAGTAGCAATTAACCGCTTTGGTAGTGATACAGAAAAAGAAGTTGAAGCTTTAACTAACTGGGCAAAAGTTAATAATCATCCAGTAGCATTATCAGAAGTATTTGCTAAAGGTAGCCTTGGTGGAATTGAGCTTGCAGAAAAGGTTGTTAAAGAAATTGAATTACATGATGGTAGTGAACATTTTGCTCCTATTTATGATTCTAATTTATCAATTAAAGAAAAGATCACAACTATCTGTAAAGAAATATATGGAGCAGAAGCAGTTGAATTTACAACAACTGCTAAGAATCAAATGGCTGCTTTAAAGAAAAATGGTTGGGATAATTTACCAATCTGTATTGCTAAAACACAATATTCATTATCAGACAATCCAAAATTATTGGCACGTCCTAGTGGGTTCACAGTTACTATTCGTGAATTAAAACCATCAATTGGGGCAGGATTTATTGTTGCTTTAAGTGGTGACATTATGACAATGCCTGGCTTACCAAAAGTACCTGCTGCTAATAATATGGATGTAGTTGATGGAAAAACAATTGGATTATTTTAAAAGGATGCCTCTTGGCATCCTTTATATTATACGAGGAGGATAAAATGGTATTAGTTACAGCTTTTAAACCTTTTAACAAATCAGTTAACAATTATTCCTTAGAAGTACTTAAATATATTAAAAATGTTGATAAAGTAATTCTTGATGTAGTATATGATGAATGTTTTAATGATTTAGAAAAAAATTTAAACCTTGATAAATATGATCTAATAATTTGTATGGGCGAGGCAAGAATGAGAGAAGAATTAATGATTGAAAAAATAGCTAGAAATATTTCTTCTTGTAGTATTGCTGATAATTTGGGTAATTTAAAACAAAATGAGGTAATTATTAAAGATGCACCTGATATGATTGAGACTAAAGTTTTAATTGATAAACTAGATGTTAAAATATCAGAAGATGCCGGAAAATTTGTATGTAATAATCTATATTATCATATGCTTTATAATTACCCAGAAAAATCAATTTTTATTCATATACCAAATTGTCATGATGATGATAAAAAATGTTTTGAATATGCACAAAAAATAGAAGAAGTTATTAAAAGAATTAGTAGTTTATAGATTGAAGAAAAAGTAAAATTGTGTTATAATACTAAAGATAATAGTATAAAATGGAGGAACATATGGATTTTTTATTAGATGGTATTAGAGCCTTAGGATACCAAGAAATTATCATGTATATTGTTGGTATCGTTTTAATCTATTTAGCAATTACAAAAAAACTAGAACCTGCATTACTTTTACCAATGGGATTTGGAGCTATCTTAGTTAACATTCCTGCCTCAGGTGCAATTACGCAAACTATTCCTGGCTTTGGTGAAGTAACAGGTATTATTGACTGGTTATTTGAGACTGGCCTAGAAGCAAGTGAAGCTATGCCATTATTATTATTTATAGGTATTGGCGCAATGATGGATTTTGGTCCAATTTTAGCTAATCCAAAATTAATGATTTTTGGTGGTGTTGCCCAAATTGGTATTTTCTTAACTTTACTTTTAGCTTCTTTACTTGGATATAATATTCAAGATGCTGCGTCAATCGGTATTATTGGTGCTGCTGATGGACCTACTTCAATTTTAGTATCACAAGTACTTAAGAGTAATTACATAGGGCCAATTGCGGTAGCTGCATATAGTTATATGGCACTCGTACCAATTATTCAACCAATTGCTATTAAATTATGTACAACTAAAAAAGAACGTCAAATTAGAATGGAATACAATCCTAAAAATATCAGCAAAAGAACAAGAATTATTTTTCCTATCGTTGTAACATTTATTGCGGGCTTAATTGCTCCATCATCAATTTCTTTAGTAGGTTTCTTAATGTTTGGTAACTTAATTAAAGAATGTGGTGTTTTAGATAATTTAACTGATACAGCTAGTAATATTCTTACTAACTTAGTTACATTATTACTAGGTATTACAATTGCTTCAACTATGAAAGCTGATGCCTTTGTTCAATGGGATACTTTATTAATTATGGGGCTAGGTCTTGTTGCGTTTGTATTTGACACAATTGGTGGTGTATTATTCGGTAAATTAATTAATTTATTCTCTAAGAAGAAGATTAATCCAATGATTGGTGCAGCTGGTATTTCTGCTTTCCCAATGTCATGTCGTGTAGTACAAAAACTAGGTCTTGAAGCTGACCCTGAAAACCATTTATTAATGCATGCAGCGGGAGCTAATGTTGCGGGACAAATTGCATCAGTTGTAGCTGGTGGTGTTATTTTAACACTAGTACCAATGATGATGTAGGAGGTTACTATGGATAACGTATTAAAAGCTTTAGAGTTATTATGGAAAGGTATGGGATCTGTTTTAATCGCAATGGTACTAATTTGCATTGCAACAATGATTCTAGTAAAACTTACTCAACCTAAAAATAAGTAATAAAAAGTGAGACTTTGCGTCTCACTTTTTTTCAAAAACGTTTTCAATATTAAATTAATAGCGTTTAAAAAACAGTAGTGATATAATATTCGTGTAAATATCCAATATATACCTTCATTAAATGGCGAAGGAGTTTCTACCGTATTGCCTAAATACGACTATTGGAAAAACTATAAATGATGTACATTTTATATGTGCAAATTTTTTGTTTTTCGGTAGTTTAAAACTATCGATTTTTTTATTTTTGTGAGGCCGTTATGAAAGAACTTGAACAAAGAATTATTAGAGATGGAAAGATATTAGATAATGATATCTTGAAAGTAGGAAGTTTTTTGAATCATCAAGTCGATACTAAGTTATTAGTAGATATGGCAAAAGAAACTAAAAAACTATTTAATGAAGAAATAACTAAAGTTTTAACTCTCGAAGCATCAGGAATTGCCTTTGCTTGCATGGTTGCAGCAGAATATGGTGTGCCTTTTGTATTTGCTAAAAAATCTAAAACCGCAAATCTTTCTGGTGAATTAGTAACTGCTAAAGTACATTCATATACCCACAATGACGATAATGTTATTTTTGTTCCTAAAGAATACATTAACAAAGAAGATAAAGTATTAATTGTTGATGACTTTTTAGCAAATGGTGGGGCGCTTACAGGTTTAATTGAAGTTGTTGAAAGCTGTGGTGCTAAAGTTGTTGGATGTTGTGTTCAAATTGAAAAAGAATATCAAAACGGAGGTAACACTCTTAGAAACAAAGGTTACAAAGTTGTGGCTTTAGCAAGTATTAAAGCTATGACTAGTAATATAATACAATTTAACGAATAAACGGAGGAATTATGAAAAAGTTATTTAATGTATTAGTTGTAGTTTTATTAGCTGTATGTCTAGTAGCATGTGGCGGAGGAGACGAAGAAAAGAAATTTAAAGTTGGTTTAATTTGTTTACACGATGATAGTTCTACTTATGATAAAAACTTTATTGATTCTATGCATCGTGCAGTAGCTGAACTTGGTTTAGAAGCTGATCAATTAGAATTAGTTACAGGCATTGCTGAAGACAATGCTTGTTATGAAAAAGCAGCTGAACTTGCTGAAACTTGTGATATCGTTTTTGCTGATTCATTTGGTCACGAAGATTATATGATTCAAGCAGCTATGGAAAATGAAGATGTTTGGTTCTGTCATTCTACAGGTACTAAAGCTCATACTGCAAACTTAGATAATTATTTCAACGCTTTCGCATCAATCTATGAAGGTAGATATCTTGCTGGTATTGTTGCTGGTATGAAATTAAATGAAATGATTCAAGCAAAAGAAATTACACCAGAACAAGCTATTATGGGTTATGTTGGTGCACATCCATATGCAGAAGTAGTTTCTGGTTATACTGCATTCTATTTAGGAGCAAAATCTGTTTGCCCATCTGTTACAATGAAAGTTAGATATACTTCAACTTGGTATGATTATGACTTAGAAAAATCTGCTGCTGAAGCTTTAATTAGTACAGATAAATGTGTATTAATTAGTCAACATGCTGACTCTTATGGTGCTCCAGAAGCATGCGAAAAATTAGGTGTTCCTAACGTTGCATATAATGGCTCTACAGCTTCTAAATGTCCTGAAACTTATTTAGTTGCTAGTAAAATTGATTGGACTCCATATTATGTAGAAATGATTAGAGCAAAAATGAATGGTACTAATGTTAGTGCTAAAGACTATACTGGTACTCTTGCTACAGGTTCAGTACAACTTTGTGAACTTGGTAAGAATGCTCCAGCAGGTGCTGCTGAAGCTATCGAAGCAGCAAAAGCACAATTAGTAGCTGGTACTTTACATGTATTTGATACTGCTAACTTTACAGAAAATGGCCAAACACTAACAAGTTATTTAGCTGATGTTGATTCAGATGCTGACTATGCTAAAGATACAGAAGCAATCGCAAATGGATATTTCCATGAATCTGAACATCGTTCTGCTCCATACTTTGATATAAGAATTGATGGAATTACTGAACTTAAATAATAGATAATGTAATAAAGGCAGAATTTAAATTCTGCCTTTCTACATTTAAATAAGAATTTTCATAGGAGTATATTATGGAAAATAATCAACTTAATTCGAAAAAAATTAAATTAGAACTAAGAAATATTAGCAAACACTTCAAAGGTATATATGCTAATAAAAATATCAATATTAGTTTATATGAAGGCGAAATCTTATCAATCTTAGGAGAAAATGGTTCTGGTAAGACAACTTTAATGAATGTTTTATCAGGAATATATACACCAGATGAAGGCGAAATATATATTAACAATAAACTTGCTAATATTCATTCTCCAAAAGATGCTTTTGAATATGGGATTGGAATGGTACACCAACACTTTAAACTTGTTGATACTTTTACAGCAATTGAAAATATTATCTTGGGTTTAAAAGATAAACTTAGTTTAAAAGAAGCTCTTGAAAAAGCTACTAATATTGCTGATAAATATGGTTTTAAAATTGACTTAAAGAAGAAAATTCATGATATGTCAGTATCCGAAAAACAAACTGTTGAAATTATTAAAGTTTTATATCGTAATGTTGATATTTTAATTTTGGATGAGCCAACTGCCGTTTTAACTATTCAAGAAATTGATAGATTATTTGATATCATTCGTAAAATGCGTGATGATAACAAATCAATTATTATTATTACTCATAAATTAAATGAAGTTTTGAGTATATCAGACCGTGTATCAATTCTTCGTAAAGGTGAATATATTGGAACATTAATTACTAAAGAAACTGATGAACGTGAACTTACTAATTATATGGTTGGTAATAAAGTTGATTTAAAATTAGAAAGATTAAGAAAAGAAGCAACTGTGCCAACTTTAGAAATAAGAGGTTTAAATGTTTTAAAAGATGATGGTACACCTGCTATTAAAGATTTGAATTTCTTCTTAAGAGGTGGGCAAATCTTAGGTGTTGCGGGGATTGCTGGTTGTGGGCAAAAAGAACTTTGTGAAGCTATTGTTGGCTTAAGACATTATAAGGGTAATATTTCTCACTTTGGAGAATCTATTGTTGGCTATACTCCTGAGAAGATTAAAGAAATAGGAATTAGAATGAGTTTTATTCCTGAGGACCGACTTGGACTTGGACTTGCTCCTAATTTATCAATTGTTGATAATATGTTACTAAAAAGTTATCAAAAGAGTAAAGGTATTTTTGTAAATCGAAAAGATGCTAAAAAAGAAGCTTTAGGAGTGATTGAAAGATATAATGTACAGACTGAGTCTGTTGATACACCAGTTAAAAACTTAAGTGGTGGTAATATTCAAAAGATTTTATTAGGACGTGAAATCGGAACCGATCCTAATGTAATTATAACTGCTTATCCAGTTAGAGGATTAGATATAAATTCTTCATATATGATATATGATATTTTAAATGAAGAAAAAGCTAAAAATACTGCTATTTTATTTGTCGGTGAAGACTTAGACGTATTATTAGCTTTTTGTGATAAAATTATGGTACTTTGCGAAGGTCGTAATATGGGAATCATTCATACCAAAAACACAACTAAAGAAGAAATTGGTTTGATGATGACAGGTAGTAAAAATTTAATGGAATTATATCCTGAAAAGAATTATGGTTTTGCACCAGATTCATTAATTGATAACAAGGAGGTAGGTAAATAATGAATGAAAATAAGAAAACTCATGCTCCATTATTTTCGATAATTAAAAGAGATGATTTACCTCTTTATAAATCAATTATTATCCGTGTTTTAGCTTTTATAATAACTTTTATTTTGGCGATGTTTATTTGTTATGCAACAGTAAGTAAGAAAAGTGATGATGGTTATATTAAAATGATGAGTACTTTTTTTACAGGTGCTACTAATCGACCATGGAAACTAGCAATGGATGTGTGCTTATTATTGGCATTTGCTATTGCAATTGTTCCTGCTTTCAAAATGAAATACTGGAATATGGGTGCTAATGGGCAAGTATTGATGGGAGCATTAATTTCAATTATCTTAATGTTCTATTTAAATGATTTTGCGTCAAAAAGTACATTTAATAACATTTTATTAATTGTATTAATGTTAGTATCAAGCATTGCTGTTAGTATTTTATGGGCTGTGATACCTGCAATCTTTAAAGTATATTTTAATACAAATGAAACATTATTTACATTAATGATGAACTATGTTGCAAGTGGGATTGTTGGATATGTTAACTATATACTTGCAAAAGGAAAAGAAGAATCACCTGGAATTATTAATTTAACTTCTAAATCTGGTTGGTTACCAACTATTGTTGATAAATATTTTATTGCAATTGTGATTATTATTTTAATTACAGTATTTGTTTATTTCTATATGAAAAAAACAAAACATGGTTATGAAATTAGTGTTGTTGGTGACAGTATTAATACCGCAAAATATGTAGGAATGAATACAAAGAAAATTATAATTAGAACTATTTGTTTATCAGGGGCAATTTGTGGTATTATTGGTTTTATTTATGCATCATCAATTAATCATTCAATTTCTGCTAATACTTGTGGTTCTTTAGGATTTACTGGTGTTTTAGTTGCATGGCTTGCTAATTTTTCACCTATAATTATTGCTGGTATTTCATTCGTATTAGTATTTTTATCTTCTGGTACTTCAAAAATATCATCAGTTTACAAACTTGGAAATAATGATATTTCAAATGTAATAATTGGATTATTATTTTTCTCTATTTTAATTTGTGAATTCTTTATTCGTTTCAAGCTAAAATTAAATTCTCAAAGTACTTTATATAAATTAATCTTTGGTGAGTTATTAAATGGTAAAAAAGGTGGTGAAGGACAATGTTAGTAGCATTTCTAGCTGCCGCTATTTCGATGGGGATTGTATATTTATATGGTGCCATTGGTGAAACCCTAATTGAAAAAGTTGGTAATCTTAATTTAGGAATTCCTGGCATAATGTGCTTAGGTGCATTAGGCGGTGTAATAGGTGTTAATACATATATATCACTTTTTACAGTTGAAAATATTATGGGCTGGCTTTTAATAATTTTCTCAATGACATTTGCGTTTTTATTTGCTGCTCTTGGAGGATTAATTTATGCAATATTAACAGTTAGTTTTCAAGCAAACCAAAATGTTACTGGTCTTGCCTTAACAACTTTTGGTGTTGGTTGTATGAAATTTATTGGTTCAAATATTGATCAATCAAATTTAACTACTGCTAGTAGAAGCATCAGCAAATTATTTGTTAATTATGACAAACTAGGATGGTTTGGTGAAATATTCTTATCACATGGCATTTTAGTTTATTTATCAATTATTATTGCGGTTTTAGTAACATTGTTTTTAAATAAAACAAGAAGAGGGTTATTCTTAAGAAGTATTGGTGAATCTCCTCAAACTGCTGATGCGCAAGGGATAAATGTTACATTATATAAATATATGGCAATTCTAGTTGGTTCAGGGATTGCTGGTCTTGGTGGATTATACTATGTAATGGATAGAACAGGAGGAACAACTTTTGTTGAAGCTTCAATTGAAGCGTTTGGGTGGATGTCAGTTGCACTTGTTATCTTCTCAATGTGGAAACCTGGTATTAGTATTATTGGTTCAATTGTCTTTGGTGGATTATATATTTTAAGATCATTTATTAATATTACTCCAGCGCAAATTAAATTATTTGAAATTGTTCCATATTTAGTAACAATTATTGTTTTAATTGTTACTTCAATATTGAATAAAAAGAACAGTCAGCCACCTGCATCTTTAGGTGTTAATTATTATCGAGAAGAAAGGTAGATTATTATGGTTGAATTAAGAGACCCAAATTTCAAAAGAATAAATTCATTAGAATTAGCTTCATTATTTATTGAACAATCTGTAAAAGAATTAAGAGAAAAAATTAAAGATGAAAAAGTAATCTTAGCTTTATCAGGCGGGGTTGATTCTAATGTTGTAGCTGCTTTACTTAATAAAGCAATTGGTAAGAACTTGATTTGTATTCATGTTAATCATGGATTATTAAGAAAAGATGAAAGTAAAGAAGTAATCGAAAATTTTAGAGACAAACTAGGTTTAAATTTAATATATCTAGAAGTAGAAGATTATTTTTTAAATAAATTAGAAGGTGTTAGTGATCCGGAAGAAAAACGCAAAATTATTGGGCATGAATTCATCAATTGTTTTGTGGAAGAAGCTAAAAAGCTTGATGGGATTAAGTATTTAGCACAAGGAACAATTTATCCGGATATTACTGAAAGTAAAGGAATTAAGGCTCATCATAATGTTGGTGGTTTACCTAGCAAATTAAATTTTGAACTTATAGAACCAATTAGACTTTTATACAAAGATGAAGTTCGTATGATTGGTAAAGCATTAGGCTTAAGTGATAATCTCGTTTATCGTCAACCTTTCCCTGGACCTGGACTTGCGGTGAGATGTCCTGGTAGTATTACAAGGGAAAGATTAGAAATTGTTAGAGAAACTGATGCTATTTTAAGAGAAGAATTTCAAAAGTGTGGTCTAAGTGAAAAAGTATGGCAATACTTTACAATTGTTCCTGAATATAGAACAGTTGGAGTTAAGAATAATAAACGAACATATTTATATTTTGTTGTTATTCGTGCCGTTAATTCAGTTGATGCGACTACTGCTACTGTTGAAGAAATTCCTTATGATATTTTATTTAAGATTAGAGATCGTATGTTAGATGAAATAGAAGGAATCAATAGAGTCTTAGTAGATATTACACCTAAGCCTACGGGTACAATTGAGTGGGAATAAAAAAGAATATGACATATTTTTGTCATATTCTTTTTCTATTATTGATTATTGTCTTCTATTTTTTCAAGTTCAGCAGCAATAGCATCTCTCAAACCTTCTTTTTCAAGGCGATATGCTTGTTTAATACAGTGGTATACTGCTGTTGATTTACTGCTACCATGACCTTTAACAATTGTTTTGTTAGCTCCTAGTAAAACTGCACCACCATAGTTATTATAATCCATCATATCTTTAATAGCCATAACTTCTTTTTTAAGAATTAAAGCACCAATTTTAGATTTTAAGTTTTTAGTCATTGCCTTTTTAAGTAGTTTTAATAATTCAAGGGCTGTACCTTCAGTAGATTTAATTAAGACATTTCCACTAAATCCATCTGAAACAACTAAGTCATAATCACCACTTAATAAATCACGACTTTCCATATTGCCAACAAAGTTTAAATCCATTTGTTGTAAAGCTTTATAAGTTTCTTTTCTTAATGCATCACCTTTTTCACTTTCAGTACCGATGTTAAGTAAAGCAACACGAGGATTTTCAATCCCAAAAGCTTTTTTCATATATAGGTTACCCATTAAAGCAAATTGTTGTAAATGTAAAACATCACAATCAACATTAGCTCCACTATCACATACCGCAACAACTCCACCAGTCATTGTAGGTAGAATTGGGCAAAAACCTGGTCTTTTAACTCCTCTAATACGTCCTACTCTAAGTACTGCCCCCGCAAGTAGTGCACCAGTTGAACCAATAGTTACAAGTCCTTTTACTTCATTATCAGTTCTAAGTAAGTTAAGCGCAACAACCATTGAACTTTCTTTTTTCTTTCTAATAGCTTCAGTTGGTACTTCATCACAAGAAATAACATCAGGCGCATGTAGAATTGTAATTTGTTCAATATTATATTGGTGTTTAGAAAGTTCTTTTCTTAACACTTCCTCATCACCAGTTAAGATGACGTGTAAATCTTTATTTTCATTTATGGCTCTTATCGTACCTTCTACATTAACTACAGGGCTACGATCTCCACCAAAAGCATCTACTATAATTTTAATCATAGATATCCTCCTTGATTTATATATACTTATTTTACACGAAAAAGGCTAAAAAGTCAACCAAGTTGTTATAGAACAGAGTAGTAAAAAAAATTGTTTAGATTCAGTTTAGATTTCTATGGTATATTAATAAAAAAATTAATATAATGAGGAGGTATGTGTATATGTTAGTATTATTTACAGATACAAATACAGATGTTACACCTAGTATTGCGAAAGAATATGGTTATAATTTAATTAGTATGCCTTATACAATAGATGAAAAAGATATATATCCTTATGTTGATTATACTGAATATGATTATCAAGCATTCTATAATACTTTAAGAGGAGGAGTTTTACCAAAAACATCAGCTATTAGTCCAGCAACTTATGTTGATTATTTTGAACCTCATTTTAAAGCAGGAAATGATATTTTATATGTTCATTTCTCAGCAGCAATGAGTGGTACATTTAATTCACTTAAACTTGCTTTAGAAATGTTAAAAGAAAAATATCCAGAAAGAAAGTTCTACCAAATTGATACTAAATTTATCTCAATTGGTGGTTTATGTATCGCCAGAGAAGTTGGTAGATTATATAAAGAAAATAAAACTATTGAAGAAATTTTAGAATGGGCTGATAAAGAAGTAGATCGTTTTGCGTTATACTTCTATGCGGATGACTTAAAATTCTTCAAACGTAGTGGACGTATTAGTAATTTTAGCGCAACAATGGGAACAATCATTGGTATCCATCCAATTATTCATGTGGATGATCAAGGAGTTATGACAACAATTGCTAAAGAAAGAGGACGTAAAAAGGCTCTTAATAAAGTAATGGAATATGTTGAAACATTAGCAGATGATATTTATAATCATCCAGTTTTAATTGCACATAGTGATTCATTAGAACTTGCGGAAAAATTAAGAGATATGTTAGTTGAAAAATATGGTAGCGAATTACAAATTGAATTCTCTGTTGTAAACCCAACTATTGGCAGCCATTGTGGTCCTAACGCAATTGGTGTCTGCTTCCACGCTAAGCATCGATAAGAGTATAGATTTTTAATCTATACTTTTTTTATTTTACTTGACTTTTTTTGTATATTGTGTTAAGATATATCTAATCAGATTAGGTAGGTGAAAATATGAGTTACTCGAGTGAAATGTTGCGAGGAAATACAGAAACAATTATATTAGCAATCTTGATTCAAGGGGATAGTTATGGCTGGGCAATATTAAAAGAAATTAATACTCGTAGTGAAGGAGTGTTTGATATTAAAGATGCCACTATCTATACAACAATTAGAAAAATGGAAAATGAGGCATTAATTACAACATACTGGGGCGAAGAATCTCAAACCGCAAGACGTAAGTATTACAAAATTACCGAAGAAGGTAAGAAGTACTACTATGAAAAAGTGGAAGAGTGGAAAGTTGTAAAACATGCTTTAGTAAAATTAATAGAAGGGGATGATACTGATGAACAATGCTGCAGTTGATAAGATTTTAACAATTGTTAATAGAAAATTTGCTCCTTATCCAAAAACAAAAGAAGTTCTAGATTTAAAAGAAGAAATGATCTCAATCATGATAGATAAATATAATGACTTAGATGATTCATTAACTGAAAAACAAAAGGTTGCATCATGTTTGGAAGTGATGGGAGCATATAAAGAAATTTTAAGTGATTTAGAAACTGTAACAGTTAGAAAAATTATGAAGACTAAATTAATAGATTATAGTATTTTTACTTCAATTTATTTCTTTATAACAATCATGATTTATTTAATTTATAGTCTATTGATTCATAAAAGTTTCAATAGCACATATGTTATTGTAATAGGAATGGGTATTATATATATATTTATCAGTTCAATTTTTATATATCGATACTTCAAAAAGATGATGTTTGAGAAAATGCAAAGAGCTAGTCTATCATTTATATATGGTAGTGCTATTGCATTCTTATATGTTTTACCAAATTTATATTTAAATATTTTTCATCAAATAAATGTTTGGCATCCGTCTTGGATTATTTGTATTTTGATAGGTAATTTATATGCAATTCATGATGCTTTTAAATATCAAAAACAAATGTCTAAACCAATACGTATTTTAAGAAGAGGTATTAATACATTCTTACTTACAACCATCATTTATTTATTAATCTCATTAGAATTCAAATGTTGGAATATAACTTGGTTAATTTATGTAGCTTGGTTCTTTATAACAGAAATTGAAATAATTATAAATTACAGAGCATATCTTAAAAAAATGAATGAAAGGGATAAAGATGAATAAAGTATTAATTTTAAGTGATTCAACATGCGATTTATCACAAGAATTATTAGAAAAATATGATATTAAGATTGTTCCATTATATATTAATCTTGGTGAGAATATTTATCAAGATTTAGTTGAACTAACAACTGAAAAAATGTATGATTTGATTGCTCAAAATGTAGGTTTTCCTAAATCAAGTGCGACAACTCCTAATGATTTTGAAGAAGTGTTCCGTAAATACATAGATGAAGGTTATGATATTTTATATACAGGTATTTCATCAACCTTATCATGCACACTTCAAAACGCATATATTGCGAAGAGTAATTTTGCTGACGATCGAATTTACTTAGTTGATAGTAAAAACTTATCGACTGGGATTGGCTTGTTAGTTTTAAAAGCTGCTAAACTTCGTGAACAAGGCTTATCAGCAAAAGAAATTGCTGCTGAATTAGAAAATATTGTTCCACGTGTTAGAAGTCAGTTTGTTATTGAAAAACTTGACTATTTATATAAAGGCGGTCGTTGTAGTGGGATGACTTACTTTATTGGTAATGCGATTAAAATTAAATTATATATTAAAGTTATTGATGGCAAGATGGAAGTAGCTAAAAAAGTTATTGGTTCTGTCAAAAAAGGTCTTAATTTCATGATGGATGAATTTGTAGAACAATTTGATAATTTAGACAAAGAATTTGTTTTCATTACTGATAGTATGGCTGATGAAAGTAAGAAGTATATTAAAGATAAATTACAAGATAAATTTGTTGAATTCGAAAATGTATGTGAAACAGGGGCTGGCTGTGTAATCTCTAGTCACTGTGGAGCAGGTTGTATTGGAATTTTATATATCGTAAAATAGAAATATCAGTTTGATATTTCTTTTTATTTTAAAACGCAAGAAAATCAAAAAAAATTACAAAATATGATAAAATATTATATGTTGAAAAATATTAATTTAGGGGGGGAATATGTTTAAAAAATTCTGTTCTTATTACAAACCACACTGGAAGCTGTTTGTACTAGATTTATTTTGTGCAGTACTGCTTGCGCTATGTAACTTAGCATATCCATATATTGTTCAAGATATCATGAAAATTTATATTCATGAATCATTAGCTAAAGTTATTTTTTGGTCTTTAGCATTACTTGGCATATATATAATTAAATGCATATTAAACTTTATTTTACAATATTGGGGACACATTGTTGGGGTTAGAATTCAAAGCGACATGCGTAAGGAAATTTTTAGCCATTTACAAAAATTACCATTTAGTTATTATGATGAAAATAAAACTGGGACTATCATGTCTAGAATCATTAATGACTTAATGGATATTGCTGAACTTGCTCACCATGGACCAGAAGATATTTTAATATCTAGTATTACTTTAACTGGGGCATGTATTTTAATGTCGATTCGTGTTGATTGGCGTTTATCATTAATTGTATTTGCTGCTATTCCATTTGTTGTACTATACGCAATAATTACAAGAAAAGGAATGCGTAATGCATTTAAAAGAATGCGCGAAGAAACAGGTCGTATTAATTCAAGTGTTGAAAGCAGTGTTTCAGGGATAAGAGTTTCTAAAGCATATACTGCAGCTGATCATGAAAATGAAAGATTTGAATATGCAAATAGCGAATTTAGAAAAGCAAGAGCTAATTCATATAAGTATATGGGGATTTTCTCATCAGGTATGCAATTTTTAATGGATGTATTATATTTAATTGCTATATTAGTTGGTGGTATTTTTACATTTAATAAAATAATTACTGTTGATGCTTATGCCGCATATATTTTATATATTACTACTATTATAGGTCCAATTAGAACATTAGTTGCTATTTATGAACAAATTCAAAATGGTAGTACAGGTTTCAAGAGATTCCAAGAAGTTATTAATACTGCTCCTGAATATGAAAAACCAGATGCGGTTGAATTAAAAGATATTAAAACATCGATAGCTTTTGAAAATGTTTCATTCTCATACAATTCTGAAAATGATGAAACAAAAAAAGAAGTTTTACATGATTTAAATTTAACAATTCCAGTTGGAAAAACCCTTGCTTTAGTTGGCCCATCTGGAGGAGGCAAAACTACTATTTGTCATTTAATACCAAGATTCTACAGCGTAACAAGTGGAAAAATCACAATTGATGGTGTCGATATCTGCGATTATACAATAAATTCCCTTCGTGGAAAGATTGGAATTGTTTCACAAGACGTATTCTTATTTGGCGGGACAGTAAAAGATAATATTGCATATGGCGATTTTAATGCAAGTGATGAAGAAATTATTGAAGCAGCTAAGAAAGCTAACATTCATGAATTCATCATGTCCTTAGAAAATGGCTATGACACATATGTAGGTGAGCGTGGTGTTAAATTATCGGGTGGTCAAAAACAAAGAATATCTATTGCAAGAGCATTCTTGAAAAATCCACCAATCTTAATTCTTGATGAAGCTACATCAGCTCTTGATAATATGACTGAAATGCAAATTCAAGCGTCTTTGGAAAAACTAAGTAAAGGACGTACAACAATTGTTGTGGCGCATAGACTATCAACTGTTAAAAATGCGGACGAAATAATTGTTATCTCAGATATTGGAATTGAAGAAAGAGGCTCACACCAAGAACTAATTGAACAAAATGGTGTATATGCTAACTTATATCAATATCAGTTCAAAGAATAGAATAAAAAAAGCGATATAGATTGCTGAAATTCAGTTTATCTATTATCGCTTTTTATTATATTTACATGATTATATGATCAACAAAAGGATTGTATACATTATGTCCAATAGTTAAATCAAAGATACAACTATTGCTACCATTTACTAAATTATCTTTAATAATAAGATATTTTTTTCTGCCGGAAAAATCATAGATATGTTGGTTATATACAAACACTTTTCTTTTTGATAATTGTTCTAATAATTTAGTAGAAAGTTCTTTATTATTGTCATCATTAAATAATTCATTTAGGTTGATTAATTCAATGTTTAGATAATCTAAAATCAATTCTACTATTGGTGTATAACTTTTTGAATCGATTCCAATAAAATTAGCTTTATTAATTAATGGTTTTAAATATTCAAAATGAAGTTCATCTTTTATACTTGATGAAGGATATAGATAATAATCATTAGAATAGTTGTTCATCAAGTCTTCTTTTGTAATAGTAAAATCTAAATTAATTATTCCATTATCACAAAGAGTTTCGAAAATGTTAATAATGTCTTCAATATTATTTTTTGGTATATATGCTTGATGAAGATTAATATTTTGATTGGTTTTAATTAATCCATCATAATAATACTCAATCTTTAACTTATCTTGCTTTTCTAAAGAGCATTTAACAGACGGACCATATATATAATCACAAAGAGGTTTAACAAAATCTTCTTTACTGATGTTAGCTTTAAAGCTCATTTGATAAATCATTCTAACAAGTGATGAATCATAGTTCTCTTTAAGTTCATTTAAAATGACTTGATTTCTTTTTTCTTTTTTAGTTAATGGAACAGGGTCATATTTTCTTTTTGTAAAAGGTGTACATCTAATTATTCGAAAAAAAGTTAAAAAGCTGGCATAAAAGAAATTAAATTTTTGATAAGCTTCTTTAGCATAATTAGAACAACTAGGATAAAAATGACAATGTCCATGACTAGTTTTATTTTTTTGATATTTATCAATTAACCATAAAGGAATTTTATTCATATTAATCACCAATAATATTCTATCAAATTTTGTTTTTTTTTGCAATAGAAGTATAATTGGATTATTATGGTTTAAAATAATAACAATGAAAATGATGTTAATTTTAGTTAGTATAGTAGTTGTTTTGATAGTTTCATTTTTGCCACTTAGAATTAGAGTTTTGGTTAATCATGATTTATCATTAATGATTAAAGTACCAATTATGAAAAAAGATATTTTAATTAATAATGAGTATTTAGAAAGAAGAATGTTAATAAATAGTATATCTAGTTTAACCCATCCGATTAATAGTTATTTACAACTTAAATTGTTACTTAATTTTTTATTTAGTGAATTTGATGTTTTAAAAAAAGTTTTTAAAATTATAACATTAGAAAAAGTAACTTTTTTACCTAAAGTAAAACCTGATAATATGTACATATCTTTTAGTGGGTGGATGGTTAATATAATGATTAAGAACTTGATTGATGGTTATTTTAAGACTAGTAAAAATGAATATTTTCAAGTTATGTTAAAAGAAGATGTTAAACAAACAATTACTTTTGATTGTACGTTTAGAGTTAGAATATATCAAGTTATTTATATACTATTAAGATACTTTAAAATATGGTTAAAAGCATATAAAATATTTTATCAAAGGAGAAGAAAATATGAATCATAAAATTGTTGATGTTTTAGAAGTTGCTTTAAAAGGTGTGAAAGATATGTCAAATGTAAATGTGATAGTTGGAGCACCGATTGTTTTAGGAGATGCTTATGTTGTTCCTATTTCACAAGTTAAATGTAGTTTTGTTGGTGGAGGAATGGATCAAAAAATGGGTAAGTATAAAGAAGCAAATGAATACCCATTTGGAGGTGCAACAGGGGGATCAATTAATATTACTCCATCATCATTTTTAATTTATCAAAATGATAGTGTGAAATTACTTAATGCGGATAACAATACACATGTATTAGAAAAATTAATTGATGAGTCTGCTTCTGCATTAAATAAGTTAATTACAAAATAGATGTGTATCAAAAATCTTCCTTATGCCTTTTTATTTTACAAAAATCATCTTTTATGGTATAATCAATTAATGAGTATATTATTAAGCTATGAGGTGGATTATGAAAGAAGTAGTAGTTATTGGTGGTGGAGCAGCAGGGCTGTTCTGTGCTTTAAATATTAAACGTTTAGTGGAAGATTCCGCAAACGTTGTTATTTTAGAAAGATTAGAAAAAGTAGGTAAGAAGATCTTAGCTACTGGTAATGGTCGTTGTAATTATACTAATAAAAATTTACAAATTAAAAAATACAATAATCCATCTTTTGTTAAATCAATTTTTGAACAATTTGATTATAATAAAACAATTAGTGAGTTCAATCGTTTAGGGATAATTGAACGTATTGATTCAGAAGGTCGTGTGTATCCATCTTGTGAAATGGCTTCAGCTGTATTAGATGCTTTAAGACTTGAATGTAAAAGATTAGGTGTTGTAGAAAGATGTAATTTTGAAGTTAAAAAAATTACTAAACATGGTGAAGAATTTATCGTTGAAAATACACGTGGTGTTAAGATGAATGCTGACTTCGTTGTAGTCGCAGCTGGTGGTAAAGCAGATCCAGTTCTTGGTTCTAATGGTAGTGGTTATGCTTTATTGAAACCATTTAAAGTTCATATTACAGATTTATATCCAGGACTTGTAGGAGCTAAATTTGATCCTGCTCAAGTCAAAGGTTTAGAAGGTATTAGAAATAAATGTGAAGTTAAGCTTTATAATAAACGCAATAAGATGATGATATGGAAAGAAAGTGGCGAAGTACTATTTAAAAAAGATGGTATTTCAGGAATTGTTGTAATGCAGATGATGACACAAGTCGCAAGATATACCGCATGCAAAAAAGCTAATCATTTCTATTGTGCTCTTGATTTAATGCCTAATAAAAAAGATAATGAAGTGTTAGAATTATTAAAAGAAAGAATAAAACGTTTAGGTGAATTCCCTAATGAATCACTATTTATTGGCCTATTTCACCGAATGGTGGGAATGCATTTATTAAAACGTTCTAAAATTGATTTAAATGGTTATATCAAAGACATTACAACTCGTGATTTACAAAAATTAGTGTCAGAGATTAAAAATATGGTATTTGAAATAAAAGATTCATATCCATTTGAAAAAGCTCAAGTCACAATTGGTGGAGTTGATACTTCAGAATTAGTTGTTGAAACTTTAGAATTACATGCACAACCACAAATGTATGCAATTGGTGAAATTGTCGATATTGATGGTGAATGTGGTGGATATAATTTACAATGGGCATGGTCAAGTGCTTATGTTGCGGCTAACGCTATTGCACATCGTATTAAGGTGTTAGAAATATGAGATTAGATGATAAATTAATTAATGACTTTTCTGATATTTTAGATGAAGCTACAATGGCATACTATGATGCGTTAATTGAAAAAGAAGTTGAACGTGTTACTTATGTTTCAGCTTTAACTGATGTGATTGATATTTTCTTAGATATTGATTCTCATCATTTAGGTCTTTTAGAAGAAGATGAACAATTAAAGGTTACAAATAGATTAGAGGAATTATCTAAGTTATCGCTTAATTCAGAAGAAGTTCGAAAAGCTCTTTTATTACTAATTATTAAAGGTTTTAAACAAGTTCATTTTTCACTTGATTTAATTACACCAGATGCAATTGGTATTATATTTGCGGATATCATTTCATCTTGTTTTGATAAAGATGATAAACTAACCTTATTAGATCCAAACTTTGGAAGCGGAAATCTTGCTTTCTTATTAGATAATTATATGCAACAAGAAACAACAATTATTGGGGTTGAAAATAACAATCTTTTAGCGATGTTTTCTCAAAGTTTATCTAATATCCTTGACAAAGATATTCAAGTATATCATCAAGATGCCCTAGAAATGAAACCAGCTGTGGTAGATGTTATTGTAAGTGATCTTGCGACATACGTTTATAATGATTCTCGATATGATTCCTTATTATATAAGGAAGGAGTAAAATATTTCCCATATTTATTAATTGAGAAATATTTAGAATTTGGTGATGATGAAACATTATACTTTTTCTTAATTGATAATGATTTTTTCACCCAAGAAAAAAATGATTTATTCAAAAAAATGTTATTTTCTAAAGGACATATTAAAGCGCTAGTTATCTTACCAAGTTCATTCTTTCTAGGTCCTGCTAAAAGTGTGTTAGTGTTAGGAAAATCTAGTGGCCAAAACACTACTCATCAAGCATCATCTAACATTTTTGTATTACCACCTCTTAGTGATAGTAACAATTTTATTCAAGTATTAGAAAGCATAAAAGAGTGCTTAAATGAAAAATAAAAATTTATAAAAAATGAAGCTATTTTAGACAAAATAGCTTTTTTTAATGTCCTAAATAACCTAATTTCGAAAGAGTAAAAACGTCTTTTAGTGCGTATTATTGAAGTCGAAAGAAGGTGAACTATGAAAAAAATTAGTATATTTTTATTAATGTTTGTTTTAGTAATGTCATTTATGATGCCAAATGTTTTTGCTTTTGATGATACAGATATTACCAAAACATTAATTGTTAGACAAGGAACAAATCTTTCAAATAAGCTTGAATATCCGGGTTATAAAATAATTGAAAATAATGTAGACAGTAATGTAATTGGAGAATATCAAGTTGTATATGAAAGTTTAGAAACAAACACACAATTAGTTAAAAAGGTGGTTGTAGAAAGTGAGGATCAAACATTCTTTGTAGAACAAAAAACAATTGATTCTAAACTGAATCACTTGTATCAATTTGAATTAATATCATCAACTAATGTTACAGAAGATGATTATATTGTTACAACTAAGGCTACACATAAATCAACAAATACTCAAAGTTTATATTTATTTTATATTAAAGATGATAAATTAGATACAAGTTATTTTGCTTTGCATCTACAAAAACAAAGTATTGTTGATGTTATATATAATCCATTAAAAGATGAAATGATTTCTATCGTTACTGGTCCAAATAACTTTAATGGAAATTTAGACTTTGAATTATATATTAGAAAATTGAATAACCAAATTATGGGGACATATAAATATAATGATCCAAGAAATGATATCGCGGAAAGTGCAATTTTGATAAAAAATAACTTAGTCATTAGTGGTTACTCAATTGATGACAAAACTAAAGAAAAAGACTCATTTATTGCGGTATATGATGCGTATACGTATGATTTGAAAAACTTCTTTATATATTCAAAAGAGGGAGATGATGAGTTTATTGATTTATATACTAAAGATAATTATTTGTATGCTTTAAGAAAAACAAATGAAAATTATGCCATTTGTAAGATTGATATATTTGGTAATCTTCATCAAGAAACTCAAATGAATTGTTTGTATGATGCCCAATATATTAAAAAAGTTAATAATAATAATGTTTGTTTTTTGATGAATGTTTACAATTATTCTTATCTAGATTATGAACAAGTAGTCTATCAAATGGATGATGAAATGAATGTTATTGAGATTGATAAATATTATGATAGTCAAAAAAAGTTAGTTGATGTATTTATCAACGAAGAAAAACTTGCTTATTTGTTAATTGATAAACAAAATGGGGATAGTTATTATCAGTTGAAAAAAAGAGAAAATAATGAAGTTGTAATAAGTAAAAATTTAGATTTTACCTCAGAACAATTGCAGTTTACAAATACTTCTTCACCTAATATAATTACTTGTAATCCTGATCTAGAACTATCTTTTAAAACGTTTGATTATCTTTATTTTCCTAGTAGAATAGACAATACTATCATTTATGATGATCTTAATAATAACATAATTGAGTGTAATTATAAAGAACATCATATAAGGATAAAAGAGGAAGAACAAAATAATTTTTCTTCATTTGGCAGTTATAAAAGAACTTATTATTTAAATGATAAGCTTCAATATTTACAAGATATTACGGTTTATGTACCATATTTTTCAGGGGTTGAAGAAGGGAAAATTTATGATGTAGGAGTACAATTATTCCCTAATGGTACCGCATCTTTAAATGGTGTATATATTGAAAATGGACATGTCATAGATGATGCAGGTGAATATGAGTTGATGGTTAAAGGCATCAATGAAATAAAGACAATAAAGTTTACTGTTTCTAATTTATCATGTTGTAATACACCAATCGAAGAAGGAAAAAATCATTTAACTAATTTTTTGGAATTAGAAGAAAATGACAAAAATTTTGACCAAGATACAACTAAAATCAATTCTAATTTGAATTTAAATGACCAACCAGTAAAGAAGAAAAACTTTGATAGCACAGTGCTTTTTTACATTATGCCAGTACTTGCGGCAGGTGTAGCGATTACAATCGCTTTAAGAAAGGAGTAATATGAAGAGATTTTATCAAATATTAGTATGTTTAATTTTTACTATAATTATTATGAATACTCTAAGTAGTGGTATTTATAGTAAGGCAGAAGAAACAAAACTTGATTATGATGAAAAAGTTTTATTCCATAGTAGCGAAACGATTATCATGCACAATTATGAAGGTAGAGTTAGTGTAATTGAAATAAACGAAGTTATTAAAGTTTTATTAGGCGAAGAAACAATCATTAGTACTAAAGGCAACTATATTGATAGTTTAATCTTAAGTGAAAGTGAAATATATTTAATTACTAAGGAAGATGGAAAATATAAACTATTTTTAATTGACCCCAATCAAAAAGGGACTAAGAATATTGTGTTAACATATATCCCGCATAAATTATCTTTATTTAAAGATGGTATCATAGTAGTAGGTGAGAATAATAATGATGCTTGTTTATATAGGTATGATCGCATGTTAAATTTATATTCTTATTACATTTATGAATGTACGGGTAATCAATCATTTAATGATGTTATAGTAGTAAAAGATATGATTTATGTATTAGGTACAAAAGATGCAACTCTTGGTGATTTATTTTCTAAGGTTGGATCATATGGAGAAAGTAAAACATTTTTATCAGTAATAGATGAGTATGGGAAGTTAGTTAATAGTTATTATTTTAACCTTTTAAGTAAAGAAGAAATACCTGCATATTTTAGACAAACTCCTAAAGGATTAATAATTGGTGTAACCAATAAAGTTAGTGTTAATTACTATTTGTATGATTACATAAATATTAGTTGTCTCTACAATAAACCATATGTAGAGGATAAAACTTATTTAATTAGTGACAATTTATCATTTATAGAAGTTGGAATTAAAGACTCTAATTTGATGCTTGAATCAAATAAATTAACATATTTTCTTTATCCAACATATACTTATTTAAAAACCAATTTAGATAATGGTTACTTAAAAGTTGTTTTACAAATAGGAACATCAATTAAAGAACTAACTTATTTTGAATATCACATTGATTATAATAAGACAATTAATATTCAAAAAGAAAATAGCGATTTTAATATTTTGGAAGAATTCAATCATTCATCATACATTAGTGTTGCATCACTTTTTACAGATGCATCTGTTAAAATTCAAAAGGTTGATCCATTTTTTAATAAACAAATTAGCGGTGAATACCAAGTTACTTACAATGTAGTATTTAATAATGGACAAACATGTAATGTTGATAGTGAGTTAATCATTGAGACTTATACTAATGTTTTTGATGGAGGAATCTATAATGATGAATTACTACTATCATTTACAGGATATGCGACATTAGATGGAAATTCTGTTTTAAATGGCCATATTGTTAATAGTGAAGGAGAACATAAATTAGAATTAAGAAATAATTTAGGTAATACTGAGGTGTATACTTTTTATATAGTTAAAGATTATAAAGGTCCAACATTCATAGATTTTGATAGTAACTTGCAAATAATGAAGGGAAATAATATTGTAATTGATTTAACCAGTTATTTAGAAAAAATGGAAAATGTTGAATCAAGTATGGTTGTATTTGTTGATGATAAAGAATATCAAGTAACAAAGGATGAAGAGAATAAGTTCATTTTAACTTTACCAGCATATACAAACTATGGTTTAAAAAGTATTAATTTTCAAAAATTAATTATTAATGAAATAGAATATCAAATAAATCAAAACATTAAAGTTAATGTATTAAAACAAGCTCCTTCAATTGAAATATTTGAAGAATATGATAGTATCTTGAATTTAAAGATGGATGTTAGTGATTATGATAATTCAATTGTTAATGTAAGTTTCAAAATCTTTGACGGTACAAGATTAATTGAAGAATATAACATATATGAAGGGTCAAGAGAAATTAAATTAGAAAATATTAATCCCCTCAAACTATATACAATTAAAGGATATCTTAATTATCAATTAGGAGATAATCAAATTAGAAGTTATGAATATTTTAGTTATGAAGGAACTATAAATAAAAAATCAATTAAACTTCTTTCTGTAGAAGTGCAATACAATAATGGCACAGTGAATCTTATAAACACTAAAATGTATACCGACACAACAAGATTAAAACATCAATCAATGATAGTTGATAATGTTGATTTAAGCAGTAAATATCAACAGACATTCAACTATAAAAGAATAATAATAGCTGGATGTTTAACTTTAGTTATAGCATCGGCTGGTGTCTTAATTGTTTATTTAAAAAGAAGGAAAAAGAAATTGATGAATTAGTTGCTATAAAAATATATGTATGTTAAAATAATAGTGGTGATAGAAATGAATAAGTTATTAATCAAAACAATGACTACTATTTTAACAAGAAGCTTTAAACCATTTATTTTTACATCTAAATATCAAAACATTATTGATTATGATGACGAAGTTAATTTAGGATTGTATGTTCATATTCCTTTCTGTGAGAAAATATGTAGCTTTTGTCCTTACTGTAAAATGAAATATAATGAAATCAAAGCAAAAGAATATGTTGTTGCATTATTAAAAGAAATTGACTTAGTTACTAAAAATCATTCAAAGAAAGAAGTTACTAGCTTATATTTTGGAGGCGGAACTCCATCGCTTGTTGTAAATGATTTAGAAAGAATAATTAATAAACTAAAAGAACATTTTACAATTTTAGGTGATATAGGAATTGAATTACATCCACGTGATATAAATACAGAGCTTTTAAAGAAATTAAAAGCAATTGGTTTTACAATGATTAGCATTGGTATTCAATCATTTGATATTGATTCGCTTACATCACTTGGCCGTAATAAAGATGAAATTGAAGTAATTCATCAAACAATCTTTAATAGTTTAAAAGAAGTTAAATTTAGTACAGTGGATATGGATTTAATATTCGCAGTCCCTAAGCAAACAAAAGAAAGTTTAATTAAAGATGTTGAAACCGCATTTAATTATGGCGCAACTCAAATTTCAACATATCCTTTTATTGACTTTACTTTCGCTAATAATGAATATAAGCCACTTGACAAGAAAACTAAAAAGCAAATGTTAAATACAATCATTGACTATGTTAATGAACACGATTTAGATCGTACATCGGTATGGACATTTGGAGTGAAGAATACTAATAAATATTCATCTATTACAAGAGATAATTATTTAGGTTTTGGATTATCAAGTGTTAGTCTTTTAAAAAATTCATTTAAAGTTAATACTTTTTCTTCAGAAGAATATATTAAAAGAATCAATGAAGAAAATTTACCAACATCTTTAACAATAGATTTTACAAGACGCCAAAGAATGGTATATTATTTGTTTTGGAAAACATATGGGACAAGAATTTCTAAAAAAGAATTTTATGATTTTTTTGGTGTTAGTTTAAAGAAAATGTATGGTTTTGAATTAATGTGTGCTAAGATATTAGGATATGTTAAAGAAACTAAAGAAGAATATATTTTAACAAGAAAAGGCGCATATTTTTATCATTTGATTGAACAAGCATATACTACTGCTTACATTGATAAGATGTGGCATATTCTAAGACTAGAAGCATTTCCAGATGAAATGCGATTATAAATTGAAAATCCAGAAAATAGGTTTCTGGATTTTTTTGACTTATGTCTTGCTAAAACTAGAAATATTTGGTATAATAAAGTAAAGTGGGTGATAATATGCAATTTTGCGCACTAAATATTAAAACTGAATATTCGATGTTAGAATCAATGTGTTCTATTAAGAAAATAGTTGCGAAAGCTGCTAATTTAGGTTATTCTGCCCTTGCTATGACTGATATTGGTAATATGCATGGTGTAGTTAAGTTTTATGAAGAATGTTTAGCAAATAATATTAAGCCAATTATTGGGCTTGAAATAAGTGTGGATATCAATGAACAAGTTGTACCAATTTATCTTTACGCAAAAGATAATTTTGGTTATCTAAATTTAATGAGACTTGCGAGTGCGTCAAAAATTAATAATGACCACGTATCATATTCAACACTTAGTAATCTAGCATCAAGTTTAAAAATAGTAATTCCGTTTTATGAACCCGCTTGGTCATCAACATTTATTGATGATGTAAATTATAAAATGACTTATACTGTAATGCTTGGAATTATTGATCATTTAAAACTAATCACGCCTTTTGTATATGCGGGGGTTATTAGTAATTGTGAAAATAATGAACTTATTAGTTTAATTGATAATTTTGTTAGACAAGTAAATTTAAATAAAATACTTACTGATAAAATAACTTATATTAATAGTGATGATAAAGAAGCATTACAAGTATTAAAAGCAATTAAAGATAATTATCAATTAGATAATCAATATACTATTGATAATTATTTGATAAACCCTAGTGTATTATCAAAAATGAATCAAGAGTTACTTGAAGCAACATATAATTTTTCTAAAGACATGAATGTTACATTAGATTTCGACCACTATCATATGCCCAAATATAGTAGTGAAATTGACGCATTTAGTTTATTAAAAGAATTGTGTTACAAAGGACTTGCGAAAAGAATAAAAATAGAAAAGATTGAAAATGTTCAAAAATATGAACAAAGATTAGTATATGAATTAGAAACTATTCATAAAATGGGCTTTGATGATTATTTCTTAATAGTTTGGGATTTTGTTAAATATGCTAAAACAAATGGCATTTATGTAGGGCCAGGTAGAGGTTCTGCTCCAGCATCACTTGTTAGTTATACATTAGGTATTACTGACATTGATCCAATTAAACACCAATTATTGTTTGAACGTTTCCTAAACTGTGAAAGAATCACAATGCCTGATATCGATATTGACTTCCCTGATGATAGAAGAGATGAAGTTATTAAATATGTTGGACAAAAATATGGTAAAAATCATGTTGCCCATATTGTTACATTTGGAACACTAGCTGCTAAATCATCAGTTAGGGATGTCGCTAAAGTATTAAAATTAAGTGAAGTTAAATTAAAAAATCTTCAAAAGTGTATTTCCGATAATAAAGCTAGTTATTCAGATACTTTAGCTAAGATATATGAAACGAGTGAAGATTTAATTGATTTATGTAATAATCATGATGATATTAAAAAAGTTGTTGAGATATCTTTAAAACTTGAAGGTTTACCTCGTAATACTTCAACTCACGCAGCGGGGATTGTGATGACTGAACATGATTTAACAAATTATGTTCCTATTGATAAAGGATTAAATGAAATTTATCAAACTCAATACGAAGCAAGTGATTTAGAAAAATTAGGTATTTTAAAAACTGACTTTTTGGGTCTTCGTAACTTATCAATCATTAAAAAGTGTGTTGATTTAATTAAACAAGATTATCCTACATTTACTTTACCTAAAAATTTTGATGATCAAGAAACCTTTAAAATGATTGCCAGTGGGGAAACACTTGGTGTATTCCAACTTGAATCAGATGGAATGCGTAAAGTATTACAAGACTTAAAAGTTTCTAGTTTTACAGATGTGGCTAGTGCGATAGCTCTTTATAGACCAGGACCAATGGAAATTATTCCAACCTTTGTTAAGCGTAAGCTAAATCTTGAGGTAGTCACTTATCCTCATAAAGATTTAGAACCAATTTTGCGTTCTACTTATGGGACTATCGTTTATCAAGACCAAATCATCTTAATCGCATGGAAATTTGCGGGGTACACATTGGGTGAGGCGGATATATTAAGAAGAGCTGTATCAAAAAAGAAAAAAGAAGTATTGGAAAAAGAAAGAGTTCGTTTTATAGAACATTCTATTAAAAAAGGATATTCAGAAGAAACTGCGACTGAAATATATGATTACATTGTTAAATTTGCTAATTATGGATTTAATAAAGCCCATGCGGTTTCATATGCGGTAGTTGCTTATCTTACTGCATATTTAAAATGTCATTATCCAGCATATTATTTTTGTATATTAACATCAAGTGTAATTGGTGCTGATTCAATGATGGAGACATATTTAAAAGAGATGCAAAAACATCGTGTTAAATTAATGCCACCACATGTTAATATTAGTGGATATGAATGTGTTATTAAAGAAAACATAGTTTATTTACCGCTATCAGTTATACTAGGTGTAGGAAGTAATAAACAACATGAATTTTTAGAAATAAGAGCTAATGATAAATTTAAAGACTATGAAGACTTTGTTATTAAGACAAAAGATATTTTCTCAGGGAGCGTTTTAGAAAATATAATTTATAGTGGAGCTTTAGATTGTTTTGGCTTAACTAAAAAAGCGATGGTTGAATCTATTGGCAGTATCATTAATAAAAGTAAATATGCTTTTATTAGTGGACTATTAGAGACTGAATATACAACTGAAGAATATCCATATGGATATTTATTAGAAAAAGAGAAATCTGTTTTAGGAATTAATATTGTTTATAATTTTCTTCATCAATATGAAAGCTTATATGAAACAAAGAAACTACTTAAAATTAATCAAGCAAAAGTTGGGACAAATATTAATACTTTAGGAATCATTAAATCCAAAAAAGATGTCCAAACATCTAAAGGAGAATGGATGTGCATCATTAAATTAAAAGATAGTTTTAGTGAGATTGAAGCAGTATTATTCCCAAGAGTATATGCTAAAAACACAAATTTAAGTGTTAATCAAGTTTATCAAGTATATGGTAGAGTTGATAAAGAAGGTTCAAGAAAAGCACAAATTATTGTCGAAGAGATGAAATTAATTTAAAGAAAGAAAATGGTGATTGAATGAAAGCATTATGTTATGATATTGGTGGAACTGATATTAAATATGGTATTGTTGAAGATGGCAAGATCATCGAAAAATATTCAATGAAAACTAATGTTTATTTAGGTCGTGAAGATATTGAAAGACGATTAGTGGAAGCAGGAAAAGAATTATTATCACGTCATGAAGTTTGTGGCGTTGGTATTAGTTGTGCTGGCTCTATTGATTGTGAACATGGTAAAATATTAATACCAGGGGATAAACTAAAAACGACTAAAGGAATGAATTTTACTGAACTATTTAAAAAACATTTTAATTTAATGGTTGCGGCTGACAATGATGTAAACTGTTTTGGCCAAGCAGAAAGTGTGGCAGGAGCAGGTATTACATATGATAATTTCTTAATGATGACTATCGGTACTGGTATTGGTGGGGCAATTATTTATGATGATAAAGTTATGCATGGTTTAAATTATAATGCGGGTGAATTTGGTAGAATGATTATTGGTGAAGAAACATTTGAAAATTTAGCTTCAACTTCCGCATTAATTGAAAGAGCTAAAAATGCTGGTTTAGATGTTGAAAATGGTTTAGATGTTTATCGATATTATGACGCAAAGAATGAAACTGCTATTAAAGTAGTTAATGAATTCTATCACTATCTAGCAATTGGAATTGCTAATTTAGTTTATATATTTAATCCTGAGGCCGTGATGATAGGTGGAGGAATTACTAATAGACCTACACTAAGAGAAGAGATCCATCGAGAATTAAAACGTGTTATTGATCCGGATTTTTATGATACAGTTACAATTGAAGTATCAATTCATAAAAATAATGGTGGGTTATTAGGCGGCTATTATAATATTGTTAATAAAGTTATGGGAAAGGAATAAAGTAAAATGGAATATTTACAAAATGTAAAAAAATGGAGAGAATACAAAGATTTAGATGCTAGTTTAAAAAGCGAACTAGAAAGTCTAGATCGTGAAAAATTAGAAGACGCATTCTATACTGATTTAGCATTTGGTACTGGTGGTATGCGTGGTGTTATGGGTGTTGGTACTAATCGTATGAACATTTATACAATTCAAAAAGCAACATATGGTTTTTATCTATATATGAATGAAGAATATGAGGATTTAAAAGAACGTGGAGTTGTTATTTCATATGACTGCCGTAATAATTCTTTTGAATTCGCAAAACGTTCAGCAATGGTATTAGGTGCAAATGGAGTTAAAACATATTTATTTAGTTCACTTCGTCCTACTCCTGAACTTAGTTTCGCAGTTAGACATTTAGGATGCTGTGGCGGTATAATGGTAACAGCTAGTCACAATCCACCTGAATACAACGGATATAAAGTATATGACCATTTAGGATGCCAATTAGTTCCAGAACTTGCGGATAAAGCAATCGCAAGAATTAATGGCATTGAAGATTTATTCCAAGTACCTCTACGCGACTTTGATGAACTTGTTTCAGAAGGTTTAGTAGTTATGATTGATAAAGAAGTTGATGAAGCATATTTAGAACAAGTTAAAACTGTTAAATTCCAAGAAGTAGATAAGAAAAATATTAAAATTGTTTTCACACCACTTCATGGTACAGCATCAGTATCATTAGTTGATTTATTAACTGAAGTTGGATATAATGTTATTCCAGTTAAAGAACAAATGATTCCTGATGGCAATTTTACAACTGTTGCTTCACCAAATCCTGAAAATGCAAGTGCTTTTGAAAAAGCATTAGAACTTGGTAAAAAAGAAAAAGCTGATATTTTAATTGCTACAGACCCTGATGCAGATAGAATGGGTATTGCGGCAATCGATCCAAAAACTGGTGAATATGTATTATTAACAGGTAACCAAACAGGCGCAATTTTACTTGATTATCTTGCAAAATTCAGAAAACATGAAAAAACTGCTAATGTTTATAATACAATTGTTTCATCTAACATTGCAGCCGCAATTTGTGCTAAACATAATTTAAATTTAGTTCAAACATTAACTGGCTTTAAATTCATTGGTGAACAAGCAATGTTAATTGAAAATACAGATCAAGAATTCTTCTTTGGTTATGAAGAATCATACGGATATGTTATTAAAGACTTTGTTCGTGATAAAGACTCACTTCAAGCAACATTATTATTATCAGAAGTAGCATCATATTATAAATCATTAAATAAAACATTAGTTGAAGTTTTAGATGATATTTATGCAGAATATGGATATTATGCAGAAGGTGTTGAAAATATTTATTTAACAGGTCTTGATGGAAGTAAGAAAATTGAAAAAATTATGCGTACATTCCAAGGTATGAGAATATCTGAAATTGCGGGCCGTAAGGTAACTATCATTGAAGACTATGATCAAGGTATTAAGTACGAAAATAATAAAAAATCTCGTCTTACTTTACCTAAATCATTCGTTCTAAAATATATCTTTGAAGATGGTGGATGGTTTGTTCTTCGTCCATCAGGAACAGAACCTAAATTAAAAATTTATATTGCGGTTCGTGGAGAAGACAAAGCAAGTGCGTATGAATTTGTAGCACGCTTAAAAACTGTTTTAAATAAAATGATGGAGGCAATTAAATAATGTTCAAATATAATTATCAAAAAGCTGTATCTCGCGAAGAACTTCAAAAAATTCAAAGTGATGTTCAAAAAGCATATCTTACTTTAATTACTAAACAGGGTGCCGGCAATGATTTCTTAGGTTGGCTTAAATGGCCTTTTGAATATGATAAAGAAGAATACACACGCATTAAAGCAGCAGCTAAAAAGATTCAATCTGATTCAGAATGTTTAGTAGTTATCGGAATTGGTGGATCATATTTAGGTGCTAAAGCAGTATTAAGTGCATTATCTAGTTATTTTGATAAAGGAAATAAAAAGGTAGAAATTATTTTTGCAGGTTGCAATCTTTCTGCTAACTATCAATATGAATTACTTGAATACTTACGTAATAAAGAATTTAGTATTAATGTTATTTCTAAATCAGGAACAACTACAGAACCAGCAATTGCTTTTAATTTCTTAAAGAATTTATTAATTGAAAAATATGGTGAAGCTGAAGCTAACCAAAGAATTTACGCAACTACTGATAAAGCACGTGGTGCATTAAAAGGTGAAGCTAATCAAAAAGGTTATCAAACATTTGTTATACCTGATGATATTGGTGGAAGATATTCTGTATTTACTGCAGTTGGTTTATTACCTATTGCGGCTGCTGGATATGACATTGATGAATTAATGCAAGGTGCACGTGATTCATCACTTGCAGCATATAGTAAACCTTATTTAGATAATCCTGCTTTACTTTATGCAGCAACAAGAAAAGTTTTATTAGATAAACAAAAGAATGTTGAAATTTTAGTTACATATGAACCAAAACTATCATTCATTAGTGAATGGTGGAAACAATTATTTGGCGAATCTGAAGGAAAAGATCAAAAAGGTATTTTCCCTGCAAGTTTAGTATACTCAACTGATTTACACTCAATGGGTCAATTTGTTCAAGAAGGTGCTCGCATTATGAGTGAAACAGTATTAAAAGTTTCATCATCTGAATATGATTTAATGTTAAAAGCAACTAAAGAAAATGCTGATGGATTAAACTATTTAGCTGGTAAAACATTAACATATGTTTGTGAACAAGCAACAGAAGGAACTATTCTTGCGCATTTAGATGGTGGAGTACCTAATGCGGAAATCGAAATTTCTAAAATTGATGAATATCATTTAGGATACTTATTATATTTCTTCATGTTTAGTTGTGGCGTATATTGCTACTTATTAGGAGTAAATCCATTTAATCAACCAGGTGTTGAAAGTTACAAAAAGAATATGTTTGCGTTACTTGGCAAACCTGGATATGAAGAATTACAAAAAGAGTTATTAGCAAGAAAAGGTAATTAAACTATTTGGTTTAATTACCTTTTTTCTTTTGTCTTGATAAAATGAATATTTTTTGATATAATTAATAAAGGGGAATATGTAGGAGGGATAACATTGAAAAATGAACGTAGAACTAATTCTATTATCAAACGAGTCTTAAATGTTATTATTACACTGATATTAGTTCTTTTACAAGTTGCTTTATATGCATTGTTTTTTACTAGTATAAACGAGGTAAAATATATAAATGTTACTTTTAGAATTCTAAGTTTATTAGGTGTAATATATTTATATCAATCTAAGTATAATTCAAGCTACAAATATAGTTGGGCTATTCTAATGACACTTTTTCCACTATTTGGAGTATTCTTGTTTTTTATTGTTGGATTAAACAGAAGATTACCAGAGAAAAAAATTAAGAAGGTTAATCAGTATATTTCTAAATACACCGAAGAAGAAGAACATTTAGATGAATGCTTTAGTAATGATTTGATTGGTAAAAAGCATGCCTCTATTTTGATTAATCAAGCTAATTTAAAAGTATACAAAAATACTGATTTTAAATTTTATTCAGATCCCGTTTATAAAACAAAAGATTTGATTGAAGATATAAAGAAAGCTAAACAATATATCTTTATGGAATACTTTATTTTAGCAGAGGGTAAATTATTTTCTGAACTAGAAGAAATCTTAATTCACAAAGCTTCAGAAGGAGTAGAAGTTAAAATTTTATACGATGATATTGGTAGTATTACAAGACTATCTAAAGATAGAATTAATTTTTTAAAAAAACAATCTAATATTGAAATCATTGCCTACAATCCGATGGGCGCAAAATTAAGTTTAGGTATCAATTATCGTGACCACCGAAAAATGACAATTATTGATGGAAATGTTGTCTATAGTGGTGGTGATAATATTGCGGATGAATATGTTCATATTAAACAACGTCATGGCTTTTGGCGTGATACATCTTTTAGATTAATGGGTGAAGCAGTAAAAGGCTATGTGTTAATGTTTGTGGAAATGTGGTATTTATCAAGTAAGAAGATGCTTGATGCATCAAAATATATGCGTTGTCGCAGTGATATTAAAAATGAAGCTATTCACATTCCATTTGGTGATGGGCCAATGAATAATGTTGATTTAGCATCAGATATTATTTTATCACTAGTTAATAATGCTAAAAAGAATATTTATATTTCAACACCTTACTTGATTGTTAATCAAGAAATAATTGATGCTCTAGCAAACGCTAGTGCTTCAGGTGTTGATGTTAGAATACTTGTACCTTGTATTCCAGATAAAAAAGTTGTCTTTTGGATGACACAAGCGCATTACCGAAAAATCCTTGAAAAAGGTGGTAAGATTTATGAATATACTCCAGGTTTTAATCATGCTAAAGAGATTGTGGTTGATGGAGAATATGCAATGTTGGGTACAATTAATTTAGATTATCGTAGTTTATATTTGCATTTTGAATGCGCAGATTTAATTATGTACGATCAAGAAATAAAAAAAATCGAAGAAGATTTTATTAAAAACATTAATGAGTCAAAAATTATTACATATGAAAATTGGAAGAAACGTTCTTTTATTAAGAAAGTCATACAATACTTTTTATACATTTTTTCTTCCCTTTTCTAGAAAGAGAATTATATGGTTATTAAATATCAATTAGTAAAAAAAGATCCCCGTTCTATGGCAAGACTTGGTGTTGTTACTACACCTCATTCAACATTTGAAACACCAATGTTTATGCCGGTTGGTACACAAGCAACTGTAAAAACAATGTCACCTGAAGAATTAACAGATTGTGGAGCAAAAATTATTCTTGGTAACACATATCATTTATGGAATCAACCAGGTCATAAAATCATTGAAGAAGCTGGTGGATTACATAAATTTATGAACTGGAATGGTTCAATCCTAACTGATTCAGGTGGATTCCAAGTATTTTCACTTGCGAAAATCAGAGATATTAAAGAAGAAGGTGTAACGTTCAAACACCATAAGAGTGGAGCAAAATTATTTTTATCACCAGAACTTGCGATGGAAATTCAAAATAGTTTAGGTAGTGATATTATGATGAGTTTTGATGAATGTCCCCCATATCCAGCTACTCGTGAATATATGGAAAAATCAGTTGAAAGAACAATAAGATGGGCTAAACGAGGACTTGATGCGCACAAGAATAAAGATACACAAGGATTGTTTGGAATTGTTCAAGGTGGAGAATATAAAGACATTCGTAAACATTGTGCTGAAGAGTTAACTAAATTACCATTTGATGGATACTCAATTGGTGGTTTAAGTGTTGGTGAACCAAAGTCAATTCAAAATGAAATATTAGAATATACAACACCATACTTACCAGAAGACAAACCAAGATATTTAATGGGTGTTGGGTCACCTGGAGCAATCTTAGATGGTGTTGAACGAGGTGTTGATATGTTTGACTGTGTATTATCAACAAGAATTGCTCGTCATGGGACGGCTATGACAACTTATGGTCGAATGCTACTTAAAAATAAAGAATTTGAACGTGATTTTACACCACTTGATCCTGAATGTGATTGTTATACTTGCAAGAATTATACTCGTGCATATCTTCGTCATTTAATAAAAGCAGATGAGGTTTTTGGTCAAAGATTAATTAGTATTCATAATACTCGTTTCTTACTTCGCTTAATGGAAAATATTAGACAAGCTATTAGAGAAGACCGCTTCTTAGAATTCAAAAATGAGTTCTATCAAAAATATGGCATAACTGATGATAAGGATTTCTAGAATATGAGAAAAAAATTAAGTTTATTATTTTTGTTACTTTGCTTATTAGTACCTCTTGCGGGGTGCAGTGATAATCAAGAACATGAGGGTGGAGTTAATATAACTGTATCTGGTGAGATTCTTGATTACTTAGTTTACCATGGTAATTTACCAAATCGTAAATTTGAATATGATGGAGTAGTTACTGTTGCGGAACAAAGTACACCTAGTTATTATATTTTTGCGGGGAATGATCAATATAAGTTTAGTGATAATTTTGCTCGCCATATAGAATCAATAAAAGATCAATCATATATCACTGTTTCTAATGATTGTACAGCTGATGATAAAGAAGCAATCTTTGATGGTAAGAAATTACCAATTGATGAACCAAACCGATATTCGAAAGAAATTATTATGGTTTCATGGGATTCTACAGGTGCAAGATATTCATATCAATATCGCACATTTACAAGTGAAGGTAAAACGTATTATTCTTTTTGGTATACAACAAATATTACAATTTCAATTGAAATGCCATTATTAGTTAAAAAAATTGATGGTAAAAATAAATTATTTCTTTTAAGTTTACCATATGATACTAAATATAATGTTGGTAGCGGAATCGAGTTAAAACGCCTTGTTAAAGGGGATACATACTTAGACGAAAAATATTATAAGTTTGCATATCCATCATACTTAGAATCAAAAGGCATTGTAACAGCAGAAGCTAAACAAAATGCAATCATTGATTGGTATAAAACATATTGTAATTTAGAAGCATATGGTAATGATTATACATTTACTTATTTAGGAATTAAATACTTATTAGTATTTGATGATCCTAATGTAGGATTTAGTATATCGGTATTAGAATATTAAGAACTAAATTAAAACATTAGACTGTTGTCTAGTGTTTTTTTCATATATCTTTACTTTTATGCATATTTATAGTATAATGTTGTTTTGAGGTGACTTATGAGAATAATACCATTTAATGATACATTTTTTATTTGTATTTTATTTTGTTTATTAATATTTTTAACAATAACTTTCTTTTTTAAAGACAAATCAGAGAAAACTAGAAAAATAGTTCTTTTAAGTTATTGTGGATTAAATTTAATTCTTTTTATTATTTATAAAATTAATTTATCTACTAACCCAGCAACTCTAGTTGATAAAGGTTATGTATTTAATATTTGGGAAGAATTACCATTACATTTGTGTAATATTAGTCTATTTTTAGTGCCAATTTCTGTTCTAATTAATAATAAAAAACTACTATCATATGGTTTTTACATAGCTCCACTTGGCGCAATTATGGCAGTATGCTTTCCGGATCCATCGTTTATAGGAGAAAGCATTTTTGAGTTTTATAATATAGGTTATTATTTTACTCATTTGAATATTGTAATAGTTGGATTACTTTTAGTTTCTCTTAAATTATTTAAACCTACTTTTAAACAATTATTATTCTTAAATATCTATGCAGGGTGCATTGGTGTAGTGATGCATTTTGTGAATTTAATTTTAAGAGCACTTACATCAGCTGATGTTAATTATTTCTATACAATTAATACTTCAGGAATATCATTACTTAATTTATTCTGGTCAATTATTCCAGTACCACTTTTATATTTAGTATTTGCGCTTGCGATTCTTAATGTATATGCGGCACTTGTTACTTTACCATTCCATTTATACATTAAAAGAAAAAACAAATTAGAAAATAATTTAGTGTGTGAGTAATATATGGATAAATATCTTGATGGATATCATAAATTTATAGAAAAGTATAATATGGTTGGGTCAAACTTATTATTCTTAAGAAATGATGGTTATTTAGAAAATGTTACTAGTGGTTATAGTAATTTAGAAACAAAAGAAGCAACTACTACTCTTTCAGTTTATAAAATTGCTTCTGTATCAAAAGTTATTGTTGCGGTGGGGCTTTTAAAATTATATGAACAAAATAAATTATCTTTAGATCAAGATATATCAGAATACTTAGGTTTTAAAGTCCAAAACCCATTTTACCCAAATGATATAATTACTCTTAGAATGATTCTTACACAAGTATCAAGTATTATTGATAATGGAAAATTTGAAAATGGAATTTATAAAGGTTATTATGGTGCTAATCAAACTGATGATTATATTAAATTAGAAGACATTCTAACTCCTACGTCAATCTACTATTATCATACCTTCAGCAATCACAAGCCTGGAACAAATTTTAGCTATTCAAACTTAGGTTGCGGAATTTTAGCATGTATTTGTGAGAAAATAACAAAAAAACATTTCCGTGATTACATCAAGGAAGTCTTACTAGAACCACTTAATATTAAAAGTGGATTCAGAGTAAGTGATGTAGAAAACGAAGAAGATATAGTTTGCCATTATACATATGAGAATGATGAATTTCATTTATATGGAAACCATCAAACATTTAAACAAACCGAATGCTTGGAATATCCACTTGGCGATAACTACCGAGGAGTTGCGGGGGGATTATATATATCAGCCCAAGATCTTTCAAAAATCATGGGTATGTTAATGAATAAGGGTATTTATAATAATCAAAGAATTTTAGAAGAAAAAACAGTAAATGAAATGGAAACTGTTTGGTGGGAAGGTATACCAGAAGATCCTACATACCGAAAAAAAGGTCTACAAATGATTATTATGGATCAATTTACTAAAAAGCCATTAAAAGGACATTTTGGTAATGCATATGGCCTTAGAAGTTTTATGTTATATAATGAATTAGGAGGATTAATATTTTTATGTAATGGAGCAAACTTCCTTACAGATGAAGACCATATGACAAAACTACAAGAAGAATTAATTAAGTATTTGGTTGAAATAACAAAAATAAGTCTTTAAAAGAACCTGTGCGTTTTTAACGAATAAGTTCTTTTTAAAGGCTTTTTATTTTGTCATTATTTCATTTTTATTTTCATAATATTATTGAGGTAACTTATGAGAAAGAAAATGGATTATATATTATTAATAGATATTATAATGCTTGTGATATTCGGACTACTAATGGTGTTTTCCGCAAGTAATGTAGTTGCTAACTATAAATACAACGATGCATTTTATTATTTCAAAAGACAGTTAATCTTTGGTTTTGTGGGAATATTTTTAATGTATGTTATTAGTAGAATCGATTTAAAGAAAATATATAAATTAACATTTATAATCTTCTTTGTATCAATACTATTACTAGCATTAGTTTTAATACCAGGTATTGGTAGTGTTAGAGGAGGGGCAAGAAGTTGGATTGGTTTTGGAATATTTAGCATTCAGCCAGCTGAATTTGCTAAAATCGCTTGTGTGTTATTTTTAGCGAGATTTCTTTCTAATAATTATCAAGAAATGACTAAGTTTAGATACTTTTTATTTTTACTTATGATTGTAGGAGTTATTTTTGGAATTATTATGTTACAGCCCGATTTTGGTACGGGATTAGTGTTAGTTTTAACATGTATTGCGTTAATCTTTTTATCAGGAGCTAAAATGAAATTTTTTATTTTTTTAGGGATTGTAGGAGTAGCTTTATTTATAGGTTTGATTATTAGTGCTCCGTACCGTTTAGAAAGAATTTTTTCATTTATTGACCCATGGCAAGATCCACTAGGGAGTGGTTTTCAAGGCATTCAGTCATTATTCGCAGTAGCACCTTCTGGTATATTTGGATTTGGATACAATAATAGTATTCAAAAACATTTCTTTTTACCAGAACCTCAAAATGATTTTATTTTCGCAATCATTACTGAAGAACTAGGGCTTTTTGGAGGAATATTTTTACTATCTTTATATTTTATTTTATTCATTAGAGGTTTTAGAATAAGTATTAGAGTAAATAATATATATAAAGCTTTTCTCGCAAGGGGAATAACTTGTATGATTTTAATACAAGTAATAATTAATATTTGTGTAGTAATAGGTCTACTGCCAATTACTGGTATTACACTGCCTTTTATTAGTTATGGAGGATCTAGCTTGGTAATGACTTTAATGAGTGTTGGTATTTTATTAAACATTAGTCGTGATCAATTATATTAGGAGTGAATTATGTCAAAAGTATTAGTTGCTTGTGGAGGTAGTTTAGGACATATTAATCCTGGACTTAGTTTTATTGAAAAATTAAATCAAAATAATAAAGAATGTTATTTATTAACAACGGAAATTGACTATCAAAGATTTAGTATAATTAGAAATAATTCATTTATTAAAGAGATTTTTAAAATAAATGTTAAAGGGATAAATCGTAGAAATATTTTTAAAATGATATATACATGTTTTAAATATATTAGAACTTTATTTTATATTTTATCCATTTATAAAAAAATAAAACCATCACTAATTATATCAACTGGAGGATATGTTGGTGGTCTTAGTGTTATTGCTGCGAGAATTAAAAGAATACCTTATATGATTCATGAACAAAATGCATGTTTTGGGCTAGCTAATAAGTTGTTTTACAAAAAAGCTAAAATTGTTTTTACTTCTTTTTTAATGAATGTACCAAATGAATGTTTAATTGGTAATCCGAGAATGTTAACCGCAAGAAAAGTAAAAGAAGATATAATAAAACCAAGTTTTAATAAGATACTAGTTATGAGTGGATCCCTTGGTTCAAGAAAAATCAATGAATGTATGATTGAATATTTACAAACGGAAGAATCTAAAAAATATGATATTACTTTAGTAACTGGTAATAATTATTATGAGATGGTTACCAAAAAGATAGGTGAGAAAAATAAACATTTTAAAGTGTTACCTTTTTTAGATGATCCTATTACTGAAATGGCTAAAAGTAATTTAATTATATCTCGCGCAGGTGCAACCACATTATTTGAGATAATTGGTACAAGTGTAGCTGCTATTTTAATACCTTCTCCTAATGTTACTAATAACCATCAATATCATAATGCAATGTTATTAGAAAAATGTATTTTAGAAGAAAAAGATTTAAGTGTAGAAACTTTAGAAAACAAAATCAAAAAAACAATTAATTCACAAGAAATAACTAAAAAATTACAAGAGTATAGTAACTATTATTATGAAAAAGATACAAAGGTAGATTGGAGTAACATTTTTGAAATCTGTAATAAATTTAATCACTGAACAAAATTTAGGAAAGCTATTATTTGATTACCCGGCTAGCAAATTAACTTCTTTAGGGATTGGGGGAATAGTTAAATATTTATACTATCCAAAAGATTTAGATTCTTTAATTTTAGTTATTAAAAAATTAAAAAATAAAAATCTAAAATATTTTGTGATAGGAAATGGTACTAACTTACTCTTTAAAGACTGTACTTATGAATATTTATTTATTAAATTAAACTATCTTTCTCGAATGGAAAAAATAGAAAAAAATTATTTTTCAGCTGAAGCAGGTGCACAAGGTATAAAATTTTCCAAATTTGTTATTGATAATAATTCATCAGGTAGTGAGTTTATGAGTATTATTCCTGGGACAATTGGGGGATTAATATATATGAATGCTAGTAGTTATCATAAAAGTATTAGTGATTATTTAGAAAAAGTAGAATATTTAAATGAGTTTGGTGAAGTGTGTGTTTTAGAAAATAAAAATGATTTTAATTATCGAAAATCTTTTTTTACAAATACAAATTTAATAATTACGAAAGGCTATTTTAGATTTTTAGATGAAAATCCTAATTCTAATAAAATAGTTAAGGAATTTAGATTAAAAAAACAAAGTACACAACCTCTTGAATATAAAAGTGCAGGAAGTACTTTTCGAAATTATGATGAAATACCAGCTTGGAAATTAATAGATAAATCAGGTTTTCGAAATTTTAGGATTGGGAATGTTTGTATTAGTAAAAAGCATGCGAACTTCTTGATTAATTTATCAAAGGCTTCTTTTAATGAGGCTAATAGTTTAATTGAAAAAGTTAAAAATAAGGTTTATGAAGATAGTGGATATTTATTAGAATGTGAATTAGAAATAGTGGAACCGTGATAAAAACACAGTTCCTTTTTTTGTTTTTGCATATTCTAAAAGGAAAGGAGAAAATATGCAACATTATAATTATTTTCAATATGAAAAACCAAATTTAAATTTTGAAAAGCCAGATAGGGCTTTAACTTTAGGAAATACTTTTCCTTTAGAATATGAGGGGTATAAAAACTATGTTCCCACAACCCCTAATAATTTAACTGAAAAAGAAGCATTAATGTGGGATATTCAAAAGTATGCTTTTGTATGCAATGATTTAGGTCTATATTTAGATTTACATCCAACTGATATGAAAGCATTAAAATATTATAATGAAAACTTAGAAAAATTAACAAAGGTTAAAGAAGAATTTGAACGAAGATACTATCCTTTAACAAAGACTTCAAAGGAAATTATGAGACGTCCATGGCCATGGATTAACGATTTTGAGGGGTTGAAATAATGTTTGAATACGAAAAAAGATTGGCTTATCCAATAAAAATATCTAAACCTGATTTAGAAATGGCAAAAGTTATTATTTCACAATATGGAGGACCTCAAGGAGAACTTGCGGCAGCGTTAAGATATTTAAATCAAGCACATACAGCAAAAGACCCTCGTATGAAAGCTTTACTTGTTGACATCGCAACAGAAGAGTTTAGCCACATTGAGATGATTGCAGAAATGTTAACTCAGCTTACTAAAGGCTTAACGATTGATGATTATAGAAAAGCTAATATGTTACCTTATTACACTGAACATGGTTTTGATTTATATTATGAATCATCAACTAATTTACCATTCAGAGCGGAGTATATTAGTGCAGTAGGAGATGAACTAGCTAATTTATCGGAAGATATGGCTGCTGAACAAAAAGCAAGAGCTGTCTATGAACATTTAATTGATCAAGCAAAAACTGATGAAGTAAGAATGCCACTATTATTTTTAAGACAAAGAGAAGTAGTTCATTTCAATAGATTTAAAGAAATGTTTGATATTTTAGAAAAAGAAAAGAAACAAAAATAAACAATTTTAAAAAAATTATACTTAAGTCTTGTTAAATTTTAAAAAAAATGATATAATCTATTTAGTATGATAAATTACTTATTAATATAAAGAATTTGATGTAGTAAAGGAGAGCTGTTATGTCTATCCCAGAAGAAGAAATGTTTAGTTCAAAACCTGTCTTAAAGGTTGTAGGTGTTGGTGGTGGAGGCGGTAACGCTGTAAACCGCATGATTGAAAATGATGTTCGTGGTGTTAAATATATTGCGATTAATACTGACTGTCAAGTTCTTCGTTTGTCTAAAGCTGAAACACGTATTCAAATTGGTAAGCAAATCACTAAAGGTCTAGGTGCTGGTGCTAACCCAGATATTGGACGTCGTGCAGCTGAAGAATCAGAAGAAGAAATTAGAGAAGCTATTAAAGATGCTGATATGGTCTTTGTTACAACAGGTATGGGTGGTGGAACTGGTACAGGTGCTGCACCAGTGGTTGCAAGATACGCAAAAGAAGCTGGCTCAGTTGTAGTTGGTATTGTTACTAAACCATTTGGTTTCGAAGGAAAACGTCGTATGCAACAAGCATTACAAGGTATCGAAGAAATGAGACCTTATGTTGATACTTTAATCATTGTTCCAAATGATAAGTTACTTGAAACAATTGGTAATAATACAACATATCTAGAAGCATTTAGAGAAGCAGATAACGTATTACGTCGTGGTGTTCAAGGTATTTCAGAAATTATCGCATTACCTGGTTTAATCAATGTTGACTTTGCGGACGTTCGTACAGTTTTACAAGGTAAAGGTACTGCCTTAATGGGTATTGGGGTAGCTAGTGGGCCAAATAGAGCTGTTGAAGCTGCTCGTCTTGCGATTAGTAGCCCATTACTTGAAATTGACATTAATGGTGCAACAGACGCAATTGTTCAAATCACAAGTGACGTTGATATTACAATGAAAGAAATTGAAGATGTATTATTAGAAATTAGAGGTGCTTCTTCAACAGAAATCGATATTATTCATGGTACAGGATTTAACCTTGACTTAGAAGGTGAAATTGTTGTAACAGTTATCGCAACAGGATTTGATGCGACAGCCGCAAAACAAAAAGAAGGGTTCGTTGAAAATCATGATGTTGATGATATGACACGTCCTACTAATGTTCCGTATGTTAATTCAACATATGGTGGAGGAGAAACAGTTACACCAACTTATCAAGCTCCTCAACCAAAACCTGAAAAACCTAAAAACGAACCAAAAATTCCAAGTTGGCTACAAAACAGATTTAAGTAAAAATTAACGATAATAACATTACTCATTCGAGTTTTGCTATTATCGTTTTTTTATTTTAGGGATATTTTTTTACATTCTTTTAATTGTGTGATTGATATAATAAAAATGATAGTGAGATGATTGAATGATTGTATATGTAGATTTATTAATCATATCAACTTTTTTAGTAACTTTTTTATTCTTAAAAACAATTAGTATTCTCAATCAATCACCAAGTAATCTATTACGATTAATAATAGGGACATTAATATCTTGTTTTAGTATTTTACTTTTCTTTTTACCCTGGAACATATTTTTTATCATTAGATACTTTGTTGGAATAATAATTGTTTTTGTTAGTTTTCCATATATTAATATAAAACAAAGGATTTTAGAAATTGTTTTATTTTATCTAATGCATTTTCTTTTTATTGGTATTTTACAAATAGTTAAACTTGATAATTTAAAGATAGTTGAATACTTGATAGGAATAGTAATAACAATCATTTTAATTATGATTTTAAATATTAAAACAAAGAAGAATAATGATGATACGTTATACATAAAATTAGAAGGGAAATATTTTTTATCTTTAGTAGATAATGGTAATACCGCATCATTTAATGATGTGCCAATAGTCTTTGTCCCAAGTCATATAAAGAAAGATAAGTATAAGTTAGTTGGGGTAGTAAAGATTTCAACAATTTCGAAAAGTGATTATCATAATGTATATTCTGGACCTAAAATAAAGGTATTTTCGAAAGTTTATAAAGTATATTATATATTTAGTAGTGTATTAGAAAAAGAGATTATTTTGAATAGGAGAATGAAAGATGATTAAAAGATTGTATGCATTGTTTCAAAGAATATTTAAAGATAAGCAAATTGACAATAGTTGTTTTTACATAAATAGCAATAATATTTTACCACCACCACTTGATGAAGAAGAAGAACTAAGACTACTGAAATTATCAGGCGATGGTGATATAGACGCAAGAAATAAATTAATTGTTCATAATTTACGTTTAGTTGTTTTTATAGCTAAAAAGTTTGAATCAAGTAAAGTAGCAATCGAAGATTTAATTAGTATTGGTTCTATGGGATTAATTAAAGGTGTACAAACTTTTAAGATTGATAAGAATATTAAACTTGCAACATACGCATCACGTTGTATTGAAAATGAAATATTAATGCATCTTCGAAAAATTCAAAAATTACGTCAAGAAGTATCTTTAGATGAAGTTTTAAGTATTGATTCAGATGGTAATGAAATGATGTTAGCAGATGTACTTGGGGATCCTGAGCCTTTGGCTATTAGTAAAATGACTAAAGATGAAGATTTAAAAAATTTATATTATGCGCTTAACAAATTGAAAAAACGCGAAAAAGAAATTATCATTATGCGGTTTGGTTTATTTGATACACCTGCTTTAACACAAAAAGAAGTAGCAGATAAACTAGGGATCTCTCAATCTTACATATCTAGACTAGAAAAAAGAATTATGGATAAGATGCGACAAGAAATTGAGAATATGATTAAAGTAGCATAAAAAAAATAAAAGATTAATGCATTAAATTAACCAATTTCTTCCATACTTATAATGGAGGGATAATTTATGCGTAATAAAGTAGAAATAACAGGGATTAATACAGCTACTCTTAAGGTGATGCCACAAGATGTGGTTTTAGAAAAAATTAAGGAAGCTCAAAATGGTTCTCTATCCGCAAGAGATGAAGTGGTAGAAGGTAATCTAAAACTTGTTTTAAGTGTAATCAAGAAATTTCATAATCGTGGAGAAAATTTAGATGATTTATTTCAAGTTGGGGCGATGGGTTTAATTAAGGCCATTGATAATTTTGATTTTTCACATGAAGTTCGTTTTTCAACATATGCGGTGCCGATGATTATTGGAGAAATCAAAAGATATTTACGAGATAATTCAAAATTAAGAATTTCTAGATCTTTAAAAGATATTGCCTATAAAGCTTTACAATTTAAAGATAAGTATGTATCAGTTAATCATAAAGAACCAACCATCAATGAAATAGCAGAAGAACTTAATGTTGAAACAATAGATGTTGTTATAGCACTTGAGGCAATGCAAGACCCTGTTTCAATATATACACCTATATATAATAATGGTAGTGATGAAATATATTTAATTGACCAAATTGCTGATGAAAATAATACATCAGATGATAGAATGGAAAAGATGATGATTGAAGAAGGGATTTCAAGATTAAATCCACGTCTTAAAAGTATTATTATGGATCGCTACTATAATAATAAAACTCAAATGGAAATAGCCTCAGAAATAGGAATCTCACAAGCACAAGTATCACGTCTTGAAAAAGCAGCACTTAAAATAATCTTTGATAAATAAAAACTAAAATCACACATAACTTAACAAAATATGATATAATATATTATGTTGTGAGGTGAGAATAGTGTTTGTTAAATCATCCAAAGAATTAACTAAAGTTAAAACAATTACAATTATAGCTATTCTTATTTCAATGAGTGTAGTGTGTGATTTATTAAAAATTAACATTTATATTACCCAAGAATTAAAAATTAGTTTAAGCTTTTTGTTTTTAAGTGTAATAGGGTATTTGTTTGGGCCAGTCGTTGCCGCAATCAGTGGTGCTTCTATGGACATCTTAGGATATCTTGTAAATCCTACTGGCGCATTTATGATTGGGTTTACTATTAGCAAAGTTTTAGAAGGTTTTGTTTATGGTATCTTTTTATATGAAAAAGAAACACCCCTTCGTACCTTTACAGCTAGATTATGTGTTAATCTTTTAATAAATTGTTTAATCAATACTTTGTGGCTTTATATAATGTATGGAAATTTAGAAAATTTAAAATTCTTTATTAGGCTTGGTAAAAATATTATGCTTTTACCATTTGAAGTATTAGCTATGCACTTTATCATTAAAATTATAAATAAATATCAATTAAATAAAATAACAAAATAGAAGAGGTAATAATTATGGCACAAAAAAAATTAGTTATGCTTGCGATCATGGATGGTTATGGAATTAACCCTGAAAGCTATGGAAATGCGATTGCGGCTGCGAAAAAACCAAACTTAGATAAGATTTTTTCAAAATATCCTTATACTTTAATTTCAGCTAGTGGCGAAAGTGTTGGACTTCCAGCTGGTCAATTTGGTAATAGTGAAGTAGGACATTTAAATATTGGAGCTGGTCGTGTTGTTTATCAATCTTTAACTAGAGTTAACATCGCTGTTAGAAATAAAGAACTTGATAAAATGGAAGCTATCAATGAAGCAATTGAAAATGCAATTAAAAAAGATGCAAGCCTTCATATTATGGGTTTAATGAGTGATGGTGGAGTTCATTCTCACATTGATCACATCATTTATTTAATGAATGTTGCTAAAGAACGTGGTGTAAAACAAGTATATGTTCATTCATTCTTAGATGGTCGTGATGTACCACCAAAATCAGCTGAAGTATATTTACAACAATTAAAAGATAGTATGATTGAAGGAGTATATCCAGGAATTGTGTCTGGACGTTATTACGCAATGGACCGTGATAAAAACTACAATCGTACACAACTTGCATATGATGCATTAGTATATGGAGATGCACCAGTTAAAGGTTTAATTGAAGGTTTACATGAATCATATCAAAATGATGAAACTGATGAATTTGTTAAACCATATATTGTAACAACTGGTTCTAACATTAAAGAAGGCGATAGTATTGTATTCGCAAACTTCCGTCCTGATAGAGCTATTCAAATTAGTGTAGCTATTACTAATCCTAAAGAAACAACTCTTACAAGATATGTAGAATTTAAAGATATTACATATGTATCAATGATGCTTTATAGTGATAAAGTGTTAGGTAAAGTAAACTTTGGTTTACAACAATTAACTGATATGTATGGTGATGTAATTGCTAATTTAGGTTACAAACAATTAAGAATTGCGGAAACAGAAAAATATGCTCACGTTACATATTTCTTTGATGGTGGTGTTGATAAAGAATTAGCAGGTGCTTCAAGAATTTTAGTACCATCACCAAAAGTAGCTACATATGATATGCAACCAGAAATGAGCGCATATTTAGTAACTGATAAAGTAGAAGAAGCTATTTTAAGTGAAGAATTTGACACAATCATTTTAAACTTTGCTAACTGTGATATGGTTGGACATACAGCAAACTTTGACGCTTCTGTTAAAGCTGTTGAAGTAGTAGACGAATGTATGGGACGTGTATATGAAGCTGTTCAAAAAGTTGGTGGTACTTTAATTATTACTGCTGACCATGGAAATGCAGATAGAATTTTCAATCCTGATGGTTCACCTTATTCTGCTCATACAACAAGTGATGTTCCTTTCTGTATTACTCGTGAAGATGTAGTTTTACATGAAACTGGTAACTTAGGTGACATTACACCAACAATGTTAGAATTATTAGGTGAGGCTAAACCAGCAGCAATGACTGGTAAAAGCATGATTAAAGGATATACTAAATAGGAGGGATTTTATTGCCTTATATTACTGATATTTATGCTCGTGAAGTTTTAGATTCACGTGGTAATCCAACAGTAGAAGTTGAGATAGAAACAGAAAGCGGTGCTTTTGGGCGTGCTATTGTTCCATCTGGAGCATCAACTGGTGAATATGAAGCAGTTGAACTTCGTGATAATGATCCAAAACACTATCTTGGTAAAGGCGTTAGTAAAGCTGTTGATAATGTAAATAATATTATTGCCCCTGAAATTAAAGGGTATGATGTTACTAGACAAATGGTTTTAGATGATTTATTATTAAAATTAGATGGAACACCTAATAAATCAAAACTAGGTGCTAATGCAATATTAGCTGTTTCTATGGCTATTGCTAAAGCAGCTGCTGATTATTATGATATGCCACTTTATCAATATTTTGGGGGAATGTATGCTCATGTTTTACCGACTCCAATGATGAATATCTTAAATGGTGGTGCTCATGCTAATTGGTGTATTGATTTCCAAGAAATCATGATTATTCCAACTAGTGCTAAAACATTTAAAGAGGCATTAGAACATGGCGCTTGTGTTTTCCATAATTTAAAGAAAGTATTATTAGAAAAAAATATGACAACTTCAGTTGGTGATGAAGGTGGCTATGCTCCTCAATTATCATCAAATGCAGAAGCTTTTGAAGTAGTAGTGGAAGCTATAAAACGATCTAATCTAGTGCCAGGTAAAGATATAATGCTTGCAATTGATGTTGCTTCTAGTGAATTCTATGATAGAACTTCAAAACGCTATATTTTAAAAAGTGAAAATAAATCACTTACATATCAAGAACTTGTCAGTTATTATGAATTATTATGTAAAAAATATCCAATCATTTCGATTGAAGATGGGCTTGATCAAAATGATTTTGAAGGTTGGGGTTATTTAACCAAAAAATTAGGGAAAAAAGTTCAACTTGTTGGTGATGATTTATTTGTTACGAATACAGCTCGTTTACAAGAAGGAATTAAACGAGGCCTTGGCAATGCGATATTAATTAAAGTAAACCAAATTGGTACTTTAACAGAAACATTCGCAGCAATTGAAATGGCTAAAAAAGCTGGTTATACAACAATCATTTCCCACCGCAGTGGTGAAACTGAAGATACAACAATTGCTGATATCGCTGTAGGCTTAAATGCTGGCCAAATCAAAACAGGTTCTTTATCAAGAACAGATCGTATCGCTAAATACAACCAATTATTAAGAATTGAAGATGAAATTTCTCCAGTTTCTCAATATCTTGGTTATAAAGCATTCTATAATATCCAAAAATAAAAAAGCACCTTTAATAAGGTGCTTTTACCTTTTATAAGGTGCTTTCATTTTGCTTTGAATTCATTCTTGGTTCAATTAAGAGCTCCCAGACAAAAAGTAGAATACCTAACACAACACATACAATAGATAGAAGTTGTGATGGTGATAAAGACATTCCAATTGATCCTCGGTTATCGATTCGTAAATATTCAATAAAGAATCTAAAAATACCATAGCTAATTAAATAAATGTTAGTACGGTGTTTTTTAATAAATAATAATGCCGCAAACAATAAGAAACAAAAGATTGCTTCAAATAATTGAGTAGGTAATACTTTAGTTACACTAGCAATATTAGGTGCTAAATGAAAATTATGAACTAAGTCATGATACACGGGAGAACCAACTGGGAAGCAAATTCCAAGAAAAGATTCAGTTATTTTACCATAGCAGCATCCAGCTAAGAAACATCCGATGCGGCCAATGCCATGCGCAAGAGCAATTCCGGCGATAAAAGAATTAATATAATATAAAAGTTTTTTTCTTTCATCTTTTAGAAAAATTAAAAAACAAATAACAAAACCAATTAAACCACCTACAAGGCCAGCTAGAAAGGTAATGCCTTGTGTTTCTTTCCAAGGCGTTCCGCTAAGAAAGTGGAATAATCGATTTCCCATATTAGCACAAACAGCCATTAAGGCTCCACCAATTGCTAGAGAAATAACCATTCTATCAAAAACAAATTTTGAGAAATTTTCTTTTTTAAAATTAAACCATATATATATCACAAAAGCTAAAATACTTATTGTGATGAATCCTTCAAATAAATAAGGTACGTTATATAACATATCATCAACTCCTAATAAAAGTATATCATAAAAGAAATTTTTTGTAAATCAAAGCACATTAGATACATTACTTGAAAAAAAATAAGAAATGATGTATAATAATTATAATCTTATCTAATAAGAAGGAGAAAATATGGAAGCAGTAAGTCGTATTCTTAAAAACACTAAAAACATTAAACATCAATTCTTAATTCTTGAAATCTTATTAAAATGCTTTTATGATGTAGAACAAAAGAAAAAATATGATTATTTATATAATAAATATCTAATTATGTTACAAGACATTGACAACTATTCAAGAAAAATAAATGATGAAAATAGTTTATTAGCAGAAATTCATATGTTATATAATCAAGTTACTAATGATTATGAAACTATTAATTCATTACTTGAAGAAATGAAAGAAGATATTTATCCACTAGTTAAACCATCACCAATAGTATTATTAGATAATATGAATAATGATGAGTTAAGTGAAGTATTAGAAAAAGTTAATTATTTATTGATGTTACACCGTAATGTTGAAAGTGTTAATCATTATATTTATGATTGTGGTTATGTTGAAGTACGAACTTTAGTGAATAAGATTTTAACGTTTATTGAAGGCTTTGATGATGAAGCAGTTAAAAGATTATTACCTGTTAAGTTTTTTGAATCTGTTTTAGAAGAAAGACTTAATACATATAGTTTATGGCAACAAGTTTACAACAACATTAAATTTACAATTAAGTATGTTAAAGAAGCAGAATCTTCATTACTTGATGAAATCAAAGTAAGTTTTAAATCAATTGAAATATATTATTTTTTCTTAATGTTAGAAGAAGAAAAGCTTCAAATTGTAGTTGAGGATGCTAATGTATAGTTTAGCACTAGAAGCAATTACTAGAGTTATTAATGAAGAAGGATTTATTAATATTGTTATTAATGAGTCATTAAAGAAAAAGACTTTAACTGTTCATGAAAAAAAACTTTTCACAAAAATAGTTTATGGAGTTTGTGAAAATAAGATTTTATTAGATTATTATTTAAAGCCATATATTAGTGGCAAAAGATTAAAACCATATCTTAAGAATAGTTTACGAATTGGTATTTATGCATTTTTCTTTATGGATATTGCGAATCACTACGTTTTAAATAGTTTAGTTGATCTCGTTAAAAAGAAAGATTTTAAAGGATCAAAACTAGTTAATGGAGTACTTCGAAGCATTTTAAGAGAAGGTCTTAAAGAAGTAAAAGTCAACAATCATTTAGAAGAATTATCGATTAAATATAGTTATGATTTAGGAATTGTAGAATTACTTAATAAATATTATCCTAAGGAATTAGAGGGTATCTTAAAACACTCAGAAAATGTTTTAAATACTTATCGTATTAATACGCATAATATTGAGATAAAAGAATTATATGCAATGTTAGATCAAGATAATATTACATATGATCCACATGAAAGTTTGTTTTATTCGAAAGAAATGTTAGTTGATACTAAATATTTTAAAGAAGGTTTAATTACTTTACAAGATTATTCAAGTCAACTTGTGTCTACTATTATTAATCCATCAAAAGATAATTGCATTTTAGATATGTGTAGTGCGCCAGGATCTAAAAGTTGTCATCTAGCAAGTTTAATGAAGAATAGTGGTAAAGTTGTATCACTTGACATTTATGAACATAAACTTGAATTAATTAAAGAATCAGCTAATAGAATGCATCTTGATATAATTGAAACTCGCTTGATAGACGCAACAAAATTTAATTCAAATGAATTATTTGATGTTGTGTTAACCGATGTTCCTTGTAGTGGAACAGGCGTTATGCGTCATAAAGTAGATTTAAAATATAAAGACATTGCTGCTAATATTACTTCAATTACTACTTTACAAAAACAAATCTTAGAAAATGGTAGCCTGTTTGTTAAAGATGGAGGAGTACTATGTTATAGTACTTGTTCTATTATACCATTAGAAAATGAATTACTAATTAAAGAGTTTCTTTTGAAACATCCTGAATATAAAATAGAAAAAGAAATAAAATTATTACCAACTAATTTACAAGATGGTTTTTATATTTGTAAAATGATTAAAGGAGGAAAATAATGACAAGTATTTATGAGTTTGACCAAAAAGATTTAGAAAATTATTTTCTTTCGGTTGGTGATAAAAAGTTTAGAGCTGTCCAAATTCTTGAATGGCTTTATCGTCATCAAGTTAGCAGCTTTGATGAAATGACTAATTTATCAGTTAAAGCTAGTAATTTGTTAAAAGAAAAGTTTTCAATTGAGCCGCTTAATTTAACTTTACGCCAAGAATCTAAAGATGGAACTGTTAAATATTTGTTTACTTTAGAAGATGGTCATTTAATAGAAACAGTTTTAATGAGACATCCGTATGGAAATAGTGTTTGTGTTACAAGCCAAGTTGGATGTAATATGGGATGTTCTTTTTGTGCAAGTGGTGAACTTGGTAAAATTAGAAATTTAACTCACGCTGAAATGGTATTACAAGTTTTACATGTTAATCGTGAACTTGCTAAGTATAATGAGCGTGTTACGAATGTAGTAGTAATGGGAATAGGTGAGCCATTTGATAATTATACTAATGTTATTAAATTTTTAAGAACTCTTAATTATCCAAAAGGTTTTGAAATTGGAGCTCGCCATATTACGGTATCTACTTGTGGAATTGTACCTAAAATTAAAGAGTTCGCTGATTTTGAATTACAAGTTAATTTAGCAATCAGTTTACATGCACCGAATAATGAACTTCGTAGTAAAATTATGAAGATTAATAATGCATATAAAATTGAAGAAGTACTCGATGCGGTAAAATATTATTTGGAAAAAACGAATAGACGTGTTACTTTTGAATATATTTTATTAAAAGGAGTTAATGACTCAGTTGAATGTGCTAATGAACTTGCCAGATTAATTAAAGGAATTAATGCCTATGTTAATTTAATTCCTTATAATCCTGTTTCAACTAAAAAATATTTACAAACATCACATGATGATAGTGAAAGATTCTTCGCTGTGTTACATAAAAATAATATCAATGCTACTATTAGAATTGAACATGGTAATGACATTGATGCTGCTTGTGGTCAACTTAGAGCGAAAGAACTTAGAAAGAAGGCATAAGTGGAAGCAATCATCACTAAATTAATTGCTGGAGATTATACAATTGAAGATACATCAACTAATCAAGTATTTGTGGCTAAAGCTAGTGGTTTATTTCGTCATCAAGATATTAAACCAAAAGTTGGTGATTATGTTGAATATTTAAAACGTAGTGATAATGAGGCGTATATTACAAAAATAATGCCTCGTAAAAATGATTTAATTCGTCCTTTTATCGCTAACGTTGACCAAGCTTTAGTTGTTACTTCTGTTAAAGAACCTGATTTAAATTTAAATTTACTTGATCGTTTTTTATCAATTTTATCATTTAATAATATTGAGGCTATTTTAGTTTTTACTAAAATGGATTTATTAACTGAAAATGATACAATCATTAAAGAAGCAATTGACTATTATCAAAAAATTGGATACGCAGTATACACTACATCAACAGAAGATTTATCATCTGTTATTGAACTTACTAACTTATTTGCCTCAAAAATAACAGTTATTACAGGTCAAAGTGGAGTTGGTAAAAGTAGTTTACTTAATTTGATTGATGAGGATTTATTTCTTCACACTCAAGAAATTTCCTATGCTCTTGGACGTGGTAAGCACACTACCCGCCACACAGAATTATTAAAAGTAGGAAATGGCTTAGTAGCTGATACGCCGGGCTTTGGTAATTTAGAATTTATTGATATGACGGAAGTAGATGTTGCGCATAGCTTTAATGAATTTTTTGAATATTCTGCTAATTGTAAATTTAAAGGATGCCTTCATATTAATGAACCAAAATGTTATGTTAAAGAAAAAATTGCCTCTCATGAAATATTGAAAAGTAGATATGATAACTATTTACAATTTATTGAAGAAGTAAAGAAAAATAGAAAGTGGTGATAACTATGATTATCTCTCCATCAATCTTATCAACAGATTTATCAAGAATTAAAGAAACAATGGAATTAATCAATAATTCAAATGCCATGTGGATTCATTTAGATGTTATGGATGGAGTCTTTGTTCCTAATACTACCTTCGATCATAATTTAGTTAAAGAAGTTAGTACAATGACTTCTAAAACTTTAGATGTTCATTTGATGGTTGTTAATCCAGAGGAAAAGGTATTACCATATTTAGAACTAAATGCTGAATATATTACATACCATTTTGAAGCAACCACTAAGCATTTATATCTAATTGATTTAATACATAAACACAATAAAAAAGTAGGCATTTCAATTAAACCAAATACTAATGTAGAAGAATTAATACCTTATCTACCACTAATTGATCTAGTACTGGTAATGAGTGTAGAACCAGGTTTTGGGGGACAATCATTTATGCCTAGTGCTACTTCTAAGATAGATACTTTAGTTGATTTAAGAACTAAAAATAACTATCATTATTTAATAGAAGTAGATGGGGGAATTAATAATCAAACAATCACTCATGTCTTAAAAGCTGATGTTGTAGTAAGTGGATCTTACTTATTCAAACAATCATCTTTTAGCGAAGCAGTAGATGGACTACTTGCTAAGGCATAAGAAATAAAAAAGACGCATATAATTAACTAAGGAGGTTAATATATGCGTTTTTTAGTTATTAAATTACCTAATTGGTTATCAAAGATTGTGGCTTTATTGTTAGGACTATTTAAGAAAAAAAAGTAAAATAAAAAACTTACCATTTGGTAAGTTAAATATTTATCAGATATTATGCGCGTTCTACTAAACCTGAACGTAAAGCGCGAGTTGATACGTAAGCTCTTACTACGCGACCTTTTTCATCGATGATACGAACTTTTTGAAGGTTAGCTTTCCAAGTACGACGAGTTGCTTGTAAAGAGTGAGAACGATTATTTCCTGATACAGAACCTAATCCAGTAACATAACATTTACGAGCCATTTTCTAGAATCCTCCTTAATTGATACTTTTATCTTAAGTATTATATCATAAAATAATAGAGAATGCAAGTAAAATAGAAAAATATCTTTAATGAAATATCTAAAAATTTGTTAAAAAGAGGCAATTATAAGGGGCCTAAAACTAAATTACTTGCTTTTTTAGTAAAAATGTGGTAATATATTATAGCTTAAGACTAATATTCCTAAGGAGGATTTATGGCAACAAATAGAATAGACGGTTTAATGTATAAAACCATGGTTATAAATGGCGCAACTCTTTTAAGAAACAATTATAAAGAAATAGATGCATTAAATGTTTTCCCTGTTCCAGATGGTGATACTGGTACTAACATGAGAATGACTATTGAAGGCGGTGTTAAAGAAATTAGTTCTTTTGAAGAAAAATCAATTTACTTGATGGCTAAACAATTATCACGTGGTATGCTTATGGGTGCTCGTGGTAATTCAGGTGTTATATTATCTCAATTATTCAGAGGTATTTACAAAGGATTTGCGGGGTGTGAACAAGCTAGTGCTTTTGAGCTTGCTCGTGCTTTTAAATCAGGTGTTGAACAAGCTTATAAAGCTGTTATGAAACCTGTTGAAGGTACTGTTTTAACAGTAGCAAGAGAAGCAAGTGAAGTCGCAATGCAAAAACTTACTAAAAAGAGTACAATTCTTTCATATTTAGAAGATTATATTGAAGAAGCAGAAGCTTCTCTAAAGAGAACTCCAGATTTATTACCAGCATTAAAAGATGCAAACGTAGTAGACAGTGGAGCAGCTGGTTTCTTATATGTAGTAAAAGGTATGAAATTAGCAGTTGAAGGTGTTATTGTTGCACCAGTTGAACAAACATTATCAATGGAAGCAACAGTTACTAAAGGTACATTCAATGCTCATAGTGAATTAACTTATGGATATTGTACAGAATTTATTTTACAACTTCTTCATAAGAAAGTTGATATTGTTAACTTTGATCATTCAGTAATTGCTAAATACTTAGAAACAGTTGGTGATTCAATTGTTTGCGTACGTGATGAAGATATCGTAAAAGTACATGTACATACAAAAACACCTGGTGATGTTTTAGCACACTGCCAAGCATATGGTGAATTTATTACTTTAAAAATTGAAAATATGTCAGTTCAACATAGTGAAACAATTCAAGAACCTGAAGAATGTAATTGTGATGCTTGTGTTGAAATGAGAAAAAGCGAAACTAAGAAAAAATATGCGGTTGTAGCAGTAGCTAGTGGCGAAGGCTTAATGGAATTATTTAAAAACATGGGCGTTGACTATGTAGTTAGTGGTGGTCAAAGTATGAATCCATCTGCTAGTGATTTCGTAGAAGGTTTTGACACTTTAAATGCGGAAGAAATTATTGTTTTCCCTAATAATAGTAATATTATTTTAGCTGCTACTCAAGCTGGTAAATATTATAAAGATGCAACAGTTCATGTGGTTAATTCAAAATCACTTGCTCAAGGTTATTCAGCTTTAACAGTTCTTGATACTTCAAGTGGTAATACTGAAAAAATCTTAGCTGAAATTGATAAAACAATTAGAAATGTTACAACTTGCTTAATTACATATTCTATTAGAGATGCAGTCATTGATGAACTTGAAATCAAAGAAGGCGATTACATTGGTATTTGCAATGGTAAGATGGTTGCTAGTCAAAAAACTAAACCAGAAGCTTTATATCAAATGTTATCAAAAATTGATTTAGAAGAAAAAGAAATCATCACTATCATTTGTGGTAATGATGTAACTCAAGAAGAAGTTGAAGAAATTGAAGCATATATTTCTTCAAATTATGAAAACCTAGAAATTGATATTATAGAAGGTAAACAAGACGTTTACAGTTATATTATCGCAATTGAATAGAATTTATGGGAAGTTTATTAAACTTCCCCTTAACTTTTAAAAGATGAAATTTGAAAGGTAGGTGAGATACTTGAACAGTGTAAATGATATTAAATTAGAATCACTTGATTATATTTTAGCAAGACACAAAGCTGTTTTTAAAAAACAAGAAGTCGAAACGGTTTATGATTTATTAACTGATTTTCCAGTTCGTTATGAAAATTATACTGTTTCAAGTATTGATAAAGCTGTTTTAGATGAGACAATTGTTTTAGAAGGACAAGTTGCTAGTAAAGTTAGCGTTACATATTTAAAAACAAAGCTTACTGCTTTATCTTTTATCTTTGAAGTTGAAAATCAAAAGATTAAAGCGACAATCTTTAATCGAACATTTTTAAAAAATAAATTAGACTATGGAACAGTTATTCGCGCAACAGGTAAATTTTATAAATCAATGAATAATTTTACTATTGCGGACTTAATTATTTGTGATGAAATTAATCGCAATATTGTTCCTATTTATAAAATAAAAGATATTTCTGAAAATAAATATTTAGAAATTATGGAAAAAACTTTCATGCGTTATGGTCGTAATATTACTGAAAGTTTACCAATTGATTATCTTAATAAACATAATTTAATGCCTCTTAATAAATGTATTAAAGTTATGCATTATCCAGAAGCAATGGAAGATGTCGAAGTTGCTAAATACCGTTTAAAATATGAAGAATTATTAAAATATCAAATTGCAATGAAATACTTACATCATATGCGTGAAGTTAATGGTCATAGTGTGGAAATGGAATTTGATAATGAAAGATTAGAAAAATTTAAAAATAAACTTTCTTTTAATTTAACAAATGATCAACAAAAAGCAATTATGGATATCTTAAATGATTTAAAAGCCCCATATGCGATGAATCGTTTGTTACAAGGGGAAGTTGGTAGTGGTAAAACAATTGTTGCGGTTATGGCTATTTTAGCAGTAGTTAGTGCTCATCACCAAGCCGCATTAATGTGTCCAACTGAAATATTATCGCTTCAACATTATAATACTTTATGTGAATTATTAAAAGATTTTACAGATATTAAAATTGCTCTTTTAACTGGTTCAACCAAAGCTAAAAATAGAAAAGAGATTTTAGAGGGCTTAAAAAATGGCCAAATTAATATTGTTATTGGAACTCATGCATTATTCCAAGAAGATGTGGTATATCAAAGTCTAGGAATTGTAATTGCGGATGAAGAACATCGATTTGGGGTTCGTCAAAGAGTACTTATTCGTAATAAAGGTGAAGATGTTAACTACTTAAAAATGAGCGCGACACCAATTCCAAGAACACTTTCTATTTCTGCTTATGGTGATATGGATATTTCAATTATTAAAGAAATGCCTAAGAATAGAAAACAGGTTATTACTAAATATGTTGAACCTAATGAAAAGAAACAAGTTGTTAAGCATATGCAAGAAGAGCTCAAAAAGCATCATCAAATATATGTTGTTACACCACTTATTAATGAATCAGAAACCCTTGATACTGCCAACGCAACAGAAATCTTCGAAAATATGAAAAGATATTTTACGGGTATTGCTAATGTGGGATTAATTCATGGTAAATTAAAACCTGCAGAAAAAGAACAAATTATGGCTGATTTCTTAGATAAGAAAATTGATATTTTAGTTGCTACATCAGTTATTGAAGTAGGAGTTAACGTTGAAAACGCAACAACTATTTTAATACTAGGAGCAGAACGTTTCGGACTTGCTTCTTTACATCAATTAAGAGGACGTGTTATGAGAAGCAGTGAAGTTCCTTATTGTTTCTTAGTACCTGAGGCTAAAAATCAAACAAGTGAAGCAAGACTTAAAATGTTAGAAAAAACATCAGATGGTTTTGCTCTTGCGGAATACGACTTATTACAAAGAGGACCTGGTGAATTCTTTGGTGAAAAGCAATCAGGTGCTATGAATTTTAAATTTGCTGATTTAAAAACAGACAGCGCAATTTTAGAAAAAGCTAACAATGATGCAGAAGAAATAATCAAGAAAACAGAGTTTTTCGAAAATGATGAATATAAATATTTATATCAATATGCATTATTAAAATATGAAGCAAAACAAAAACAAGTAGATTAGAGGTGAGAAAATGATTAACAAAGAAAAGTTTAATAAAATAATCAAACAATATAATTTAAACATTAAAATTAATCATATTATTGTTCAATCATTAACTCATTCATCTTATGCCAATGAACATAAAACTGAACATAATGAAAGATTAGAGTTTTTAGGTGATTCAATTCTTAGTTTATTCGTGACAAGATACATCTTTGAAAAATATCCAGCGATGCAAGAAGGTGAAATGACAAAACTACGTGCAACATATGTTTGTGAAGATGCAAATGCTAGATATGCTAAAAAGCTTGGTTTAGATGAATTAATTTTACTAGGCCATGGTGAAGAACTTGGCGGCGGAAGAAATAGAGATGCTGTATTAAATGATGCATTTGAAGCCTTTTTAGCTGGTGTTTATTTAACAAGTGGTTTAGAAGAAGTTAAGAAAATCATCGATCAAGTAGTATATCCATTAATTGGTGATTATGTCCATGTACCATTTGTAGATTATAAGAGTAGACTACAAGAATATATTCAAGCTGAAAGTAGATCTATTTTAGTATATCGATTAGATAATCAAGATGGTCCACCACACAAAAGAGTATTTACAATTAGTGCTATTTTAGATGGTATTAAACTTGGTACTGGTGTAGCCGGATCAAAAAAAGAAGCAGAACAATTAGCTGCTCAAGAAGCATTAAAGAAACTAGTTCAATAAGAATTAGTTTCTTTTTTTATTTGATTTTAGAAAAAATGAATTAAAAATAAAAATTTTTTAATACAAGGTTGTATTTTTGATACTTTTTTGTAGTTTATATAGTGTAAGGGGAAAATACAATTTAAATAGACAAAATAAAAAAAATAAAAATTTTTTAATACAAGGTTGTATTTTTGATACTTTTTTGTAGTTTATATAGTGTAGGGGGAAAATACAATTTAAACAGACAAAATAAAAAATAAAATTTTTTTAAATGTAAGGTTGTATTTTTGATACTTTTTTGGTGTTTATATAGTGTAGGGGAAAAATACAATTTAAACAGACAAAATAAAAAAATAAAATTTTTTAAATACAAGGTTGTATTTTGATGTGTTTTTTGTAGTTTATATAGTGTAGGGGGAAAATACACTATAAATTGTAATAAGGAGGTGGTTTAAATGTAAAAAACAATTTAACTTTTACAATGCTTGTTGATGTAATGGTGAATAAAGGAGGTATTATTAATGAATAAAATAATCAAGCAAGTAATTGAATTAAATAAGAATAAAAAAGAAGAAGCATTTGTATACATAGTAAAACACTTTGAAAATTTATTATGTTCACGCATTAACAGAGTAGATGAGCTATATAGAGAAGATCTGACTCAAGAATTAGTTTTTGGTTTATTTATTTTAATTAAAAAATTTGTTATTAGAAATTATGAAATAGATGATAGTATTTTTACAAGGGAAAATTTGTTAGAATTACAAAAGCATAAATTTCAAAATATAAATACAGTTTTTAAATTAGATTATATTTCTTTGTTTATGGAGAAGTATGATAGTAAGATTTTTATTGAAGCTTTTGATAATTTTAACTATAGAAAAAAATTAATTGAAGAATATAGTTTATTTTGTAATGAAAATCAGTTTATTTCCAAAGTAAGAAAAGCTTTTGACTTTATCACAAACAGATTTTGTAAGTTAATAGAATTAGATAAGGAGCATTGCATAGAGAAAAGAGAAGATTATGATTCAATGATAAATCAAATTGTTGATAAGTCAACAATTGAAAATAAAAAATCGATTTATAATCTTGAATTATCAGAAAATGATTTATGTTTTTTATTAGATTGTATAGATGAAAAAAATCTAAATTTTCTTTCACAAAAAAAAATAGCTGAAAAACGTAAAGTGACTCAACAAGCAGTTAGCAAGAGAATAAAAAGAATTCAACAAAAGTTAAGAGGTTCGAAAGGAGGTTAATTAAATGAACATTGTAATAAGTGTAATCGGAATACTGGGAACAATATCAAGTATATACTTTGCCTTTGTTGCTTATAAAAGGACAGGTATCAAAGAAAAAGAAACGCTTGTAGAACAAACTACAATCTTTCATTCAGATATCAAACATATTAAAAAATCTATTGAAAAGATGGACAAGAGTTTATCTGAATTAGAGAAAAAATATGAAGATATCAAAGAGCGACTTATT
>JAFQPO010000007.1 GCA_017411715.1 Bacilli bacterium | reverse complement strand
CGCTGTTTATAGATTACATATCTTAAATGATGTTAATAAGACTAAATTAACTAACATGGTTGTTGATAAAGTTGAACCAGCAATTACTGATTTAACAGTTGAACAACTTGATTGGGAACATGACTTAGCAATCTTCAAAGACTTAGTAGTAATGGCATGTGCCGCATTAACAGATCCTGTTAACAATGTATCACGTTACCAAGAAACTAAAGCATTCATTAAAGATGCTATGAACAGTCCTAAAGCATATATCAATGATACAAATGCTTATTATGCACTTGATATTATTGAACGTGCACTTGATACAGTATTAGTACAAGAATTATTACCAAATGTAGCAAATGATTACTTAGCACCTAAACGTGATGGTAAATATGCTGAATTTGTAACAATTGATAGTACATATACTAAAGATATGGCAGTAAGTGACGCTAAAGTATTTGTAGATGTTGCTAGAAGCTTAGTTGACTTCGGCGCAATCGCAATCTTAAGTGATCAATCAACTCCAATTGACTGGGCTAAAGTAAATGAAGATAACGAATATATCGTATCAAGTATTATTGATATGATTGCATCTACTAATTATGTTGTAGCTAAACATAACAGCATTACTCGCGTAGCTCAAAAAGTTGCGGATAAAGTTAATGTTGAACTTGTTGACTTCGACTTTGGTGCAATTAACTATAGTACTGAATTAGCACTTGTTGCTGATTTATATGATACATTAGTAGGTATCTTAGAAGATTCACGTAATCCATTAACAAGCCTTGAAGCTATTAGAGCTTACTCATTCTCACTTGACAGCATTAAATTTGCATTCTCAAGTGACCATAGAGCATCACTAAAAGTTGCGGCTGAATTATTCTTAGATTCTGACACTGCATATCAAGCTGGTCCTACTTTATATCACTTTGTTGATAGCAAATTAGGAACTAGATTAGCAAGTTATCAATTCTTATTAGAAGCAAGTTATACTAAAGCTGAAATTAATTCTGACCTTAAAGATTTACTTGCAATGGCTGGAATCGCTGAAGATGCTGGTATTATTGAAGCTTACAGAAATAATACTGCATTCATCGTGGCTGATACAACAAGCGAAATTGACAATGCATATATTGCGGAATTACTTGCAATGGCATGGCAATTAAATATGTTCAATAATGTTCATAAAGCTAGAGTTGTTAATACAACATTATCTAGATTCGAATTATTCGCAAGTGTTGATGCTGCAGAATTAAATGATGCTGATTGGGATAATGAATTAGTAGTATTTACAAATATCATTGACCCTGTATGTGACTTATTAGTTCAAAATGGTATTGATACATTACAAGAAGTTAAATCATTCTTATTAAATAAAGAATTTGCATCTCGTTCATTCTTAACAGAAGAAAACGTTGAATCTATCTTAGATATTGCTGAAATCGCAATTGATTCTAAACTTCTACAAATCACTCTTCCAGTTGTATATAACTATGCAATTGATAGAGTAACTTCAAATGAAACTGTTCATGACTTATTCAAAGTAACTGAAACTGATTATACTGAAAGTGAATTTGTTGCAGACTTAGATGCATATATTAGTCTTGGACGTCAAGCACTTGAACTTGGAATAATTGAATTAGTATTCGAAAAAGATACAAATATCCCAGAAGCTGATGCTGCTGTTAACTTCTTAAATACAATGTATGCAATGAATTTAATCAATGGTCGTGAAAGCAAATTTGCAAGCGCAATCCTTAACTTCTTAGCTGTATATGATAGAGATGTTACATCACTTAACTATACAAATGAAGAAGATGTATTAAATGAAGTTGTTAGATTAAGTATTGCTTTAGCTAAAGCAAATAATATTGATAGAGTATCTGACGGATTAAGTCTTGTTAAAGACTTAAGAAGTGATGCAGTTGCAACTGCAAAAGCATATATGAGTAAATCAAATGCTTATAGTGTAATTGAAATTTTAGATGTACTTGAAGGTTCTGAAATTTATATGATGAGCTTATTAGGTGCTTATAATAAATATCAAGATAAACTTCCTGCTGCAATTACAAGTGTTATTAGTGTTGCTGATTATACTGAAGCAGACTTAAGAAATGATTATCCAGTTATCCTAGATATGGCTCTTGCTGCTCTAGATGGTAACTTAGAAGAAGTATACCGTGAAAAACGTGAATACTCATTCCCTGATTACGCAGTTGAAAGTATTTCTACAATCTTAGAACTTTCTGCTGAGTTAATCATCCTAGATCAAAACTTTGTAAGTATCGTTAATAAAGTTGCAAGTACATTAGGTCTTGATATTACAGGTCTTGATGTTGAAGCTATTCATAATGATTATAGTCATGATGCATTAGTTCTTGCGGACTTAGTTGATGAATTACAAGCTATTTGGTTAGGTCTTAACAAATTACATGTTTCTGAAATTAGAATTTCTACATTAGCTAAAGAAGAATTATTCGTAACATTACATAAACTAATGAACGAAGTAATTAATAATACAACTCTAGGCGAAGAAGTATACACATGGGCATTTGCTACATATGTTAAAGATCGCATTCCTGGAAATGAAATGATTGATGACATTGCATTCTACAATGACGAAGAAGCTTTAGGCCTTGTAAATGATATGATTAGAGTATTAGAAATTGCTATCGAAATGAATGTATTCGGTAATGATGATCTAGACTTTACTAATAGTAGTTTAAATAAAGAGTTAGTATCTATTATTAAACGTCATGTTAAAGTTTCTGGTAAACTTGAAAAAGTTCTAAACAGATTCGCAAATCGTGGAACATTAATGGGAACAATCGATAAAGATTACTCATTAGTAACTGATGATGCTTCTGAAACTGTTATTATTAAATCTGTAGTTTATGCTATGGCTAAACTTGCTAAAGATTACGGAACTCAAATCGCTGGTAACTTAAGTGTTGTTGCAAGTGATGCATTAGAAAATGATGTTATGAATCTACTTCATATGATGGAAGAATCAGTAATGATTTCTCAATCTGGTATTGATTTAATTAACGGATTAATTAAAGTAGCATTACCAAGTGCATACAGTGATTACGAATTAATTGATAAAGCAGTTATGCCAACATTCGCTGACTTTGTTAACGAAGTTCCAACATTATTTGACATCGTTGATAAAGCTGAAGAATTAGGTGTATTTGGTTCAATTAAATACAAACATTCTCAAACTATGGTTGAACTTGTTGAATTAATTGAAAACAATGTATTCATTGCTGGTGATGAAGAAATGATTCTTACTCTTGCATTAGAAAAAGTTGTAAAACTTGACATGACTGAAGTTGACTTAACTGGTATTGACTGGGCAACTGAATATGATTATTTATATGAATTCTTAGATCATTATGGTAAAGCTGTTAATGTTTCTGGTGTTGAATTAACTAATATTTCAACACTTAAGAATGAAGCTACTATGTTACATCTTGCTGATGCAATGGATGCTCTTGGCTACTCTAAAGTATTAGAAGAAGTTATTCTTCCAATGTACAATAAATTTGCTCATCGTATTCCTGCATCATTTAGAGATTTACTAGACTTCAACAGATTAACTGATGATAGTGTAATGACTAAGGAAGAAAAAACTATGGAAGATTATCGCAGTATGGCTGATATCTTAAGACTATTAAGTGATTCAGGTATCGCAACTGGTACTGTAAATAACTTAACAGTTGATGAAATCTTAGCTGTATATGATGCTATCTTCGGTATGAATATTGTTAAAGGTAATGAACAAGCATGGTTCGAAAAAGCTGCTAGCATGGGTGTTAAATTCGGTGATGAACCTCATTACGAATATGTAACTGATTGGGATCAAGAAGTTGCATCTATTAGAAGTGCTCTTGCTACATTGAAACATTTCGTTGGCGACAATGGTACTGTTGATATGGCTACAGTTATGGATGATGTATATCATTCAACTGATGCTAAAGGCTTAGAAGAATTACTTGTTGCATTAAATCACTCTGTAATTTATCGTAACGAATTATTCAATATCATTGATAAGAAATTCAATGATAATAGTACTGGTAATACATTCAATATTTCTGACTTCTTAACTCCATGGTTCACTAACCAATCAGTTGGTCACATGGCAAGTGTAGAAGAATGGGATGAAGAAGATCAATACATCGCTCGTATTATTGCGACACTTAACGCAATGGATGGCCTTGATTCATTTGATGTTGCTACATTACCACTTGGACATATGGATGTTAATGCTGATGATTTAAGTAAAGAATACAATGCAATCGGTGGCGGTTTACGTGACTTATTAAGATTATTCAATGCTTCTAAATCACTTGATATTAACGCATTACCTGGATTACTTGAAGATTCAATGCCAATTGATACTTCTAAAGAATTAAATGCTGATTTAGTTGATACTAACAATGATGGTGTCGCTTCTAAAGCAGAATGGGATACTGAAATTGATGCTATTATCGCATTATTAAGAAATGCTCAATCATTAGAATTATTCTCAAGTAGTGATGTTGTTGCTAAACTTCAATCATTATCTGAAGCTGAAATTGCTATAGTATTACGTAACTTCAACCATAGTATGGTATTACGTACAATGCTTCCTGATTTCATCCACGATAGTTTAGAAACTTCTAACATGACTGAATGGGAAAGCGATTGGTTAAAAGCACAAACAGGCGCAACTGGAACTTTAGCTCCAGTAAGTGAATGGGATGCTGAAATCGATAACTTAGCTAAAGTAATTGCTAAGAAAGATGAATTACAAACAATCGATCTTAACAATATGACTCTTGTTGGTGATGGTCAATTAGACGATAGCCAACTTGCTGAAATTGAAGAATTATTACACTTAATTAATAACTCTCAATCATTCGTTTTAACTCCACTTGCTGATATTATTGAATCTGCTATTTCAACAATTGGTGTTACAGTTGAAATTACAAATGTTCCATTAACTAAACTTGAATGGAATAATGAAATCACTGCGTTATTTGATGTAATCGAAGCTATTAGAGCTGCTGGTGACTTCACACTTGATGCATCTGGTACAGGTGCTAAAGCACAAGAAACTGGTGAAATCTTAGATGCTATGAAAGCAACAATGATGCTTGGTGGTGCTACATTTAACTCTATCGTTACTACATGGGTTAAAGGTACAGTAATTAAAGATTGTATGACTGATACTGAAATTGATAATGCGGATTGGACTTCTTACACTTGGAGTGATGAATTACCTCACTTAACAAGCTTTACTGGATTAAATTCTGGTCATATGGAAGGTGAAGTATTAGACGAAGTTATGGAATCTCAAATCTTCCAAGACTACTTCATGGATGAATTAGTTGATGAAATTAATACTCAACTTGATAGTTATTCAGTAACTCTATTCGGCACAACATATTCATTATCACAATTCATCAATGATGGTAATGATTTAACTGCTGATGATCTTGCTGGCCGTCAATGGGCATTCGAACTTGCGGCTTGTGATTACTTCACAGAGTTATTCGAAAATATCACAATCGTTAACGCATTAAGTATAATTAGTTCTATTGATAATAGTAAACTAGTTTACCCTGCACCGCATACTCCAGCTAATACATTAGCTAAAGATGCATCTGATAAGATTATTGATATCATCAATGATTATTTATCAAGTCTATAATTAATCAAAAGAAAGTGGTTACCTTTTAGGTAGCCACTTTTAATATATCTTACTTGACAAAAAATCAATATTTTGATATAATATATAAGTAAAAAAACTTACTATGGTTAAAGAGTAACCATGGCGGAAGGAGTAAACATGAAAAACGGTATTCATCCAACTTATAATAAAGTTAAAGCTGTATGCGTATCATGTGGAGCAGAATTTGAAACTGGTTCAACATTAAAAGAAATCCGTGTTGATACATGTTCAAAATGTCATCCATTCTATACAGGAGAACAAAAATTTGTTCAAGCAGCTGGTCGTATTGATAAGTTCAATAAACGCGTTAGTATGGCAAAAAAAGAAAATAAATAATAATTTAAGAAAAAAATACTGTAAGGAATTTCCTTACAGTTTTTCTTTTATAAAAATAAAATCTCTTTTTAATTAAAAAGTTTGAAAATATGGTATACTAATATTAATTAGAATCTCTGGAGGTATGTATGGAAAAATTATTAGACAAATTCGCATCATTAATTATTAAAGTAGGAGTTAACCTACAACCAAATCAACCATTATTAATTAATGCCCCAATTGAGGCAGCTGAACTTGTAAGAAAAGTTGTTAAAGAAGCTTATCTTGCAAATAGTATAAAAGTTATTGTTAACTGGAGTGATGCGGAAACATCAAAAGAAGAATTACTTTATGCAAGTGTTGAATCACTTCAAACAATCCCTGGAGGATTTGTAGAAAGATATCAATACCTTATTGAAAATAACGCAGCTTTACTTTCAATTACTTCTCCAAATCCTGGACTTATGAAAGATGTTGATCCTAAAAAAGCTCAAGCTCAACAAATGGCAGTTAGTGAAGTAATGAAACCATTTAGAAATTATTCAATGAATAATCAAGGACAATGGTGTGTAGTAGCATATCCTAATGAAGTATGGGCAAAAAAAGTTTTCCCAGATCTTGATGCAAAAGCCGCAACAGAAAAATTATTAGATGCTATTTTAGCTGCTTCACATGTAACAAAAGATAATGATCCAGTTGCAGAATGGAAAGAATTAAATGAAAATATGACAAAACGTAATCAAAAATTAAATGATTTAAATTTTGTTAGTTTACATTTTAAAAATAGTTTAGGTACAGATTTAGAAGTTGGTTTAGTTGAAAATCATATTTGGGCAGGTGGTAAAGAAACTGCTAAAAATGGAGCTATCTTTAATCCAAATATTCCAACTGAAGAAAATTTCTGTATGCCTCACAATTTAAAAACACAAGGTCGTGTTGTTGCTACTAAACCACTTAACTATCAAGGTAAATTAATTGAAAATTTTGTTTTAGATTTTAAAGATGGTAAAGTTGTCAACTATACTGCAGAAAAAGAAATTGAAGCATTGAAGAACTTAATTGAATTTGATGAAGGTAGTTCACGTTTAGGTGAAGTAGCTTTAATACCATATGATTCGCCAATTAATGCAATGAATATTTTATTCTATAACACACTATTCGATGAAAACGCATCTTGCCATTTAGCACTTGGTGCATCTTATCAAACTACAAATCTAAAAGGTGCTGAAGCTATGACTAAAGAAGAACTTATTAAAGCTGGTTCTAACTTCTCAATGACACACGTTGATTTTATGTTTGGTAGTCGTGATATGGAAGTATATGGAACTAAACATAATGGAGAAGTTGTTAAAATCATTGAAAATGGTAACTTTATAATATAAGGAGTATATATGTTAGATTTACTTAACTTTTTAGATAAATCATACACTGCACATTTCGCAGTTAAAAATTTAGAAGAATTATTTAAAGCAAACGGTTTTACTAAAATTAATATGGAAAAATCACCCATTTTGGAAAAGGGGGGTAATTACTACATTAAAAAAGGAGAAACTTCGATTATTGGCTTTAAAATAGGCCTAAAATACGAAAATTTAGGCTTTAATATTGTTGCGACTCACACAGACTCACCAACTTTAAAAATTAAGCCTGTTGCTTTAATTAGTGGTAATTTATTTGAAACACTAAATGTAGAAGTATATGGAGGCCCAATTCTACAATCATTCCTAGATCGTCCTTTAAGTTTGGCAGGGGTTGTATATACTAAGGAAGAAAACATACTAAAAGCTAATTTAGTTAACATAGATGAAGATTTATTAATTATCCCTAGTGTTGCGATACACTTACAACGTGGGACAAGCCAACAAGAATTAAATCCACAAATTGATTTATTACCATTACTTGGTCAAAAATCAAATACTGATTTTGTTAAAATGATTGAAGAAAAAGCTAACTTAACAAATATTGTTTCATATGATTTATATGTATATCCAAGAATGAAATCAACAATGGTTGGATTAAACAAAGAATATATTTGTTCAAGTCGTATTGATAATTTAGAATGTACATACCTTGGAGCTAAGAGTTTAGTTGAGGCAAATAATGAAGATAAAATTATGGTGTTTGCGGCATTTGATTCAGAAGAAGTAGGATCTTCTACTGTTAATGGAGCTAACTCTACATTCCTAAATGACACACTAACATATATATATAATTCATTAGGCAAAACACATAATGAGTATTTATCAGCCCTAGAACATTCATTCATTGTAAGTAGCGATAATGCTCATTCTGTGCATCCAAATCATCCTGAAAAAGCTGATCCAACTAATAAAGTTATTATTAATAAAGGAATAGTTATTAAACATAACGCTAGAGGTGCATATACTACTAATGCCTTATCATGGGGAGTATTTGCGTCTATATTAGATAAGGATAATGTACCTTATCAACACTATACTAATAGAAGTGATCAAAGAGGTGGATCTACCCTTGGAGCAATCTCTTTATCTCATGTAAGTATTAATAGCGCAGATATTGGCCTTGCGCAATTTGCGATGCACTCTGCTTATGAAACAGCAGGAGCTCTTGATGCAAAATATTTAAATAAAGGACTTGTCGTTTTCTATAATTCAAGATTAGAAAAGATACAAGAAGGATTTAAATTCTAAAAATGAGTAGGAAAATATCGCTTGTTATATACACAATATTACACTTACTAACGGACGGAATCTGTGCACATGCTGTTGTTAATTACCTATATGCAAACAATAGTAATAGCACAATAATCATCTTTTTCTTGTATAATTTTATAGCTTTATGCACACAACCTATTTTAGGGTTAATAGTGGATAAGTTTCAAAAGAAAGAAATTATTTATGAATCACTCGCCGCAATCTCAATCATTCTAGTTATTATTGGTTCTTTTCTAACAAATAACTGGATAATAAGTACAATGATGATGGGCTTTGGTAATGGTTTATTATATGTTGTTGGTGGCAAGGAAACTGTCCACAGAAGCAATAATAAATTATTACCTCTAAGTCTTTATGTTTCCTTTGGGGCAATGGGAGTATTTTTAGGCACTAATATAACTAATATAATAATTTTACACATTTTTAGATTACTTTCTGTAATATGTGTAATAGTACTATTTATATTACCTAATCAGTTTAAGTTTAAAGAAAATAAAGAAGTTTTCATTGAAAAAAGAACACATAAATTCTTTATTCTAATTCCATTAATATTAGCCGTTTTCCTAAGGGGATTTGTAAATGAAATATTAATTACTGATATGCTTGATTCTTTTTGGGATTTATTCATCCTAACACTATGTGGTTGTTTAGGGAAGATTTTAGGTGGTTATTTAGTTGATAAAATCGGATTTAAAATCACAATATATCTATCAATGGGGATATTTACAATATTATGTACTGTCTTTCCATATAATCAAATGGCTTTATACATTGGAGTTATATGTTTTAATATGAGTATGCCAATGACTTTATATAGATATACTAAGATGTATCCAAATTATGAAGCGTTTGCGTTTGGATTTGCTGCAGCTCTTACGCTACCTGCATATTTACTAGGATATTCTTGTGAAAGTATCCTTAGACAAGATATGGTTAATTATTTATTAGTAATTTTATTTTTAGGACTTTTAAATATAATCTTCTTAAGAACAAGCTCATTTAAATGGTTACAGCGATTTTATAAAAACTAACTAATTGTAACAAATTTAAAAAACACATTAAATCAGTAATCGATATTGATTGCTTGAAATTAATGTGTTTTTTTATGCAATTACATTAGAATTATCAATTACTACTAGCAAGAGATAACATTCTAGTTCCAAAGATAAATAATAATACTAAGTATTGTTGCGAAAGCTCCCCAAATAAGATATGGAGTAAGTAGAAACGATACTTTTTTATTTAATGGATATGCTTCTAAGAAAATAAAGATACTTGAAGCAAAAGTAGCGATAGTGATAATGTATGACCAAAATAAATCATTTGCCCCGAAGAACGCAAAAATAAATGCTGCTTGTATAAAATAATTAATAATTAGATATATATAGATTCTTTTGTTATCTTTGAAGGGGTGATTGTTGATTAAATATGTAATAAAGATGCTTAAAGTAATATAGATGATTGTCCAAGCAATGGGGAAGATTATTTGAGGGACATTAGGCCTTTTTACTTCATTATAGTAACTAAAGTCCATTTTAAATAATATACTAGGTAAAAAATAAATAAAAACAAAAAGTAAAAATAACAAGATGTTTTTTAGAGTGATTTTTTTCATAAAAAGTAGCCTCCTATTTATTAATAGTATATACAAGCTATATTTTAAATATTACTAAAATAAATACTACTAAAATTAGTATTTAAAAAATGAAAGAAAATAGTTGAAAAATGTAAGCGTTTGTGATACAATATGCATGAATAAAAAATAAAAAGGAGGATTTATGAAAATAATAAAGAAACTATGTATAGTTTTAACAATGTTACTAACTTTAGTTTGTTTTGTGAAACCAACTGATACAGTTGCTGCTAGTGAATACTCATATCCTACTCAACAATTTAGAGCAGCATGGGTTTCTCATTTTGCAGGGGACGTAGCAAAATATCAAAATGAAACACAATACAAAGAAATGATGAAGGGTGTTCTAGATAATATGCAAGCATGGGGAATGAATGCTATTATCTATCATATTCGTACACATAATAATGCGATGTATGATTCAGAAATGAACCCAATCGCTTCATGGTGGGCAAATGTTAACTTTGATGAATTTGATCCACTTACATGGTTAATTGAAGAAACTCACAGCCGTGGTATGGAATTCCATGCATGGATGAATCCATATCGCATTAGTTCTACTGGTGTAAGTGATTTAGATGCACTAGCATCAACTTTCCCAAGCAATAATATTGCGAGTAATAAAGCAAATTATTTAGCAACTTCTGGTGGTGTTATCCTTGATCCGGGTCTACCTGAAGTAAGAGATTTTATTGTTGATACTTGCATGGAAGTAGTTGAAAAATATGATGTTGATGCAATTCACTTTGATGACTATTTCTATATTTCAGGCGTTAATGATTCTGCAACTCGCGCTAAATATAATACATCTAATCTTTCAACAGATAATTTCCGTAGATTACAAGTAGACTTATTTATGGAACAACTTCATGATGAAATTACTAAATATAATGAAGAAAATAATGCTTTCGTACAATTAGGTATTTCTCCATCTGGTATTTATCGTAATGGTTCATATGGTTCTGGTACTACTCCAGAGTATGACGCAAATGGTACCTTAATTTATCCAGTATATAGTAATACTAGTGGTTTTGCACATTACGGAGACTATTTATATTCTGATACTAAAAAATGGATTGATGAAGGTTGGATTGACTACATTTTACCTCAAACATATTGGGCAATTAATCATACTTCAGCAAGCTTTAGTACACTTAGTGAATGGTGGAGCTGGTGTGTAAGAAATAAAGATTGTAATTTATATCTTGGCCAAGGTATCTATATGGCATTAGAATATACACCAACTGCAACTGGTTCATATAAATATTGGGGAGACCCTGATGAAATTAAAAATCAAATTTTTAATATGGACTCACACAAAGAAGTTGATGGAGCTTCAATGTATAAATATTCAACTTTACTTTCTAGTAATTCATTAATTAAGAGTGCAGTTAGTCATTTAAAGACATATTGGAATAAACAAATCCCTGGTGCGGTTATTAAATCATTTAAAGATGCACCAGCAACTGAAGTTGAAAATGTTATATTAAATGGGTCAACTTTATCTTGGGAAAAAGTTGAAAATGTTCGCCAATATGTTGTATGGAGAGTTGCTAAAAATCAAACTGTAGATACAAAGAATATTGAACATTTATATACATGTACTACTCAAACTCAAATTGAAGTTGAAGCAGGATATGATTACTATGTATCAAGCGTTAATAAAGCAAATGTAATTTCTACTCCAACAACAATGAAAAAAGAATTAACATATAAAGAAGTTGAAGAATTAATTTCTTCTTTACCACTTAATATTACTTTAAGTGATGAAAAAACTGTTGAAGCTATTCTTGAAGCTTATAATTCATTAAGCCAAGAAGCTAAACAACTTGTTTCTAATTATGTTATTTTAGAAAACGCAGTAAATCAAATTGCTGCATTAAAAGGATTTGAAATACTTGTTGATGAAGCATTAAATAGTATTAATCCAAATGCTGGTAAAGTTACTTTATTACCTCTTTATTATAAAGGCGTTGAAATTAGTTGGGCATATAAGAATGCAAGTGATAGTGAATATTTTGATTTATCAACAGGCTTAAAACAAAAATTGATCTTAAAAACTAAACTAGTTCCTTTATTAGCTACATTTACTAAAGATGGTCAAAGCATTACAAAAGAATTTAATTTAAATGTTGGTGTCACAAAAACAACAGAAAATGGATTATTCTATCGTAATGATTCTGGCGCAATGAATAATAATGATGATCCTTCTTATGATTCGACTAAGTTTATTGGTGGCTCAGGACGTAGCTTAGTATTTAATGGATATCGTTATTTCTTAGCAACAGGAAATGATTTTGATATTACATCAAATTCTATTACTAAAATTAATTGGAGTTCATGTGGAGGTTTCTATCTTAACACAGGTTCATCTAATATTACTTTAACTGTTGGAAGTGCAAATTTAGCAGTTTATAATGCTGCTAATTATGGATACTTTGTTATTGGGGTAGATAATAAAGTAAGATATACAACTTCAGAATATGTAGAAGGTGAAACAATTGTTCTTGCTCCAGGTGAAGCATTATATGCGGTTAGATATCTAGATGGCTTAATTACTGGTTCACCAATGAAACCAGCTACAAATATCGCTGTTGGTACAACAGTAATTCTAGAAAATCATGCTGAAGCATTTGAAGTATCATCAAGTGATGTAGTTAATGCTTTAATTGAAGAAATTAATAGTATTGGTACGGATATTACTTTAAATCAAGCATCTCAAATTAATAGAGCATTAAATATTTATAATGGTTTAAATAGTGAAGAACAAGCACAAGTTACAAATTATAGTAGTTTATCAGCTGCAAAAACAAAATTAGATAACTTATCTTCTTCAACTGAAGATTACACAGCTGAAAAGAATGCCGCAATTTCTAGTATTCAAAATGCGATTGCTGATTTAAGTATCTATAGTGAAGCTAATCAAGGTGTTATTAAACTTATTATTAATAATGCGGTTAATGCAATTAAAAATGCAACAACTTTAGATGATATTAATACTATTAAAGAACAAGCATTAATAGATTTAGAAAAAGTGTTAACAATTGAGGAAGAAGAAGCTGCAACATTACCACTTGTTAAAGAAGAAGCAATTTCTTCACTAAATAGTTATGTTGAATTAAATTTATATAGTCAAGCAAATCAAGCTAAGATTACAAGCCTAATAGCTGAAGCTACTTCGAAAATCAATGCCGCAACTAGAAAAGTGGTTGTTGAACAAGTTGTTTTATCTACTAAAGCTTCAATTGATGAGGTACTAACATTATCACAAGAACTTGCTGCTCATAAAGATAGTATGATTACAGTGATAGAAAATTACGCAAAACTTAGTGATTATAGTAGTGATAATCAAAATAGAGTAAAAGTATTAATTAATACAGCTAAAACAAATGTTTATGATGCATCAACTATTGCTTTAGTAGATGATGCTGTTTCTAACTTTAAATCTGCGATTGATGCAATCCCAACTCTTGCGGAAGAAGCAGCTGAATTATTAAAAGCTAAAAATGAAGCAATTGCTAAACTTGAAGCTGCAGTTGATTATAGTTTATATACTGAGGCTAATAAGACAATTGTAAAATCAAAATTAGAAAAATACAAATCACAAATTAACCAATGTGCAAACGTAGTAGCTATTAATACAGTATTAACAACTGGACTTGCTGATATCGCATCAGTTGAAAAAGATCTAGCTGCTTTTGAAGAATTAAAAACAAAAGCAATTCTTGCACTTGATGAATTTAAAACTCCAGAATTATATAGTGAAACTAACTATCAAAGAGTTCTTGAATTAATTGATTCTTATACTAAATTACTACAAGAAGCAACAAGTGTTAGCGTGTTAAATAGTAAACAAGCAGAAGCAAAAGAAGCACTTGCGGAAGTAGAAACATTAGAAGAAGAACTTGCTAGTAAAAAATTATCTTCAAAACAAGAACTTGATTCATATGTAGAATCATTAGAAATTGCAGCAGGTCAAGAAGAACTTGTAGCAGAAAGCTTAAATAAATATAAATCACAAATTGATAAAGCTTCACAAATTGAAGAAATTGATTCAATTGTTGAAGTTGCTAAACTTGAACTTAGTAGTACTGCCAAAGGTAAAGATTTAACTGAATATAAGAGTAGTCAAATTGAAGCTATACAAACATATATTAACAGAGAATCATTATCAACAACTGGTAAAAACTTATATGATTCAAAAATTGCTGAATCTGTTCAAGCTATCAACAAAGCAACAAGTGAAAGTGAAATTGATTCAATTGTATCATCTACAAAACTTGCTTTAGATGACATTCATAATAACTATCAAGCTCCACAATCAAGCAGTTGCTTTGGTGTTAAAGTTACATATATTATGATGGCTACTTTAGTTGCTGCAGCACTATTGTTAGTATTTAAAAAACGTGAGAATTAGTAAAAAACAGGATTCCTAGTAGTTAGGAATCCTATTTTTATTATATAGGAAGAACTCCTTTAACAAGTAAAAATTGGAAAAATAAACTAGTTTTTCTTACTTGCAAAAAAATAAGAACTATTGTATAATATGTAAAGAATAAGATAGAAGTTGAGGTATTATCATGGATGTAAGAAGCAGTGATGGATGGATAGAAGTAATTTGTGGCAGTATGTTTGCTGGTAAAACAGAAGAACTAATTAGAAGAATTACAAGAATTAAACTAGCAAAAAGAGATGTATTAGTATTTAAACCAGTAATTGATGATCGTTATAGTGTTAGTGAAGTAGTTTCACATTCACAAAGAAAAGTTAAATCTATCGCTGTTAATGATTCAAGCGAGATAATGGCTCATATTGAAAAATTACCATATGCGGTTGCTATTGATGAAGCACAATTCTTTGATAAAAATATTGTTAATGTTGCGGAAAACTTAGCTAACCTTGGTGTTAGAGTTATTGTTGCAGGTCTTGATTTAGACTTTAGGGGAGAACCATTTGGTGTAATGCCAGAGTTTTTAGCAAGAGCTGAATATATAACTAAACTTCAAGCTATTTGCCAAATTTGTGGAGAACCAGCTACTAGAACACAAAGAATAATTGATGGGCAACCAGCATTTTATGATGAAGAAATTGTATTAGTAAGTGCACAAGAAAAATATGAAGCAAGATGTAGAAAATGTCATCAAGTCCCACACAGAACCAAATAGTGATGAATATTTTATGCAAGAAGCTTTGAAAGAAGCAAATCTTGCATACTTAGAAAACGAAGTTCCAGTTGGATGTGTTGTAGTAAGAAATAATACAATTATCGCAAGAAGCCATAATACTAGAGATAAAGAAGAAGATATATTTGGCCATGCGGAAATAAAAGCTTTAAAAGAAGCAAGTAGTCAAATTGGATCATGGATTTTAGATGATGTTAGTGTATATGTAACATTAGAACCATGTTTTATGTGCGCAGGAGCACTTTTACAAGCCAGAGTTAAAAAAATTGTTTTCGCTGCTAGTGAGCCAAAACATGGCGCAATTGGTAGTATAACTAATATCTTTGAACTTCCTAACATTAATCATCATCCTGAAATTATAAAAGGTATTAACGAAATTGAGGCAAGTACATTACTTAAACAATTTTTTAAAGATTTAAGAGAAAAAAGAAAAAGCAAATAATTAAAAATCTTAACGGTTTATGATATAATTATAATGATCTCATTTTAGGTACCTTCATCCAAGGTTAGGCGGTGAACCAGGTCAGGTCTTGATCGAAGCAGCCTTAAGCTTGTGTAACTTGTGGGTGAGGGTACCTAAGGTGAGATCATTTTTTATGAAAGGAATATACATATGTGGCGTAATCATGATTTTAAAAATATAGAAAAAGTTCCCGCAGAATCAATGCGTGGAGGAAATGGAACAATATATCTACAAAAAGTTATAGATGTTGAAAAACCTGTGAAGATGTACGCAAAAATTACTCTTCCTCCAATGACTTCAATTGGTTATCATATGCATGTTGGTGATCAAGAATTCATTTATGTTTTAAAAGGAGAACTTGATTTAGTTAAAGATGGTGCAGCATCAAAATTAAAAGCTGGAGAATTTGATTATACAAAAGCTAATTTTGAACATGGTATTACTAATAGTACAAGTGAAGATGTTGAAATATTAGCAATCGTTACGGAAGTTTAAAATGGAAAAGAAAATATTTCAGTTATTAGAAATTATTGCTTTTGTTTGTGCGTATGTGTTAGTACTTAGAATATTTAATATTACATGCCCAATTAGAGCGATTACTACAATTCCTTGCCCTGGGTGTGGCTCAACAAGAGCAGTGTTAAGCTTAGCTAAATTTAATTTTGCAGATTACTTTCATTATAACGCAATGGCCGTTCCAGCAGCTTTTGCGGTTGTAGTATTTATATGTAGTGATATGGATATATTCAAAAAGATTTTAACTAAAAAAGTAACATATGCTATTACTATTCCAATCTTAGCATCTGATATGGTATATTATATATACAGGTTAATATTTAATTTAATTCCATAGGGAGGGAATATGAAAAAAATAAATTTGTTTTTTATAACATTAATGTTTATTTGTTTTCTGGCTAGTTGTGGAAAACCAGAAACTGATGATAAAAAATACACAGTTTCTTTTGATTCACAAGGAGGTAGTAGCGTAGAAACAATTACTGTTGAAGGATATAAAACTGCTATTGGTGAATTATCTACACCTACAAAATATGGATATAATTTTGTGGGGTGGTATCCAAGTTTACAATTTTTAGATGGAACAAAAGTAACAAGTGAAAGTTTAATTGGTAAAGACTTAACACTATATGCTAAGTGGGAACCAATTACATTAAATATAGAGATTGTTACAAATGATGGAACAACACAAAGTGATTTTAATTTATCTATAAAAAAAGCCTACTATGATTCAATTCTTAATCTTCCATATATGGAAAAAGAAGGATACATCTTTACTGGATGGTTTGATGAGGCAAATAACAAATTACCATATAGTTATAAAGTAACTAAAGATATAAAGATTATTGCTAACTATATTTTAAAATCAGAACTTGCAAGTGAATATAAAATTAATTATGTATTAAATGGCGGTAATTTTTATCAATATAATAGTGAAAGTGAATTAATAGATGATTTCTTAACTGATATAGATAGCAGTGCGTGGAACGAAACTATTACAATTGATAATTTAATATCAAGTGATAGAGTAAGACTTGTTAGTAGATTTTTCTATGAATATTGGTGGTGGGAATGGTTCCTTGATTTCTTAAAAGCTGAATACACAGAACTTGCTAAAGATAGTGAAAATGAGTTTTACGCTAAAATGCTAGAAACAATAGATAAAGTTAAAAATGGTGAGTTTGAATATCGTCATCCTGGAAATTCAATTGAAAATAGAATGATAAAAGCTGAAGTGTACGCAATGTTTACGAATGCTAAATATCAATATGAATTTAATGGTCAAGAAGTTGTATCATTAAATTATAAAGATAATGCTATTAAACAAAGAATGTGGGAATATATTAAAACTGAAGTTAATACTACATATATACCTGGAAAAGACACACCATTTAGCACTCCATATTATGTAGGGCATACTTTTGAAGGTTGGTATTTAGATAGTGAATGTACACAACCAATTGAATATATTGATGTAACAAATTATAGTGACATAACTGTATATGCTAAATGGTCACAAAATTAGGGGGACAAAATGAAAAAAATTAGTTTATTATTATTTTTAGTAATTGGAGTAGTTTTATGTGGATGTACTCAACCACAAAACACTACTTCATATAGTGTAACATTTGATTCACAAGGTGGAAGCCTTGTTGAAAGTCAAAAAGTCAGCGTTAATGGACTTGCGGTAAGACCAGTTGATCCGACTAAAGAAAATATGGTTTTTGATGGCTGGTATTTAAACGGTCAATTATACGACTTTTCAACTCCGGTTACACAAAATCTTATTTTGGTAGCGATGTGGAGAGATAGTTCCGCAATCAAAATTACTTTAGATACACAAGGTGGAAATGAACTTGCTCCTATTACAGATGCAGAACAAGGAGAAAAGATTTTACTTCCAACACCTGAACGTTTAGGGTATACTTTTAAGGGTTGGTATTTATCAAGTGATACTAAACCAAATGATAAAGTTACAACTATGTATACTGTTAATGAGTCAGTTACTTTATATGCTGGTTGGCAAGCAGTTAATTATAAAATTACTTTTGATACTAAATCAGAAGTAGTAGTTGAAGCAATGACTGCTGCATATCAATCTAAAGTTGAACTACCTAACCCAACTAGAATGGATTATAACTTTGAAGGTTGGTATTTAAATGGTGAATTATTCACTGGTGAAAGTATGCCAGCTGAAGAAATTACTTTAGAAGCTAAATGGTCAATTAAGTTATATACTATTACATTCAATACTGATGGTGGTGAATGTGAAGTTGAAATGTTAGAAAATGTAGAAGCTGGTTCTACTGTTACAATGCCTGTACCTACTAAAACTAATTGTTTCTTCTTAGGTTGGTTTACAGCTGATGGTGTTCAAGTAACATCAGAAACTGAAATTAAATCTGACTTAGAATTAACAGCAAAATGGGATGATTTAGGTAACTATCAAGAAACATATGAAATTACTTATAATTTAGATGGTGGTGATTTCTACTTATTTGATTCTCGTGAAGCAATGGTTAATGAATTATTATCTGAAGTTAGTACTTTCTTAAATCAATCAATTATTAGAAGTGAATTTGCAACAAAGGCAGCAAATGGTTTAAGTGGTACAAACGGGTTCTTCGCAGCAGGTAATAATTATAACAAATGGAGTTTCTTACTAAATTATTTACAAACATTAGTTAAAGATGAATATAAAGAATTATTTAGTAATAAAATTACTAATACTAAATTTACAAATGAATCTATTATCGCAAATGAGCTTGCCGCATTCATGATGCAAACAAAACTTACTCAAGCTACTGCTCCTTATGCTACTAGTGCAGATTACAGTAGTGAAAGTGTTGCGGATGGATATTTATCAAGCATTAAAATTAATGTTCCAACATCATATGACACAGGAGTTGGTTTAGAATTACCAGTTCCATACAAAACTGGATTTATCTTTAAAGGTTGGTATGAAGATGAATTATTCTTTGGACCTAACGTAAAAGAAATAACAATTACTGAACATGAAGATAAAAATTATTATGCGAAGTGGGAAGTTATGAAAGAACAATATGTTGTAACATTCTTAGATCAAAACGGGAATGTTTATGCAGAACAAAATGTTAGATATGGTGGTGTTGTCGAAAATATTTCAACACCTGCAACTACTGGATATGAATTAATATGGTATTTAGGTAGAAATGCTTTTGATGTAAAAACTCCAATATATCAAGATACAACTGTTTTTGCTGCTTGGAAAATATTAGAAGATGTTTTACCTAATTTATTACCAGAAGAAACATTTGATAATATTGGCTTACTAAAGAGTTATGAAACAACAGCAGGTAAAGCAACTATCTCATATTCATCTAGTGCTCCTAATACTTTAAGTAACACAGGTATTACAAATCCTGCTAGAGTAGATGAATTAGTAAGATATACAACTACATTTACATTAAACTCACAACGAATCAAAGTTCCTCTAGATGTTTTAGTAACAGCTATTACATTTGAAGAATTACCAAAACCTGCTGTATTTGGTTATTTCTATAGTAAAATGAATAACTATACAGGACTTGATGAAGTTTCAGCCTCAGCATTAGATGTAATTAATTATAGCTTTGCTCGTTGTACTGAAGATGGTGATGTATCAATCTCAGGGTTAAATAGATTAACTGAAGTACTTCAAGCTCGTAAACAAGGTGTTAGAGTAGTATTATGTATTGGTGGATATGGAGCAGCTAACTACACATTTAGCGATGCCGCATTCACACAAGAAGGACGTAATAAATTTGCTCAATCTATTCTTGATTTAGTTAATGAATACCACTTTGATGGTGTTGATATTGACTGGGAATACCCAGGATATGAAACAGGTCGTGACACAGAAGTTGATAGACCTAACTACACAAGCCTAATGGCAACAGTTAAAAAATATTTAAAAGATGCTAATCCGGATTATTTAGTAACTGCAGCTTTACCAGGTGGTCCTTGGGGTATTGATAGATTTGATGTTGCTTCATTAAATAATATTTTAGATTATATTCATTTAATGACTTATGACTTCCATAGTTCAACAAAAGTTGTTCACCATACTGCGCTATATCCTTCATCAAAAGGAACAACAACAGGATGCAGTGCAACTCAAACAGTTTCATTATTTAATTCTCGTGGCGTAGATTTAGATAAACTTGTTGTTGGTGCAGCATTCTATGGTAGAAAATATGTATTAACTGAAGCGGTTGCTAATGCTAGTGTTTTAGGTTCTACTAAAGTAGCATCTTCTGGTGGTAATGTAAACTATACTGAAATTTATAATAATTATTTAATGAATGTCGATAATAAAAATATTTTCAACATTTGGGATAATGAAGCTTGTGCTCCATATATCTATGATAAAGCTAATAAAGTTGTTATTTCATATGATTCAATGACTTCAATTAGATATAAATGTGAATATGTAATTAACCATGATTTAGGTGGTATCATGTTCTGGGATTATGGAGAAGATTTAACTAGAAAACTTATTACTCAAATTAATACTTCAATGAAATCTGATAAATAATATGAGACTTGATCAATTTCTAACAAGTGTTTTAGGTATCTCTAGAAAAGATGCTAAAATAATTCTTAAGCAGAAAAAAGTTTTAGTTAATCAAAAATTAGAAACTAATCCTTCATTACAGATTGATGAAATAAAGGATGAAGTTATTTATAATAATCAAATATTAAAATATCAAGAACATATATATTTAATATTAAATAAACCAAATGGTTATATTACTTCAACTGAAGATTATAATCATCAAACTGTGATGGATTTAATCAATCATCCTCTAAAACATAAACTCTTTCCGGTTGGTAGATTAGATATTGATACAGAAGGATTATTACTAATAACTAATAATGGTCCATTATCTCATGAATTGTTAAGTCCTAAAAAACATGTTTCTAAAACTTATTATGTTGAAATAGATAAAGCTTTTCCAACTGATGGAATAGAAATATTAAAAAATGGAATTATGTTAGATGGAACAAGATCAGTCGCAGAAGATATTGAACTGATTAATGAAACATCTTTAAATTTAACAATCACTGAAGGCAAGTATCATCAGGTTAAAAGAATGATGGCACATTTAGGATTAAATGTAACATATTTAAAAAGAATATCATTTGGCAATTTAAAATTACCTAATGATTTAGAAATTGGTAGTTTTCGTGAACTTACAGCAAGTGAGGTTGAATTATTAGTAAACAGTAAAAAAGGTGAAGAATAATCTTCGCCTTTTTTAAATTTATTATGTGTTATATATTTTACAAAAATGGTTAAAATATGGTATAATATAATACAAAAGAGGTTCATTATGAAAAAAATTAAAATAGTTATATTAATATGTGTATTTTTCTTGGGCATGAGTTATTTAGGTTCTTGTGGGGCGAAAGAAGTCATAGGACCACAAGGAGAACAAGGCATCCAAGGGCCACAAGGAGAACAAGGTATCCAAGGGCCACAAGGAGAACAAGGTATTCAAGGGCCACAAGGAGAACAAGGCATCCAAGGGCCACAAGGAGAACAAGGCATCCAAGGGCCACAAGGAGAACAAGGAATCCAAGGACCACAAGGAGAACAAGGCATCCAAGGACCACAAGGAGAACAAGGTATCCAAGGGGAACCTGGAAAAGATGGATATACGCCTGTCATTAATATTGGTGAAAATGGCAATTGGTATATAGATGGAGTTGACACAGGAATTCTCGCACAAGGAGAACAAGGAATCCAAGGACCACAAGGAATAAGTATAATTAGTATTACTTTTGATAAAGATGGTAATACAGTAATTACATACAGTGATGGTACAACACAGACAATTGAACATTGCTGGGAAAAGTTTTGTTCTTTAATTCTTCCTAACTGTGAAAAAGAAGGAAACGATTTGTATTTTTGCATTGATTGTGGGTTAGTTCGTATTGTTAGTGTTGATAAAACTGAACATAGTTATATTGATACAGTAGTTGAACCAACGTGTAACTCTGAAGGTTATACTTTACATGTTTGTTCTGTATGTTCTGATACATATAAAGATAATTATGTAGATACATTATCTGGAAAACATAACTTCCTTGAATCAGAAAATTGTGAAAATTGCGGTGCTAATATAGCTGATTTTGCAAGCTATAGTTATGATCTTTCAGCTACAGCAGAAGATAACATAACGGCTTATGCTATACGATTACAAGATGGAAAATATGAATTTTATATTAAAGGAACTGGAAAAATGACTAATTTTTCTAGTGGATCTGTACCATATAGTTTTTTAACTAACAAATTTGTTGCCATATATATAGAAAATGGTCTTTTAAATATATCAGATTATGCGTTTTATAATTGCGATAACTTTTTAACAATCAAAGTTCCCAATAGTGTAATAAGCATAGGAAAATCAGCATTTCAAAATTGTATTAGTTTAGAAAAAATTGAAATACTCAATGATGTTGAAAGTATAGGAGAAAAAGCATTTTATGGATGTAGCAGTTTGACAGCTGTGGTTATTCCCGACAGCGTTACAAGCATAGGAAAATCAGCATTTCAAAATTGTACTAGTTTAGAAAGTATAACTATTCCTTTTGTGGGGGATACATTAGAGGGAACCTCACACACTAATTTCGGATATATATTTGGTGCTTCATTTTATATGATGAATAACAAATTTATACCTATATCATTAAAAGAAGTTAAAATAAGTAAGGGCACTACTATAGATGACTTTGCATTTTATGAATGTAGTAATTTAGTTAATATTCAGATACCTGATAGTGTTACTAGTATTGGGTATATGTCATTTTATAGATGTTCAAATATAACAAGTATAGAAATATCAAAAAATGTGACATTTATTGACAGATATGCCTTTAGAGAATGCACAAGTGTTACTAGTATATCAGTGGATGAAAATAATACATATTTTGACTCAAGAGAAAATTGTAATGCTATAATTGTAACTGATAAAGACGCTCTTTATGCGGCATGCATAAATACATTCATTCCTAATACTATTGAATATATTACTCCTTTTTCATTTTCAAATTGCACTAATATGAAAAATCTTTATATTCCTGCAAATGTTCAATTTATAGAAATTGATTCTTTTACAGGTTGTGATAGTTTAGAAAGTATTATTGTTGATGAATATAATCTGTATTTTGATTCTAGAAATAATTGTAATGCAATAATTGAAACTAGTACAAATATATTACTTCGAGGATGTAATACAACAGTAATCCCTAATGGTGTTGTATTTATTGAAAGTGAAGCATTTAATGGATGTAACAGTTTAGAAAGTATAGAGATACCAAACAGTGTTACAAGTATAGGTTCACGTGCATTCTATAATTGCAGTAGTTTAGAAAGTATAGTTATCCCAGATAGTGTCACAAGTATAGGAGAATATGCATTCTCTTGGTGTAGTAGTTTAGAAAGTATAGTTATCCCAAATAGTGTCACAAGTATAGGCAAGTGGGCTTTTTCGTATTGTTCAGGTTTAAAAAATGTTGAACTACCAACTAGTATCACAGTTTTTGAGTTTGCCCTTTTCCAAAATTGTTCAAGTTTAACAGAAATAATGATTTCTAATAGTGTAATTAGTATAGAAGCACAAGCATTTTACGAATGTAGTAGTTTAGAAAGTATAGTTATCCCAGATAGTGTCACAAGTATAGGTGATTATGCATTCTATAATTGTAGTGGTTTAATAAGTATAGAAATACCAGATAGTATCACAAGTATAGGATACTCTGTATTTGCCGAATGTGATAGTTTGGTTTTTAGTACATATGGAAATGCTAAATATTTGGGAAATGATCAAAACCCTTATTCGGTATTAGTTGATGTTTCAGATTCGTTATCAAAATCATACCAAATACATGATAATACGGTATTTATATGCAATAATGCTTTTGAAAATTGTAATAATTTGATTAGTATTGTTATCCCAAACAGTGTTATAAGTATCGGCGATTCAGCATTTTATAATTGTGAAAAATTGGAAAGTATAGAAATATCATCATCAGTTACAAGTATAGGACACTTTGCATTTGCATATTGTAGTAGCTTAGAAATTATAGTAATTCCAAGTAATGTTAAGTATATAGAAGGCTCTATTTTTCATGGATGTGATAATTTAACAATATATTGTGAATCTGAATCTAAACCTAATGGGTGGGATTTGGAATGGAACTCTGGCAATCTACCAGTAATTTGGAATTATTAAATTAAATATTAAAAGACACATTAAAAAAAGTAATTTGATATTAACTGCTTAAAATTTAATGTGCCTTTGTTTATATAAACTTTAAATTGATGTTTAATTCTCTTATATATGATATAATAAACATAGTGAGGTATATTATGAGCGATCAAGAAAGAGATATAAAACGATTTGACTTTAAGCGCAAACCGAAAAAACAAAGCAATATTTGGAAATTAGTAATGTGGGGCTTAACAGCACCTAAATCTGCAAAACATGATATTCAAATAGAAAAAATAAATATGAGTGATTTAAAACCACCATACTTATTACTTTCGAATCATATGTCTTTTTTTGATTTCTATGTTTTAGCAAAAGCAATCCTACCTCACCGTGCTAATTATGTTATTACCTTAGATGCTTTTAAAGATTATACTGAATGGTTATTAAGAGCAATCGGCGGTATTTGTAAAAGAAGATTTATTTTTGATTTGAATTTAATTAGAAATATGAAATATAGCGTAACTAAAAATAAAAATATTTTAGTTATGTATCCTGAGGCTAAGTATTCAATTGATGGGACAACTTCAGTTATTCCTAAATCACTTGGTAAAATGATTAAAATGTTAGATGTTCCAGTTGTTGTTTTAAATATGAAAGGAACATATGTTGCTCGTCCACAATGGAATAAAATCAAAAGAGATATTCCTTTTAGAGCAACAATGACAAAAATTATTACAAAAGAAGAATTACAAACATTATCAATTGATGAAATTAACGTAAGAGTTAAAAAAGCATTATCTTATAATGATTGGGATTATTTAAAAGAAGCTAATCTTTCACTACCAGTAGAAGATCGTGCTAAAGGATTAAATAAATTGTTATATAAATGTCCTCATTGTTTAGAAGAAGGGCAAATGATTGGCGAAAATACACTGCTTAAATGTAATGCGTGTGGTAAAGAATGGAATTTCCAAAAAGATGGGACTTTATCTAGTGTTGATGGTGAAGTGTATTTTGATAGTGTTCCTAAGTGGTATGCTTGGGAAAGAAAAATGGTTAGAGAAGAGATTAATAATGGAACATATCATTTTGAAACTAAAGTATTTGTTCAAACACTCCCTAATGCACAAAAGTATTACGATCAAGGTGAGGGGTATTTAGTTCATGATTATGATGGATATCACTTAGATTGTAAGTACTATGGTAAAGAATATCATAATGATTGGAGTGTTCCAAAAAATTATTCGTGTCACATTGAATATGATTATAAAGATTATGGTGATGCGGTTGCTTTAAGTATTGATAATGATACATTCTGGTTATATCCACAAAATACCAAAGATGTGGTGACAAAATTAAGTCTTGCGACAGAAGAATTATATAAATACCATTTTAAGGAAAAAGCTAAAAATTCCGAAAAATTAAGTTAAGGGTTAGTTCTTTAGAATTAACTCTTTTTTTATGAATATACTTTTATGAATAAGCCAAATGCTTGATAAAAATGCATACCTGTGTTATAATTTTTATATATTGGGGGAAGATGGCCACATTATTGGTTTCTTTCGAAAAATAAAATTTAGTATAAGCGTATAGCATCGCGTTTATGCAAAAATATAAAGAATGCTAGATAGGAGTAAATATGGGAGTAAAAATTGTTGACACATGTTTAAGAGATGGACATCAATCTTTAATTGCTACTCGTCTTACAACAAAAGACATTTTAAGCATTGCTAGCGACTTAGATAAAGTTGGTTATCATGCATTAGAAGTATGGGGCGGCGCAACATTTGATTCATGCCTTCGTTTCTTAAATGAAGATCCATGGGAAAGATTACGTTTGATTCGTAAAGCTTGTCCAAACACTAAATTACAAATGTTATTTAGAGGTCAAAATATTTTAGGCTATCGTCATTATTCTGATGACTTAGTTGAAAAATTTGTTCAAAAATCATTAGAAAATGGTATTGATATTATCAGAGTATTTGACGCATTAAACGATGTAAGAAATTTAAAGAGTGCGGTTGATGCATGTAAAAAATATGGTGGTCATTGCCAAATTGCTTTATCTTATACAACAAGTCCTGTTCATACAATTGACTATTATGTAGAACTTGCGAAAGAAGTTGAAAAGATGGGTGGTAATTCTTTATGTATTAAAGATATGGCGGGGGTATTACTTCCAGAAGCTGCCTATGAATTATTCTCTAGATTAAAAGCAAATTGTTCATTAGATTTAGAACTTCATACTCACTGCACAGGTGGTGTTGCGGAAATGACAGTTTTAAAAGCTATTGAAGCTGGATGTGACATCGTTGATACAGCTTTATCACCATTCTCTGGTGGTACTTCACAACCTTGTACAGAAGCATTACAATATGTTTTACAAAATACTAAAGATGATCCAAAATTAAATTTAGAATATTTAAATAAAGCTAGCGCTACATTAACAAAAATTAAAGATGACTTTATTGCAAAAGGTGTATTAAATCCTAAAGCATTAACTGTTAATCCTAATATTTTAAAATATCAAGTTCCTGGTGGAATGCTTTCTAACTTAATGAGTCAATTAAAAGGTCAAGGTGCTATGGACCGTTATGAAGAAGTTTTAAGAGAAATTCCTAAAGTAAGAAAAGACTTAGGATATCCACCACTTGTAACACCAATGTCTCAAATGGTTGGTACACAAGCAGTTATGAATATTCTTGCTGGGGAACGTTATAAAATGGTTCCAAAAGAAGTTAACGAATATTTACGTGGTTTATATGGTAAAGCACCAGCTGAAGTTAATGAAGAAGTAAGACGTAAAATCATTGGTGATGCCAAAGTAATTACTCATCGTCCTGCTGATGACATTTTACCTGAATTTGATGTAATGAAAGAAAAATACAAAGATATAGTTACATGTGATGAAGATGTATTATCATGTGCATTATTTGAAAATGTTGCGGTTAAATTCTTAGAAAATCGTAACAAAAAAGAAGAAGACGAAGTTGTTGAAATCAACTTATATGTGTAGGTGACTTATGACTAAGAAAATATTAATAGTAGTTTTTAGTGCAATCATCTTAGCTGGGTTAACTCTTATGTTTAATTTAGAAAATAAAAAAGTTGGCACAGTTAGATATCATCGAATTGAATATGCAGAAAAATTAGAATCTGCTAATGCAACTTTATTATCTCAAAGTTCTTCTTTAACAGATAAGTTAGCTGCTTTAAAAGGTGTATTTGAATATGCAAAATTAGCTGATACATTAGAAGAAAATGAAGAATTATCTAATGAAGCAAAAGCAATTGTAAAAATATTTACTACTGAAGAATTAAAACAAACATTAAGATATGCTGATATGGCAGTAGAAGAATATGATCAAAGTACATCTGTAGATCCAGTTCTTACTAATTTTAAAGCTGAAATGGCAGCAATTACTGAATATGTTAATTCACAAGAAAAAGATGTTACCTTAACTCAAGGTGTTTTATACTCAGTATTCTGCATAACTGTTGTATTTGGTGTTTTAGTTATATTATGGTTTATCATTAGTAGTTTTAAATTCTTAAATGGTGCTCCAGAAAAACAACAAACAAAAGAAGAAAAAGTAGAAGTAAAAGAGGAAAGAAAACCTCTACGTTTAGAAGATATTACAGATCCAGACATGATGGTAGCTGCACTTGTTGCGACTATCGATTACTCAAATTCTGGTGCTCGTGATGTAAAATTAGTTAATATTAAAAAGGTGGTTGAATAATTATGAAAAAATACGTTGTTAAAGTAAATGGTAAAGTTTATGAAGTTGAATTAGAAAGTGTTACTGAAGCTCAAGGGCATGTTGAAGCTCCTAAAGCAGAAGCTCCAAAAGCTGCTCCTGCTCCTGCTGCAGTTGCTGGTGAAGGTGCATCAGTAAAAGCTCCTATGCAAGGTAACATTAATGATATTAAAGTTAGTGTTGGACAATCTGTTAATAAAGGCGATACATTATTAATTCTTGAAGCAATGAAACTTGAAAACGAAATTGTTGCTCCAGTTTCTGGAACAGTTAAATCTATTCATGTATCTAAAGGACAAACAGTCGATAACGGAACTGTTTTAGTAGTGTTAGGGTAATTTAAATGGAATTATTAGAGTTATTTCGTAATTTCGTTGATCAAATGGGAATAACTTCATGGTTTCAAAGTTCTTTTGAATGGCAATCAATAGTGATGATTGCTTTAGCATGTTTATTAATATATCTTGCAGTAGCAAAAGGATTTGAACCATACTTACTTATTCCAATTGCTTTTGGAATGTTACTTGTTAATTTGCCTTTAAATGGTTTAATGGAATCTCCATTAGGAACACAAAAAGGTGGATTATTATACTACATTCATGAAGGTGTATCATTAGGACTTTTCCCTCCACTAATTTTCTTAGGTATTGGTGCTACAACTGACTTCGGTCCATTAATTGCTAATCCAAAAAGTTTAGTATTAGGTGCTGCTGCTCAAATAGGTATTTTTATGACTTTCCTTGGTGCATTACTTCTTGGATTCAGTGGTGCAGAAGCTGCTTCAATTGGTATTATCGGTGGTGCTGATGGACCAACTGCAATCTTCTTATCTAACACATTATTAGGTGGTACTACAGAAGGTTCTGCAATGTGCGCTATTATCGCTGTTGTTGCTTATAGTTATATGGCACTTGTTCCAATTATCCAACCGCCAATTATCAAACTTCTTACAACTAAAGAAGAACGTTTAATTAAGATGGATAGTAATATTAGAACTGTTTCTAAAAAAGAAAAAATTATTTTCCCAATTGTTGTTTCAATTGTTGTAATTTTACTTGTTCCATCATGTGCTGCTTTAGTAGGTATGCTTATGCTTGGTAACTTAATTAAAGAATCTGGTGTTGTTCCAAACTTAGTAGATGCTGCTGGTAAAACATTAATGTATGCAATTACAATTTTACTTGGTATCTCAGTCGGCGCAACAGCTGTAGGTACAAGTTTCTTACAACTTGAATCATTATATATCTTAGCACTTGGCTTAGTTGCATTCTCATGCTCAACAGCTGGTGGGGTATTAATTGGTAAATTAATGTGCAAACTTACAAAGGGTAAGATTAATCCAATGATTGGTGCTGCTGGTGTTTCAGCTGTTCCAATGGCTGCTCGTGTAGTTCATAAAATTGGTCTTGAAGAAGACAATACAAACTATTTATTAATGCATGCAATGGGACCAAACGTTGCGGGTGTTATTGGTAGTGCAGTTGCTGCTGGTTTATTACTAAGTATTTTCGCATAATAAAATTAAACGAAGTAGAATTGATTTTTTACTTCGTTTTTTTATATTTTTTGAAAAAGCTGAAAGAAAAAACTAAAAATAAAATTAAAAAATAAATACTTTTTTGTCGATAAAAATAAAAAATGCTAAATTTATTGCGAAAAAAATTAAAATTTGGTAAAATATTTATGAGGTAATAAAAATGAAAAAGAACTATGAATATCTATTTTATGATACACTCTCATCTACAAACACTTATTGTAAAGAACAATTTGCTAATTTAGATGATTTAACAGTTGTACAAGCTTTAAATCAAACTAATGGTCGTGGTCGTAGTGGACATACATGGGATGCTAGTGGAGATAGTGTTAGTGTTAGTTTACTTATTAAAAATAGTGTAGGAATTGTCTTTGATGAGAAATTCTTAAATGCAATTACACTTATTACATCATGTGCTGTTAATAAAGTATTAAGAAAAACAGGATTTGATATTTTAATAAAGTGGCCTAATGATCAAGTATATTTGGATAAGAAGTTATGTGGTATATTAGTTGAAGCTATAACTTGTGATAATTTAGTTCAAGGAGTAATTATAGGTATTGGGATAAATTTAAATCAAGATAATTTTGATACGCCTTACCCCGCAACTTCATTAAAAATTTTAACTCATGAGATAAAAGATCCAAAGATATATGCACATTTAATTATGACTGAATTATTTAATGAAATTGATAAGTATGTAAGTGGTGATAATTCATATATTGAATATAATAATATATATTCTTCACTTAAAAATAGATATGTTTCATATTATAAAAATAATCAAAAATATTTTGGTTATGTTAAAGGCTTAAATGAATTTGGAGAATTATTGATTGATGATGAAATAATTAAATTTGGTGAAGTTATGCTTGTAAGAAAGGAGGAAGGTCATGGCTAGAAAAGAACTATCTAGAGTAACACAAATTGAAAGAAGTATTATTACTAAATATCGTTCAACTATTTATAAATATGTAGTTAGAGCAGTTCAAAATTATCAGTTATTATCACCTAATGATAAAGTAGCTGTTTGTGTATCTGGTGGTAAAGACTCAATGTTACTCGCAAAGTGTATGCAAGAACTATCACGTCATGGAGAATTCCCCATTGATTTAGAATTTATTTGTATGGATCCTGGATATGAAGAACATCATTTAGCCAAGATCAAAGAAAACGCAGAAATTCTAGAAATACCGCTTAAAATATTTAAAGCACCAATCTTTAATTATGTAAAAACACAAGAGGATAATCCGTGTTATATATGCGCAAGAATGCGTAGAGGGTATCTATATGAAAAAGCTAGAAGCTTAGGTTGTAATAAAATAGCTTTAGGACATCATGCGGATGACGTTGTGGAAACTACTTTAATGAGTATGTTTTACGCATCTGAAATATCTTCAATGCGACCAAAACTAAAAAGTAAGAATTTTGAAGGTTTAGAATTAATTAGACCGCTTTATATGGTTAAAGAACATGATATAATATTATGGCAAAAATATAATGAATTAGAATTTATTTCATGCGCTTGTCCACTTGCTAAAAAAGAAGAAGATTCAAAACGAAAAGTTGTTAAAAATATTATTAAGGATTTAAAAAAAGAAAATAGTGAAATTGATGATCACATCTTTATGAGCATTCATAATGTTAATTTAGAAACCCTAGTGGGATTTAGAAAAAATGGTGTTCATGATACTTTCCTTACTAATTATGATAAGGATAAAGGAGAGTGATTGTTTTTGGAATTTTCAAGAATTAAAAGTATTATTGGTGAAGAAACTTTCTCTAAAATTAGTAATAAATGTATTTGTGTAGTTGGGCTTGGAGGGGTTGGCTCATATGTTGTTGAAGCACTCGCAAGAGGGGGAATAAATAATTTAATTATTGTCGATAGTGATATTGTTGATATAACAAATATTAATAGACAATTAATTGCACTACATTCGACAATTGGTAAAGATAAAGTTGATGTAGTTGAAAGTAGACTTTTAGATATTAATCCAAATATTAAAATTAGAAAACATAAATTATTTATTGATGAAAATACAATTTCACAAATTGATTTTAGTAATGTTGATTATATTGTTGATGCGATTGACTTTGTAAAAGGTAAAGTTGAATTAATAAAACTTGCGAAAGAAAAAAACATACCAATTATCAGCGCATTAGGCACTGGTAATAAACTTAATCATGGTGGATTTATGATAACAGATATATCAAAAACTAAAATATGTCCACTAGCTAAAGCACTTAGAAAAAAATTAAGAGATATGGGAATTAACCATACGAAAGTTCTTTACTCAGAAGAAGAACCAAAAACAGTTGATAATAAACTTGGTTCCACATCATATTGTCCACCTATTGCGGGGCTAATGATAGCGGGAGAAGTTTTACAAGATTTAATGAAGGGATAGGTATATATATGATTTTAATAAAAAATGTAACACTTTATAATATGGCAGGTATCAATGGGGAATATTATGATATTTTAGTTGATGATGGAAAAATTAAAGCCATTGGTAGCTTTAATTCATATGAACTTGGAGGAGTTCAAGTAATCTTAGCTAAACATCGTTTTGCTTTACCTGGTTTAATTGATGCTCACTGTCATGTAGGTCTTTTAGAAACATTAGGTTTTGAACCAGGAAATGATGTTAATGAAGTAACTTCACCAATCACACCCGAATTAAGAGCAATTGATGCTTTAAAACCACAAGATATTGGATTTACAGAGGCATTAAAAGGCGGTGTAACAACTGTTGCGACTGGGCCTGGTTCTGCTAATATTATTGGTGGAACTTATTGTGTATGTAAAACACATGGTAAAACAGTTGAAGATATGGTTTTAATTGAAGAAGCAGGTATGAAAATGGCTCTTGGAGAAAATCCTAAACGTGTGTATGGCAGAAAAAATCAAACTCCATCAACACGTATGGCAACAGCCGCAATTTTACGTGAATCACTTCAAAAAGCAAAACTATATATGGAAAAATGGGATCAATATGAAGAAGAATTAAAAACTAATCCTTTAGCTAAAAAACCTGAATATAACGCAAAATGGCATTCATTGATGAGAGTATTTAAAGGAATGCAAGTAAAGATTCATTGTCACCAAACAGATGACATCGTAACAGCTATTCGTATTAGTGAAGAATTTGGATTAAATTCAACTTTAGAACATTGTACTGAAGGTTATATGATTGCGGATGTTATTAAAAAACATAATAAAAAAGTAGTATTAGGTCCAACATTAACATCAAAATCAAAACATGAAGTTCGTAACTTAAGTTTTAAATCAGCATCAGTTATGAAAAAACATGGTGTTGATTTTGCATTAATGACAGACCATCCAGTTGTATCATTAGAACATACATTAGTTCAAGCAGGACTTTACGTTAGAGAAGGTCTTCCTAAACAAGAAGCATTAAAAGCATTAACTGTAACACCTGCTAAAATGCTTGGTATTTTTGACCGTGTTGGTTCAATCGAAGTTGGTAAAGATGCTGATATCGTAATATATTCAGGAGATCCTTTTGATTATGATACAGTAGTTGATTATGTACTTATTAATGGGGAAATTGTTTATAAACGTGAAGGTTTAAAATAATGATTAAAAAAATTGGTAATGTAACTTTAAAAAGTAAAGTTGCACTAGCGCCTATGGCAGGCGTAACTAATCAATCATTTAGAGAAATCTGTCGAAGTATGGGGGCAGGACTTGTTGTAAGTGAAATGATTAGTGATAGAGGTTTAATATATCAAAACCAAAAAACTTTAGAAATGATTCCCAAAGAAAAAAGTATAGCTACACAGATTTTTGGTTCATCTGTTGAAACGATTACTCAAGGAGTAGGAATAATATTAGAACACTCAAATCCTGATATTATTGATATCAATATGGGATGCCCTGTAAATAAAGTCATTAAATCAGGTGCTGGCAGTGCCCTTTTAAAAGATCCACAAAAGATATATGATATTGTAAAATCACTTAAGGATAATTATAATAAACCAGTTAGTATAAAAATAAGAGCTGGTTTCGATCATTCTTCAATTAATTGTGACAAAGTAGCAAGCATTGCGACAAAAGCTGGTGTAGATGCTATTACGATTCATGGAAGAACTAGATCAGATATGTATACAGGTAGTGTTAATCTTGACTATATCAAAATGGTAAGAGATAATACTGATGTTTTCGTATTTGGAAATGGAGATATCAAATCAGTGGAAGATGCAAGTAAAATGTATGAACTTGGTGTAGATGGTATTATGGTTGGACGAGCGACTTTAGGTAATCCTTGGATTATTAGAGATTTAGTTAGTCAAGAAGAAGTAGTTAGTATTCATGAACGAATTGATATGCTTTTAGCTCATGCACAAAAACTCATGTCACATGAGCCGGAAAAATATGCTATGATTCAAATGCGATCTCATGCGGCGTGGTATTTTAGACACTTACCTCAGTCAAAAAAATATCGTGTTCAACTTGTTAATATCTCAACTTATGATGAATTAAAAAACATTTGTTTAGAATATTTAAACAATCTTACATAAATCCCTCCTATCCCTAATATAATTATAGTGGTGGTAAAATGAAATTACATTTTATTAAAAGAACCGCACTTATAATTATGTTGGGGATTTCTCTTTTTTTATTAAATGGTTGTAGTAAAAATGAATTCATTGGTGTTAGTAAAGTAGATTTAGTATTAGGATATTATGACGTATATTATCCAAAAACATCACTAGTTATTTCGTCTTCTAAAAAGTTAGATAATGTAGAATTATTAATTGATAATGTTACATTTAATTATAAAGTCTATTATAATCTTGAATATATAGATAAAGTATATTTAAGTATAATTGAGATTACTTTTTATAAGACAAATGTGATTAGTTCTATTAAATTACTTTACAATAATAAAGAATATAAGTTTAATATAGGACACATTGAATTTCAAAAACTAGATAATAATTATAATAAAATAACTTCCACTGTTTTAAGAAAAATGGTTAGATTAAACACTTTAAAAGAAATTCTTGAATTAAATATTAAAAACAATGAACAAAGAAATTTAATTATTACTGATGTATTAATTCCATCTAATGTTATACATCCATATATCACTTTTACAATTATGCCTAATTTAACAGCCACTCGGATGTTAGAACCTAAAGAAGAGATTTACTATGGAGATATATATGTTAATAAAGCAAACAATGTTTTAAATGTGGAAACAATAATTAGTATTATATATATTTATGAAGGTAAAGAATACACTCATTATCAAGCAGTCAAATCATCAATTGATAAAGACAACATTTCTTTTATAGATGCATATGATGGTAAATATTTTGAGGTTATCAAATGTTAAAATATATCTATCTTATTATAATATCATTTAGTTTTTTATTTATGACATCATGTAAAAATGAAGATCTTAGAGTTGAAGTTCAAAAAGTAGATATTAGTAATAATCTATTATTTGAAAAATGTTATTTAGAATTAGATATCATAACAAATACCAAATTAAGTGAGGTAGATATTAGTTTTGATAGTGTTAATTATACATATGTTAAAAATCAAAATCTAAAGAAAGATAATCATCAATACTATTATTTACACCGCTATTATATTTCTTTTGGAAAAGAAGAAGTATTGTTAGATAAAGTTAATGTGGAATACCTCAACATAAAAGAAACACATGATTTAGGCAAATATGATTGTAATATTTATGAAAATAGTACAAATGATATTAAAACTTCAACTTATGTGACAGAAGACCAAGTAGAATTATATATTAGTAATGAAACATACAATGAAGTAGAAATATTATCTATTACTGCTTTAGAAGATATATCTAGTCATAGTTTAGAAATTTCTAAAATACCAACGCATAAAAGAAAAATTGATCCTAAAGAAGTTGAGAAATATAGTAATATTAAAATAGATTTTAATCCTAATTATAAACAAGTTTCGAAATATTTAAAAATTGAAGTTTTAATTGATAATAAAAAAGAATACATATATGCTTTATATTGTTATGATAAGCGATGAATAAAAAAAGAACCCGTCTTTTTAATGGACAGGTTCTATATATTATTTTATTTCTTAATGTAATCTTGGTATTTATATAGGTCTTTTTCTAATATGTTTGCATTAATTAAAATACCACTATCTAAAAATTCAATATTAATGATGTCTTCATTGTTTTTGATAAAATCAAAGATGGCAGATTTTTCAAATGGAATTAGAATGTTTGTGTTGATACAGTTAGAAAATAAGATATTGTTAATAGCTTGAGCTAACTTTTCATAAGATGATTCATCTTTAATAGATAATAGTAAAGTATTGTCAGATTCTTTAAATAAAGGTATTTTTACTAAATCCATTTTATTGTAGATGATGATAGTTGGGATGTTTTTAATTTCTAGAGATTCTAAAACACTAATAGTAGTAGTTAATTCATTTTCCATATGAGGACTACTAGCATCAACTACATGAATTAAAAGTGATGCTTCTTTAATTTCTTCTAATGTAGATTTAAATGATTCTACTAAGTGGTGAGGTAGATCACTAACAAAACCAACAGTATCTGTTAATAAGAACTTATGATTGTTTTTGAGCTTAATCATTCTTGTTGTTGTGCCAAGAGTTGCGAAAAGCATATCTTTTTGTAGTACTTCTAGTTTTTCACCTCTTGCTTTAAAGTTGTTTATGAAATAGTTCATAATTGTACTTTTTCCTGCGTTTGTATATCCAACTAAAGCAACTGATGGTAGATCGTAATTTTGACGGGCTTTTCTTGCTGTTTGGCGCTGTTTTTTTATTTGGATGAGTTCTTTTTCATACTTGTTTATTTGAGCTTTAATATAGCGTTTATCAAGCTCTAATTTTGTCTCCCCAGCACCACGTGTAGCACTACCGGCACCTGATGCACTACCACCACTACGAGATAAGTAACTTCTTAAACCAACTAAACGAGGCAAGAAATATTTAAGTTGAGCTATCTTAACTTGTAAAAAAGCTTCTTTAGTTTTAGCTCTAGTTAAGAAGATATTTAATATTAAAGTTGTTCTATCATATACAGTCTTATCTTCGCCTAAAATACTAGAAATATTATTTAATTGATGAAGAGTAAGTTCTGTATTAAAGATACAAACATCCACTTCATATAATTCCATATCTTTTTTGATCTCTTCTAATTTACCTTTACCCAAAAAAGTTGTAGGATTAACACTATCAGCATTTTGATAAATTGATGACACAACTTCAATATCATCTGCTTCGCATAACTTAATCATTTCTTTTTCTTTATAACTAAATTCTAAGTCTGATGTAGTTGATAGTTTAATAGAGGCAACAATTGCTTTAACCATGAAATCACATCCTTTCATATATTATACCAAATTAAAGATAATAATTCAAAAAAATAAACATATAATGAAATGATTATAGGAGGTGGTCAGATGATAGATAATTTAAGCCATCAAGTAGTAGAAATGTTAGACAAAGCAAAAGAATTAGCAATTTTGTATCACGATAGTGAAGTAACTACATTACATTTATTAATGGCAATGTATTTATTCCCCGATAGTATTAGTTATTTTTTATTAAATGAAGAACATATAACTTATCAAGACTTATTAGATACGAAAAACAAAATAATTTTTCTAAAAACAAATAATGATACTAACATTAAATATTCCAAAAAACTTGAAGAATTAGTTTATGAAGCATCAAACTTCGCATCTAAAACTAACTCGGATAAAGTATTTGATGAACATATATTTTATGTAATTTTAAAAGATCAAAGTAATACTGCTAAAGAAGTCTTAATATATTTAAAAATTAATATCCAAGATTTTTTATTAGGGATTGAAGATATTTTTGCTTTTGAAGTAAATGACGATAAAGAATATCCTTTTTTATTAAATTTAACTAAAAATAAAAAGATTCATCCTTTTATCAACACTAAAGATTATATATATCAAATTAAACTAATTCTATCTAAAAAACAAAAAAACAATCCTCTTTTAATAGGTAAAGCAGGAGTTGGGAAAACCGCAATAGTCGAAGGACTATCAGAAATATTAGAAAATGAAACAATATATCGATTAGATTTAGGAATGATTGTTGCGGGGACTAAGTACCGGGGAGAATTAGAAGATAAATTAATTCAAGCGATGAATTTTGTTAAAAAACAAAAAGCAATTCTTTTTATTGATGAAATTCATAATATTGTAGGAGCTGGTTCTAATGATGGTTCACTTGACATTGCTAATATTTTAAAACCCTATTTATCTAGATCAGATATTAAATGTATAGGCGCAACAACTTTAGATGAATATTATAAATATATTGATAAGGATAAAGCTTTAAAAAGAAGATTCCAAACAATCTTTATTGAAGAACCAAATAAACAAGAAACTAAACATATTTTAATGAACATTAAAGATAAGTATGAAGAATATCATCAAGTAACTTATTCAAAAAAATTAATAAATTATATTATTGAAAAATCTGATAAATATTTAATCGATAAAGCTTTTCCAGATAAAGCAATTGATATTTTAGATGAGTTAGGGGCAACAATAAATCTAAATAACAAAAATATAAATCCCTATCAAATAGTAGATGAACTAATATTCAAACATAGCGGAATAAAAGTAATAACGATTGAAAAATTAAAACAAGCTACTTTGAATTATCCAGATATTAAACCAATTATTATTAGATATCTCTTTGGTAAAATCAAACAAAATAATATTTTAGTAGCTAGTGTTAATGAACAGTTTTGTATTAATGAGTTGATGGATGATTTATATTTAATATTTAACATAACAAAAGAAAACTTATTAGAAATTGATTTATCAATGTATCAAGCAAAAGAAGATTTAAATCAAATTATTGGTTCACAAAGAGGATATGTTGGCCATGATGAGGGTGGTATATTATCGGAGCATTTAATCAAATATCCATTTAGTGTAGTATATATAAAAAACTTTCATCAGGCACATCATTTAATAGAGTCATACATAAACAAAATTGTTTCTAAACCAACTTTTATAGATAATAAAAATAGAATAATTAACCTTCAAAATACTATTTTTTTAATCGATAATAATAAAGGACATACAAGTGAAATAGGCATTAAAAAGCCTAATAAAAAAGAAGTTGAGAAAGTTAATTATGATATTTACTTAACGCAACCATACACACAAACAAAAGATAAGAAAAAACAAATAATTGAAAACTCACTTTTAGATGAATGTTTTAAAAAAGGGTATACTATTATAAATAAAAATGAGATTAGAGATAAAATAGATGAGGAAAAAATTGCGTGTCAATTATTATTGCTACCTATTGGTAAATATGTGATTGTTCGTGAAAATAATCTTACATTTGTTAAAAAGGCATAAAAAATAATCTTTATGTCTTTTTTTATAATTTTTTATGATATAATATTGGTACATAAAAATAAATATATTAAAATATAGTATCTGCAGAAAAGGGAGTAGGTAAAAATATGCGTAAAAAGATATTTATATTAATGTTTGCGGTCATGATATTATTTTTAACAGGATGTAGTTTTAATCCATCATTTATAAGAATTAATAAAATAAACAAACCAAAACCAGGGCTAGAACAATCAACTATCACACTTCATCATAATGGTGGTGAATATATTATTAGTACCTCGCTTACACCTGAGGCAGCTTTTAGAAAAATAGGGTACTCACTAACGGTTCCTACTAATATTTCGTATTATGTTAATACTGAAGACGGAAATAAAACATGTAAAACTATGGGCCAATATGCTACTCATAATGATGGTGTAAAATCTTATACATATCATGAGTTTTCTACAAAGTATGGTATGTCTAAATATCATTATCAATCATATATTGAATATGTCTATTCAACTGTTAAAACATCAAGTTACATTAGCTATACTAATCAACTTTCTTACTTAGTGGCTAATTATACTAATGATGGACTGGTTTATGGTATTAATGGAGTACCAACTAAAACTAATGATCTATCAAGTAAAAATCAAAAACCTATTACAATCAATGAGGATTTTTTTGTAAAAATTAAATCAATGATAAGAATTAAAGATGTAATAAATGATCTAGAAAATGATCATTTTCGCGTATATGAGATAAGTGATTTTGGAATATATAAAAACTATATAATTTTTGAAATAGAAAGTTTTTCATATGATATGAAAATATATATTAATACATCAAATTTATTTATTGATTATTATGAAATTGAATGCGATGATGAAGAATATATTATTTCTAAAATAGATTTTAATGAAGATGAAGTATTAAAATTCGCTGATCGAATAAAAAGTAAATGTAAAGTTAAACAATAAGAATTTAAAAAAGCATAGACTAAAAAGTATTTAGTTTATGCTTTTATTTTTTTAAAATGAAAATTATTTGTAAAATATAAAAGGATATGATATAATAAGCAAGTAGGTCGTGAAAGTTATGAATGAAATAAAAAAATCCAATTATCGTTTACAAACTGACAACAAACATCTAAAAAACATCTTAGAAGAAGACTATTATATTGAGCTTGGTACAGTTGACTTAATAGTATTAGAAAGTTTATTAGCAGGTCAAGTTTTAGAACTTACTAGTTGCATCTATCCTGATATCGCAACAACAGGGGTTGGTCAAATCAGTAATGATTTAGAATATGAACTTGATTACCAATTAACTTATCTATTACAACTTCGCCAAAAAAGTTCTTCTTATAAGATCTTTTTGACATGCGGTGTTATTAAATATGTAAATCGTGATGGTTTAGAACTTTTCGCACCAGTTGTATTAATTCCAGTTGATATTGATTATAAACAAGGGAAGATTGTTTGTTCAGGAGAACCGATCTTAAATACAATTTTAGTTAATGAATTAGAAGTAATTCATGGTATAACTTTACCAAAGCCTGAAAAAATATCAACTTTATTCCAAATGGATAATTATGGTTTAAAACTTGCAAATGAAGTAGGATGTAGTTTTGAAATAGGCAACTTTTTAACATATGGTAAAGTACAATATCCTGACTTTTCATTTAAAGATGATTTCTTTAGTGTTGAGCGTTCATTATATGAAACAACGGCTGAGGCAATCATTGATGAATATTTTAAAAATATAAGAGGCGTTTTACCAACTAATATCAATCAAAAATACGTTTTACTAAAAGCTCATGCTGGGGAAAACTTCGCAGTTGATGGTCGTTTAGGTAGTGGTAAGACTTACACAATCTTAAATATTGTAGCTGATGCATTATTAAACAATAAAAGAGTCTTATATGTAAACCAAGATATCGACAATATTATTGAGTTTGAAAGAAATCTACGTCTTTTAGAAATGGGACCATTAACATATAACTTTGCTAAAGTTGAAAGATTACTTTCAGAACCAGAAATCATCATGCCTAAAGCATCAGATGAAGAATATTCATTAGAAGTAATTCAACCTATAATTGATTATGAAAATAGTATCTTTACTAAAATACATGGATTTTTATATAAATCAATTCTATCAAATCTAGCAACTATCAAAAATACTATTCCTAATATTGAACCAATTGAATTAGAAGTAGATTTAGAAAGATTTGAAGCAGAAACAATCTATAAAAAGCTAAAAGAAATTGAAGTTATTCTAACTAAGATTGATCCACTATCAATGAATATGTGGACAAAAGTTGTTAATTACATTAGTACAGATAATACCAGTGAATTAATAAAAGCAGTTAAAGAATTTAAAAAAGCTAATGTGAAGTTTGTTACAAAACTTAAAGCATTCTGTAAAAAGTATTATATTAAAATGCCAACTACATATGTAGATGCTCATCGTTTAATTACAAATATTAAAGCTTTTGTTCAAACTCCACCACCTGAATGTTGGATTAACTCATTTAAATTTGATGAAGCAAGACAATCCGCAATCAATCTTCATATTTATGAAGGAAATAAAAAAGAACTAGATGAAGATTATCAAAAACTAGTTAATGAAAATTATTCATATGGAGATGCGGAAGAATTATTAGATATTTTAGAATATAAACATTTATCACAATTAGAATATGATGATAAAGTTTTAGCTTTAAATGAACTATTAAGTGATAAATTAGATATTAAAAAATTATCTCAAGATATTGAAAATCATTTAGATTCGATTGAAAAAATTACAATTGAATTAATAGACAAATTTGATATTAAGAAATTCCCTGATAATATGTATCATCTTCTTAATAAACTAGAAGAATTACTTGGTAAATATAAAGTGAAGAGTAATTGGATTGAACATAATTTATCATCTCATTTAAATTTCTTAAATATCTTTAAACCTTTATATGAGGACATTGTTAAAGCGAAAGATTTACAATCATACATTCTAAAATACATGATAAAAGCTGAAATTCTCGATTATGATTTATTAAAAGAAGCATCTAATAATCGTAATTTCCAAAGTATGATTGAACATAACTTAAATAAAAAATTATTAAAACATGATAATTTATTAGCTTCTGATTTATATCGTGATGTATTAGAATACATGACTTATGGAACTAAAATTTTAAAAGATGCGGCTAATTTACGATTAGATACGAAAATGAAATATGAAGAGTTCTTAAATAATTTCAAAAAATATTATGAATTTGTTGAGAGTTTGACAAATCAGGAAGCTAAGTTTATTTTTGGTTTCTTCCAAAAAGTTAAAATTGAAAAAGTATTAGCAGAAAATAGTTTTATTAAATTAATTAAAACATTTAATTATGAATGTGATTATATTGACAATTTAGTTAATAAGTTAAAACAATATGGTATTTATGTTGATGGTATTGGAGCTTTAGAATATGCTCTCCATTTACAAGAATGGGTTAGTTATTTAACAAGAGTAAATGATGTTAAAACTAGATTCAAACAAATCTTTGTCAACAAAAATATCACATATCAAAATATTATTAAACTTGTCACAATGGACCGCCACTTATATAATTTGACTGAACTAATTGAAGAAAGAAGCACAGAATATATAAGTTTATTAGGTGATGCATACAGAGGTTTAGATACTGACTGTGTTTCACTTAAAACTTTAATTGAACAATATGATGACTTCAAAGAAAAAGTTATCAATCAATCCGCAATTAATAAAATATTAAAACGCGATGTTATGCTTGAACTAACTAAAGAATATCCAGAACTGAATGATTTATCAACAAAATGGGACTTAGCTCATATTGATTTTAGTAGATTCTTTAGTGGTGGACAACCTTACTTCTTAGAGTGTAACATATTAGAAGTTGATGAATTAATTACATTATTTGTTGATAGAATTGATCAAATTGATAATACTTTAACCGCATTAACATATGCAAATGATTTTGGTAATTTTGGATTAAAAGATTTAAAAGAAGGCATTATCTCTTCTGATTATGAATTAAACATCAGTGAAAGATTTATGTATACGTTATTAACTAAATATCGTGAAGAATTCTTAATCAATCATCCGGAATACAATCCTACAATCAATATATTAGATTATGTTGAAAAATTTAATTTAGTTGAACGAAACTATTGTACTAAAAACATTGATGCGATATACCAAAAAATAGAACAATCTGAGAAAAAATATCGAGTTAAATATGGTAAGAATAGATTCAATAGCTACAATAATATTATTCAACATTATGATAAATATCGTCAAATATATTTAGCAACCGCAGATATATTTAATAGTGATTTAGATTTAAACTTATTTGATTTAGTACTTGTTGATGACTGTCATTTAACTGGTGCTAATAAATATCATAAGATGAGTGAATGTAAACAAGTAATTGCTTTTGGTGATAGTTCATTTAGAAGTTCAATTGCTAATAGTTTACTTAAAAAGATTAATAGTAGTAGTATTATTAAATTTAATCGTCGTTATGTTATGATGAGCTCCCGTTTTAAAAACCATTGGTCAATTAATGATCAATACATATATGATTATAATCACAAAATTGATTCTATTTGTTTAGAGTCAGTACGTAGTTTAGTTGATTATGTGACTAATTACTTTTATGAAAAACCAAATAGTTTGATTAATGTTATTGTAGGTTCTAATGAAATGAAAAGAACTTTATATACATTATTTGTTCAAAAGTTATCTGCTTCTTATGATGGTAAACAAATAGTAACATTACTAAATCATCATATTCGTCTAATTAACTGTACTAATGAAAACACAAGATACGCAACAGATGTTTTCTTCTATTATGATGATATGAAAGATATTGAATCATTAACAGGCGGTAAGGTATTTAGAAATTATATGGCTGTTAGTGGTCAAGTAACATTTATATATCACCCAGGTAAAAATGTTGAAGAAACAGACCGTATCAAAGATGATATTAAAAATATTATTGGTAAGAGTGAAGTTAATCAAAAGGAAACTAGTGGAGTTGTTAAAGTATTATATGATAGATTAAAAGAAAAAGGATTAAAAGTTGAAACAGGCTTTGGCCGATTTGATATCGTTGTTCGTGGTAAAGGTAATATTAATAATATGAGTATTATTATTGAAGGTAATGATTCAACGATGCCATTTAGTTTACTTGATGATTATCAATACTATTATGGTGAATATAAACGAGTTGGTTGGAATGTTTTAATTTACAATGTCGAAGATTTACTTGAAGATCTAAGTGGATGTGTATTAGAGATTGTTGATAAATTCTATGCTTCAAAAACATCACCAGTTGAACAACTTTCTTTTGATGAAATACTTTTAGATACAAGTGATGATGGTTTCGCTTACAGCAAAACAAAAGGAAGAAAAAAACATGTCTAATCACAAAATCTTAATTAAACAACTTGCTAGAGAAATAAAAACAAATCCCCATTTATCAAATATCAAAACAACTATCCGCAAATTAAGTGTGGAAAACGTTGATTTAAATACTAAGATATATCGAGGGAGAACTTTAATGCATTATGCGGTAAAGGCTAATTCAAGAGGATTTATCAAAACATTATTTGCATATGGTGTAAACCCCGCAATATGTGATGATGACTTCAATACGCCTTTACATTATGCGATCATCCACAGCAAATATCAAGCAGCCGAAGAATTATTAAAAATTGGTGCAGATCCTAATTCATTAGGTGAGTTTGATCAAACCCCGCTTCATTTAGCAGCCACAAAAGGTAATTTAGATATGGCTAGATTACTAATTGAAAATGGGGCAGATATATATTCAGTTGATGAGAGAAATCAAACCCCGCTTGATTATGCGAAAGATGAAAACAATATTGAAATAATTTATTATTTAGAAAAAGTTAAGAAAGGAGAAGAAAATGAAATTTGAATTGTTTAAAAAATTGATTGAATTCTTCAATGAAAATTATTTTTCAAATGGTGAAGTTTTAGAATATAGTATTCCTTCAATCGTAAGACTTGGAGTTGATGCTTTCTTAATCTTAGCTATAGTTATTGGTTCATTAATTTTCCTATCTAAATATACAAATAAAAAAACTGTTCTTTTATCTGCTTTAGGGATGATAGCAGTATTAGTTATCATAATGGTTTTTGATTTGTATATGATGTTTAAATTATTCCCATATCTTGTGATTGCTTACTTGATAATTTGGATAATATATTATGCACCATCAATTAGAACAATGTTTGGTGATATCGCAAAACCAAAGAAAACTAAGGCATTCTTATCTGACGTTGAAGCTCAAGAAACTTTAATATCTACATTAATGCAAACAGTTGAACATTTATCATCACGCAAAATTGGGGCAATTATAACTATTGAAAAAGAAGATTCTTTAAATACATACATTAACAAAGGAACAAAATTAAATTCTGAAATTTCATTTGAATTATTAACTACTATCTTTATGCCGGGAACAGCATTACATGATGGTGCAGTAATTATCAGAGGAAAACAAATCATGAGTGCAGCAGCGTTTTATCCATCAACAGATAAAAATGATATTCCTAAAAATTTTGGTTCACGTCATCGTGCCGCAATCGGTATTAGTGAAGTAACAGATGCATTTACAATTGTTGTGTCTGAAGAAACAGGGAAAATCGCAATCACAATGGATGGAAATTTAACACCAAACGTTTCACTAGAAAGCTTACGTGTATTATTAAGACAAAATATTATTGTTGAATAGATGTTATTTGGATTAAACTTTATTGATATTTTAAATAACACACTTTTTAGTGAATTAGCATGGATGATTGTAGCTTTCAGTGTAGTTACTCTTTGTTATGTATTAAAACTTGTTATATATAAGAAGTTTGATATTTTACCACTTTTAGCCTTAATTATAATTTGTACATTAGGTTGTTTATTTCATGAATATTTAGTGGTAAAAATAATTGTTGTAGTATTATGTATGGCACTTGCGGGCTACATGGTGTATGATTTTTATTTCGTATGCAAATGCTATCAAGTGTTAAATAAAAAAACATCAGAATATAGCGCTAACGCAACATGTGACTATTATTTTAGAACTGATGCGAAAGACCGTATTACTGATGCTTCAAAATCATACATAGCACTAATTAATAAAAACATTCAAGAAGTTAAAAAATTAAAAGGTTTCCAAACAATGATGACAGAACTAGATATCATCAGTGTTAATGGAAAAGAAATTAATGAAGAAGTTGCATTAACGCTTCTTTATGATTATGAACAAACTCTATCAAAGATAAAAACATATCGTTTCACAATGGAAGTTAAAGAAGAAGGATATATTGTTATATATTGTGGTATTATTCAACCACTATATTATGGTAGAAAATTCTTAGGGCGTAATGTTTTCTTATCTAAAGATCGTACATCTATTATTGATTCATTGCGTGAAGCATTAGATGATGCGACTAATAGAATTGTTAATGATCGTGAACAAACATATACATTAATGAGTTTATCAGATCAAGTAATTATGTATTATGATTTTAATACTCGCACATATGTAGCAACAGAAGCATTTAAAACATTTATGAATTTAGAAAAAAAGGAATTAACAATTGAAGAATTTATTTCTAAAATTCATCCAGATGATGTAAATGGTTATGAAGAACAAGGATCAAATATTAATTCTATTTCTGTTACTAGAATGAGAATTAGAATGAAATTTAATGATGAATATTATATTGTATATGATGATTCAATTTATTTACAAAAAGATAGTGGATTAGTTTCAGTTATTCGTTTAGTTAATCCTAATCCTACAAATAATCAAAATAATACAACTATTGTTAGTGAATATACTAATACGGATGGTGATGATTTAGTTAATTTCGAATTAAGCAAAGTCCATACAACATATAAAGAAGTAATAGAAATTTTAAACACAATTTCTAAAGATGAAGGTGAATAATGAATCCTCTTCAACTTGAAAAACGTTTAAACTTTAGTGTTGTTTTACTAGCTGCAGGGGATGGCACAAGAGCCAAAACCCCAATGAATAAAGTATTATATCGCTTTTTCAATAAGTCAATTCTTGAATATTCTTTAGATGTATTCTTAAAATTTACTGAACTTGAAAATCTATATTTAGTAATTAGACCAAAAGATGAAGAAGAAATGGTTGCGGTTAAAAATAGATATCAAGATGAAAGAATAAAATTAGTATATGGTGGAGCATCAAGAAGTGATAGTGTTAGAAATGGTTTGAAAGAAAATAGTAGTGAATATGTACTAATCCATGATGCGGCTAGATATAAAATAGAATTTGAAGACGTTGATATGGTATTAAAAGGCTTAAAAGAATATGATGCGGTGACGTTATATCATGATGTTATAGATACTGTTAAACTTTGTGAAGATAAAGTAATAACTCTAGAACGCAAAAATTTAAAAGCTGTCACTACACCACAAGGTTTTAAGAAAAAAGCACAAGAAATTATTCTTCAATCAACTGGAGAGTATTATGATGACTTACAAATTCTTGAAAATCATCCTGATATAAAACTTGGCTTTCTACTTGAAACTCACGAAAACCCTAAGTTTACTCTTCCTAAGGATATTCCCACATACAGAGTTGGTCACTCTTTAGATTTTCATCCCCTAAAAGAAAATAGGAAATTAATCCTGGGAGGAGTAAACTTCCAATATCCACTAGGCCTTGATGGTCATAGTGATGCGGACGTTGTCTATCACGCAGTAACTGAAGCCCTAATGGGAGCAATGGGATATGGTGATTTAGGAACGCTATTCCCTGATACTGATGAAAGATATCGTAATATAGATTCTAGTTATTTCCTATCTCACATTAAAGAACTAATGTCAAAAAATAGATATGACTTAGTTAATATGGATGTTATAATCTATCTAGAAGAACCAAAACTCAAAGACCATAAATCCAAAATGGAAGAAAACATAGCCAAATTATTAGGCACAACTTCTGGTATAATAAATGTTAAAGCCACAACAATGGAGAAAAAAGGTATCATAGGTACCAAAGAGGGAATTGCGGCTGAAGCATATGTATTAATCAGAAAAGGATACTATTAAATAGTAAATATTGAAATCCGACATAAGTCGGATTTTTTATTTTAATAAATTTCTACTATCAAGAGATAACATTCTAGTGACAAAGATAAACAAATATGATATAATATGAGCGAAAATATTAATTTATCGAAGATTTGTTGAAAGGTAATTAAATTTTATGATTAATATAGATTCTAAAACATTACGAAAATTCTTAGCACGTGATGTTGATTCTTTTTTGAAAATTATGTTCCAATTTGATAATATAATTAAAGCTATGTGTTACAGATATAATATGCATTCTTCGTATGAAGATATTTTGAATGAAGTATACACAAAGGTATGGATGGAACTTGACAAATACGATAAAAAACGTGGTAAATTAAATGTATGGATTACTACTATAGCAAATAATATTTGCAAGAATTATCTAAAAAAACAAAACTATTATGATAAAAATGTGATTTTGTCAAATGAGATGATTGAAAATATGTGTCATGATCCTAAAGTATTTGATAGACTAATCTATGAAGAGTCTTTGAAAGATTTAACAGAATTAGAAACTTTTGTATTTGAAAAAAAGATAAAATATGGTTTAAGTATTAAGAAAATATCAACAGAAAGTAATATTGAATATAATAAATGTATAAGTCTATATAAGTCTTCTTTAAAAAAATTCAAAAAAATAAAAAAAGTTTGATAAATTTTACTTCCTCAGTTGTATATATATATGAAGGGATATAAATTTCTTCAAAATATATATGAAAGGAAAAATAAAAATGAAAGTATTATTTAAAAAACTAATTGTATTACTGTTAGTACTTGGCATGACAATAACACCAAATATGGGTGTGCTAGTTAATGCTTCCATCAACATTTTATTACCTAATGAAGAAAATGTAACGGAAGAAGTAATTAAAAATGTAGAAAAAGTAGAACTTACACATTTAAGAAAAGAAAATTTAAAAGTATATTTATTACCAAATAATACTCTTGAATATGAATATTACAAAGAACCTATACATTATTTTGATGGTTCAACATATCAAGAAATAGTGACAGAAATAAAAGAGTATGATAATAAATATGTTGGTATTAATCCGTATTATGAAGTGGTATATAGTAAAGAACTAACAAATGATAGTAGTATACAAATTAATATCAATGATGAATATAAGATTGAATGGAAGTATCTAGAGGTAAATAATGCTATTGGTAAAAAACTTTCTGATAATATAAAATATGAAGATGTATTTATAAAGTATAAGAATGTAGATATAGAGTTTTATCAAGGTGCAACCACATTCAAAGAAAATATAGTATTGAATGAGTATAGTAAGAATTTTAGTTTTTCGTATTTGTTAAATATAGAAGATTTAGAGTTAACTGAAGAAAATAAAAAATATTTTATTAAAGACGAGGATACAATTATTTATGAAGTTACACCGTTATTTATGTATGACGCAAATAATGTGATATGTAATGAGGTAGAAGTAGATGTAACAAAGATAGATGAAGGATTGTATCAATTTACAGTTTGGCCAAGCGATGTATATTTATCAAACGCAAATACTAAATACCCAGTAGTAATTGATCCGATAGTTGAAGTTGTACAAGAAGAATATGAATGTACAGTAGAATCAAAAACATATTTTTACACAGGAACAGTAACAGATCCATATTCAACAATCGCAATGGTAGGAAATCCTACATGGGAAACAAATGGTATTTTTAGCATTATAAAATTAAATATTTCTAACAATCAATTTGTTGACTTTAGTAGTGCTGAGGTAGTATTTAATCTAGATTCATCGTATGGGTATTTAACAATGTTTAGCATTTACAGGTTAAATACCCAATATGATTTTGAAGATATATATAGTCAAAATATAAATGGCATAGGTAAAACATATTTAGCAGGCAGTTTTTATACAAATCCAGAATTGAGAATACCATATTCTAATATATTTATTGATAACACAACAACGGCGTTATTATATTTTTCACCAGATGGAGGAGAAGGTTTTGCAGAAATAGCAAGTGATGCTAATAGACCTGTTATTAGAATTAGCAATATAATATGTAAAAATCCTGGAGAACTTTATGATGAAGTGGACTTAGGTAGCGCAGGAACTGCCAAAGTAAATGTCGCAACAGGAGAATTGATATATCAAGTTAACGATATAGAATTATTACATGAAAATAATCCTTTTTCAATTTATCATATATATAATTCAATAAACAATAATGAATTAACGTCATATGGTAAAGGGTGGAATATTAATTATCAAGAAACGATAGAAAAAGAAGGAGTTAATTATAAACTTACAACAAGTGAAGGACACGAGATATATTTTGTAAAACCAAGTAGTAATTCTAGCGAATACATAGATGAAAAAACGTATCTTTCAGTTGACTCCAAAGGATACAAGTTGGTAGTTCAAGATGAATTAAATGGAATATATTTATTGTATAGAGATAAAATTAGTAGATTTGAAAGGCTAGAAAATGATTCGTCTAATAAAAGTTATCAAGTAAAAATAATGGAAAGTTTGTATATTGATAATGGTATTAATATAGATTATGAAAAAATAAATGATAAAGTGAGAATTTTACAAATACAAGATAGTGCAGGGAATGAGGCGAATTTTGTATATGGGGAAAATCAGTTATTAATTGAGTTGAATATATTAATTCAAAATTATAATGGAGAAACAAAGACAGAAAAAATAAAATCATATTCAATAAGTTATGTATATGATGATTTAAAGTTAATTAAAAAACAAAAAGCATATTGGAATCAAACAGAAGAAAATTTAACTTCAACTATTGCATCATTATGTACTAATATTATGTATAATGAAAATGATTTGATTGAAACAATATATCATGGAGATATAACAAATTATGAGCTTGGGAAAAAATTCACGTATACAATAAATGGTGAAGTTTCTTCGTATGTGACATATTCTCCGGACCAAAAAGAATATGCTGATGTAGTAAATTTATATTATTATGAAAATAAAACAAAAAAAGTAATGAATAATACATATCAAAGATATTGGTTTGATATATATGGAAATGTCATTAAAATTGATAATAATGAATTATCTAGTGAATATTACGTATATGAGAATACTTCAGTAAACCAACATAATTTGATAAATAGTTATACAATTTATTCGGGAATTATTAATTACTTAAAAGACCCATATTATCGTTTATCAACAATATGGCAAGCGTATATATCAGCTAATGCAGGTGATATTTATAAAGAAGCAAGTTCATTAACACCAGGTGCAAGTCATGTTGTAATAAATAAAACTAGTGAAGATGAAATATATTATTATCAAGATATTTTATTAAATACAGGTCAATATTATCTGGTAGCTCCAATTAAAAATACTAGTACAAACAGTGGAGCATGTGTAGAAATAACAAATTTAGATGATAATCAGAATCTAGACATTGTATTTACAACAAAAGAAATAAAAGCAACGAATGAAGAATATGAAGAATATGTTATTCAATTTGAAGTAAAAAGCGCAGTAAATGTTAGAGTTAAATTACAAGGAGCAGAAGACACAAATACATATTTTGAAAATATCTTCTTAGGAAAATGGGGAACATATAATAAAAATAATTTAGTTGAAAATTCTTCATTTGAAATAATTATTCAAAATGAACTTACAAATTGGGAAGGTAGCTATTTGCTTGTGGATAATGAGACTGATAATGATTTATTTGGCGACAATCATTTAGTAGTATTTGAAAGTGGTATAAAACAAACAATATTAACAAGCGGTGTAGCTGGCGATATTTATCAGTTTAGTGCATGGGTTTTACCGAGTTATTATGATGATTTTGTTAAATATGGTTCATTCGAATATAGAATAACAATGAATTATACAGATGCTACTAGTGAAGATTTTGTACTTAATAGCACATATTTATATGAAATGTTAGATGAAGGATTTAACTTTGATAATAATTATTTAGATTTTACAGCGACAAAAGATTATGCAAGTATTGAAATAGAAATTAAACCACTAAATCATGAAGCAATGAAGGTTGATAATATAAGTTTAGTTAAAACACAAGCTTATGTTGAAAGTCAGACAGAAGATGAAACTACTAGTGGTGATACTGATGTAGAGAATAATGACATAAATTATTTAATATATGATTTGCCTAGTATTGAAGAAATCACATTAGAAAATAGATATTTAATATATGACAGATATAATGAATATTTACTTTTCACATCAGAAAGTAAAGCAGAAATTACACCTGATGAATATGAAGAATTAGCTGCATTAGTAACTGCTGCTAATAATTTAGGTAGTTTAGAATATAAACCAAAACAAAAAATTAGTGAAGATACAGTAGGATATGGTGGTCAATATATTTTAAGTAAACTAGAAAGTATTTATGGTCAAACAATATATTCGTATGAAATAATAAAAAACAGAGTTTCAAAAGAAACTAAAGATGATGTAGTAACAACTTATTATTATGATAGTTTCAATAGATTAATAAAAAGAATTATGGCAAATAATGATGATGCTACAGCTGTAGACTATGACAGCGATATAATTGAATATGAATATGATGTACTTGATAGAGTAGTTAAAATAATATTATCTAATGTTGAATATAGAATTGAATATACAAATCAAAACAATATTAAGGCACTTTATATTGATAATAATATATTTGTGGCATACGAATATCAAGTTATAGATGGAATAGAAACATCTAATATAACAAAATGCACATACGCAAGTGGCTATGTACTAGAATATGAATATGATACATTAGGTAATGTAATATTAACTAAAACTGGTACTACAGATAATATAGTAGATACTTATAGATATGAGTATAGTTTTGAAGGATCGCTTATTAAAGTAATAGATATAGTAAATAATTATACTTATAAATATGAATATGATTCTTATGGAAATATTGAAAAATCAATCGATAATTTTGGTAATGTTATTGAATATATTAGTGATTATAATAACACTATTACAATGTTTGATATCAAATATACAGAAACATCTAATACAAATGAAGATGATAAGACAATTATTGAATATACCGGATTTGACTATCTATTTGAACAACAAGAAGTAGAAGGTATTAATACTCAAGTTTCTAAAATAATGATTGAATCATTATATATAACAAGAACAATCACACTAAATGACAATTTATTAATTAGTAAAATATCATATGGAGATATTCAATTTGAATATGAATATAACAAGGAAAATATTAGTTCAATTAGAAAAACAATATATGATAAAGAAACTAACCTATATACTATAATAGAAGAGTTATATGAATATAATTACCGAAAAGAGTTAATAAAACATCAAATATATAAAAATACTTCTTCTGATATATCAACTAATATTAAAGAAGATAGTAACAAAAAATACGAATGTTTGTATACATATGATGATTCATCAAATTTATTAACAATAAATAGAACTGTTAAATTAGAAGAATATTCAAACTATGAAACTTTTATTAGATTTACTTATAATAGAAATAATTTAGCATCTAAAATTATTAGAACATCTAGTGATGAAACAATTGATAATATAGTCGATACATATACATATTTATATGATAGTGATTTCAATATGATAGAAGTTTATAAAAATAATACTTTATATAAATCATTTGCGTATAAATCTAAAAATATGGTAGAATATAGAGAAGGAAATAAAATTATCAAATATTATTATGATGAATCAGAAAGACGATATCAAAAAGAGATTTATATTGTAAATGAATTAAATGAACAAGTTCTTGTAAAAAAACATCAATATGCTTATAACAATGATTTACTAGTAGCCGAATGTATTATTGAAGGAGAAGTCAAAACAAACTTATATTACTTCTACAATGAAAATGATGAGTTATTGGGATTTAGATTAAATAATAGCAGTAATTATTATTATATGATTAATCATAAGAAAGATGTTATAGGAATTTTTGATGAGAGTGGAAACATTATTGTAGACTATACATATGATGCATATGGTAATATTATATCAATAGTAGGTAATGAACAAATAGGTTTACTTAATCCAATTAGATACAAATCATATTACTATGATACAGAAACAACTTTATATTATTGTACTACCAGATATTATGATTCAAGCATAGTAAGATTTACAACCAGCGATGAAGCAGCTTACATATTACTTGAAAATGATAATTTGAATCTGTTTACTTATTGTAATAATAATCCAATTAATTATGTGGATCCTGAGGGTACAGATGCGGTATTTTATATTTTTCCTTTTTCTCTATTTTTGTTCGCACATGCAGCGGTTGCGATTCAAGCTAAAATTGTTGGTTCAAATACTGAGCAGTGGTGGTATATTGAATTTAATGTTCCGTCTGGTATGAAAGTCAAAAAGAAGAATGCTGCCATTTTATTATGGGGTGGATATAGGGAATACAAGGACATTAAATTCTCAAATCCTCATAAAACTATTGAAATAAAAGGTGATTTTCAGGACAGTTTTATTAATGTATTAAAATATGTTCAGTATATTAATTATGAAAAAATAAATGTTGAACAAAAATATCCTGGTATAAAATTTGAACCATATACAAGATACAATTTAGTTACCAATAACTGTCTTCATTTTGCTAGACTTGCTCTTAGAAATGGTAATTTTGAAAACGAGTTGGTTGAAAACTATGTTAAAAATTCTAAAACTATCATACCTGATACTTTTTATGTAGGGTTAAAACTTGCCACTAATGCAAATACGTGGTTTAAAAAAATGCGAGTTAAAGCAAGAATTAAATTAGGTGGTTAATGTGGGAAAGGAGAGTTAATAGTTATGAAAAAGTTTTTAATGTTGTTAATGTTGGTAATGTATACTTTAAGTATAGGTGGATGTGAGCTATCTTTTAAGCGAGATATACGTTCATTTAAGTATATAGGTATTAAAGATACAGAATTAAAAGTAAATATAGATTTATCTAAAGAGGAATGGATTATCAATCAATATAATGGTCAAAATCTTTTTAAAAAAGATGACGAAATTTATTTTAAAGAGTATTATAGATTATATAAAATAAATGGAATGAATTCTAAATTGATTAGTAAAATGGAATACCCCGGAGAAGCCTATTTATTTGAAAATGAAATCTATTATAATGAAAATTACATTGCAAATGAACCGTTTTCCAAGTATAACTATAGAACTAACAAGTTTGATATAAAAGAAGATAATGAAGTAATGTACTATACCAGAACGACTGCCAATGATATGACAGAATTACTTATGGTAGGGTATCCTGACTCTAGTAGAATAGTTTCAAAATATGAAGATAGATATTATTATATTAAGTCTAGTATAAGTAACGAGATAAAAATTGAAGAATTGTATGAATATGATTCACTAACTAAAAAACATACGTTTATAAAAACAATTGGACCAAATGCTGAAATAGTAAGAGTTTTTAATGATGAAAAACATATTATAATATTAGAAAGTTTTCTTATCTCAGACGATAACTGGTTTGATGCTGCTTTTGTTTCGGTATACTCCAGTGAAAATTATCAAAATATTTTTTGTGAGCTTGAATTTGCAACATACTGGCGTACTGATCATGGTTCATTTAGACTTAACTATTTCAATAATATATTATATTTATTTGAATATAAAAATGAAAATGTGATACAAGTACATATGCTGAATTTGGATACAGCTCAAATAGATGTTCAAAAATATATTTATGAATGGGAGACTTATTCAGGATTACCAGTTCCTTTTTGTGCTAATATTTTTGATAATAAATATTACTATATAGTACAAAGCCACAAAGTATCTAGAATTGATAGAACTACTGGCTTAGTTGAACTAGTATATGAAGTAGTAGAATAATATGATTGAAAGCTAACTCATTTGGGTTAGCTTTTTTAATTATAATTATAATAGTTGATAAAATTTACAAAATGTAGTATAATAAAAATAAGTGGAGAGTACAAAGTTATGGATACAATTAAAGAAATAAAAACAATTATTAATAAAGTTCGCCCTTATTTACAAGCAGATGGTGGCGATGTAGAATTTGTAAGATATGCTGATGGCATTGTGTATGTTAAATTATTAGGTGCTTGTGTTGGATGTAGTTTTATCGACGCAACACTTCGTGATGGAATTGAAGCTATATTAGTAGAAGAAGTACCAGGTGTTATTGGCGTTGAACAAGTAGAGTAGGTGATATCGTGAAACCAGGAGATATCATTTATGGTAAGATAACTAATATTTTAGGATATGGTGCGTTTGTTGAAGCAGATGGATATGATGGATTAATTCATATATCTGAGTTTTCAGACCACTTTGTTCGTGATATTAGAGAATATGTAAAAATTGGACAAGAGATAAAACTTAAAGTTATTGATGTTGATGAGGAAAACAAACAAATCAAATTGAGTTATAAACAAATTCATAAAACAAGAGGAGTTCGTTGCCGTATTCCATCATATAAAATTGGCTTTTCAACTGTTAAAGCAGAACTTCCTAAATGGATTGAAAAGGAGATTGAAAATGTTTAATTTTAGTATACAAACCAAAATAGTTACTGCTGTATGTTTGTTCATTGCGGTTATTATTATGCTTTCAGTTAGTGTTATTTTTGTCGCATATGATAATGAAACAAGACCTGAACCAGTTGATAAATTTAGAAGTGAATATCAACAAGTAACTGATGAAGAACATGTATTTGAATATGCAAGTGCTAATCAAATTTTATATATGATTGAAAATAAAAAAACAGCTTTAATTGTTTTAGGCTTTAAAGAATGTCCTTGGTGTCAAGCTTTAATGCCAGTACTAAATGAAGCTGCTAAAAATGAAGAAGTAGAAAAAGTTTACTATTTAGATATTAAAACAATGCGTGATGATACTACTACTAGTGAACACAAAAAATATTTAATGTTAAAAGAAGCTTTTAGTGAAGCTGTAGATGAATCAAAAGACAGACTAAATGCCCCAACAGTGATTTTCTTAAAAGATGGTGAATTAGTTGATTATCATATTGATACAGTAATTACTCATGTTATGAATGATAATAATGTTTTACCACCGCTTACTAAAGATGAACACAAAGAATTACTTGAAATATTAGAATTGAAAATAGATAAAATAAAATAACAATTTAAAATAGTCATTTTTTTAAAACGTTAAAAATAAAATGCATATTAGGTGAAGATATGAATAAAGTTTTGACCAAAAGTGTTGTTTTGTTTTTAACGTTTATTACGTTTAGTGTTATGTTGTTATATTTATCATCTAATATTAGATATCAAGCAGCTACTAGTAAAAAAATAATATATTTAGATCCAGGCCATGGAGGTTTTGATGGTGGCTGTATTAACAATGAATTATCAATTGTTGAAAAAGACATTGCGTTAGATATTTCGCTTAAACTTAAAAATATATTAGAACGTTCAGGATATTTAGTTTTACTAACTAGAGAATCAGATATATCTTTAGCAGATAATAAAAGAGATGATATATTAAAAAGAGTTAGTTTGATTAATGATTCTAACGCTATTTGTTTTGTTAGTATACACGCTAATAGTTATCCTTCAAAACAAATATCTGGTGCACAATCCTTTTATAAAAGAGAAGATAGTTTAGAGTTAGCTAAATTAATTCAAGAAAATATTCAAAAAATAGATATTAAAAATGATAGAAAAACAAAAAAATTAGATGGTAAATATTTATTAGATCATGTTAATAAGATAGGATGCTTAGTAGAAGTAGGCTTTCTATCTAACGATAATGAAGCTAAAAGATTAAAAAATGATTTTTATCAAACGATGATTGCATATGCGGTATACTTAGGTATTATAGAGTATATCCAAAACGGAGAATAATATGGAACAAGATTTATTAAAATATGTGATTACAACCCATGAGGAAATGATTGAACTTGGAAAGTTAGTGGGAGATTGTGCTTATGCTAATATGGTTGTTACTTTAGATGGTGATTTAGGTGCTGGCAAAACTACATTTACTAAAGGTTTCGCTGAAACATTAGGTGTTAAAGAAATAATCAATAGTCCAACATTTACAATTATGAAAGTATATCAAGGTACTATATATACACTATATCATTTAGATGTATATCGTATTGAGAATAGTATGAATGATTTTGAACTAGAAGAATATTTCTATTTTGGCGGAGTTAGTGTAATTGAATGGAGTTGTCAAATAGAAGATTTAATACCACCTTCATCAATTAGAATTAATATTGATATTGATCCACTAACATCTAACCGCATTGTAACAATTAAGAGTAGTAATTTAGAATTTATAAATAAACTAAAGGAGAATAAAGTATGTATCAATTAGTGCTCGATACATCTAATCAATATTTATATGTTGCTCTCGCAAAAGATTTTAGAGTTTTTACAAGTATTTTACAAGTAGGCAATAACAATCATAGCGAAACATTGATGGATGTTGTTAAGAAAATAATGAGTGATAATTCTTTAACTACTAAAGATTTAGAATCAATTATAGTGGGTAGAGGTCCAGGCTCATATACAGGAGTTAGAGTTGCTTGCACAATTGCTAAAGTTATGGCATATCTTGAAAATATTAAACTTTATTCTTTTAGTTCATTAGATTTATTACTTAGTAAATATTTAGATGAAAATAATACATATATTATCCACATGGATGCTCGCCGTGGATATGCTTATTTAAAGACTATTAAACTTGATAATGGTAATATTACAATTTTAACTGATGAAACATTTACAACTTTAGAGGAAGAAAAAAATAAATTCCCAGAAGCTCTATGTGTAAATCAAAATGTTAATGATAGTGATGACTATAATATATATAATTTATATAAATATGATTTAATTAAAGAAGAAACTAACATTCATGACTTTGAACCAACATACTTACGTAGTGGCGTATGATTGAAATTTTAAAAACGACCAAAGAAGATATCTTTGATATTGTTAGGTTAGAAGAAGAATTGCTTGATTCTAGTATTGGTAGTGAAATGCTTTTATCAGAACTTCATAATAAATATGCGCATTTTTTAACTGCTAAATTAGAAAATCAAGTAATTGGGTATATTGGCTGTTGGATTATTGAAGGTGAATGTGAATTAATTAATTTTGTAGTTGATAAAAAACATCAAAGACAAAAAGTTGGAACTAAATTATTAGAAAAAATTATTGAAATATCACATGAGAATAATGCATCTAAAATAATACTTGAAGTAAAAAAGACTAATCTTCAAGCAATTGGTTTTTATAAACATCATCATTTCTATGAAATAGGAATTCGTAAAAACTATTATCCAGATGGTACAGATGCATTACTTATGAGAAAGGAGTTAATGTAATGATTATTTTAGCAATTGAATCAAGTTGTGATGAAACAAGTGTAGCGATTGTTGAGGATGGAAAGAAAGTTTATAGTAATGAAATATTTTCTCAAATTGACATTCATACATTATATGGTGGAGTTGTTCCAGAAATAGCTAGTCGTAACCATATTAAGAAAATTACATATATAATTGATGATGCTTTAAAAAAAGCTAATATTAAACAATCAGATATAGACTATATTGCGGTTACATCTACTCCAGGGTTAGTTGGATCTTTAATGGTCGGTGTGAATGCAGCAAAAGTAATTAGCTATTGTTATAATTTGCCAATATGTTATGTTAATCATATTCATGGTCATATTTATGCTAATTACATTGAAAATGATTTTACTTTCCCAGTTTTAGCTCTTGTTGTTTCTGGGGGACATACAGAACTAGTTTTAATGAAAGACCATTTTGAATTTGAAATATTAGGTCAAACATTAGATGATGCGGTTGGTGAAGCATATGATAAGATTGCTCGTGTAGTTGGTGTTGGTTATCCTGGTGGGCCTATTATTGATAAAATGGCTAAAAGTGGAAAACCAGTTTATCCGCTTCCACATGTACACTTAGGTAAGAATAGTTATGATTTTAGTTTTTCGGGATTAAAAAGTGCTGTAATTAACTTACATCATAAGTATGTTCAAAATAATGAAGAAATTAATAAATATGATTTAGCCGCTAGTTTCCAAGATGCAGTAGTTGATGTCTTATGTGAAAAAACAATTAGAGCCGCTAAAGAATTTAATGTTAAACAAATTGTTTTAGCAGGTGGGGTTGCGGCTAATAGTGGTTTAAGAACTAAAATGACTGAAGAAGTTGAAAAATTAGATGGAGTAACGTTTAGTTACCCTAGTATGAAATATTGTACTGATAATGCAGCAATGATTGCTGCTTGTGCATATTTTCAAGTTCAAAAAGAAAACATTTGACAAAAATAGCCAAATATTATATAATGCATATGATATAATTATCCCATAAAGGGGAGTAGCAGACAATAAGGATATATATATCCTTTGTGATTGTATTCGCCATCTCGGAGTATTCCCGGATACAATCTTCAATGTATTGAATTGCAAGACCTTTATGTATGCAAAACTTGCATACATAAGGGTTTTTATATTTAGAATTAAAAGAAGGAGAAAAAAATGAAAACAAATCAAACCTATGAAGAAATTCTAAATGAATTAAAAAGTAACGAAACAAGTGGTTTATCTACTCAAGATGCTGAAGCAAGATTTTCTGAATATGGACCTAATGCTTTAGAAGAGAAAAAACACACATCTTTTTTTGTAAAATTCTTATTACAATTTAAAGATTTTATGGTTATTATTTTACTTATTGCTGCGATTGTATCAGTAATTGTTGACCGAGGTGAATGGGTAGAAAGTGTAATTATTTTAGTTGTCGTTTTGATTAATTCTTTACTTGGTGCTTTCCAAGAAAGTAAAGCAGAAAAATCTTTAGATGCCTTAAAGAAATTGAGTCAACCTACTGTTAAGGTAATTAGAGATGGAAAGTTAGTGGTAATTGAATCACAAAAGTTAGTACCAGGTGATATTATTCAAATTGAAGCAGGTGATTTTATTCCTGCTGATGCTAGAATTATTGAATCATCTAACTTATTAGTTGATGAAAGCGCCTTAACTGGTGAATCAGTACCAGTTAATAAAAATAATCAAACTCTTGATGGAGAACAAGCATCAATTGGTGATATGACTAACTGTTTATTCTCATCTACATATGTAACATATGGGCGAGGTAAAGCAGTTGTTACTAAAACTGGAATGGACACAGAAATTGGTAAGATAGCAAAAGCATTAATGTCAAATGAAGAAACAATGACACCACTTCAAATTAAACTTGATCAAATTGGTAAAGTAATTGGTATTATTTGCATTTGTGTTTGTGTTGTTGTTTTAGGTATGGAATTATTTAGTGGTACCGGATTTATTGAAGCATTTAAAATTGCGATTGCTTTAACAGTTGCGGCTGTACCTGAAGGATTAGCAACTGTAGTAACTGTTGTACTTGCAATTGGTGTTGAAAAAATGGTACGTCAAAATGCAATCGTGAAAAAACTACCAGCTGTTGAAACTTTAGGATGTGCATCAGTTATTTGTTCAGATAAAACAGGAACACTTACTCAAAACAAAATGACTGTAGTAAAATTATATCAATCATCTTTAAAAGATATTTCAACTGATTTAACAAACGATGAATCAAGAATGCTTGAATACTTCTCATTATGTACAGATGCATCAATTGAAGAAGTTGATGGTGTAATTAAAGAAATTGGCGATCCTACAGAAACAGCATTGATAGCGGCTGTTAATAAGTATATATCTAATCCTAAATACCAAACATTAAAACGTGTTGCGGACTTGCCATTTGATTCAGATCGTAAGATGATGAGTGTTATTTTAGAAACAAATGGTAAATACTTAGTAATTACTAAAGGCGCACCTGATGTTGTGTTAAGTAATTCAAAAAATAAAGAAGTAACTGAAGCTGCTTTAAAAGCAAATGAAGAAATGGCAGATTCAGCACTTCGTGTATTAAGTGTAGCTTATAAAGAACTTGATAGTTTACCAAAAGAATTAAATCAAAAAGAAATCGAGTCTGATTTAATTTTTATAGGGCTTGTTGGGATGATTGACCCAGCTAGACCAGAAGTAAAAGACTCAATTGCTTTAGCATCAAGTGCTGGAATTAGAACTATTATGATTACTGGTGACCATGTCTCAACAGCCAGAGCAATCGCTAAAGAATTAAATATCTTAAGACCTGGTGATCTAGCAATACCTAGTTCTGAACTTCATGAAATGAGTGATGAAGAATTAGATCAAAATATTGAAAAATATTCTGTGTATGCTCGTGTAGCACCAGAAGATAAAGTAAGAATTGTTAACGCATGGCAAAAGAAAAATCATGTTGTAGCGATGACTGGTGATGGAGTAAATGATTCACCAGCTTTAAAGAAAGCAGATATTGGTTGTGCTATGGGTATTACTGGAACTGACGTTTCAAAAGAAGCAGCCGATGTAGTATTAACTGATGATAACTTTAAAACAATTGTATCAGCAGTTAAACAAGGCCGTGGAATCTATGAAAATATTAAAAAAGTTGTTAAATATTTATTATCAAGTAATATTGGTGAAGTATTAACTATTTTCTTAGCTTCTTTAATTTCTACAATCTTTAAAGATATAGAATTTGGTATCCCACTACTTGCAATTCATTTATTATGGGTTAACTTAATTACTGATACATTACCTGCCTTTGCTTTAGGTATTGAAGATCCTGCAGATGATATTATGGCCGAAGCACCTCGTCCTAAAAACGAAAGTTTCTTTGCTAGAGGGCTTGGATTTGAAATTGCTTGGCAAGGTATTATGATTGGTCTATTAGCTCTTACTGCTTATATGATTGGACACTTCGCTGAGCCAACAACTGAATTAGGTCATACAATGGCATTTATGACATTAGCAACTGCTCAATTATTCCACTCATTTAACATGAAAAGTGAACATTCAATCCTTAATAGACACATCTTCAGTAATAAATATCTAGTAGGGACATTTATCATTGGTATTGGCTTACAATTATTAATTTGTTATATTCCACCAGTAGCAAGCTTATTCCAAGTAGTTTCACTTGATTTTAAATACTTAGCAATCTGCTTTGGTTTATCAGCATTAACAATTGTAATTGTTGAACTTGTTAAATTAGATAAATTATTTAGAAGTAAGTTTAAGAAGTAAAACATAAACTAATTTATATAATCAAAAAATCCGATTTTTTATAATTGGATTTTTTTATTTTCACAAAATCACTTGAATTACAATTTATTTTCTATTATAATATAACTGACTAATAACTAATAAATTGTGAGGATGATAAAATGAAAAAGAAAATGATTTCAATAACTTGTTTCTTGTTTGTTTTGTTTATAATCTTTTTGCTGGTTTTAATGATTACAAAACTTTCTATTATGGAAACTATTACAATTACAATTGGTATAACACTTTATCATTTTGTGATGAGACTTTTAGTAGGGACTATTATAGATTTAATAATGAAAAATAGAGGTAATTATAAGAACATGTGGTTTCGTGAAAAATGTTTTGAGAAAAAGTTATATGATTTGATGCGTGTACGAGTATGGAAAAAATATCTTCCGACATATAATCCTGACACATTTGATACAAGTAAAAAAACAATTATAGAAATTATAGGATCAACTTGTCAAGCTGAAATTGTTCATGAAGTTATTATGGTACTTAGTTTATTACCAATAATATTTATCCCGATATTAGGGGGGATATCTGCGGTAATTGTAACATCTATTTTAGCTATGCTATTTGATGCATTGTTTGTAATTCTTCAACGTTATAATAGAATAAAACTAATTAAAGTAATGAATCGATTTCAGAAGATAAAGAATAATTAATAGATAATATAAGAATAGAAAAGTTTTTGTTTTCTATTTTATCATTTTTATGCTTATAATTATGATATCTTCCTTTTAGCTTTTCATATTTGGTATAAATAAAATTACTTGCAAGAAGTGACAAAATATGATATAATGTACCAGATTTGAAGGAGGATATATATGTATATTCCTAAAACTAAGTTTATATACCCTACACAAAGTGACACACATATGCTTCATGTTACTCCTAAGTATCATGATGTTTTAGATAAAAATTATGACTTTGTTAAAAAAGGTCGCGCATTTAAATTTAAAAGATTCTTTTTTAATATTCTTTGGTATGGTTTAGCATTACCTGTTGCTCGTATTAGATATATGGTTAAAGTAGAAGGTAAGAAAAAATTAAAACAATATAAAAAGATTGCTAAAAAAGAAGGGATCATTACTACTAGTAATCATGTATTTGTATGGGATTATTTAGTACTTCGCTCAATTGTTCGTTTTCCTAAACCAAAAGTATTAATTTGGGAAAAGAATAATACAGCTGGACTTTCTAGAATGTATCATTTAGCTGGATGTGTTCCAATTACAAGTAATGTTAATGGATTTAAAAAATTATATCGTGATATTGATCAATTGTTAGTTGAGAAAAACTGGTTACATATATATGCGGAAGAAGCAATGTTTTATTATTATGTACCAATTAGAGAATTTAAAAAAGGGACATTCTTATTCTCATATAAGCACAATATTCCAGTTTTACCAATTTCTTATTCATATCGCGAACCTAAAGGTATTTTTAAATATCTTCGCCGCAATCCTTTCGTGACAATGCATATTGGTGATTTAGTATATCCTGATACAACTATTGATCGAAGTGAAGCAATTGAAAAACAAAAGAATGAAGCTAGAATGCAAATGATTAAAATGTGCGGAATTGGTACACTTGAAGAAAATGAACGTATTGCTAGAGAGTATTATACATACGAAGATGGTCATACTTATAAAAATATGTAATTTAATCTAAAAACACTCTTTAAAAGAGTGTTTTTTATATATTTAAAGTATTTTTTTGGTATAATATAAGTAATAGTGAATACATTTAAGAAAGTGTCTATTAACTATATGTTTACAATATGTTTATTATTTCGTATTATTTACATATAATATTTTAGAGGAGGAATTGTTATGAAGTATACAAAAGAAGAATTTTCTGAAGGTTTAAAAAAGATTATTTTAGCAGGGATTGGTGCTTTAGCATATACAACTGAAAAAGCTAAAGATATCATTGATGAACTTGCTAAAAAAGGTGAAATCACAGTTGAACAAGGAAAAATCTTAAGTGAAGAATTGAAACATGATGTTAGTAAACGTATGCCTCGTGTTGAAGTTACTGTTCATGAATCAAATGCAAGTCCTATTGAAAGTGTTATGGATCATGTAAAAGACATGACTGAAGAAGAAATTGCAGAACTAAAAGCAAAATTAGATGAATATAAATTTGAGGAAGAACCAGAAATTGAAGATGAAGAAGGACAAGAGTAATTCTAGACTTCGCGAAATAGTAAAAATATTAAATAAACATAAAATAGTTGGTGGACTCACACCACTTAAATTGAGATTAATTCTTGAGGATTTAGGCCCTACATATATTAAATGTGGGCAAATACTATCTTTAAGAACTGATCTATTACCAATGGAATATTGTAAAGAATTAAGTTTATTACGTGATAATACTTCATTTAATTTATCATATGAAGATATTGAGAAAATAATTGAGGAAGAATTAAACTGCAAAATATCTGATGTTTTCTCAACTATTTCTGTTGAACCAATTGCGTCTGCATCTTTAGCTCAAGTGCACTATGCAACACTTTTAAATAAAGAAGAAGTAGTAATTAAAATTCAACATCAAGATTTAAGACAAGTAATGGAACGTGACATTCATTTACTTAAAAAAGCAGTAAACCTTCTTGCTATTTATCCTAAGCTTAATAATACTTTTGATTTTGAAAGTATTCTTGATGAACTTTGGAGTGTTACAATTGATGAACTTGACTTTCAAAAAGAAATTCTTAATACCAAACGTTTCTTAGAACTTAATAAAGGAATCCCTTATATTACCGCACCAAAAATCTATGAGAATTATTCGACTAGTAGAATGATTGTTATGGAATATATTAATGGTATTAAAGTTGATGATCGAAGTACATTAGAAGAGTATGGATATGATTTGAAAGAAGTTTGTGTTAAACTTGCTAATAACTATATTAAGCAAATTATTACCGATGGGTTCTTTCATGCGGATCCACATCCAGGGAATGTATATGTTAGAGATGGTAAAATTGTCTTTATGGATTTTGGAATGGTAGGTAAATTATCTGAAAGAGAAAGACAAATTTATCGTAGTATGATATATGCGATAGTAGAAGGTAATGCTTTAGAACTTAAAAATACTTTCTTGGCAATTGGTACAATTAAAGGTGAAATTGATCATAGTAAGTTATATACTGATATTGAATATTTATTAGATAAATATGGTAATACAGGGCTTGTTGATTTTGATATGGGAGAAATTGTTTCTGATCTTATCAAAATGTCATATGAAAATAATGTTAGTTTCCCAAGAGGATTAACAATTTTAGCTCGTGGCGCAATGACAATTCAAGGTGTTATAGAAATATTAAATGATGATGTTAGTATTGGCTCAATTATGAGCGAATTTATTAAGCGTGAAATTATCACAAAAGCATCACCTAAAGAAGAAATAGCTAAAATTGCCCATGATGTATATACATCTACAAGACGTAGTGTTCGTATTCCATCACAAATTTATAACTTATTGAATTTAGCAATTAAAGGACAAACTCGTGCTAAAATAGATGTTTCTTTAACTAAAGAGTTAACTCAAAAGATTGATTACTGGTTAACATCTTTGATGCTATCTTTAATGTTTATTGCTTTTGTGATTGCGGCATGTATTATTTTACCAACTGAAATTGGTCCAATTTTATTTGGAATACCTGTGTTAAGTTGGGCACTTGCGGTTATCGCAGTTATAGTGTTGTTCATACTATTAATAATAGTTTTTGTGTCATTAAGAAAAAAGAAAAGATAAAAAGGCAAAAAGCGAAAAAGCTTTTAGCCTTTTTTATTAAGTAACATATTAAGCAAGATTTAAGTAAGATAATTAATTTTTAAATTCTAATTTTAAGGTTGAATAGTTCTAAAAAAATAAAATCACTATCACTTGAAAATATTGATGGCTTGTGGTATAATAAGTAAAAAAGGAAATTATTTTTTGGAGGTAAAAAATGATAGTACCGTTAAAAGATAAACTTGTAGTAAAACCTCATCAAGCATCATCACTTATATATATGAGTAATGTTTGTAATAATGTGTATGAGGTAGTATCAATTAGTAAAGATGAAGCCTTATTTAAAGTTGGAGAACTTTTAATAATTGAAGCATCTAAATTAATAATTGTGGATAATTCTCAAAAATTATATATAGTGCATACATCTGATGTACTTGCGAAAGTAGAGGAATAGTATGGCAAAAGAAGTAAAATTTTCAACAGACGCAAGAAGTGAAATTGCTAAAGGTATACAAGCACTATATGATGCGGTTAGAGTAACTCTTGGACCAAAAGGCAGAAATGTTATAATTGAACAAGATTTTGGGGCACCAATGATAGTTAATGATGGCGCAACAATTGCTGCATCTATTGAACTTGATAATCATTTTGCTAATTTAGGAGTGGGAATTCTTAATGAAGCTGCTTCAAAAACAAATGATTATGTGGGTGATGGAACAACAACAGCTATTATTTTAACTGCCTCATTAATTGAATTAGGTCTTGAAGAAATTAGTAATGGTACAAATCCAGTGTTACTTAGAAGAGGGTTAGAGTATTTACTTCCTCAAGTATTAAGTTATATTACTGAGGTTAGTCATCCGGTTGCTTCAATGGATGATTTAGAAAGAATTGCTGTTATATCTTCTGGTAGTACGAGTGTTGGTGAATTAATTAAAAATGCATATTTAGAAGTTGGTATTAATGGAGCTATTTCAATTGAAAATGCTAATGGTCTTAATCCTTTTTTAGATGTTGTTAAAGGATATTCTTATGATAAAGGATATATATCACCATATATGCAAACAGATAAAAACAAACAACTCGCAATGCTTGAAAATCCATTAATTTTGGTAACTAATCGTAAAATTAATGCGATGAGCGAACTTGTACCTTATTTGGAAGTTGCTATTAAAAATGCACGCCCGATTCTTATTATCGCAGATGATATTGATCAAGAAGTTGTATCTAGTTTAATAGTTAATAAGATGCGTGGGGTATTTAACTGTCTTGCAACTCGTGCATATGGGTATGCGGAAAAAAGAGATAAATTTTTAGAAGATATTGCTTTTCTAACAGGCGCAACACTTATTGATGAAAGATTACAAATGGATTTAGTAAATAGTACAGTTGATGTATTAGGTAGTTGTAAAAAAGTAATTTGCAATAAAGAACGTACAACTATCATGGATGGAGATGCATCAGTTGATGCAATTTTAGAAAGAGTAGAATCTTTAAAAGAAGAATTAAATCAAACCCAAAGTGAATATGAACAAGATTTAATTAGAACAAGAATTAGTAAAATGTTAGGTGGAGTTGCGGTAATCAAAGTTGCAGCGACAACAGAAACTGAACAAAAAGAATTAAAACTAAGAATTGAAGATGCTTTAAATGCTACTAAAGCCGCAAGCATCTCTGGGGTAATTGAAGGTGGAGGAAAAGTATTTTATGAACTTGCCTCACAACTAAATTTGCCATCTAAATATTTGCATTATACACCTGCTTTAAATATTTTGAAAAAAGCATTAATGAGACCTTTTAAACAAATTATTGAAAATGCAGGATTAGATTTTTCTGATGTTATTAAACAAGTTAGTCATCAAACTTGGTATAACGCAGAAACAAACACATATTGCTCAATGCTAAAAGCTGGTATTATTGACCCCGCAAGCGTTGCCAAAAGTGCCATAACATGCGCGATTAGTACAGCTGGGTTATTCTTAACTACTGAATGTGCAATTGTTAATAAAGATACAAAACATCATCATAATTTAGAAGAAAATTTATTTTAAGGAGGTAGCCAATGAATCAAGAACTTGAGCGTATTATTGCTTCACAAGCCGAAGAAATTAAACAATTAAAAGAGGCTTTAAATCAGAGACTTAGTTCTAGTGATAGTGTTAATATAAATGATATATTATCTTTTTATACAGGAAAATATTTAGAAATCTATCAAGAAGTATTAGAAAATCGCTTAGGTATCATTGGCGATGAAATAGCTTCAATTGAAGATGAAATAAATAAATATAATGAAGAATCAATTGCTTTATCGAATGCTGAAGAAGAAAATTCAAATATTAAAGAAACACAAGCAAATCTTCAAACTGAAATTTCTAATAGATATATTAAATTAGAAGAACTTCGTTTTAAAGCAGATTCAGAAATTTCAAACATTCAACAGACTAGTATTGCTTCATATATGCAATACCAGGAAATGATTGATTTATATGATGCAGTATTAAGAGAATATTTTGTCGGTGCAATAGATGATATTCAAGTTGATGCTAAGTTATATGAAATTGTTAATTTCTTAAAGACTAAAGGTCATGAAATATCGACTAATCTATTAGCAAGCGAAAAAGAAGTAACAAAAATATACAATGATTTAGATTCTGAACTTGAACAAATAAGATTAGAAATAAATAAATTAAATCAAGAAAAAGAAGAATTAAATGATAGAATATTAGTTGTTTCATATGAACAGGTAAATTCATTAAAACAAGAATTAAAAATTAATGAATCAAGAAAACAAGAATTTAAAGAAAAATTAAGCCAGTTATATGAAAACAAGAAAAAAGAACATCTTCACAAATTAGAAGATGAAGCAACTAGAACTAAAATTTTAAATTTAGATAATGCATCACTTGCTTCAAAACTAGAAGATTTATTACCTATTTTCCACCAGGAACTTCTTAATGTGGATACTGAAAGTAATAAAGCATATCAAAAAGAAAAAAGATTAAAAATGCTTAAAGAACATCTTTTAGAACTTGAACAAGTGGAACTTAAAAAAGAAGCTTTAATGGATGATTATAATTATCATAAAAATATATATAATGATGTATTAAAGAAAATCAAAGAAATTGAAGAATACATTCATCGTTTAAATAACACTCTAACATCTAGAAAAGAATATAAAAACTTCTTAGAATATCGAAATGAATATTTATTAAGAAGAGCTAAGTTAGTTGAAAGAATTAAAGAACTTAATAAAACATATTCAATGATTCAAGATACAAGAAGAATCGCTGTATGCGATCCATTCTCTAAAATTCCATTATCTGAAATTGATAAAGAACTAGCAGCAGCTAAAGTTAGTTTAGATGATGCGGTTAAAGAATTTGAGAAAGAAAAACAAATGTATGATGATGTTGCTAATCAACCACTGAACTTAAGAATCATTAATCTAATTAAAGATAAAGATGAAATGGAAAAGAATCTTCCATCATTTTATGAAAAACTTAGTGCTTTAAAATTAGTGATTGATCGCAAATATGATGATATTTTAACTTTAAAAGATGAATTAAGAGAATATGAAAGATTAAAAATGCAAGTAGAGGAATTAACTAATGAAGATAACAATTAGTCCAGAACTAAAAACTAAACTTCCTAATTTCCAAGTATTTGCATATAGTATGGATGTTAGTGTAAAAAATACTTTAGAAGTAGAAAAGATGTTGTTTGAATTAAAAGATGAATTCAATAATAAATATGATATAACAGAAGTTGTTAATATTCCAAAACTTAAACATTCGCGCGATGGTTATAAGAAATTAGGTAAAGATCCATCGAGATATCGACTAGCAACTGAAGCATTAATTAGAAGACTAGTTAAAGGAATGGATTTATATCGAATTAATGATGTTGTAGATTTAGGAAATATTTTATCTGCTAAGACAATGCGTAGTGTGTGTTGTGTTGATATGGATAAAATATGTGGAAATATATATATTAGAATAGGTAATGAAAGTGATGATTACTATGGTATTAATCGTGGCCATATCAATATTACTAACATGCCGGTATATTGTGATGAAATAGGTCCTTTTGGAACACCAACAAGTGACACTGATCGTACCGCAATATCAAATGAAACGAAAAAAATTATAGTAATGTTAATAGCATTTGATGATTCAGAGATTGAAGAAGATTGTGAATTATTAATTTCTCTTTATCGTGATTATGCTAATGCTTTAAACATTGAAAAAATAGAGGAAACATTATGAACGAAACATCAAACTTTATAAAAACAATAATGAAAAATGAATTAGAACAAAATATTGTGGATCATATTTTAACAAGATTTCCACCTGAACCAAATGCCTATTTACATATTGGTCATGCTAGAGCAATTGTTACTAATTTTGAACTTGCTAAGTCATTTAATGGCGCAACAAATCTTCGCTTTGATGATACTAATCCGGTAAAAGAAGATACAGAGTTTGTTGATGCAATTATTAAAGATTTAGAATGGTTAGGATATAATCCACGAATTATTGTATATGGTTCAAGCTATTTTGACGCAACATATGAAAAAGCAATTCTTTTAATTAAAAAAGGACTTGCGTATGTTTGTGACTTATCTCAAGAAGAATTAGCACGTTATCGTGGTGATACTCAAACTCCGGGCACTAATTCTCCATACCGTAATCGTAGTATTGAAGAAAACTTAAAACTATTTGAAGAAATGAAAAATGGTAAGTATCAAAATGGCGAAAAGACTTTACGTGCTAAAATTGATATGGCATCGCCTAACTTAAATATGCGTGACCCTGTTATTTATCGTATTATTCATATTAATCACCATCAAACAGGTAATAAATGGTGTATATATCCGATGTATGATTTCGCGCATCCTTTACAAGATTCATTTGAAGGTATTACGCATTCACTTTGTAGTTTAGAATATGAAGATCATCGTCCATTATACGATTGGGTTATTAATAATTGTGATGTTGAACACAAACCTCGTCAAATTGAATTTGGTCGTTTAGGTATTACTAATACAATTATGAGTAAAAGATATTTAAAACAATTAGTTGATGAAAAATTAGTTACTGGTTATGATGACCCTAGAATGCCTACTTTAGTAGGATTGAAACGTCGTGGATTTACACCTAATGCGATAAAAGAATTTATTTTATCAACAGGCCTTTCAAAAATTAATTCAACAATTGATTATGCAATGCTTGAACATTTCTTAAGAGAAGATTTAAAAATGAAAGCTCCTCGTCCAATGGCAGTAATTAATCCATTGAAGGTTGTTATTACAAACTATGAAGAAGGTAAAGTAGAATATTTACCAGCGTTAAATAACATGGAAAATCCAGAACTTGGCGAACATCTAATTCCATTTTCTAAATATTTATACATTGAACGTGAAGACTTTTTAGAAGAAAAACCAAATAAACATTGGAAACGTCTTTCAAAAGATTTAGAAGTTCGTTTAATGAATGCATATTTTATTAAATGTAATGAAGTAATTAAAGATGAAAATGGTGAAATTGTTGAACTTCATTGTACATATGATCCACTTACAAAAAGTGGTAGCGGATTTAAAGATCGTAAACCTAATGGTACAATTCATTTCGTAGAAGCAACTACTGCGGTTAATGCGGAATTCAATTTATTTGAACCACTTATTTTAGATGAAGTTGCAAACGCAAAAACATTTAAAGAAAATTTAAATCCCAATTCATGGGTTAAAAAGAATGGTTTTGTTGAACCATATTTAAAAGATACTAAACCACTAGATAAATATCAATTTGTTCGTAATGGTTATTTCTCTACTGACTATTCTTCGAAAGGAGATAAGGTGGTTTTCAATCGCACTGTAGGCTTAAAATCATCTTTCACAATCTAGTATGGATTTTTTGAAAGGATTAAATAAAGAACAATTAGAAGCTGTTAAATATATTAATGGACCAATAATTGTATTTGCGGGGGCGGGGACTGGTAAGACTAAAACTCTAACTACTAGAATTGCCTATATGATTCAAGAAGAAAATATCGACCCATTTAATATTCTTGCGATCACTTTCACTAAAAAAGCAACTAATGAAATGAAAGAAAGAATTAATCAAATGTTAGGTACTTCTAAAACAGGAGTTACAATTTCTACAATCCACGCGCTTTGTGCGAAAATATTAAGACATAATATCCAAATGTTAGGTTATAAGAATGACTTTGAAATTATCGATGATGATGACCAAGTTAAAATTGTAACAGACATTTTTAAAGAAGATAATATTAATCGTAAAATTATTACTCCACGTTCTGTATGTAATGCAATTAGTAATTATAAAAATGGAATGGGGAAATTAAATGGTATTACAGAAAGAGTATACCGTTTATATCAAGATCATTTATTTGATAATAGTTTAGTTGACTTTGATGATTTATTATTATTAACTAAAAAGTTATTAAGTGATTTTGAAAATGTTAGAAGTTTTTATGAAAACCGTTTTAAATATATTTTAGTTGATGAATTCCAAGATACCAATCGTGTTCAATATGAAATTATTAGATTATTAGCCGGTGCTACTAAAAATGTATTTGTAGTTGGTGATGATGACCAAAGCATATATTCATTTAGAGGCGCTAGTGTTGATAACATGTATTTATTTATGGAAGAATATGATAATTGTAAAGTTGTCAAATTAGTTCAAAACTATCGTTCTTCTAATATCTTACTTAAAGGTTCTAATAGTTTAATTAAATGTAATGAGTTCCGTGAACCGAAAGAATTATATAGTGAACGCGAAGGCAGTCCTCGTGATATTGTGGTAAATGAAGCATATGATTTCGAATATGAAGCACACTTTGTTTCTTCAGAAATCAAACATTTACACAATAAAGGTGTAAGTTATGATGAAATAGCTGTATTATATCGTAGTAATGTAATATCACGTAACTTTGAACTTTCATTTATTGAAAATAAAATACCTTACACTATCTTTGGTGGAGTATCATATTTAAAACGTCGTGAAGTTAAAGATGTGTTAAGTTATATTAAATTCGTTATTAATCCAGATAATTTCAATCATTTTAAACGTATTATCAATCAACCATCAAGAGGAATTGGGGATAAGACAATTGGTAAGATTAAAGATTTAATGGATAGTGAAAGTATTTCATTATTTGACGCAATATTTAAAATTAATGAAACATCACCATCATCTAAGTCACAAGTATTAGTAGAATTTACTAAAATGGTTGAATTTTTACAAGAAAAATTAAATGAATTACCTTTAATTGAATTCTATGATTACTTATTAGATGTAACTGGTTACTTAGAATTTATTAAACAAGAAGATAATCAAGAAATTGATCGTGAAGCTAATTTAAAAGAATTTAAATCAATATTATATACAATTGACCAAACACATCCTGAATTAAGTAATGTTGATAAATTAAAGATTGGTTTTGATGATGTAATTTTAGATGAATCTGTTGGTTTACCGGAAGAAAAATCTGGTGTAACATTATCAACTATTCATTCTGTTAAAGGATTAGAATTTAAATATGTTTTTGTAGTTGCTTTAGAAGAAGGATTGTTCCCTTTAATGCGAGATGATAGTGATATTGAAGAAGAACGTAGAATTGCATATGTTGCGTTTACTAGAGCAAAAGAAAAAATATATCTAACTTGTGCTAATCGCAGATTAATTTATGGTCGTACTGTTAGAAATATGAAGTCTCGTTTCTTAAAAGAATATTTATTACCACAAGAAATTAGCGCATCAGTTGAAGCTGCTAAAGTAGATGATGTTGCGCCGGGTGAAATCAAAGTTGGTGATCGTGTTCGTCATAATAACTTTGGAGACGGGTTAGTAATTTCTACAGATGATATGACTGTGCAAATATTATTTGAAAAAGATAATAGTTTGCGTCGTATTATGAAAGGACATCAAGGATTAATTAAAATTAATAAACATGAGTAAAGGAAAAAAGTGATATGATTTCCAAAATTAAAGAACGTATTTCTTATCTAGTTAAAGTTCTAAATCAGTATGGTTATGAATATTATGTTTTAGATAATCCTACTGTTAGTGATGCGGAATACGATAGTCTAATGACGGAACTAGAAAGATTAGAAAGTGAATATCCTGAATTAGTACTTGATAATTCACCTACTAAAAAAGTTGGCGATTATTTAAAATTAGAACTTGATGAAGTTACTCATGAAGTGCCAATGCAGTCGCTTGCAGATGTATTTAGTTATGATGAAATATATCAATTTGATGATCGAATTAAAAAGATTTTAAAAGAAGAACATGTTGATTTATCAAGAATTAGTTATACATGTGAATTAAAAATCGATGGTATCGCATCAAGTATTAAATATAATGATGGTTTATTAGTATTAGGAGCAACTCGCGGTAATGGGGTTGTTGGTGAAAATATAACTAAAAATGTTTTAACAATCGACTCACTTCCTAAAATTATTCCTAATCATTTATCACTCGAAGTACGTGGCGAAGTATATATGAAAAAAGAAGTCTTCAATAGACTAAACGATGAAAGATTAAAAAATAACGAACAACTCTTCGCCAATCCTCGAAATGCAACTGGTGGTAGTTTAAGACAATTAGATGCGAACATTACAAAAAGTAGACAACTTGATCAATTTGCATATGTCTTAGTTAATCCAGAAAATTACGGGATATCATCACAAGCAGAAGTATTATCTTATCTTGCAAGTTTAGGCTTTAGTGTAAATGAAAACTATCGTAAGTGTAAAACAATTGAAGAAGTTATAGCATATATAGAAGAGTATAAAGAAAAAAGACCAAATCTTCCATATGATATTGATGGAATTGTTATTAAATTTGATGATTTAAATTTATATGATACAATTGGTTATACTGCGAAGACTCCTAAATGGGCTATCGCATATAAATTCCCTGCCGAGATTGTAACTACTAAATTAAGAGATATTATCTTTACAGTTGGAAGAACTGGTATTATTACGCCAAACGCGGTAATGGATCCGGTAATTGTATCAGGTAGTACAGTTTCGCGTGCGACTTTAAATAATGCAGACTTCATTATTAGTAGGGATATTAGAGTTGGTGACTATGTTAATATTAGAAAAGCCGGAGATATTATTCCCGAAGTTGTTGATGTTGATTTTTCAAGAAGAAGTGATTCAAGCGTTCCATTTAAAATGTTAGAATATTGTCCTATATGTCATAGCCCGCTTGTAAAAAGAGAGAATGAGGCTGAACATTATTGTGTGAATGATGAATGTGGTGGAAGAATTTTAGAACAAATTATCCATTTTGCTTCGCGTTCAACAATGGATATTGAAGGACTTGGTGAAAAGCAAATTGAGCAACTTTATAATTACGGATATATATCTAATATTACAGATATATATAAACTAAAAGAATATTATTATGACTTGTTATCGTTAGAAAGAATTGGCACTAAGAAACTTGATAACTTATTTGCTAGTATAGAAAAGAGTAAAACTCAAACATTAGAAAGATTTATCTTTGGGTTAGGTATTCGTTTTGTTGGTAGTAAAGCATCGAAAATATTAGCTAAAAAATATCAAACAATTTTTGATTTAATGAATGCTACATATGATGAACTAATTACTCTTGATGATATCGGTACTGTAATGGCAACAAGTATTATTGACTATTTTAATAATCAACAAAATGTCGATATCATATATGAGTTAGATGCACTTGGTGTAAAACCTGTAAATGATAGTTCAAACATTAGTAATATCTTAGAAGGTAAGACTTTTGTCTTAACTGGTAAGCTTGAAAAGTTCACTAGAGATGAAGCAAGCCAAATAATTGAATCTCTTGGTGGTAAAACATCAAGTTCGGTAAGTAAGAAAACTGACTATGTATTAGCAGGAAGTGATGCAGGGTCAAAACTTGCTAAAGCAACTCAATTAGGTGTAAAAATAATAACTGAAGATGAGTTTGCGGAAATGGTTAAATAATGTAATTAATTAGACATAAAGGTAAAAATTTGTTATAATATATGTACTATAAGATTTTTAGGAGGAGATATTTATGGATTTTATAGCTGCTGTTAAAGCATTTGTAAAAGAAGCTTGTTTATTAAGAAACTATAAAAGAATGTCAAAATTCATGGCTGTTCTTAGCTTCATTTTAGTATTACCTTGGGTGTGTGCATTACTTTGGGTACTTGCTGCATATTACTGCTGCCTAGCAATGTACAAATTAGCTGAAGCACCTGTTGCACAAATTAAAGGCTGCATGGAAGAATCTGGAGAAAAAGTTAAACATGCAACTCAATTCTTAATTTATTGGACTGCATATCCACTAGTATTTGCATGCCAAGTATTCTTAGCACTTGCTGCATTTGGTTTACATTGGAATTTCTTCTGGATTAACATTTATGGATACTTAGCAACTTTAGGTGGAACTACATTCGCACCATTCCTTGCTAACCAACCAAACAGAGAATTACAATACACTACTGAAAGATTCGGTAAAAAACGTGTATTCTTCTTTGCTTTATTCCCATATATCTTAGTAGCTGCTGCTGCTGTATTATCATTAATCGGTGTAGTTATTGCTGCTTTAGGCGGAGCATTCGAAGTTGCTGCTCTTGCTGCAGTTGGTGTTGTATTCTTCGCACTTGCTGGTTTATGTGGTGCTGGTTTAGGTGTTTGGGGTGCTTGCCATGTATTATTCATTTGCTTAGCATTCAGAAAAGGCGAACCTGTAGAAGCATAAGAATTAATCTTGTAAATTTAAGAAAACCTTACTTAAAACGATTATTCGTTTAGTAAGGTTTTTTTCTTTTTACTTGACAAACACATACTATGCGTTGTATAATATTGTGTGTAAGGAGGCATTTTATGGACATACAATTAAAAAGAGGACTATTAGACGTTTGTGTTTTAGCCGCAATCAAGAATGAAGAATCATATGGCTATCAAATAATTAAAGATATGAAACCATATGTTGAAGTTAGCGAATCAACGCTATATCCTATTTTAAGAAGACTAGAAGCACAAGAACTTTTGACTGTAAGAACAATAGAATATAGTGGCCGCCTAAGAAAATATTACCATATTACACATTTGGGTTTAAAAAGATTAGAAGAATTTAAAGACGAATGGAAAGAAGTAATCTCAATTTATAATTTTGTAACGAAAGGGGAAAATTCTAATGAATAAACAAGAATTTTTAACAGAGCTTAAAAAAAGATTATCTGGTATTCCTAAAAAAGATATTGATCAAACAATTGAATTTTATGAAGAATTAATTTTAGATAAAATGGAAGAAGGTCAAACCGAAGAAGAAGCCATAGCTAGCTTAGATTCAATCGATGAAATTGTAAAAGCTACTTTATCAAATGTATCAATTCCAAAACTTGTCAAAGAAAAATTTGCTCCTAAAAGAAGCTTAAAGACATGGGAGATTGTTGTAATTGCATCAACTGCTATAATTTGGATACCGCTTGCGATTGTTTTACTATCTGTAATATTAAGTTTATATGTAGGACTTTGGTCTGGTGTTATTGCCTTAGCGGCATCTACTATTTCAGTAGGCGCATCATCTTTAATTATAGTAGGTGGAATTCTTGATCTTTGTATGGGACATGCTGCTAGTGGAATATTTACAATTGGATTAGCATTAGCATTTTTAGGAACTGCGTTACTTCTTGGTTTACTAACTTTCAAACTTTCTAAATTAATGGTTGTATTATGTAAAAAAATTATTTTATGGATAAAATCATTATTTATTAAAAGAGGTGAAAAAGATGAAAATTAAAGTATTTATTATAAGTGCGGTTAGTTTAATTGTTGTAGGATTGACTGTTGCGATTGTAACATTAGCCGCTAACCAATTTAATATTGGTGAATTAACAGAAGAATTAGTGCCAAATACATATAGTATAGAAGGTGAATTTAATAGTATTGAATGTGATTTAGATACAGCGGATGTTGATATTTTATATATTAGTGAAGGAGAAAGTTTTGTTTCTAGTTTAGAAAATAATAAAATATCTTTTATGGTAGAAGTTGTAGACGGTGTATTAAAGATTATAGAGAACACAAAAATTGAAAACTGGTATGATTTTGTTAATTGGAGTTCAGTATGTGTCGACTTGTATATAAATAAAAATGCTTTTACTAATGTTACAATTAAAAATGATACTGGTGATATTAATATTTTAGATGCTTTCAAAATTGATAATTTAGTAATTGATTCTGATACTAGCAATATTAATTTATCAGGGTTAGAAGTTAAAAGCCTTGATTCAAACCTTTCAACAGGAGATTTCTATATTGAAAATTCAAGTATTACTAGCTTAAAGTCAAAAACATCAACTGGTGAATCTAAAATTAGAAATTGTAAAGTTTTAGAAAATGTAACAATTGAAGCATCAACTGGAAAAATATATCTTGAAAATTTTGAAATTGGTGGTAAACTTCACGTAACAGTAAGTACTGGAAAAATAGAAATTAGTGAAACTACTTGTGATAGTTATGAATCAAGTTCTTCAACCGGAACTGTAAAATTAACTGATTTAGTTGTTACAAATGATATGAATATTAAAACATCAACAGGTGATGTAAAGTTGAATTCAATTGACGCTGCTAATATTTATATTAAAACATCAACAGGTGATGTAACTGGAACAATTAGATCAGATAAAATATTTTTCCTTGATTCAAATACAGGCAAAGAAGACTCTCCTTTTTCAACAACAGGAGGTATTTGTAAAGTAACAACAGATACTGGTGATATAACATTAGATTATGAATAAAAAAAGGTTAAACTAGAAACGAATATATTCGTTTCTAGTTTAACCTTTTATTCTTCACTTGTAACAGAAGTAGGGATTGATTTATTAAAAATAGATGTTAATAATAAATTGATATCATCAAGTGATAAATTAATTGTTCCTTTTAACCAGTCAACATATAGTCCAAACATTCCATTTGAAAAGTAATCACTTAATGCATAGAGCATATCAGGGTTAACATCTTTATAGTATGCTAGATATTTAGAAGATATATGTTTATTAATAATCTTACAAAGATAATCTAGCTGTTGTTTTGCGGAATTTCCATTAGCAAGCTGTTTGTAGAATAATTCATTATCCATAATGTGATTACTAAAACTACTAAAAAATAAGCTAGGATTTTCTTTAAATGATTCGGGACTAAAACTTTCCAATACTTTATTTAAGTCATTAGTGATATCAGCAAAAATTGCTTTAACTAAAGCTTCAATGTTTACATAATGAGAGTAGAAAGTTCCGCGGTTAAGATTTGCTTTATTAACAATATCAGTTACTGATATTTTAGAGACATCATTAGTAGTATTAATTAATTCTAAGAAAGCTTGTTTAATCATTTTTTGAGATCTTATTGAGTTACGATAAGTTGCTTTTGCCATATGCCCTCCTAATTTGAAAAAATTATAACATACATTTGTACAAATGTCAACACAAGTACAATATTGTATAAGCGTAATATATGTAATGAATACAAAAAGATTCAAGTATATATTCTTATTCATTTGTTGCAAAAGCAAGAAAATATTAATGATATTGTGGTATAATAACTAGATAGAGAGGAGTGTTATTATGGTAGATAAAAGAAATGATTTGACAGGTTATACAAAACCGATAACACCAAATGATTATATAATTGTTAAAGGCGCAAGAGAAAATAACTTAAAAAATGTTGATCTTGTTTTACCACGCGGTGAGCTAATTGTTATGAGTGGTGTTTCAGGTAGTGGAAAAACATCACTTGCTTTTGATACAATCTATGCGGAGGGGCAAAGAAGATATGTTGAAAGTTTATCTGCTTATGCTAGACAATTTTTAGATAATAGTTCTAAACCTGATGTTGATTCAATTGAAGGGTTATCACCAGCAATTTCGATTGACCAAAAAACAACTTCTCGTAATCCACGTTCAACTGTAGGAACAGTCACTGAAATATATGACTATTTACGCTTGTTATATGCTCGAATTGGTAAACCTGTTTGTCCAGTTCATCATATAGAAATAACTAAACAAACATATGAACAAATGGTTGATAAGATATATACATATGTTGAAGGTTCAAAACTAATTATTTTATCACCGATTGCGGAAAATAAAAAAGGGACATTTGAAAAAACACTAGAAATTCTTAGAAAAGATGGATATGCTAAAATATTAATCAATGATGAAATGTTTGATTTAGATGAAGAAATCAAATTAGATAAAAATGAAAAACACAATATTATGGTTGTTATTGACCGAGTTAAAATAACACCGGAAAATCGTTCAAGAATATATGAATCAATTGAAGCAGCTGCTCATCTTTCAGAAGGAAAACTATATGTTGATATTGAAGGAGAAAGAATTTTATTTAGTGAACACTTTGCATGTCCACATTGTGGCTTTTCAATTGGTAAATTAGAACCGGCTATTTTCTCATTTAACTCTCCACTAGGAGCTTGTGATGAGTGTAAGGGTTTAGGTTTTATTTCTTCAATTGATGAATCTTTATTAATTGTTGATGAGAATTTATCAATCGCGGATGGGGCCATTAGATATTTAAAAAATATTGTCTTTACGGAAAATTTAGAATGGCAAATGTATAAGAAGTTATTTGAGTATTATAATATTGATTTATTCATCCCATACAAGCATTTAACTACTTTACAAAAAGATGTTATTTTACATGGTTCAAAAGAACCAATCAATTATGAAATACACTCTAGTGGTGGAATAACAATGCGTAAGCATAAGGTAATTGAGGGACTAGCTGATCTAATTAAAAGAAGATATGAAGAAACTCAATCAAATATGCAAAGAGAATATTATGCTTCATATTTAAAAGATGTTACGTGTCCAAAATGTCATGGCCAAAGATTATCAGAAATGGTTTTATCAGTTAGAATAAATGGATTAAATATATATGAATTCACTAACCTTTCTGTTTTAAAAGCACTAGATTTTTTGAATAATTTAAATTTATCACCAAAAGATGAAAATGTTGCAAGATTGATTTTACAAGAAATTATCGCAAGATTAACATTTTTAAAAAATGTCGGATTAGAGTATCTTACTTTATCTCGTTCAGCAGGAACACTTTCTGGTGGTGAAGCACAAAGAATTAGACTAGCGACTCAAATTGGTTCTAGTTTAACAGGTGTATTATATGTATTAGATGAACCATCAATTGGCTTACATCCAAGTGATAATCAAAAACTAATTGATTCACTTAAAGCTATGCGTGATTTGGGAAATACTTTAATTGTAGTTGAACATGATGAAGAAATTATGCGTCAAGCTGACTATATTGTTGATATTGGCCCAGGTGCTGGTGTCCATGGTGGAGAACTGATGGCAGCTGGCAAACCAGAAGTTTTTATGAATATGGAAAACTCTATTACTGCTGATTATTTATCAGGTAGAAAGAAAATTGAAACACCTAAAGTTTCTCGCCCACTTGATAAAGGAGTTATTAAAGTTTTAGGCGCAAGAGAACATAATTTAAAAAATATTAATGTTGATTTTCATTTATCAGCTATTAATGTTGTAACTGGTGTATCAGGAAGTGGTAAATCCACACTTGTTAATGACACACTTGCGAATATGTTACTAAAGAGATTATATAAATCAAAAGTTGATGTTGGTTTATGTGATGATATTGTTTGTGATAAAAAAATAGATAAAGTAATTATAATTGACCAATCACCAATTGGTAGAACTCCAAGATCAAATCCAGCAACATACACTGGCGTTTTTGATAATATTCGTGATTTATTTGCTGAAACAAAAGAAGCAAAAATGCGAGGATATACTAAGGGACGTTTCTCATTTAACGTTAAAGGCGGTCGTTGTGAATCATGCTGGGGTGATGGTGTAATTAAAATCGCCATGCATTTTTTACCTGATGTATATGTTGAATGTGATGTATGTAAAGGTAAAAGATATAATCGTGAAACATTAGAAGTAAAATATCGCGATAAAACGATAGCGGATGTCTTAGATATGACAGTTGAAGAAGCAACTAAATTTTTTGAAAATATCCCAGCTATTTATACTAAGCTTAAAACATTATATGATGTAGGACTTGGTTATATTAAACTTGGTCAAAGCGCAACCACTCTTTCAGGGGGAGAAGCACAAAGAGTTAAGTTAGCTAGTGAGATGCATCGTAAGATATCTAGTAATTCATTATTTATCTTTGATGAACCAACAACTGGGCTTCATTCAGATGATGTCAAAAAATTACTGGATATGATTAATAGAATTGTAGATACCGGCGCAACAGTTATAATTATTGAACATAATTTAGATGTTATTAAAAGTGCCGATTACATCATTGACTTAGGTCCTAATGGTGGAGATGAGGGTGGATATGTTGTTGCTTGTGGCCCTAAAGAAGAAGTTGCCACATCACAAAAGTCTTTCACCGCAGAATATTTAAGAAAAATTTTATAATAATTTAGATATTACGAATACTATATTTATGATGGATAAAAAGTATTATAAATATAGTTTAACAATAATCATTAATCTTTTAGTTGGAATATTAATGTTTTTAGTTATGAGGTTTTTAGGAATGAATGTTTTCACCCTTAAAAATATATGTATTCTAATGTTAGTAGTGATTATTACATGTTATTGCCTTGATCAGAAATTATTTGAAAATGAATATATTAATTTAAGTATATATATATGTTTATTAATATTAATTATGTTTGTAAGACCGATTAATGATAGAATGATTGTGTCTGATATTGATTATATTATTAAATGGATAAAATTAATATTTACAAATAAAATTGTTTTTCGAAATCTAATTGGTAATATTTTATTATTTATTCCTTTTGGAATATTTTTTCGGAAATTCAATCAACATATATATTTGGGTTTATTAATGATTTTTATCATAGAACTTATTCAATTATTATTAAGAGTTGGAGTCTTTGATGTTATTGATATTATATTAAATTTTATTGGTTTTTTGATTGGGTATTTATCACAAAAGAAAAAGAGGTGAATTTATGAAATATTTATATGGAGAAAAAGAAACTAGAAAAATATCACTTATTTGTTTTGGTATTTTAACACTAGCACTTTTTCTTTTATATGCGATTGGTTCATGGGCTTATAAGGCTCCAATTGGAGTTGAACATATAACACCAAAAAGAATTGATCCAGTATTAATTACACTATTTAATAGATTAGAAATCAGATGGTATGCGTTATTTGTAATTGGTGGCGCCTTAACTATGTCTTACTTTGGTTATAAATTTTTCCTTAAAAAAGTAAAACTTGATGAAGGTACTACTTTAAATGGAGTAATGTGGGGAATTATCCTTGGTATTTTAGGAGCACGTATATATTATATGATGTTTCCACCTCAAGGTTATAATTCTATTTTAAGTGCTGTATATTGGCAAGATGGATTTTTAAGTGGTTTGATTAACTTATTAGATATTACTGATGGTGGACTTGCGATACACGGGGCTATATATATGGTAGTTATCTACTTATTTATTTGGTGCCGTATTAGAAAATTAAAATTCTTAGAATTAATTGAAATTGTATTACCGGTTATGATGATGGCCCAAGCAATTGGTCGTTGGGGAAATTTCTGTAATCATGAAGCATATGGCCCACTTGTTGGTGGATACAGTGGATATTTAACAAGTGCCGAACTTTTACATCAAAGAGAAATTTTAAGACATATGTTAATTCCTGAATTTATTATTGATAATATGTATATTGTTGAATATGGTTCTATAGGATATCATTATCCAACATTCTTATTTGAATCACTTGCGAATATCTTTTTCGCTTTATTGATTTTCATCTTACGTAAGAAAACTAATAAACTATATATTGGTGATGGTGTTGCTTTATATTTAATGTGTTATGGTGTGACACGTTTTGGAATTGAAATTCTAAGAACTGATGCACTACCTGTTACACTATTTGGAATGGAATTCAAAATTGCTCAAGTTCAATCTGTATTATTTATTGTGGTGGCTATTTTGTTCTTAGTTTTACGCCGTGTCTTTAAATTCCACATGGTTAGTAGTAATGAATTCTTATATCATGGTGGATCACTTTGGAAAGAAGGTAAGGTTCCTTCAAAAGTAAGAAGTGAACAAATGAAAGAAATAGTTAAAAATAATAAAAAACGTAAATGGGTTATTTTTGATTGTGATGGTACTATTTTAGACACATTTAAATTAATCGAAAAAGCAACAATGATGACTTTTGATAAATGTATTCCAGATTATAAATATACAATTGAAGAAATTCATGCATTCTTTGGACCTTTATTAAATGTATCTTTTAGAAAATATGTTAAAGATGAAGAACATTTAAAAGAAGTAATTGAGACATATCGTGAAATATCAACTAACTTACAAAAAGAATGTGTTAAAGCATATGATGGAATTGAAGAAGTTTTAATTGAATTAAAGAAACGTGGATATAAACTTGCTATCTTATCAAATAAAGTAACAGAAGCAGTTCAATTAGGATTAGACCTTAATAATATTACACATTACTTTGATGATATAATTGGTGCTGATAAATTATATTTACCAAAGCCTGATTCTGAGGGGATGTTAGATTTTATCGCTGATAAAAAAATTGGTAAAGTATACTACGTAGGTGATACGATTATTGATATTGAATGTGGTAAAAATGTTAAAGAGTTATACCCTAATATTAAAACTATTGGTGTTACTTGGTGTCAAACTACTAAAGAAGAATTTAGTAAAAATAACGCAGAATATGTTGTAGATAAACCTGAAGAATTATTAAAGGTGATTAAATAATGAATTCTTTAAAATTTGACTGCTTAATTATTGGCGCAGGGCCTTCTGGAATTACGGGGGGTATATATTTACAAAATGCTAAAATAAATGTGGCTATCGTCGAAAAATCGGCCCCTAGTTCAAAAATAGCAACCCTTAATGAAATAAATAACTATTTGGGTGAAAAATCAATCAAAGGGATTGATTTAGCGATGAAGTTTCAAGAACAATTATTTTCAGCTAATATTCCTTACTTTTCAGATGAAGTAATTGATATTAAAGAACATCAAGAACACTTTGAAGTAGTTACTAATACAACAAGTTATCTTAGTAAATATGTATTGATTTCAACTGGTATTATTAATAAAAAACTTGGTATTTTAAATGAAGATAAATTCTTTGGTCAAGGTATTAGTTATTGTAGTGTTTGTGATGGAGCTTTATATAAAGATAAAGTAATTGCTTTAGCTGGCAAAACAATCAATAATGATTTAAAATATTTACAACCAATTGCTAAAACTATTCATGTATTTGGCAAAAAACAAAAAAACCATGATAATGTAATATTCCATGAAGAAGAAATCACTGAATTTTTAGGAAAATTCTTTTTACAACAAATTAAAACTAGTAAAGAAATAATAGATGTTGATGGCTGTTTTATAAATAATGGGGTTATACCTGGTACAAGTTTTCTAAAAAACCTAAATGAAAAATATCCTGGCTTACTATCTGATAAAGGTTTTATTAATGTTGATTCGAACTATGAAACAAATATTAAGAAGATATATGCGGTAGGAGATGCTATAAACTATCCTGTTAAACAAATCTCTTTCGCATCAGGCACTGCATGTGCTGCTAGTCATAATATTATAAGTAGTATTAAAAAGGAAACAAAATAATGTCATACGCGCAAGATGTAAAAAAAGAATTGATGGGACTTGATATGGATAATTGTTGTAAAAAAGCAACAATCCTTGGAATCTTTCATGGTATAAGTGAAGTAGCATTTGCTAATGGCAAAATGCGTTTAACGATAAAAACATATTTACCAAGTGTCTTACGTTTCATTCTTCCATACTTAAAAAAAGAATATGGTATTAGTCCCGAAATAACTTATCAAAATAATAAAAACATTAATAATCATCATATATATTCTTTAGAAATAAACGAAAAAGCAAAAGAAATTATTGATGACTTTCATTTAATGCCATTTGATGTTATAACAGAAGATATGTTATTAAATGATTGTTGTAAGTCATCATTTGTTAGAGGAATTTTTATCGCCAAAGGGTCTGTCAATGATCCTAAAAAAAGCAACTATCATTTAGAAATCAATGTTGGTAATATTGACCTCGCAAATTTAATAACTAACATATTAAAAAAAGCATACATTAATATTAAAACTATCAATAAGAAAAATAGATATTTGTTGTATATCAAAAAAAGTGAACAAATAAGTGAAACACTTGCTTTTATGGGAGCAAGTGCAGGGGTTTTATATTTTGAAGATGCTAGAATCTACCGAGATTTATCTAATAATGTTAATAGAACGATGAATTGTGATATTGCTAACGGGAGTAAATCACTTGCTTATTGTGAGGCTCAAGCAGAAGCCATTAAGTATTTAGAGGAGCATAATTTAGTAACAAGACTTTCAAGCAGATTACAAGATGCTATTAAATTAAGAAAAGAATATAGTGATTCTAGTTTATCAGAATTAAGTGAGTTTTCAGAAAAAGTATTAGGCAAACCAATGTCAAAGTCTGGTATTAGCCATTGCTTAAAAGAAATTATGAAAGCTTATGAACATTTTAAAAATTCCAAAAATAAAGATGAAAATAAGGACCAATAGGCCCTTATTTTTATTCTAATTCCTTTTTATATCTATGATGTGTGTATTCAAACTCATCATCTGGTACAAATAATAGGATTAATGATAAGATACCAAAGATCCCAACAACTGAATAGATGATACGTGAAAGAACAACACTAATGTTATCAAAAAGAAATCCTACTAAGTTAAAATCAAATAATCCAATTAGTCCCCAGTTAATGGCACCAATAATGATTACTATTAATGATACTGTTTTAAATGTTTTCAAAATTATTCCTCCTTTTTAAATATTGTCTCCATAAAATTATAATTTATTCATAAATGAAAAGTTAATTCATATTATTAATTGATGAAAGGAATGATTAAATGAAAAGAATTTTTAGTTTATGTTTAATTATATTATTTGGTATAAGTTTAGTAGGATGTGGAAAAAATAAAGAAGTATCGATTTCATTTCCTGAAAAAATTCAAAGTTTAGATAGCTATAAACTATCAGGAAAGTTATATACGACTTTTCCTTCTGGAACAAAAGAATGTTTAATAACTACATATTATCAAAAACCCAATCTTTACCGAGTGGAAATAGATAATCCCAATATGAATGACAAACAAATCATTTTAAAAAATGATAATGGAGTTCATGTTTTAATACCATCGCTTAATAAAACTTTTATGGTTAAGAGCGCATGGCCTAGTAATTCTAGTTATCCTTATATTTTAGAATCACTTGCATCTGATATATTAAAAGATGATAATAAAGTAGAATCTACGAGCAATGATACTAAAATAATTGAATTATCAGCAAAAATGCATGAGAATGCATTACCTAGTACACAAAAAATTATTTTTGACGAAAAAACAATGAATTTAAAAGAAGTTCAAGTATATGATGAAAATAAAAACTTAGTAACAAGATTTGTAGTAACAGAATATGAAGAAAACAAAAAATTAGAAAATAGTTTATTTAACGCAACAGAAACATTGGTATCTGTATCAAAAATATATCAAGATGCATCATCTAATTTTGTTAGAGAAATTACATATCCAACATATTTTCCAGAAAACACAAAACTAGAAGATGAACTAAGAACCGGAACAACTTCTAATATGCGTTCAGTAATTGTGTATAGTGGTGATACTCCATATACAATCATTGAGTCTTATGCTTTCTTAAATGAGACTGCATCTACTTCATATTTAACAGGAAGCGTTGTAGTAATGGCAGAAAATATATATGTTGTTGATACAAATAATGTTTTCTTCTACAGCCAAGGGATGGAGTATGTTGTGGCATCTAATTATTTATCACAACTAGAAATGATGAAAATTGGAGAATCACTTTTAGTTAGTAGTGAAAAATAGTTATTAACTTGAAAAATATCTTATCTTATGGTAGAATATTATAAGTGAGGTATTAGTGATGAAAAAACAATTTTTATTATTTGGATTAATTTTACTATTAGTATTATTTACTCCTGGCTGTAAATATAATCACAAAGGTCAAACACCAGCAACATCATTAGACACAATGGAACATATTGATTATCGTGATATGTTAGATCAAAAGGAAAGAACATATTACATATTTATTCATCGTAATGATTGCCAAGTGTGTGCACGTCTTGAACCAGAAATTATAAATTATTATAATACAGGAGATTTAAGAGTTTATTCTATCAATACATCAGAAGAACGTAATCAAGGTATTAAGGGCAAATGTTTGACAACAACTAATTGTCGTAATACTATTCCAATTGATACCAAAGATTATAATGATATTAAGATTGTAACATCACCAACACTAATAAAAGTAAAAAGAGGGCGTGTAGTAGAATATTTTGATGAAGCTACTAAAATTAAAGCCGCTCTTAGTTAGGAAGTATATATATGAAAAACAAAAGAAGAGATCGTAATTTTAGATTAAATTTATTTTATTTAATATCACTTGGAGTAATTACAGTTGGGATTATTGTTTTCACAATTATAATGATTACAAAACCTTTTGATTATAAAGAGTTAAGTGATTTAAAAGCTGTAGATTTTGAAAATTATTTAGTTCAAGAACCTAAAAAATCAGAAGCTGAATATTACTATGTATTAGTTTATAATAATAATGAAGAAACTCCATTAGTTGAAGATGTTGTTTTAAAATATGCAAACTATGCAAGAAAAAATAAAGAAGCTGCTTTCTTATATGGATTTGAATGTGATGAAGCAACTATGGCAAAACTTGCACAAGTAATGAGTGATTTCGAAGGTACTGCTAATTATCCTGCTTTAGTTAAGGTAACTAATGGTGAAGCTAAAGTAGAAGCTAAAACAGTAAGTAGTATTAATAAATTATTACAAGACTTATATTTTGAAAAATAAAAAAGCAATCAAACTTGATTGCTTTTTTTTATTCTACTTCAATGATTCTAATTGTATTAGTAACACCGTGTCTCATTCCAAAACCACTAGTGATAATGATTGTAGAATCTTTTTCAATGTTTAAACTTCTAGCAACATCAATGGCGATTTCATCACACATACTAATATCATTAACATATTTAGTAATGACCGGATAAACACCCCAATAATAACTTAATCTACGACAAGTTTCAGCTTTATCAGTACAAGCAATAATTGGCGCAGATGGTCTAAATTTACAAATACGTTTTGCGGTACCACCTGTTTCAGTAAATGCAAGGATTGCTTTTACATCATCTAGTGTAATACAACATTGAGAAATACAAGCCCCAATAGCATCATTCTTAGTATGTTGAGTAAATTTTTGGTTTTCTTGAAGTTTTGCTTCATAGTCAATTGTAGCTTCTGTTGCAAGGGCTATTTTATTCATATAGTTAACACTTTCAACTGGATAAAGACCTATTGCGCTTTCACCACTTAACATTACCGCGTCAGTTCCATCAAGAATCGCGTTAGCAACGTCACTTGCTTCAGCACGTGTTGGACGCGGAGAAGAAATCATTGATTCCATCATATGGGTTGCGGTAATAACAGGTTTACCTAACTTGTTAGCTTTTTGAATAATTTGTTTTTGGTATAGAGGAACAGCCTCAGGCGCTACTTCAACACCTAAATCACCACGGGCAACCATTACACCATCGCTTTCATTTAAAATAGCATCTAAATTATCAAGTGCTTCTTGACTTTCAATTTTAGAAATGATTTCAATTTTTTTAGTAGTAAAAGTTTTAATTAAATTTTTAACTTCAATTACGTCTTCTGGACGTCTAACGAAAGAAAGAGCAATTAAATCAACACCTTGTTCACAACCAAATTTAATATCTTCAAAATCTTTTTTAGAAATAAATGGCATTGATAATGAAACACCGGGAACATTAATACCCTTTTTGTTTTTAAGTTTTCCTGAAGTATTGACTACACACTTAATTGTATTATCATCTTTTGATAAAACAGTTAATGATACTTTACCATCATCAATTAAAATTTCGTTATTTATTTGAATATCACTAAAAAATTCAGGACAATTTACATAGAAACCTTGTTTATTACCTGGGATATCATAATTGTATAATGTGACAATATCATCTTTTTCATAGTAACATTCATTATTTTCAAATGTACCAATTCTAATTTCAGGACCTTTTGTGTCAAGCATTATACCAACATGCTTACCTACTTTGGCACTAGCAGTTTGAACTAATTCCATTCTCTTTAGACATTCTTCATGTGATCCATGTGATAGATTAAGTCTGGCAACATCCATCCCAGCTTTGAACATTTGAATAAGCATCTTTTCAGATTCAATGGCTGGACCTACTGTGCAAATGATTTTAGTTTTTCTTTTGTTCATACATATACCTTCTTTTATATATAAAAATAAAAGTTATGCTTCTTAGCATAACTGGATTTCAAAAAATGGTGATCCATACGGGATTCGAACCCATGAATGCATGCGTGAAAGGCATGTGAGTTAAGCCGCTTCTCCAATGGACCACAATACGAATGGCGGAGCAAAAGGGATTTGAACCCTTGCACCAGTTTCCCGGTCTACGCCCTTAGCAGGGGCGCCTCTTCAGCCTCTTGAGTATTGCTCCATGCCATAATATTATACGCTATTTTTATGAATTTGTCAACTAATTTAAATTATAAATAAAAATATTTAAGAAAGTTGTATAAAAACAATAAAAGAGCGAAATAATATATTTATAAAAAGGAGGAATTGTTTTGCCAAAATTAAAGTGTGAAGTTACTAGTTGTGGATATAATGCAAATAATCTTTGTGCAAGAGGAGCTATTGATATTGAAGGTCCAGCAGCAAGATCTAAAAAAGAAACAGCTTGTTTAAGTTTTGTTAGAAAAGGGAAAAATGCATACAATTATGAATTTGCAGATTTCGAAGATACATTAAAACCAGAAACTTCTGTCTATTGTGATGCTATTAATTGTGTGTTTGAATGTGATTCAAGATGTAGAGCTGATAGGATAGAGATTAAGAATGTAGGTTATTCAGATTCTATTCAAAGTGAAAATGAAACTAAGTATCACGAAAAAGCTTGGAAGTCACAAGAAACAATGTGTAAAACTTTTGAATCTAGAGATAATTAATTAAATACAGTAGTTAACTACTGTATTATTTTTTATAAAAAAACAAAACACTTGCAATTATAGATAAGTTTTGATATAATATTATAGCACCTAGGGGCTTCGTACAACGGTAGTACACCGGTCTCCAAAACCGTCAATGCGAGTTCGATTCTTGCAGCCCCTGCCATGGCGAATGTGGTGAAGTGGTTAACACAGCGGATTGTGGCTCCGTCACTCGTGGGTTCGAATCCCATCATTCGCCCCATTAGAATGTGTCTATAAGTCATCTACGATGGCTTATTTTTTTAACTCATCAGTTGATTATTAATCAACTTTATGATATAATATAGGCGGTAGGAGGTGTAAATTATGAGTAAAATAATTGTTAAAGATAAAGAAATTACTATTACAGGATTTAGTGATGATGACTATGTTAGTCTAACAGATATAGCAAAATTTTTAAATAATGATGATCCAAGATATCCTATTCAAAACTGGATGAGATTAAAGGATACTATTGACTATATTGGTTTATGGGAAACTTTAAACAATCCAAATTTTAACCGCGTCGAATTCGACACCTTTAAAAAAGAATATGGACGTAATTCTTTTGTTATGACACCATCAAAATGGATAAAATCTACAAACGCTATAGGGATTAAATCAAAAGCAGGAAAATATGGAGGAGGAACATATGCTCATAGGGATATAGCTTTGGAATTTGCTTCATGGATTTCTCCTGAAATTAAGTTATATATAATAAAGGAATTTCAAAGATTAAAGTCATTAGAAAGCGATAAATTAGAATGGCAAGGACAACGATTAATCGTCAAGTTAAACTATTTAATAAATACTGAAGCGGTAAGTAAATATTTAATAACAGTAAATTTAACAACAGAACAAAAAAACGAAATTTATGCTAGTGAGGCAGATATATTAAATGTTGCTTTATTTGGTATGACTGCGAAACAGTGGCGAGAATCTAATCCAAATAAAGATGGAAACATTAGAGACTATGCTTCTACAATTGAACTAGCGATATTATCTAATTTAGAATTTTACAATTCAAAACTTATAGAAGAAAATATACCTCCACAAACAAGATTAATTATATTAAATAATGAAGCAAACAAAGAAAAAGAATTGTTCAACAAAAATAATGAGAAAGTGTTAAAAATTACAAACAATGAGTAAACTTGGAGAAAAAATTAAAGAAATAAGAATAAATGAAGGATTAAGCCAAGAAGCGTTTGCTAAAGAACTAGGTTATACTTCTAAATCAACTATTAATAAAATAGAAAAAGGAATTAATGAAATAAGTTATGATAAATTAATGTTGTTAATTGATAAATATAATTTAACATTAGATCAAATATTTGAAAATAACTCTAATCATATTCTATTACCTAAAACTAATATCTCTAACTTATACATTTCCTTTAGTGCGAGATCAAATGGAAATTCTGAAAATATAGTAAAATATATGATGAATGATAACGATACATTTATTAGTTTTAAAGATTTGTTTATTAATTCATGTAATAAATGTAATTATGAATGTATGAAGGTCAATAAGTGTAAATATCGTTATGATGATATCTACAATTTACTAGATTTGAGTATTAGCTACAATAAAATTGTTTTTGTTGTTCCTATGTATTGTGGAAATCCATCTGCTCTTTATTTTACGCTTATGGAAAGAATGCAAGACTATTTTAATAATAATGAAGCGAATTATCCAACATTTATTAGTAAATTACATATTATAGGAATATATGGATCTGATGAAGAGAATCCTCTCTTTATTCCTTTGATATCAAATATTTTAACTGATATAAATAAATGTTTACCTATTCAAAGACATAAATACGAAATTAAAATGAGTGATTCAGTTATGGATAAGAAATGTATTGTCGCATTAATTGATACGTATAAAAGAAATATGGGATTATAAGAAAAACTTATAGTCCCATACATCTATATAAAAGATAGATATCGTAGCAGTTAGACATTAGAATGATACAATAAGTCTCTTTTTGAGATTTATTTTTTTAGTTACCTATGATACAAAAATGTTGCAAATATAGTCTTTTATGTTATAATTATACTGAGGTACAGTTATGAAAAAATTAAATAAAATAGCAGAAATTTATAATAATAAAGAATTAAAAGAAATGGCAATTGAACAACAAGAAAGATGGCTTAGAGCAAAAATAGTAATGCAATTTGTATTTTTAAGAGAAAAACTGGGATACACTCAACAAGAGATTGCTGATAAAATGGGAGTAATGCGACAACAAATAACAAGATTTGAAAATATGAGCAATTCACCAACTATTTTCTTTTTAGTTAAATATGCAAATGCACTTGATACAGAACTTGATGTTATTTTAAATGGTGTAGAATTAATAGAGGTGACAAATAATGAACAAATATGAAATTGTAAAGTTCAATAATGATTCTGTGGAAGTTGATGTAACAGTTTCTCCATTAGAGGAGACTGTTTGGTTGACTCAAGAACAAATGGCTTTGTTATTTAATGTAAATGTTCCTGCAATTAATAAACATATTAGAAATATAATATCTGAAAATGAATTAGAAGAAAGTTCAACAATTTCCAAAATGGAAATTGTTCGATATGAAGGAAATAGAAGGGTAAAAAGAAATATTAATATTTATAATTTAGATATGATAATTTCAGTAGGCTATAGAGTTAACTCTGTTGAAGGAATAAAATTTAGAAGATGGGCAAATAAAATATTAAAAGAATATTTATTAACAGGTTATGTTATTAATGAGGAAAGATCTCTTGTTACTAATGAAAATTATGTAAGACTTATTAATAAAGTTGAGTCACTTGATGAAAGAGTTAGTAATATTGAAAATAACTATAAACCACAAGAATTAAAAAATTCACAATTATTTTTTGATGGACAGCTTTATGATGCGTATACTTTGATACAATCAATATTCGAAAGTGCCATTAATGAAATTATTATAATTGATAATTATGTTGATAGAACAATACTAGATAGATTAGTAGTTAAAAATAGAAATGTACAAGTAATTATTTATACTAGTATTAATACTAGACTATTAGGCAGAGATATAAACACATTTAATAGTCAATATGGAGGATTAGATGTAAGATATACACCTAATGTGCATGATAGATATATAATTATCGATCAAAATAAAATTTATCACTTAGGTCATTCTATTAAAGATTTAGGTAAAAAGATATTTTCCATAAGTGAATCAGACAGTAATTTAATATCCAAATTATTAAGTAATATTTAGGAAAGACTTATAGTCTCATACACCTATTAAAAAGATAGATATGGTAGCAGTAAGGCATTAGAATGTGTCTATAAGTCACTTGATTTATAGTTCAAATATATAGGTTTTAAGACCTATTTAAAAGATTTTGTTCCGTATTTGGAGCAATTTTTTTATTTTCTAGAGAAGTTATTAGATTTTTACAACTAATGGGATTTGAATATAGGGTATTTTACTGTAGTTGGAATAATTGTCGATTGATGGGATTTGAACTATTATTCCAACTATCAGTTGGGTAAAATAGTAAAATTCCAACTTTCAATATGTAGACTACAACCATATATGATGTTATAATGTTAATAGAAACAAAGTTTCTAATAGAAAACAAGTTTCTATTGTAAAACTTGCAAGATTACAAAAACCATATCACGAAAGGAATAAATATATGACTATTAAAATAGCAGAGAACTTACAAATGTTAAGAAAGGAAAAAGGCTTAACTCAAGAACAATTGGCAGAAATATTTGGCGTTACAAATCAAAGTATTTCAAAATGGGAGTTAGGTTTATCGTGTCCTGATATTACTATGCTACCAAAAATTGCTGAATTCTATTCTGTTACTATTGATGAATTAATTGGGTATGAACCTATAACATCAATTAATAATATATATATTGAATTACACTCATACTTAAAAAGTATTGAAGATGATGGAGAATTAATAGATGCTGTTTATAGAATTTGTAGATTAACTGGATCATGCACTTCAAATAAAAAATCAGATATAGCACAAAAATTAATTGATGGTAAGTATGGTAATAATTGTGCAATTATGCAAGCATATGGTGAAGAACATGGTGGAGTGTTATCACATGACATTAATTCAATGTTAGTATCATCATTTAAAGATATGGAAAAAATTGATATTACGCAAATCAGAAAAATATATAGAACATTGTCAAATCTATGTAATATGAATGTTTTGAAAGTTTTGGTAGCTTTCTTTGAAAACAATAACAATGGAATTAGAGACAATGGATTAACAGTTGATGAACTTTCAAAAATGACTCATTTAACAGTAGATCAAGTATACGAAGCAATGAACAATTTAGATGTAATAATTAATGATAAAGCAAATGATGAGAGATGGTTTGTGACACACATAGATACTATTCCACTTTTAATGTTAATAGTACAAGGTATGGACTTCTTTAGAGCTGGAAAATATCAATAATTAAAAACTTAACTTTTAGTTAATATATGGTTAACTACCAGTGGGTTGTAAATACATTTTTTTGATGATATAATATTAATAGAAACAATGTTTCTATTGTAATTAAGGCCGATATTACAAATAATAAAAGCAAATATGCTTTAAGAAAGGAATGTATTTATGAATATTAAAATTTCAGAAAACATCAAAAGACTAAGAAAAACTAAAAAAATTACACAAGAAGGTTTAGCAGAAATCTTCAATGTCACACCTGCCGCTGTTAGCAAATGGGAAAACAACGAAACATACCCTGATATTACATTATTATTTCCTTTATCACATTTCTTTGGTGTATCGATTGATGAATTAATGGGATATGACTATATGTTAATTGAAGAAGAAATCAAAAAAGTTAAAAAAGAAATCTATAATGCCTGGTTTTTTAATAATGATTGGAATAAAGCAAAAGAATTAGCAATTGCCGCAAGATCAGCCTATCCTAACGATTATGAAATAATGATTAACTATTTATTCTTTACAACAGGCGGAGTGGCAGATAATGATCCTAAAGTACTTGTTAAAAATGAAAAAGAAATTATTAAAGTATGTGATTTAATACTAGAAGGTTGTGATGTAGAAAACTATAGACTTGAAGCTATTAATTATAAAGCTAAAGTATTATATGCAAAAGGTGATGAACAAAGTGCTTTAGAGCTACTAAATAATTTTCCATCATTCTATCATACAAGTGGTCAAAAAATAGAGCAACTATACCAAAAAGGCACTAAAGAATACTACAATCAATTAACATCAAATTTATATGAACTTGTTTCGTTTGTTGGAAATAAATTAGGTAAGTATATATCATATGATGATAAGTTATCAAATGAAGAAAAAATCGATAAAGTAACTAAACTAGTAAAATTATATGATAGTATTAAAGGTGATAAAGACTATGATATTTTAGTAAAAGTTATCAAAGATGCCGTTAAAGAAGTAATGCATAGAAGTAAGCTAATTGGATTTAGTAATCAAGAAATTAGAACATTAGAAGATATTAATAACGAAATTAATAGATAAGTAAATTAGTCAGTGGGTAAATTATATAAGGTGATTTGCTTACTGACTTTTTTAGTGAAAATATTTTTTAAAAGATAGTCAAAAACTTGCATAATGTATATCAAATGTGATACAAAAATAGTGTGAGGTGTTTAAAATGAATAAATCAATAAATAAAACTGAGTTGATTCATATTAGAATAGAACCTGATGTAAAAGTTCAGTCAGAAAACATTTTTAAAAGATTAGGGGTTAATACTTCTTATGCAGTATCAATGTTTTTAAATCAGGTAATATTAAGAGGAGGTTTTCCCTTTGAGATAGAACTACCTAAAAATAATAACGAAGAATACACTAATCTTGCCATGATCATAGAATCAACCGCTGGAAATGGAAAAGTAAGTGAAAAAAATAAAAATATTTTAAATTTATATGCAAGTGGTCAAATTGATTATGAAACAGCTGTATTTGCGATAAAAAGGAGTTTTATAAATGATTAAAGATCCATATGTATATGATGATACAAATGTATTGAAGAATATTGCAAATATTAAAGAACAACATAAGTTGGATGATTATGAAACAACAATGGTTAATTTAGGCATAATCAAATTATTAAAATCAGATATCGAAATAGTTAAAGTTAATGATATATTTTTAATACATAAAATTTTATTTGAAAATGTATATGAGTGGGCAGGAGAGAAAAGAGTAATAAATATTTTTAAAACTGAACCAATAACAGTTTTATAATACGACATGATATATTTCTAAATGATATAATATAGATGAAGATATAAAACTTTTTGTCACTTTTTACTATGATAAATTGTTTTATATATGAAAGAATGAAAGTTCTCTTACAAAGAGAGTAAATTCTAGTGCATATTTATTAATTATGCATTATAATATAAATAAGTAAAATAGTTCCAATAAAAATGAGGACTTATTTATTATATTATACGAGGAGTTTGAATTTATATGAAGAAAATAGTAGTTAGTATGTTTTTATTAGTATTTGTATTATGTTTATCAGGTTGCTTTAATGATGATGGCTATGGCTTCGTGAAACCAAGTGTTTTGCTAAAAAGTGATTTATCTGATCTAATTAAACCTACTCACACTGATATATATAAAAGAGAAGAATTAGGATTTTGCTATTTTAATTCTACAAAAGAAGAATTTGAGAAATATGCAGAAGAATTATATAATTATTTATTGAAAAAAAACTATCCATATTTTGGATATTCTGGAGAAATATTGAATTCATTATTTGGTGCAGCTGGGACTTACGAATTAATTCCAAGCTCAAATCTATCAGAGCATTATAATGAACATTTTCTTCATGAAAAATTAGTTAATATTAATTACGAATTTGTATTTGGTAAAGAAACTAAGCACTCTAATGAATTATTAAATGATGTTATAGTACGATTAACGTTAAAGGCAGATGGTACATTTGACAATGGATATAATACAAGTTTAGAAGTTAGAAATAATCAAAATCTAATGGTCAAGTTTATTTATATCCCAAAAAATATAGAGTATTATGAAATTGAAGATGCATTCAACAGTGGATTATTGAATAGTGATGAACTACAAGAAATTGCAGATGTGTTTAATGGAATTAAACGACCTGAATATATATACAATTGGGGTCATGAAATAGCAGTACAGAAAAAACATTTGGAAAGTTTAATTAATACTGAATCAGATGCAAGAATTGAAGATATAGATGTATCATTTTATTTTGATAACAAAAATGGTTATGTCGTGCGAGTTAGCGATGAATTTACAGACTATCCAGATGTCATAAAAGAAATAATAATTGATAATATAGTTATAACATATTCTGGCCCTAAACCAGTATTTATAAGAGTAATTGATAAATAAAATTCAAGTCAGGTAACCAACACAAGATGGTTACCTGACTTTTTTCTTATGAAACACGTATCACTAATGATGTAATGATACATTTAACAGAAATCAAACAATTAAAAATTAGATTAAATGTGACCATTTTAATCTAATTTTTGTAATATTAATGTTTTAAAAGTGCTTGTTTGTTTATTTGAAAATAATAATAAAAAGAATGCTAGAAATGGAATGATAGTTAGCGAGATTGCTAGTACTACAAATTTAACTAGTGAAGAAGTTTATGAAGCAATGAATCATTTAGATATTAAACTAAATGACTATTCGGAAGAAGAAAGATGGTTTATTATGCATACAGATACAATCCCTCTTTTAATGCTTCTTACACAAGGAAAGAAATTTTTTAGAATATAATTTATTAATTATAAAGAAAAAGCATTTAAAAGAATAAAAAAAATATATATGTTATAATATATAAAATAAAGAAAAAGGATTGTTGATAATATGAAAAACAATAAAATACTTTTTAAAATAACTTTATCAGCAACATTTATATCATTAGGTATGATATTACCATATTTCACAGGACAAATTCCTGAAATTGGATCTATGTTATGTCCTATGCATATTCCTGTTTTGTTATGTGGATTTATCTGTGGATGGAAGTATGGTTTATTAGTGGGTTTAATTTTACCAATATTTAGATCACTTATCATCGGTATGCCGCCACTTTTTCCAACAGCTTTATGTATGTCTTTTGAACTTGCGGGATACGGGTTAATATCTGGTGTTATGTACAAATTATTACCAAAGAAAAAAATATACATTTATCTTTCATTAATAATAGCTATGATTGTTGGAAGAATGATTTGGGGACTTGTGATGTTTAGCGCATTAGGCTTTAACACAATTAAGTTTACACCGATGATTTTTATAATGGATGGCTTTGTTAATGCTATTCCTGGTATCATCTTACAAATTGTTTTAATACCACTAATTGTGATGATATATAATAAACTTAATAAACAGAATTATATTTAGATTGAAAATTATATTTAAATATGATATAGTATAATATATAATTTTGTACAAGGAGGTATATGATATGAGAACTAATAAAAAATTGCTAATTGTTATTATATGTTTGTTTTCATGTGCTTTTTTGATTGTTGGTTATGCTAGTATTAGTAGAGATTTATATATATCAGGTACCGCTAGCATTAAGCCTCCTGTTAAAAAAATTTATATATCTAACGCCAAACTGTTAACTACATCAGGTGCAACATCTGTTTCTTTTGATTATATGTATCCGACTAATTTTTCTTCGGTTGTTAATGCCCAACAAATTGGTGGTACTGTTACATATGAGATAGAGGTTCATAATAATACAGATATTACATATTGGTATCACGGAGTAAAACTTGTTGAAAGTTTCGAGTCAAACAGTTTAATTGGGACTGATAATGGAATATCTATTACAACTAAAGATAGAGTTACAGACGTTGGATTAACATTTAACACAGATGACTGGGTTCCACCTCATACACATCGTACATTTTATGTTACTTATAAGTATGGTAGTAACGCAAAAGGATATTTAACAACTTTTGTTAATTTTCATTTTGATATTAGAATCGATGGCGTTTATGATAGATTCCTGCAAATCCTAAATGATAAAACTAGTACTTATGGATATAATTATTTAGCTCAAGTATTTAATGAAAAATATGCGGAAGACGGAACCACTGTTATTGGCAATATTGGTGAAGATAAACAAATCTTTGATAATATGTTTGGAGAAGATTTGGTTGTAGAAATTGATGGGGTTAAAGTTCCGGTTACTGTTATGGTAAGAAGAGAAAATGTTGACGGTTTAACAACTGGAGATAGTTACCCTAATGGTGCAAATGGGTGTGAATATACATTATATATTACTGCGGGTTCTTTATCACCGGCCGGGGCAACTGAAACTGTATATGCTATTTCTTATACAATCGACTCTAATGGTCAAGCATGGTACCAGCTAGCCGAACTCTATGAAGGGACAGCTAAGGCAGAAGATTACGATCAAACAGATGGAATATATGAAGGCGCAGTTGATATTGAAACATGGATTGCGTCTAAGAAAGATTATCAAACTGCTGATGGCCTAGTTTATAAAGTTGGTTATGAACAAGGTGACCAATATGATAAATTAAAGACTTTAGAGGATTTGATGTCAACATTTGACCAAGATATTTTTAATGATATTGATAATACAAAAATTATGAAAAAAGTATATGATATTTATAAGGCTAATGAATATTCGACCGCGGACGAAATTGCTATTATCCTAAAAGCATATACAAAAGCCGCTCCATATTTTAACAACTTTAATAATGGACAAGAATTTAAAGTAATTAGAAGTTATACAAGAGCACAAATTATTCCTGTCATTGAGGAGCTACAAGAAGCATTAGATTATTATCATCAAGTAAGAGGATAAAATCACTAGTTTTACGCTAGTGATTTTTTCTATATAACAAAAAATCCATTTTGTTGAAAACTAAGTAATAAAGGTGTATAATATATATGCAAACATATATTGCAATAATAAGAAAGGAATTTATAATTATGAAAAACAGACGTATTGCTATTGTAGCATTTTTAATTGTTGCAATTCTATTAATGGGTGTAGGTTATGCTGCAATTTCTAGAAATTTACAAATTACTGGTAGTGCACATATTTCTGCAGTAACTGTTAATGAATTTGATGTTACTTTCTCACAAGTAGTAAGTGAAACACCTACTGATGTTAATGGTGCAGCTGGTACTGCAGCACCAAGTTCTTCTACTAACACAATTGAAGCTGGTGCTCATGAAGTAACTTTATCTGTTGCTGGATTTGAAACAGTTGGCGATAAACTAGTATTAGTTTATGAAGTTGAGTATTCTACTCAAAAAGAAGGTATTGATGCATTATTAGAAACTCCAGTTGTTACTATTGCTAACACAAATCCTTCAAGTGATACTAATCAATATTTCACTGCAACTGCAACATTTGCAACTGACACATTAACTGAAGCTGCTCCTACTACAACATTAACTTTAGAAATTGAATTAGTAGCTGTTCCTACAGATGCAACATTTACAAGTATCACTGTTACATTCAGTGCTACTCCTAAATCAAATGCATAATCGTTAATGTAAAAATTTTTCAAAATTAGGTATTAAATATATGCAAAGGAGGTTATTATATGTCAAGAGATAAAGTAATTCCGATTATAATATCTGTAAGTCTATTATTAATAATTTCCTTTGCTACACTAATACCAATCAATTATTGGAAGTTATTGTTTGCAATCTTCTTTGGATTAGTGTGTGTAGGAATTGCATATCTAATTAAAAAAAGAAGTGTATTATCAATTAATAAACGCCAAGTTTTATTAATAATGATAATTTGTAGTTTAATTTATATTTTATTGTTAGTAGTCTTAGGTCTATCATTTGGTTTTGGTAAATCAATAGATATTATAAATTCAACTACTCTAATTTCAACAATTATTCCCGCTTTTCTAATAATCATTTCAATCGAAATTATAAGAAGAGTTTTGTTATCACAAGAAACTAAAACAATGACTATTATGACTTTTATAATAGGGGTTGCTTCAGATTTATTAATTTATTCTAGTCTATTAAGATTTCAAAACTTTGCTGTGTTTATGGAATGCATAGGTATGATTCTTTTACCTTCAGTTACCGCAAATGTTTTATATACACATGTAGGCAAGAAATATGGAACCTTACCAAATATATGCTATCGTATAATTATATTTATATATCCATATATTTCAACTATTGTTCCGGCAACTCCGGATATTTTAGAATCAGTTACTAAATTAATTGCTCCACTATTAATATTTGGATTTCTTAGTATTTTATATACTAATAAAAATAGTCAAAAAGCAGTTAAAAAATCTCCATTTGCTTATGTTGGTTATGCTGTATTTTTAGTTCTTATCATTTCTATTGCAATGCTTATGTCATGTAAATTTACATACGGAATGCTAGTTATAGGTTCAGGAAGTATGTCAGGAGAAATAGAAATAGGGGATGCAATCATATATAAAGAATATAAAGACAAAGAAGTTGAAGTCGGTGATATAATAGTTTTTGAAAGAAATGATTCAAAGATTGTTCATCGTGTCGTTAGAATAGATTCATCTGGGGGTACAGTTAAGTATTATACTAAAGGTGATGCTTTAGAAAACATTGATACTGGTTATGTTGTACAAAGTGATATATTAGGTTATGTTACAAAGAAGATAATCTATATAGGATATCCAACTCTTTGGTTAAGAGAATTATTTGCGTAAAGGAGATAATGTTATGTCAAATGAAGAGAAAAAAAGACGTAGTAATTATCGTAAAAGAAGACAGGCTGTAATAGTATTATTATTTGTTATTGTTGGCATATTATCTTTATTTTCTATAATATTTGGAATTGGTTATGCTAGATTCAGTAAAGAAGTATACATAGAATATAATGAAAAAAGTGATATTGATTATAAAGTTTATTTAAAACCTAACAATTTTTATGAAGAAGAATATTTAGGTAAAAACCATTCATATATTGCGACTTTAATTGACCACATCGGAATTGATTTTGATTATTCAATTGAGATGGCAACTGAAGATATTAATTATGAATATACATATTGGGTGGAAGCGCAACTTGAGATAATTGACAAAACAAGTAATAAACCGATTTATAATCCGTCACAAATAATAGCTGATAAGAAAACGAATACTCAAAGCAGTAATGAGAAATTAACTATTAAAAATAATGTCAATATTGATTATGATGATTATAATTTAATAGCGAATGAGTTTAATGAAATATATAATTTAACAGATACCAGCAATAATTTGATTGTTAGTATGTATGTTAATATTAAAGGTCAAAGTGAAAAATTCAAGTCAGATGCTGAAAATAGCCATGTTATTAAATTAATTATTCCATTAACTCAAAAGACTGTTAATATTTCTATGACTTCAAGTGTACCATTAAGTCAAAGTAAAGTATTAGCATGTAAAAATGTCACAATGGAACATATAACAAAAAATGGATTAATTGTATTTGTTCTTGTAGATATTTTAGCTGCATTTGGTTTATTCTTATTTGCTTATGTAACAAGAAATACAGATATTAACTATACTATTAAAGTTAGAAAAATTGTTAACGCATATAAATCTTATATACAAAAAATAACTAATGAATTTGATAAAGAGGGTTATCAACAGTTATTTGTGTCAACATTTAATGAAATGTTAGATATTAGAGACACCATTCAATCTCCAATTCTAATGTTTGAAAATGAAGATCAAACAATGACTACTTTCTTAATTCCTACTACAACTAATATCTTGTACACATTTGAAATCAAGATTGATGACTATGATAAATTATATAATAATAATCATGTTTCACCATCAATTATCCCAACTGAAGAAAAAGTAGAAACTTTAGTAGAAGAAGAAATTCAAGAAGTAAATTATGAAGAATTAGAAAAAAGAGAAGAAATTAAAGAAGATTTTGTAGTTTTAGAAAATCGTCCTAAAAAAAGAAATCCCTCTAAACCAAAATTAAATAGAAATAGAACAAATCAAACTGGTCTATCTGAACAAGTTTTATCAAGAGATAAAAGCAAAAATAAAAGTAATTAATAATAATACCCTGTAAATACTGATTTTACAGGGTATCATTTATAAAATGATAGGTGATAATATGAAAAGAATAATTGAAATTGGAACTTTACAACCTGGTATGAATAATAATATAGCAGATGTAGATGGTGTTATGGTAGGCCATTATACAATATCTAAAGATAACATTCATACAGGCATTACCGCCATATTACCTCATTCAGGAAATTTATTTAGAGAAAAAGTAGTTGCAAGTTCATATGTATATAATGGTTTTGGAAAATCAATTGGTTTAGTTCAAATAGATGAGCTTGGAACAATTGAGACACCAATCATACTTACTAATACATTATCTGTTGGTAAAGTAGCAGATGGATTAATTAGTTATATGTTAGAAGATAATCATGATATTGGTATTACAACATCAACTATTAATTCAGTGGTTTTAGAATGTAATGATGGATCTATTAATGATATTCAAAAAAGAGTATTAAATGAAACTAACTTAATAGAAGCAATTAATAACGCGAAAGCAGATTTTGAAGAAGGTTCAATTGGGGCAGGAACAGGGATGAAATGTCATGGTTTTAAAGGTGGAATCGGTTCATCTTCTAGAGTGTTTGAAATCAATCATAAAAAATATACTTTAGGTGTTTTAGTTAATTCTAATTTTGGTAGTTCAAATGGTAAGGATTTAATTATTAAAGGCCGATTAATGGGCGATTTAATTAAAGATTATAATCTAAAACAAGAAGAAGATAAAGGCAGTATTATTGTCGTTATCGCAACTGATGCTCCGCTTGATAATAGACAATTAAAAAGAGTTGCCAAACGTGCTGAACTTGGTATTGCCAGAACTGGATCTTATGCGGGGAATGGTAGTGGAGATATTATGATAGCTTTTACTACTAAAAATATTGTAAATCATGATAAAGAACAAGCTATTGATATAATAGAAAGATTTTCTGATAATTATATTAATACAATATTTAAAGCAACAGTGGAAGCAACAGAAGAAGCTGTTATTAATTCAATGCTGCATTCAGAAGGCAAACAAAGTTTTAATGGAACTTATTATAAATCATTAAATGAATATCACGAACTTTTTAAAGATTTATTAAAAAAATAAGCAAGAGATTCCTTGCTTATTTTTATTATAAATATCTATTTGCAAATTCATTCATCAGTAGATTTTTATATTCTGCTGCTTCTTGGTCATTTTCTAAATTATGGCCTGAATTTTGATATGGAATTAGTACATTATAAATGCTATTTTTATTTAAACAATCATGTAGTCTTTCGGCGTTACTATAAGGCACGACATCATCTAAGGTACCATGACAAATGATAGTAGGTACAGAATTATGATTAATATAATTTATTGGTGAAGCTGCAAGTAGTTCTTTATTCTTTTTAGAGTGATTATTTACAGTTATCAAACTATTAGTTAAAGAACTAAAAAGATATGTTATTTTAATATTAAATTTACTATCATTATAATAGTTTTCATCAGTTAAATCAGTTGGCCCACTAAGTGCAACAACACATGTGGGATTAATTGGCGAACTCATATTTACTTTATAAGCATATAAAAGGCTAAGATGAGCACCAGCTGAGTGTCCTGTTAACATTACATTTGTTAGATTTAAATTATAATCTTTTGAAAGTAGTCTAACTTTTCTTAAACATTCATATATATCATCTAATATATCTAAATAATTAGTTCTAATACTTGTATATCGATAATTAATAGCACAAGTAGCAACCCCTTTTAAAGTGCACCAATCAACCATTTCATTAGTATAAGAACTTTTATCACCACTTACCCAGTATCCACCATGAATAAATAAAACGAGTCCAGTAGTAGAATTCTTTGGTAAATTTAAATCAAAGGTTTGCCTTTGATTTTTACCATATGTGACATCCTTAAGCTCGTAGTAATTAGAATGTTCATAAATTTTACATTCATTATTATCACAACTAACCAAAAAAACAAAAATCAAAACAAAAGTTAATAAACAAAATATTTTTTTCATAGTAATACCTCATATATAAATTTATCATAAAACTATCTATATAGCAAATTAAATATTAAAAAAAAGCAAGCTTTTTGGCTTGCTTATTTATTAAGTAAATTAATTATTTCGACTAACAATTCATTAGTGCTTGTTTCTTCAGCTTTTGTTTTATCGGCTTTAGCTTTTTCGATTGCTTGTAAAGCAGCAGCTTTTGCGGCTTCTTCAGCAGCGATTTTAGCAGCTTCTTCAGCTTTAGCTTTTTCTTCAGCTAATTGTTTTTCGTGAAGTTTTTGATTAATGTAATCTAATTTTTGACGCATTGATTTAATAATCTTAACAGTAAAGAAAATGATTGCTGCGATAAGTAAGAAATTAATGATTGCTTCAATTAATGTTCCCCAGTTAATGAAAATACATGCAGGGTTAAGTGTTTGAATAACTTCTTCCACAACTTCACCAGCAGCGTTTGTTGTTTCTTTTACTTCTTCAAGATAATAAGGTTGTTTGTTTAATACAGTAATTAATAATCCTTTTTCACCTTTAGTGAAATAGAACATTAAATAGTTTACCCAAGGCATAAAAATATCATTAGTTAAAGATGTAATGATTTTTGTGAATGCCCCAGCAACAATAACCCCAGTTGCCATATCGATTACATTACCTCTAGTAATGAATGCTTTAAATTCTTTTAAGATACTTGGTTTGTTTTTCTTAAGTGCTTTTTTTTCTTCCTTTGTTAGTTTTGCCATATACATCACCTCTGGTAAAAATTATATCATAATTTGTCTTTTTTTGCAAATGTAATATACATATTATAATATTTATAAAAAGTACTCTTAGTCATTTCTAATTCACTTAGTGCATCACGTATATTTATTTTGTTTAAATAATATGCAGTTGCGACATCATTGAAATTATCAGGCAATACATATTTTGGCCTACCCAAATGAATTCCTTTTTCTCTAGCAATCTTAATTCCCTCGGCTTGTCTTTTTTTTATGTTTTCTCTTTCGTTTTGAGCAACAAAACTTAAAATCTGTAATACGATATCAGCAATAAATTTGCCTACTAAATTATTTGCCTTAACTCTAGTATCTAATAAAGGAAAATCAATTACTAAAATATCAGCCTCAATCACTTTAGTAATATCACGCCACTCTTTAATAATCATATCATAGTTTCTACCTAAACGGTCGATTGAATGAACTATTAACAAATCGCCTTTCTTTAATTTTCTTTTAAGAATTTGATATTTTTTTCTTTCAAAATCTTTACCACTTTGTTTATCTACATATATATACTTATCACATAATCCATGCTTGTACATTTCTTCCATTTGTCTTGCGGTGTTTTGTGTTGTAGATGAAACTCGTACATAACCATACTTCATATAATACCTCCATATAAAGGTATTATAACAAAAGGAAGAAAAATAAAAAAGTCTACAAAAGTACATTTATTAAGTACAAGTGATGTTAAAAATACAAAGTATAATAATGGTAAAGTATTAATGTAGAAAAAATATACATAAACGAAAAAGTAACAGATTATGTAAAAGAAAGGAATTGTTGATAATAGTATTGTGTTATACACGTTTTATTATTATTTTGATATTGTTAATTCGATTGGATTTGAAGGAGTAAGATAGATGATTTCGTTGTTGAAAAAATAAAATGCTAGTGAATATTAGGAGACAAATTGGTCTCCTAATTTATTTTATATAAATTATTATCATATTATTTTTTTAAATTTAATTTATAAATTATAATATATATAGTTTTTTTAATGAATGAAATAATTCCGAACTGTGGGTGAGTATATGACATATAAATTTAGTGGGTTAGAAGTTATTGCTAAAGGTATTGATGAATGTATGTGTGGTAAAGGATATGTAAGTTATACTGTTTTTGAAGATAGTAATTGTGCAGAAATTGTTGATGCTAATTTATGTTGTATAGAATGTGCTAAAAAATATCATTTAGAGATGTTAAATAGAGATAATGTATTTGATGATTGTGTATTTTATTTAGTACCTAATGGAAGAAGCATTAATGAAGAATTTAGTTTAGTTAGTAAAATAAGTAAAAAGGTAAATATAAATAGGTAAGTATTATGAAAGAATATGTAGTAGGAAATAATGTTAGTGTGTTAGATGCATCTGAACTTTCTTTATTAGAAATTAATAAGTTAGTAATACCTAAGAATGTAGTATCAATAAAGGGGAGTTTCTCTTTAGTAAATGGGTTAGAACGTGTGTATTATGAAGGTGATATTCTTGATTGGTGCATGATTGATTTTGAATGTGATTCTTCTAATCCCGCAACAACTAATGCTTGTGTTTATATATCCGGAGAAATATTAGAAAAAATAGAAATTAATGTAAATGAATTAAAAAAATATACATTCAGTGGATTTTCCTCATTGAAAGAAGTTGTTATAGGCAAAGAAGTAGAAAGTATACCTTCTAGTTCATTTAATAAATGTGTAAATCTTAGTAAATTTATTTGTGATGAATCAGATTATTTTAGTGTAGTAGATGATTGTTTGTATAGTAAATATATGAAAAGATTATATAAATTTCCCCCCGCAAAAATGTCTACTTCATTTAGTGTGTCTAATTGTTATATTCTACCATATGCATTTGCTGATGTATCTTATTTAAAAGAGTTAGAGATAGTGGGGATTGAAACAATAGGACCATATGCTTTAGCTTATGCTACAAGCATTGAAAAAGTAGTAATGAGTGATGATGTAGTTGAAATTGGTGATGCTGCATTTTATATGATGGATAATTTAATAAATGTTAGAATATCTGATAATCTGAAAATCATTAGAACTTTTGGATTTATGGGATGTTTAAAACTAGAACATATATATTTGCCAGAGACTATTGCGTTACTTGAAAAATGTGCATTTAAGTATAATCCATTACTTAAAATTCATTTTGAATATGAACGTTTAATGTTTACAGATAATCAAAGCTGGAATCATGATAATAGTGAAATCATATTTAAATTTATGCGAAGAAAATAATATTAAATATTTGCTTCTTTGTTAAAAATATGGCATAATATATAAGTAAAAAGTAATAAAATTTATATGAGGTGATTATATGGAACAAAAATTTTTAAGATGTGCTAAATGTGGAAACATTGTGGCAGTAGTAAAAGAAACTGGTGTACCAGTTATGTGTTGTGGACAAAAGATGGAACAAATCATTGCAGGATCTGTTGAAGCATCACGCGAAAAACATATTCCTGAATATAGAGTGGAAAATAATAAAGTGTATGTAGAAGTTGGTAGTATTGAACATCCAATGACTGAAGAACATTATATCGAATGGGTTTCAATTCAAACTAAATATGGTAATCAAAGAAAGCAACTACGTCCATTTGAAAAACCAGCTGTATGCTTTTCTTTATGCGAAGGTGATAGCGTAGAAAAAGTATATGCTTACTGTAATTTACACGGATTATGGGTTAAATAATATGAATAAAGTAACAAAAGATATTTTATATGTTGGTGTGAATGATCATCAAGTAGATCTATTTGAAGGTCAATATGATGTTCCTAATGGAATGGCTTATAATTCATATGTAATAGTTGATGAAAAAATCGCAGTTGTTGATACTGTTGATAAGAACTTCACTCATGAATGGCTAGACAATGTAGCTGAAGCTCTAGATGGAAGATGCCCTGATTATTTGATTGTTCAACATATGGAACCTGACCATTCTGCTAATATTATGAATTTCTTAAAAGCATATCCTAAAACAACTGTAGTTGGAAATATCAAAACTTTTAAAATGATTGAACAATTTTTTGATACTAAATTAGAAAATATTTTAGTAGTTAATGAATATGATAGTTTATCACTTGGAAAACATACATTAACATTTGTGTTTGCTCCAATGGTTCATTGGCCAGAAGTAATGGTTACTTATGATTCGCATGATAAAGTATTATTCTCAGCTGATGGTTTTGGTAAATTTGGTGCCCTTGATGTTGAAGAAGAATGGGCATGTGAAGCTAGAAGATATTATTTTGGAATTGTTGGTAAATATGGCGCACAAGTACAAGCATTACTTAAAAAAGCTGCTACTTTAGATATCGCTATTATTTGTCCACTACATGGCCCAATCCTTACAGAAAATTTAGGGTATTATATTGACTTATATGATAAATGGTCAAGATATGAACCAGAATCAGAAGGTATTGTAATTGCTTATACTTCTGTATATGGTAATACTAAAAATGCGGTTATGATGCTTGCGGAAAAACTTCGTGAAAATGGTTGCCCAAAAGTTGTAGTAAATGATCTTGCAAGATGCGATATGGCTGAAGCTGTAGAAGATGCATTTAGATATGATAAGTTAGTGCTTGCAACAACTACATACAATGCAGAAATCTTCCCATTTATGAAAGAGTTCATTAACCACTTAGTTGAAAGAAACTTCTGTAATCGTACAGTTGGCTTCATTGAAAATGGTACATGGGCTCCAACTGCTACTCGTGTAATGAAAGGGTTACTTGAAAAAGCTAAAAACTTAAAATATTTAGAACATGATGTAAGAATCATGTCAGCATTAAATAATGAAAGTAAAGAACAACTTAATAATTTAGCCTTAGAACTTTCTAAAGAGTATTTAGCAAAAGATGATAAAAAAGCTAATAAAAATGATTTAAACGCTTTATATAATATTGGTTATGGTTTATATGTTGTTACATGCAATGATGGTAAAAAAGATAATGGTTTAATTGTCAATACAGTATCACAAGTAACAAACCAACCTAATAGAATTGCGGTTACAATCAATAAAGAAAACTATTCATATCATGTAATTAAACAAACATTAAAGATGAATGTTAACTGTTTATCAATAGATGCTCCATTTAAAGTATTTGAACAATTTGGTTTTGCTAGTGGACGTACAATTAATAAATTTGAAAATTGTACTCCTAATAGAAGTGATAATGGTTTAGTATTTTTACCAAGATATATTAATTCATTTATGTCACTTAAAGTAGAACAAATTGTAGATTTAGATACACATGGTATGTTTATTTGTTCAATAACAGAACTTAGAACAATTAATGACTTAGAAACTATGACATATACATACTATCAAAATAATGTTAAACCTAAGCCAGAAACTGAAGGTAAAAAAGGTTATGTATGTAAGATTTGTGGATATGTATATGAAGGTGATAATTTACCTGAAGATTATATTTGCCCATTATGTAAACATGGGGCTCAAGATTTTGAAGAAATAAAATAAAGGAGATTGATTATGAAAAAATATGTATGCACTGTGTGCGGTTATGTTTATGATGAAGAAAAAGGTGCACCTGAATTAGGTATTGCACCTGGTACTAAATTTGAAGATTTACCTGCTGATTTTGCTTGTCCTTACTGTGGTGTAGGTCCTGAATTATTTGAAGAACAATAAAAAAAATGAATCCAATATAGGTTTAGATCTATATTGGATTTTTTAATTTGCACACTTATTATTTTAAAACCAAAATGATAGTATTTGAAATGAAATTAAGAAAAAAAATAAAAACAATTATGTTTTGATATAAGTTTTAAAGTGTAAAAGTTCGGTTTATTTGCATATATATATAAATAATAAAAACGTCTATGATATAATATATGTAATTGAGGAGGACGACTTATGCAAAATGTAAAAAAACAATATGGTTTATGGACTGGCATAGCAATGGTTGTTGGAATCGTTATCGGTTCTGGTGTATTCATTAAAGCTGGTGGTGTTTTACAAGCAGCAGGAGGAAATTTAACAATTTCATTACTAGCTTGGCTTGTTGGTGGCATTATTATGGTAACATCTGGATTTTGCTTCGCTATTTTCGCAACACGCGTAACAAAATATAATGGTGTTGTCGACTATGTAGAAGTAGCCACAAATAAAAGATTTGGATATGATTTAGCTTGGTTAATTACAACATTCTATTATCCTATTATTGCTTCAATTGTATCAATTATGTCTGCTAAATATTTTTTAGAATTATTTGGGATAACTTATAATTTTGGTGACTTTGCTAATGAAGATCTTAAATGGCTTTTATTCTTACTTGCATTCTTATTATTATCATTCTTTGTGGTAATGAACTATTTATCACCTAGAATTGCTGCTAAATTCCAAATATCTGCAACTATCATTAAATTAATACCAATCGTTGTAATTGCGGTTGTTGGTGTATTTGCTGCAATTATTTTAAAAAATGGTGAATTAGGTATTCTTAATGCATTTAGTAATGCTGCCCTCAACACAGATGGCAAAGCGTATGTTTCTAACTTTGGGGAAGCTGTTGTAACAACATCTTTTGCTTATGAAGGTTGGGTTTGTGCAACATCTATTAATGCAGAATTAAAAGACTCAAAGAGAAATTTACCAAAAGCATTAACATTTGGTACAATAGTTATTGTATTATTCTACTTAATTTACTTTATTTCTTTATCTGCTTGTCTTGGAAATAGTGGCGTAATTGCTGCTGGCTCAAGTGCTCCAATTGAAGTATTTGAAAAAATTATGGGTGGAGTTGGTAAAGCAATATTCACTATATTTATTATGATTTCATGCTTAGGAACAGTTAATGGTGTAACTATGAGTTGCTGTCGTGGTATGTATACAATGTCTTGCCGCGGACAAGGAATATGTCCTGAGAAGTTTGCGAAACTTGGTAAGAATGAAAGTGTATCATTACTTTCATGTATTTATGGATATTGTTGTATGCTATTTATGTTACTTATTTGGTACCTAGCATTATCAGGTATTGGGCCATTTAAATATCTAGGCGCAATGGATGAAATTATATGTGCGATTATTTATGGTGCATATATTACTATGTATGTTTATATCATGAAAAACTTTAAAGATGCAAACATCTTCCAAAGATACATAATGCCAATACTTGCAATCATTGGATCATTGTTCTTTGTAATTTGTGGTACTGGTATATTCCAAATTGTATCAAATGGAGATTGGGGTCGCTTAACGCAATTTGCGGTATTCATGATATTATTACTAATCTTAATGATTCCAAGCGTATTCTTCTATAGAGAAAAGAATAATAAATAGGAAAAATTCATTTATTAAAAATAAAAAACATAAAGACTTAGATGGTAAAAAATCTAAGCCTTTTATATTTTTATGTTAAATTTATTGCCATATTTTTGAAATGATAGTGCATTACTTTACTTTATGACAAATTTGTGATATAATAAGTAAAAATTGTCATATCATTATAGTGAATACATGAAAGGAGGATTTGTATGAAGAAGAATAAATTATTAGCTATTAGTATGATAGTGGTTTATGCTGCTATGTTATCTTTTTTGTTAGTTGCAAATACTTTTGCGAAATACACTAGTTCTACAACATCCTCTGGTAATATATCTGCTGCTAAGTTTGATGTTACAATTAGTAATAACTTTAATGAAGTATTTAGCGTACCGCTTTCTAAAATGAGACCTGGTGATGTTAAAACTGTTACAATTAATGTAAAATCAAATTCTCAAGTTGATTTAAAATGTACAATAGAGACACAAACGCTTGGCTATTTACCACTTGTGATTGAAAATGGTTCAATTACTGAAGATTACGCGGCGGGAGAAATCACCAAAACATATCTTATTGTAATTAAATGGCCAGCTGAATTGAATAATTATACTTATAGTTCAGAAATTGATGCTGTAAATATTAGTATTGTAGTAACTCAACCTTAGTAAGGAAGTGATTATATGAAAGAAAAAAAACTAGGAATTAATAAATATATCCTATTATCTGTATTGGTGTTATTTATTATTTCTTTGATTGGTGTAACAAGTGTTTTAGCAAGATACATTGATACTAACAAAGCTTCTTCATCAATTTACGCAGAAGATTTTATATTTGTATGCAATTATGAAGATGGAAAAACTTATCATGTGTATTATGATGAAACTAAAATAACTACATCAATCCGTAATTATATCGGTGCTTATCGCAATGAATCTGATATCACAGGAACTATTACTGTCAATAAATTAGATTCACTTGGAACAGCTACCTTGGTTGTTAAAGATAATTTTACATTATCAAAAGATTTAAATGATCATCAAGAAATTGAAAGTAATATTGGTGCTTTAGTTGCTGGTGAAAAATATCAACTAGTTGTTGAAACAACAGTTCCATATAAAAAAGTCATTAAAGCGGAATTAGTTGTAATGACTCCTGAGGCTGCAAGTTACTATTCAATTACTGATAAAGGAACATATGTTGAACTAGAAATTAATATTGGCGCAGTTATACCTACTGATGATATTAGAATCAACTTTGGTGCGTTAATACCTGATACAACTAATGAATATATGAGTAGTTGGACTGCTACAAGTGGTTATGGTATTATTGAAAAAGAAGATTTAACAGCTAACTCTACAATCATATTAATATTCTTAGAGACTATGACTGTTGAATATTCTAATATAACAAATGCAAATTTAACTGATACAATATCTATTAACGTTATGTAGATATAGAAAGGAGGCAACATGAAAGTAATGAAATCAATTGTTAAACTAACATTGTTATCTGTGTTAGTATTCGTTCTTTCTTGTTTTTCTTTTACATATTTAAAACCTGAAGCGGCTGAGGCTGTAGTCATCAAAATAGATTTAAGCCTCGGTGAAATTAGATTAGGTGATACATGCTATGGCCATGTAACAAATATTGCTGAATTAGAGGGTATTGTGACATTTAACGAATATACAGAAGCAGCAAAAGGATATACATGGACTCATAATAATGATTATCAATATTATGTATATCAAAGCACAAATGAAAGTATTACACACGATGTTTTTGCGGATGCATTTGATCAAGCATCTTTTAAAGAGGTGCGAGAATTTGCTACTAAATGGGATGAAATTGCGATTGAGAAAGGTTATCAAAAAACAACAAATCGTTTGATAATTCAAGGCAAAGGAAGTTCTAATAATCAAAAAGTTGTTAACGTTATTTTACATAATGTATGGACATCAATAAATTCACATACTAGCATTCAAGCGCATGGCGCTATTGCTGTAGCAAGTGATAGAGCAAATTCTTCTATTCCTGCAAGTACATATTTTACCACTAACTTATATTTAAAAGGTCATAATAGGGCAAGCCGTATTGCATTTAATAATACTAATGACTACACTCATTTATATTTTAGAGATTATGAGGGTGATTCTGAAGTTGGAACGATGACAGTTGTCGGTGAATTTGGTGAAGTGGAAAATTGCGGATTATCAGGAGCTTCAATATCAGGTGTAAAAATTAAGCATCCAAGTAACCACTGGGATTCAGCTATTGGTGCTGATGATAGTGCGGGTGATTCTGAAAATTTAAGATTTGCTAGTGGAATTGTATATGCTGGTACTGCTCCTGAAGATAACTGTACTGCAATTGGTGCTGGTGGTAATGGATATGGTACTGTATATGTAACTGGCGGAACAGTCTACGCAATAGCTAGTTCAACAGGAACAGCCATAGGTGGTGGTATAGGTCACCAAAGCCATGGTGGTGGTTGCTCTGTTAATATTAGTGGTGGTAGTGTCTACGCATATAACTTTGGGCAAGAGTATGCAGTAACGCATCCAATGTTAGTTAATAATACATATAAAGTTCCTGGATTCGTTCCTGGAACTGCAATTGGTGGAGGAAGTTCAATAAGTTCATCTGGTAATAGTTCGGATGCAAAAATAAATATATCAGGTGGATACGTAGAAGCATTTAGTGCTGGTGGTGCTGCCATTGGCGGTGGTAATAGTATTACAAACTATGGTGGTAGCGCTACAATTAATATTTCAGGTGGGGTCGTAAAAGCAAGTAGTGACAATGTGCCAGAATATGGTATGCCTGCTGGTGTTGGTATCGGAGGCGGAAGTAGTACTGGTTCTACTTCTGGTAAAGACTATGGTGGTAAAGCTACTGTTAATATAACAGGCGGAAATATTACTTCAACTGGTATTGGAGGTGGAACATCTAAAAATGGTAATGGTGGTGATGCTACTGTTACAGTAAGTGGTGGAACAATGGACTCTGATGCTATTGGTGGTGGCCTATCTGAAAAGAAAGGTTATGCCAAAGGTACTGTTACCGTTACAGGTGGTAGCTTAAACTCAGCCGCATCAACAATTGTTAAAGGTGTTGATGGTGAAGAAGTTTATATGACACGTGTAGGTATTTTCTACAATGACACTAAATTAATTGACAAAAAAGTAGATACAATTAGTTTTAAAGGTTTTAGTCAAGAATATATCAAAGATGATATTATTACTGACAAAGACGGTTTTATCTATTTATGGTTGCCTGAAAATTCTGCGGTATTAGACGCAACAATTGATGGTAATTTATATGAACCATTAGAAGAAGTAGATGGTGAAATTGATGTTACAGAAGTTGGTATTTTGAAATATAATAGCCCAGATGAACACTGCTTTGTTAATATTGCTAGTGCTGACTATTACCAAATATCATTAAGTGATAGCATTTCAAATCTTATTAGCGGTCATGTAATTTTAGATAAAAACACTTTATTCCAATATTATCTAATTGCTGATAACGGATCATATACAATTATTCCATACTATGGGGCTAATACTGATAGTGGTAAAATTTTCCAAATGGGTGCTGCTTTAGAAAAAGTTCCTGGTAGCGGTAATGTATACGCATCTCAAGCAATGACAATTGCTAAAGACACACAAGTTATTTTTAATATTCGTACAACTTCTGGTGATAGTATTTTTACTCTCGACTTAGTCAATGGAAATGTTAATGTAACTGAAGGTGATAATAATACGATTGTTGTTGAACAAGCAGGATACATTTTAAATATTAGTAAAGATGATAAATTATATATTACTTCTGGTGGTTATCCTACTAGTAATCAATTAAATGTAAATTTAAAACCTGAAACATCATTAGATATATATTTTGATAATATTAATGCTGCTAATTCAGAACATGTTATAAAAGTTGAAAGTGGTATTGTTAATGCAGAATTCAGTGATGATGATAATATGCTTACATCAACTGGCGAATCACCAGTTGTGATTGAGGAAAATGGACGATTAAATATTGTTACATCTGGTAAACAATCTATTAAGATTGATGGTGCTAAGAATAATTCCGCAATCTCAGGTTCTGGTACATTAGGAATTGAAGATAATGGTGGCTTCTTAAAATTAAATACATTAGTTACACATACTAACACTCCACAAATTTCTGTTGGAACATATGTGCATAATGGATTAAACAAACCATCATATACTGCTAATATTTATGGTGGTGAATTTAATTACGATATTATTGGTTATCTAGACCCTGATGGAAATTTAAAAACAAAAGATCAATTAGGTAATGATAACGTAAATGACTTTACTGCGCGTGGTATTTTTAGAGTATTTACGCAAGTATCGAGTGTATCAGAAGCAATTTCTGACAATGCATATGTGATGCAAATTAAAGTTGATGACTCAGTAGATGTACTTGCACCACATGTAATTACATTAAGAAATTCTTTAGGAAATCTTACACAAATAATTGATTACACAGTTGTTATTAGTGCAGACCAGAAGACAGCTACAATTACAATTCCGGCTAGTACTTTTGAAGCGGGTAACATTATTGTTATGGCTGCTTCAACTAAATATATTCCATATGTAAATGGCAATTATGAAGGCGAATATGATGGCGATAGTCACAATATTGTTTTAATCTTCGATGATACTCAATATGATGCTTACTATAGTCATGAAATTGAATTAACAGGAAGCAATTATACTCAAGGTGAAAAAAATAATAAAGCTATATTTGCTCAGACTAATTATACCGATACTCCATATGTAGTATATTGGTATCTTATTGCGAAAGATACAAGTAGTACAACAATTCCAGTATCTGGATCTAACACAATAAAAATTACTAAAGCAACAAATAAATGGGATATGGAGTTATCTTGTAATGATATTGCTTTAAATGATTTCACAAATCCATTTGCGGATTCAAGATTTGGTGAAGTTAGTTATTCATATGTAAGAATAGTTGATAAGGTGGAATATCCACTTGTCTTAAATGAAGATTATAAAATTGTTGATGGTAAGTACTCATTCATTAAAGAAGGCACATACTATGTTAAAGCAACAGTTGAAGGTAATAGTAATTACACTGACTTAGACTCTGGTTATATTAGATTTAAAGTAGTTAAAATTGCAGTTTTTACCCAAACATCTAGAAGCTTTGATCAAGTTACTAGTACTGATACCGCAATGTCAATTACAGCTGATGGTGAATTTAGTATTCGTTATGAATTCTTAAGTTCTACAGGGATGAATCTGATTTTTAGAAATGCAGCGGGTGCTCCACTTCCGACAGGTACAAAAATTACTTTAATTGTATTTGATGAAGATCGTCGTGATTATTACTATTATAATTATGAACAACCAGTAGATTTCACAGAATCAGAAATTGAAATTGAGTTAACACAATTCCAAGTAATGGGTACAATAAATAATACTAATATGTTTGCTGAACCTGCTGCTGGAACACCATCAAATTATCAAGTAACAGTAGATTTCCCTAAAGGTGGTAGTAATTATTTAGAATTATCTGTTATCCTTGATGTAGTTGCAGATAAAATTGTAACTGTTAAACGAAACGAAAATATTGACGCAACATTTGATAATGAAGGTGAAATAGAATCAAGTGGCTCAAATATTCAATCAACTGTTCAAATTACTTCTAACCCTAGTGGTAACGCAACAGTTTTAGCCTTTACAATTAATAATGAAGATGGTACAATTCTTGATTTAACAAATTGTGATTTTACTTTATTTGAAGGAAACAATGAGTATATGCCAACTGTTATTGGTAATACAATTTTCTTCAATTTAGGGCAATCAGTAATTGTATCAAAAGAATATGTATTTACTATCTATAATATTAAAAATGGTAACTATGTATTAACAACAGATGTTAGAGTAAATGATGCTAATACGGAAATAGAATATTCATTAGGTAACATTACATTGAACAATCATCTTGCGTTTGATGCAATAACTGTTGATAATAAATTACTCGATGAATTGTATGTTAGATATATTGGTAATGATAAACATTTAATTGTTAGTACCCGTGGACAAAGTATTACATTTGAATTTGCGATATTAGATGTTTTAAATCCATCTGCCCAAGCTGCAAATCGAACTGTAACCGCTAAATTATATGAAAGAACACCAAACGGTTATACTGAAATACAATTACCTAGTGAATTATCTTATCAAATAGATGGTGATAACAGAATAACTTTGATCTCTCCGCTAGTACCTACTTCGGAATTGAAAATATACCGAATTGTGTTTACAGTGGATGGTGCACAAGCTGAATATAATTTATTTGTTCAATCAAACTAAAAACATTTATAAATTAATAAAATTAGAACTCGGATTTTGGCCCGAGTTCTTTTTATTTTGACAAAATCTATATTATTATAATGATATTTTTTAGGTTATTTGTTGGTATAAATTTATATATTATAATTTTTAACTTTTACAAAACTTTTACAAATTTTAAATACACATTTAACATTCAAATAATATAATATTGGTGTAAAAAATAATAAAAAGGAGATATTCAAAATGGAAAATAAAAATTTAGAACAACAATTAAATAATGAATTTAGTGAATTTTTAAAAACAAAAGGGTTAACTACTAAGTTTAAATTAGCATTTGCAAATATGAAAGAAAGTGCAAAAGAACAACACAAAAAAGATGTTGCTGAATTTAACGCTGTAAAATCTAAATCAATTGAAGAAAACAAAGACTTTTATGAATTTTTAAAAACAAAAGGATTAAAAGCAAAAATTAACCTTGTAATTGAAAATATCAAAAAAGGTGCTAAAGAATCAAAAGTTAAAACTAAAGAACAAATTGAAAAGTCAAAACAATTAGCTAACCCTTATAGAACTATTACTGCTAGTGAATTAAATAAAGAATTAGAAGAATTCTTAAAAGCAAAAGGATTAGATAATAAATTTGAAGTAACAATTGTTGAAAAAAATTAATTGGAGGTAATTATTATGAATGATAAAAAATATGTTGAAAAAGTCTTAAATAAATATACAGATAAACAAGTTACTAAACTTGAAGAACTAAGAGATTTAGATAAAAAAGCATCTCGTCCAGCTACACTTTTTGCGTCTATCTTTGGTGCAGTTGGATCATTGGTGTTAGGATTTGGGATGTGTGTAGCGATGGAAGTTATTTTACCTGGATATATGCTTTTAGGGATTATTGTAGGGTTAGTTGGTATATATATGGTAAGTATTAATTATTATATTTATAAAAAAATGTTAGCTTCTTCACGTGCTAAATATGCTGATCAAATTAAAGAATTATCAGATGAAATATTAAATAATTAATTAAATATTAGAAGGGATATAAAAAATAGTTTAAGTATATCCCTTTATTTTTCTTTTCAAAAAATATATAATTAGTATATAGAAAGAAGTGATATTATGAAAAGTTTTATTCATAAATATAAAAACTTCTCTTTTGAAGAAAGAACAATTTTCTCTGCGAAGTTTTCTATTATTTTTAATACTATACTAGGAATTTCTAAAATTATCCTTTCCATTTTTAAAGGAGTTTTCTTTTTGGTTGCGGGGGTATTAAATATTTTTATTCTAATGGCAAAATTAGAATGCTACTTAGGAGTGAGTCATAGTCATAAGAAAACTTTTAAATATCGTAATAATTTTACTGGTGTCTTTATGATTTTAGCTGGTGTACAATATGCGATATATATGGGGAGAATGCTATATGCTGATGTTGATTTAACCAATTATGGAGCATATTTATCAATTGGAATAGCAACTGTTTCTTTTATAGAAATGGCTGTTGCGGTAATAGGTTGTTTTAAAGTGAATGGCAAAGGACATTACTATCGTAACTTAAAAGTAATTAATTTATGTTCTGCTATGACCTCAATTGTTCTAACTGAAGTTGCATTAATGACTTTTGCTTCTGATTCTGATCCTAGATTAATTAATGGTATCTTTGGACTTGTAGTAGGCTTATTAATTTCAATTCTTGGAATATTTATTATTATAGCGCCAAAAGTTAGTATTAATGATCATGAGCATAATGTATATAAAATAGTAGATTTTTCTAAAATAGAAGAAACAATTAAAACTAATAAAACAATTAGTTTACAATTAACAAATAGTAAATATTATCGTAATTTATATTATGAAGCAACTATTGAAGATGATATTATAGATGGTCATATTAACAAAGGTAAGTGGCCGATAAAAAAATACAATATTTTCTTATTAATATTACTTATAACTTTATCAGAAATATTAATTTTCCCATATGCATTCTTTGCGGTGGTCAATTATTTTAAAAATTCAAAGGTTATTAAAAAACTTGATTATATGATGAGTGAAATGGGATGTGTTAAAATAGAAAGTGGTGATGATGAATGTTAAGAATACTATATGTTGAAGACGATTATGATTTAAATATGATTACTACATCATATCTTAAGAAATCTGGTTATTTTGTTAGTTCTTTTTCAAATGGACTTGACGCTGTAAATGATATATATGAAAATAAATATGATATTATTTTAACAGATATCATGATGCCACTTTGTGATGGATTTGAACTGGCTAGAATGGTAAGAGAATTTGATAAAGAAATACCAATCATCTTTATGACCGCAAGAGACGATAAACCATCGAAGCAATTAGGATATAAAGTAGGTATTGATGATTATATTGTTAAACCATTTGATCTAGATGAACTCATTTTAAAATTAGAAGCAATAGCTAGACGACTTAAAATAGGAATGACTGAAGAACTAGTAATTGGTAATTTAAAAATGAATAATGAAGAACATACTGCTTATATTAATGATGAGGAATTACCTCTTACAGTTAGAGAATTTGATATTTTATATCATATGCTAAAATTTCCTAAAAAAACATTTACGCGTGGTAAGTTAATGGAAGATTTTTGGGACTATGATTCAAGCGCAACCAGTAGAACTGTTGATGTGTATATGGCTAAAATCAGAGAAAAAACTAAAAATTGTGATGGATTCGAAATACAAACTGTTCATGGTTTAGGATACAAGGTTGTACTTAAATGAAAAAGTTTAGTTACTTAATATATGGTTTTTTAGGCTTTACTTTAGTCACTGGTTTTAATGTTAGTATTGGAGTACTAATATATTCTCAAGTTGCGGATGAAGAGAATTATAAAGTTGCTATTTTATTAATTGGTGTTATTTTAGTAAATGCTTTGTTTTGTTCAATAATTGATGTTGTTAGAAGAAAAATAATGATTTCAAAACCGGTTGATGAAATATTAAATGCTACAAATAAACTTAAAAAAGGCAATTTCAATATTAACTTAGTTACTAATCATACATATCAAGAATTTGATGAATTTGATATTATTAAAAATGACTTAAATAAAGTGGCCAAAGAATTAGCTAGAAGTGAAATTTTAAAAAATGATTTTATAGCTAATTTATCACATGAGATAAAAACACCACTTGCGGTAATCAAAAATTATGCTAAGGTATTAGAAGATGAAAGTATTAGCCCTGAAGAAAGAAAAAAATATCTACATAATTTACAAGAGGCTACTAAAAAATTAAATGCTTTAGTAACAAATATTTTAAAGCTTAATAAATTAGAACATCAAACGCTTGAATTAGAAATCACTAATTTTAATGTTAGTGAATTACTAACTGAACAAATATTACAATTTGAAAGTTTAATTGCAACAAAAGATTTAAAGTTAGAAATAGATATTGAAGAAGATATATATATAAACAGTGAACAAAGCTATTTAGAAATTATCTTTAATAATTTGATTAGTAATGCAATTAAATTTACAAATCCAAATGGAACAATCACAATTACTTTAAAAAAGAAAAATAATGAGTACATTTTTACATTTTGTGATACTGGCTGTGGAATGGATAGTGAAACGGGTATGCATATTTTTGATAAGTTTTATCAAGGTGATACATCTCATGCTAAAGAAGGCAATGGCTTAGGACTTGCTCTAGTTAAAAGAGTTATTGACTTATTAGGTGGAGAAATTTCGGTAGAAAGTGAAAAAGGCGTTGGTACAACTTTTAAAATTATTGTTAAGGAGATTCAAAATGGCAGATAAATTTGAATATAAATATAGTGCGCCAACACAAGAAGAAAGAAAAGAAATTGATAGCATTAGAACAAAGTATTTACCTCAACAAAAAACAGATTCTAAATTGGACAGATTAAGAAAACTTGATCGAAAAGTTAAGAACATTTCTGAATCAGTAGGCATCAGTTTAGGGGTTATTGGATTATTGCTATTTGGAACTGGTATGTGTTTCTTTTTAGAATGGACTAACATATGGTATATTGGCATTCCTTTTTCGATAGTTGGAATAGTTATAATTTCTATAACTTATTATGTATATAAAATCACTCTAAATAAGTTAAAAAATAAATATAAAGAAGAAATAATCGAATTATCTAATGAATTACTCAGTGAAGAGTAATTCATTTTTATTATTTTTAAAAGGCATAACCCTTTAAAAATAACATATTATTTGATATAATATAAGTATAATAATATAGGAAAATTATTATGGAGGTAAATATGAAAAAGAAAGGATTAATTATTGGTATTATTGCGGCAGCAGCTGCTATTGTAATTGGTGTTTTAATTTTATGCATTTGCCTTGCAGGTGGTAAAGATTCTGAAAAACAACTTGCAACTCCTACTAATGTTGTAATTAATGGAACAGTACTTTCATGGGATGCTGTTGAAAATGCAACTCATTATGTCGTATATATTAATGCAACTGAAGAGAAAGTAACAGAAACATCTTTTGACTTAAGTGGTAAAGCGCAATTAAATGATGTCATTTGTGTGAAGGCTACCGCAGATGGATATAAAGATTCTAATAAGAGTGCTGGTCTTATATATAATCCAGAAGGATTAACACAACTTTCAGCACCTAGTGGATTGGTTATTGTGGGAACTACGCTTTCATGGGAACCAGTTGCAAATGCTACATCATATGTAGTTTATATTGAAGGTGTAGCACATGAAACTGCTAAATGTTCAATGAACCTTGAAGGAAAAGCAGAAAATGAAGATAAAGTGTATGTTGTTGCTAAAGCAAATGGTTACATTGATTCAGAAAAATCTGTTGAAAAAGTATATATTTTTGTAATTGATGAAGCAGAAGTTTCATCTATTAATAATAAATTAACTGAATATATATCATCACTTAATCAAAGTGGAGTAGAATCTGAAAAAATGAATGCTGCTATTCAAAATGTGGCTGAGCAACTCTACAAAGAAGGTTTAAAAACTAGTGATGTAGAACAAATTATTTCAACTGTTGATGAAATCAAAAATGACATTATTGAATTCAATAACCAAGGTAAAGACTTAGATGCAAGTCAATATGTTGAATTTGTTAGTCAACAAGTTAGTAAAATTGCTGCACTAGATTTAAGCGCATACGCAGTCACATACGCTGCTAAAGAAGTTGCATTACTTTCAGTTGATATGATTATTGAATCATATGAAGAAGAAAATATAAGATATTCTAAAAAGTCATATGTGAAAGTACATCATACTCCAGAATATGTAGATGAACTTGAAACTTTGAAAAAACTAAGAACATATCTAGCTGAGATTACTGTGATTGATGTAGAAAAAATCTCAATTATATTAGACGCATTAAAAGATGTTTATGATGTTTTAGAAGTAAGAGTTCCAAACATTATTGCTGAACTTAAAAATTTAGAAAATGTTAATGGCAAACTTGATTACTCAACAGTATCTAGTATTGCTTTAAGTTTTATTAAAATTAAAGATGACATTCTTACATCAGTACTTGCAGGTATGCCATCAATGGAAACATTCACTGAAGCACTTAGTGTTTTAGAAGGATTATATGTAGCAATTGCTCCAGAATATTTAATAAGTGAAAGCCCTTATGAAGTAATAGTACTTGCTGCTCAAGGTGCATACTCTAATGCACATGCATTATTAAGCTTTATCGCTGAAATTGATGCTAAACTTGTTATTGAACTTGCTCCATACATTAAAGATATATATGATATTGTTAACAAACAAATTAGTGAATTCCCTACTATTTCTAATGATGTTGACTATGCTAAATTCATAGGATATGTTACTGAAAAAACAGGATTAACAAGTGATGAAGTTGTGGGATTACTTGAAGGAACTTATAAGTTATTAATGACATTACAAAGTAATCCAGAAGAAATTCTTCTTCAAATTAAAGAAATTGCTGAAAAAGAATTAGAAAATAATTTCAAGAATTTTGATTATAGTATTCTTTTAAATGATCCACTAATTTTAAATATTACTAATATTGTATATAGTGAAAATAAAGAAGAAGCATTACAAACATTCTTAGTTGAAGAATTAGAAATTAGTAAATATGTTGCTCTTCAAGAAGGAAAAACTAGTGATGATGTATTAGCGGTTGTCATGAGTTTATCACAAGAACAAATTAGTGCAGCATTAGAAAAGGCATGTTCTAATTTTGATGTTCAACAATTAATTGCTGATTTAGGATTAGAAGATATTGTTATCTTTGATCTTGAAGGCTTACAAAATGCATTAGTTGGAATGATGAATGAAGAAACTGTTGAATTAATCAAAGATTTAGGCGCTATGCAAAGTGTTGAAGATCTTCAAGAAGTTCTTGCTAAGTATTTTGATGTACAAATAGATTTTAATGAAGAATTAAAAGCTATCGTTTCTAAAGTATTAGCTGAATATGGTTTAGATATTAATTATAAAGAAGTATTAGAAACAATTTTAGTTGAATTTGGTCTAAAAGATATTTATGGTAATTTAGAATTTATTTATGGTATTTTAAATGCACATTTCACTAAATTCTTTAATGAATATAAACCACTTATTCCAACACAAACAGTATCTTTAGAATCACTTGCAAAATATTATGTTAAAACTTCAATTTATTCAGTATTTGGAGAAAACAGTGCTGATTTTGAAGCTGATGTAAAAGACATTGTTAATGATATTTTAGGTCTTAAAGATGAAACTGAAATAGTAAATATTTTCAATAATGTAGTTAAATTATTCGCAGATTTTGAATTCTCATTTGATTATAATGAATACGTAACTAATAAAACATATCAAAAAGAATTCTATAATCAATTCTTAAATTTACTTGAAAGTTTAATTACTGAGTTTAATAATACAATTGATTTCGCAATTGATCTTGAAGATGAAATTGTAGGTATTACTGAAAAAGTTGAAAAATTATGTGGTGATTATTTATACTTAGAAGCTGAACTTACTTTCTATGTAGAAAAATTATTTGCTCAATTAGAAGAATATAAGATTACAGGTGATGACAAATATTTATTAACTGGGCCTCTTGATGCTGCTATCAATACAGTATTTAAAGGTATTATGTTAGATTCACATGCATATATTACTTTAACAGAAGAAATGATTGCTGATTTTAATATTGCATGTAGAGAACATATTGATAATATTGTTGAACTAATTGTTAATTTTGATTATTCATTTGACTATAATGAATATGTTTCAAGTATTGCATATCAAGAATTATTCTATCAAAAAGTATATAACTTATTAATGTCTATCATTGATGAAGCATATGCTACATACGAAGGTATGTTTGAATTAGAAGATGAATTAATTGAAATGGGCGAAATTCTTGATAAATATCTTAGTGAAGCATTAAAAGTTAGCTTCGCTGACAGTTGGGAATATATCTTTGATATGTTAGAATCATATGTTACAAAAGAACAAGTTTCATTTGTTAAAGAAAGAGTTGAAATAGGTTTAGAATATGCTAATAATATTTTCAACACTCTAATGATGGACTCAAATTATTTAACTATTGAATTCACAGAATTAGTAGCCGAAATTGAAGAAACTATATATGTTGACGCAAAAGAAATTATTAATTTATTTGTTAATTTTGATTACACATTTGATTATGAAAAATATTTAACTGATACTGAATATCAAGAACAAATCCATGCAAAATTACATAACTTAACTGATAGTGTAATTGATGAATTATATTCTGCATATAACTATTTATTTGATTTAGAAGATAATGCGATAGAAATTTTCAAAATCCTAGAAAAATATATGGATTTAGAAACAATTGGCGAACCTATTTATATGATGTATTATTATACAGGATATTTCTTCAGTACACTTAATGAACGTGTAATATCTGAAGAAAATGTTGAACAATTAAAAGCATTAGTAAAAGATAGTATAGATGCATATCTTCCTAATGTTTTAGCTGATTTAGATATGATCTATGCTGATGTTGCAACTTTAGTTTATGCTTTCATCGATGTCGCAATGGAAGATATAAATGCATTAATTCAAGGAATCGCAAACCCTGGGTTTACATTTGATCTTAATGAATATATGTATGATGAAGAATATGAAGAAGCATTCAACAAACAATTCCTAGATTACATTGAATCTGCAATTGATACTTTAGTAATCATTTATGAAGAAGTTCTTACATTAAAAGATGAAGTACTTGTTGTTTCAGAAGATATTGATTATGTAATAGCTAATTATTTTAATAATGAATATACATTATCAAACGATGTTAATTATGTAATTGAAATGATGGCTACATATGAATATGAAAACAAAATTAGCGATGTTAAAATGATGATTGGAACAGTTGTTGAAACAATTGCTAGAGACTTCCTTGTTAACTCAATTGAAGCAATTGAAAACCTTGCGATGTTTATGGAAGAACTTGCATTTGATGGTTTAACTAATGCCTATACAATTATTTTTACAAATGAATATTTACATGATTTATATGATGAATATTGTTTTGAATATATTAATTTATCATTAAATTATTATATTGATATAGACGAAATGAAAGCATATTCAATAACTCAATTATATGCATACCATATGGAAGAAATTGAAAAAATAGTAGCTGCAGCTCAAGAAGTTGCATATCCATTAGATTTAGAATTAATTGATTTACTAGATTCTAATCTTGATTACTTCCTTGAATTATTCCACTTAGAAACTGAATTAACAGTTGTGGAAGCATATCAAGCATTTGATGGGATTTTAGAAATGGCTTTAACATTTGATGAGTTAATTATAGAAAATCCTGAATTATTACAAACCCTTCCTTTACCAAGAGGTTTAGGTATAGTTGTAATAAAATAATCTATGAATCAAAAAGCAGACATTAAATGTCTGCTTTTTCTATTAGGAAAAAATCTTGTTTTTATCTTTATTATATAATAATTTGACTTTAATAATACATTATGATATTGTATACCTAATCTGATTAGGTATATATAAATTAGATTATTAAGGAGGTTAAAATGATACGTGTTATAGTAGATTCTGGTAGTAGTATAAAACAAAATGAAAAAGAATTGTATAATGTGGAGATTGTTCCACTTAAAATATTATTAGGTGATAATGAATATAAAGATGGTATTGATATTACAGATGAAATTTTTTGGGATTATTTAATTAATAAGAAAAAGTTCCCAAAAACATCACTTCCATCAATGACTGAGTTAGAAGAAAAAGTTAATGCATTTTTAAATGGTGGGGATGAAGTTATAATAGTAACGATATCATCAGGTATATCAGGTACATATAATGCTTTTAGGATGATGTATGAAGATAATCCTAAGGTAAGGGTTATTGATTCTTTAAGCTGTGTTGGTGGAATTAAAATAATTGTTAATGAAATTAATAAATATCGTAATGAATCTTTGGATTTTGTTGTTGATAAGGTAAATAAATTAATTCCTAGAATTAAGATATTAGCTGTTCCTGAAACATTAGAATATTTACATCGTGGAGGACGTCTGAGTAAAGTTGGTTTTATTGTGGGTACATTATTACATGTTACTCCAATTATCACTATTGAAAAAGGACATGTTAAAGTATATCAAAAGATGCGTGGTTTACAAAAAGCAATGAAAACAATTGTTGATGAATTAGAAAATTGTGATGAAAATTATCCAATAGTACCATCTTATACTTATCAAACAAATAATCTTGAAGTATTAAAATCAAAAACACAAAAGAAACATTTAGATATTTTAACAGAATTTGATCATTTAGATTATGCGGTGGCAAGTCACTGGGGACCTAATGCTTTTGGATATATATTTGTTGAAAAAGAATAAAAGCAGAATTTCTGCTTTTTTATTTTAAGACTTTTTATTGGGGATTTTTGTAGAAATATGTTATAATGTCAAAAAAGGAAGTGTTTATATGTTTAAAATATTAGTTGTTGATGATGATAAAAACATTCGCTTTTTTATTAAAGAAGCACTAGAACTTAACCACTATGATGTATATACTGCGAAAAATGGTACTGAAGCAATTGAAATGTTAGGAGAACATCATATTGATTTAGTTATTGTTGATATAATGATGCCTAAGATGGATGGATATGAGTTCACTAAACAAGTTAGACTTGCTAATAGTGAATTACCAATATTAATGATGTCAGCGAAACATTTATCGGATGATAGGAAAAAAGGATTCCTAATGGGAATAGATGATTATATGTCTAAACCAATTGATTTAGAAGAATTATTACTTCATGTTAAAGCCTTACTTAGAAGATATAATTTAGAGTCAGAAAGAAAACTATCATTTGGTAATATCACTTTAAATTATGATTCATATGAGGTAAGTAGATTTGATGAAGTAGTAGAACTTCCTCAAAAAGAATTTTTATTACTATATAAACTATTATCTAATCCGGATAAGATTTTCACAAGAATTCAACTAATGGATGAAATTTGGGGATATGATTGTGAAACTTCATGGGAAACTTTAACTGTTCATATTAATCGTCTTCGTAAAAAATTTGATAACTGGCAAGAATTTGAGATTGTTGCGGTCAGAGGACTTGGCTATAAGGTGATTAAAAAATGAAAAAAATAAATATTAAGAAATTTGAAATTAATCGTATCATTAAAAAAAGTGAAAATAGGATTAATGCGCTTTTTATCTTAGTGGTTGCGATAGTTTTAGTAGTAGTTGTAGGAATTATGGCGCTACTTGCTTATTTATTTAATTTAACTGAACTTTTAACGATTTATTTAGACAATGACTTAGGTTGGTTTGTTATTATGATTTGGATTGTCTCATCAGTTATAGTGGGATTATTAATATCATATATATTTGGTAAAATTATTATGAAGCCAATTCATCGTTTAATATATGGGATGACAAGACTTTCAGAAGGACATTATGATGAACAAATTGATATTAAGGCTAATAATGCTTTGAAAGAACTAACTGAAAGTTATAATAAATTAGCTAGAGAATTAAAGAAAAATGAAATGCTAAGTGCTGATTTTATAAATAACTTTTCTCATGAATTAAAAACTCCACTGGTTTCAATTACTGGCTTAATTAGTTTAATGAAACAACCAAATTTTCCAAATGAGAAAAGAATTGAGTATTTAAATATCATCGAAGAAGAAGCACACCGTCTATCAGATTTAACAACTAACATACTAAATTTATCAAAACTAGAAAGTCAAGAAATATTAAAGGATAAAGAAGCTTTTAATCTGTCTGAACAAATTAGAACATCAGTTTTGTTACTTGATAAAAAGTGGGCTAAAAAAAGCATTGATTTTGTTATGGATTTTGATGAAATTGAAATTGTTGGTAATATGGACTTATTAAAACAAGTTTGGATTAATTTAATTGATAATGCGATCAAGTTTGCTTATGATAATTCAATTATTACAATTAATGTTCAACGTAAACAAAATTATATTTATGTAGATGTTATTAATGAATGTGATGATATTAGTGAAGAGGATCTAGATAAAATCTTTGCTAAATTCTATCAAGGAAGCAGTAAAACTGAAGGTAATGGTATTGGCTTAAGTATTGTTAAAAAAATTGTTACTTTACACAAAGGTGACGTAACAGTAGAAAGTAAAAATAATAAAACAAAATTTACAATTAAACTTGCAAGAATTAGTTAAGACAAAGATTAGCAAATTAGTTTTTGCTAATCTTTTTTTAAGTTTATATTCAGTTTATCTAAATAAGGTATGATATATGAGTGAAATTTTGCTTAAAGTATAAGGAGTAAAAATAGTATGGTTAATGTAGAAAAAATTGATGGAATATTATTTGAAAAAATGATTGTTGGTGGTGTAGCCAATTTAAAGGCAAATGTTAAAGAAGTAAATGACTTAAATGTTTTCCCTATTCCTGATGGTGATACAGGTGATAATATGTACTTAACTATTAGTGGTGGGATTAACAATTTAAGAAGTGTTAATTCAACTTCATTATATAAAAAAGCTAAAGCATTAGCAGATGGTATGATGTTAAATGCAAGAGGTAATTCTGGGGTAATTCTATCTCAATTATTTAATGGTTTAGCAAATGGATTAAAAGGTCATGATGAAGCTGATATTAATATCTTTAAAGCTGCTTTCTTAGAATCATTCCATCAAGCATATCAAGCAGTAGTAAAACCAGTTGAAGGAACAATTCTAACTGTTGCTCGCGAAGCCGCAACTAATGCATCAGTTCATGCTGATAAAAATACTACTATTAATGACTTTATTGATAATTTAAAAATAGAAATGGAAAAGTCGCTCGCAAGAACACCAGAAATGCTTGCGGTATTAAAAGAAGCAGGTGTAATTGATAGTGGTGGAGCAGGTCTTTTGTATATTGTTAAAGGATTTGATGCGGTACTCAAAGGAAAAGAAATTGCTTCAAATGAACAAGAAGGCACAACTAAAGATATTGACTTTTCTAAATTTAATGAAAATTCGGTTATGAAATATGGTTATTGTACTGAGTTTTTATTACAACTTCAAACATCTAAAGTAGATGTTCATAATTTTGATGTTGAAACAATTATTAAATATTTAGAAACTATTGGTGATTCAATTGTTGCTTATATGATAGGTACAATTGTTAAAATTCATGTACATACTTTAATGCCATATAAAGCATTAGAATTCTGTCAATCATTTGGAGAGTTCTTAACTGTAAAGATTGAAAATATGACTTTACAACATAATGAAACAATTCAAGAACATAAACTTAAAAAACAACAAGCTCACAAAAAATATGCGGTTGTAGTAGTTGCGACAGGGCAAGGATTAATTGACACATTCTATGAATTAGGAGTGAATTCTGTTATTGATGGTGGACAAACTAAAAATCCATCAACTAAAGATTTCCTAGAAGCATTTGAAGAAGTTAATGCGGATAATATATATGTATTCCCTAATAATTCTAATATCATCATGACCGCAAAAGAAGCAAAAGATTTATATAAAGATGCTAATATTTATGTTATTGAAAGCAAAGATTTTGGTGAGGCATATTCTGCACTATCATTATTAGATTTATCAGTTGATGATCCAGAAGAAATTAGACAAACATTAGTAGAAGGTACTAAATCAAGTACCACAGGAACAATAACAAAATCAATTAGAGATGCTAATATCAATAATGTTGAAATTAAAAATGGCGATTATATTGGCTTTTCAGGGAAAACAATGCTTGCGTCTAACGCATCAAAAATAGAAACATATTTTGAACTTTTAGAAAAACTAGATATTGATGATAGAGAATTTTTAATCAATGTGTATGGAATAGATGTAACAGAAGAAGAAAGAAAAATTATTAAAGATAGACTCCACAAAGATTATCCAATGGTTGAAGTATATGAAATCAATGGACAACAAGAAGTGTATGACTTTATAATTATCCTTGAGTAGTAATAATTATTTATACTACAAATATTTTAAAAGTAATATCTAACCTTAAAGGTTGAAAATTATTTAATATTATGATAAAATAACTATAATATGATATAAAATGGTCATATTATAGTTTTTTTAAAGGAGTTCAATATGGCAAGTGTATATACAATTTCTAGAGAATATTTAATTGAAACTATACCATTATTACTTGCAAATTTAAATGTTGTTGAGTCTATAGTAAAAGGAAGTAGTTTTCCAACAAGTGCTTTTACTGCTTATAATACACATTTTATGAAAAGTTATAACGTTACCGAGAAATTGAGAAAATATAGCGGTGCTAAACAATACCCTAAAGATTTAGGAGATAAATCTTTAATTTGTGGATATAAACTAATTTTTAATGAATATACAGATAAAGTAGGATTTAAGAAAAAGTATTCAGATTTTAATAATCTAGGTAATTTTAGAATCATTGATCGTTATACTTGGTTCATATATAACAATCTTAAAATGTCTAATTATAATTTGGATAGCGTTATTGATAATATGTATTATAAAATAGTTAATAGTTATTATTTGAATTACTTAATTAAATGTAAAGAAATATTATCAAGTTTGAGTGATACGAGCAAGACAAAACAATTTGTTTGGTATAATATTAATCCGGTTGATTCATTAATTATTGATCCAACTGTAGCAGCGCTTATTAAAGATATTAGAGCTTCATATATTAAAGGTAATGATCGTGGATATTTAGATGAGATTAATGTAAAACTTCTTAAAAAGACTTTAGGCAAAATTGGTAATGAAGAATACTTAGAATTAATGAAAAAGTATAAAGTATCTAAAGATGATAAAAAAGCTTTTGATAAGTTATATGAACGATTCACTCATTTTGATGAATTATTAGAAAAAGCTAATAATGGAGATAAAGAAGCCTGCTTCTATGTTGGAGTAGAATATGCAGAGGGGTCAGTAGTTGACAAGAATCTTAATAAAGCCATTGAATATTTTGAACAGGTTAATACTAGAGCTTCAGTATATAATATTGGTCGCTGTTATTTTGAGATGAATCAATTTGAAAAGGCCATCCTATATTATGAAAAAGCATCAGCTGCAGGAGATGGTAAAGCCACATATAATTTATCATTAATGTATGAATACGGTAATGGCGTTTCAAAAGATCCTAAAAAAGCTTTTGAAATATTAATTAATGCGGTTGACTTAAATGAAAAGTTAATTTATAGAAATTTAGGTAGATATTATTCAAAAGGAATAGGAACTGAAAAAAACCTTAAAATAGCGAAAGCATACTATAAGAAAGCAATTGAATTAGGCGACTATTTAAGTAGAGATAAAATATAATAGGAGTATATATGAAAAGATCAGATTTAGCAAAAAAATATTTTGAAGAAGGATATGCTTGTTCACAAGCGGTTGCATTAGCATTTAATGATTTAGTTAGTTTATCAAAAGAAGAAATTATTAATGCTACATTACCTTTTGGTGGTGGTCTTGGTAGATTACGCTTAACATGTGGTGCTGTTAGTGGAATGGCATTTATTCTAGGATTAATGGTTTCAAATGGTGAAAATACACCTGAAAATAAAATGGGCACATATGAAAAAACTCGTATGCTTTGTGAAGAATTTGAAAAAACAAATAATAGTTTAATTTGTGCAGAATTATTAGCTGGCGCAAAATTAGAAGTTGTTAAAGGTGGAGTACCTGATGCAAGAACAATGAAATACTATGAAGTTCGCCCTTGTGGTGATTTAGTAGCAAGCGCTGCTGGTATTTTAGAAAAATATTTAATTGAACAAAAAATAATTTAATATATATAGAAAGAAGGGGATAATAGTGTCGGATTTAAATCATGCACTATACACAATCATATCTACAATCATTACAATTGGAATTTTTGTATTAGCTCAATATTTTATAAAAAAAGATGAACATAAACAAAAGTTTTTACAAGCTACTGCTATAATTACTGTTTTACTTCATTACAGTAGTATTTATGTATCATTTTTCAAAACTGGTATCGCCGATGTCGATGATTCAATGTTATTTCCAATTTATCCTTGTAATGTCGCAATGTGGCTTTTACTTTTATCATCATTTATTAAAAATAAAAATGGGCGTTTCTTTAAAGTGGTTGCGGAATTCACTTTCTACCTTGGGATAGTTGGAGGAGTTGTAGGTATTATTTTTAATGAGAATTATATGCGTACACCTAATCTACTAGACTGGGATATTCTAAAAGGTTTATTAAGTCATTCAACAATGATTATTGGAGCATTATATTTAGCAATTGGTAAGTTTATTAAAATTAGAGTTAGTAATGTTATTAGTGTAATAATAGGTTTATTATTTTTAATAGTTGATGGAGCTGTTATTATTACAATTTTTAAATTAGCTAATCTAGATGCGCCAAATTGTATGTATTTATTAGAAAATCCATTTCCATCTATGCCAAATTTCTCAACTCTTTGGATTGGTGTAATAGCAGTTATCGTTGCATTTATCTTTACTTCTATTTTTGAGTTTTTCGCACTACCAAAAGAAGAAAGATGGTATGCGGGGATATCTCAAAAATTAGAAAATAAAATAAAACATAATTAAGCAATCACTATGATAGTAATCAAATGTATTATCGTTTTGATTGCTAATTTTTAAATAGGTGAAATATGTTAATAAGAAAAGCAACTATTTTAGATTTAAAGCAAATACAAAACTTATATACTATTGCTAGAAAACATATGATAGAAGAAGCTAATCTGACCCAATGGGCAGATGAAAAAATGTTTATTGAAGAAACAGAAAGTTTTATAAAACAAGAATGTTTATATGTTGTTATAGTTGATGATGAGATTGTAGGCATGTATGCTTTAATATATGGAATTGATGAAACATATAATGTTATTAATGGTAAATGGATTAATGATTATGAATATGTAACAATCCATAAAATGGCAGTTAAATATTATAGAAAAGGTATTGCTAGTGAAATGTTAGAATATATTATTAAAGAAATTAAGTTGAAAAATATTTCTAATATTAGAATTGATACTCATAAAGATAATATTTCAATGAATCAATTTCTTCTTAATCATGGATTTATTCTTTGTGGAGTTATTAGTATTAAAAATGATTTTAATAATGTAGATTCATTACGAAATGCATATTTAAAAATAGTATAGAAAAACAAACTATTGTTCATAATATTATTAGGTGATATTATGAATAATCCACAAATTAATAAAATAGAAAAAGAACAACTTTCGCGAAATATTAAAACAGACATCTTAGTTATTGGCTCAGGTATAGCTGGGGTAGTATGTGCATATGAATTAAAGAAGCATGGATATGATGTTGTCTTAGTTGATAAAGATCAAGTAGGGTGCGGTGTAACTAAAAAAACTACAGCTTTTTTAAGTATTGAACAAGATTACTTATATCATGATATGATTAATGATTTAGGATATGAAAAAGCAAAACGATTTCTAAATTATAATCTAGAAGCTCTTTCTTTTTATGAAAGGCTTTCGAAAAAAGCAGATATAGGTTTTCAAAAAACTAATTTAATATTATATTCAACAAAAAATGAAAATAAAATATTAAATGAACAAAGAGCATTACAAAGATTAGGAATAGAAACTAAAATCATTAATGAACTCGACTTAAATATGAATGTTAAGAAAGCTTTAGTTATACCTAATCAAGCATATATTGATCCTTTTAAAACAATGTTTTTTTTAACAAAAGATTTAAAAATATATCAAAATACTAAAATAATCAAACTAACTTCTAATTATGCATATACAGAGTCTAATACTATTAAGTTTAAGATTGTAATTGTTGCGACAAACTATCCTTTCTTACGTTTTAAAGGTTTACATTTTTTAAAGCTTTCTCAAAAAATGTCATCTGTTATATCAATTAAATATAATCAGTTAACCAATATGTATCTAAGTATTGATGAAGATGGTTTATATATAAGACCATATGATGACTATACTATTATTGGTGGCTTTGATCGTAACTTAAAAAACGAAGATCAAAATAATTTACAATCATTAGAAAATACAGTCTTAGACATTTTTCCAAACGTTGAAATTATTAATAAGTGGATTAATCAAGATGTAGTAACATTAGATAAAGTTCCTCATATCGGCAGATTTGATATGTTACATCAAAATTGGTATCTAGTGACTGGTTTTAATCTATGGGGATTCTTATGGTCATATGCAGCTAGTCAGATTATTATTAAACAAATTAAATCTAATCAAAAATCTTATTTAACGAATCCTCAAAGATTCTTCTTAAATAAAGCTTTTGTTAAACATACATTTAATACGTTTAAGTCTGTTTTTAAATTTAAAAAGCCAAGATGTACACATCTTGGAAGTAGTTTAAATTATAATACAGAAAGTGGCTGTTGGGAATGTCCATCACATGGTTCACGTTTTAAAAAAGACGGAACAGTTGTTAATGGGCCTGCTCAAAAAGACTTAAAATTTTAATATTTTTATTATAAAACACATATGTATATAGTGCATATGTGTTTATTTTTTATATCAAAAAGTTTGACAAAACTATTGTAAATGTGTATAATAGTTATGGTTAGCGATTGCTAACAGCCGAAAAGGCTTTTTATTATGATGATTTGTTAGCAAAGGCTAACAGAAATAGGAAGTGAGAAAATGTTAAAAACATTGAAAGAATTTAAAGTAGCAGAAAAAGGGATAGTTAAAAAAATTACCGCCGAAGGAAAGTTTAAAAGAAAACTATATGATATGGGAGTAACACCAGGGGCAGATATTGAGCTTATTAAATTTGCACCGCTTGGGGATCCTCTTGAAATTAATATTAGAGGTTACAAACTAACACTACGTAAGAGTGAGGCTGAACAAATTATTATGGAGGTAATTAAGTAATGAAATTCGGATTAGCGGGAAATCCCAATTCAGGAAAAACAACTCTTTTTAATTCATTAACAGGTTCAACTGCTCATGTTGGTAACTGGCCCGGTGTAACTGTTGACAAAAGAGAAGGCACTTACAAATACTCAGATGAAAAAATTAATATTGTCGACTTACCAGGTATCTATTCACTTTCTCCATATTCTCCTGAAGAAATCGTATCAAGAAACTTCATTTTAGATGAAGCTCCTGATTGTATAATTAATGTTGTTGATGCGACTAACTTAGAAAGAAATTTATATTTAACTACACAATTATTAGAAATTGATATTCCGGTTGTTATAGCTCTTAATATGATTGATGTTATTAAACAACGTGGAGATATATTAAATGCGGAAGATTTAGAAAGAACTTTTGGTGTTCCAGTAGTTGAAATTAGTGCTCTTAAGAGTGATGGTTTACGCGAACTAATTAAAGTATCAGTTGAAGCTGCTAAAACAAAAAGAGTAGGAACTAGTGTTCTTTCTGAATCAAAAATTGCCACAATGGTTGAAGAAGTAACAAATAAACTTCAAGCAGAAAATATTGCAAGTCCTTTATTTCATGCGGTTAAATTAATTGAAAATGATGAATTTGAAATTAATGCTCATCATGAAGTAGCGGTCTTAGCAAAATCATTAAAAGAAAAAATGCCTGAAGATGAATTTGAAGGTGACTACGAAGGTATTATTGCTGATGCTAGATATCGTTTTATAACCAAATATTTTAGAAAAACAATTGCTAAAAAAGATAATAGTAATTATACTAAATCAGATAAAATAGACAAAGTAATGACTCATAAATTATGGAGTATTCCAATTTTTATTGTTATTATGTTTGTGGTTTTCCATATTGTATTCTCAGAAGATTTATTATTCTTAAATGCATTATTTGGATTAGAAATTAAAAATCCTGGATTAATCAATTTCTTAACTGGTATGGGTTATGAAGGTATACTTGAAGAAAATGAAGAAGGAATGGCTGCTGCTTTAGGTGGAATTCCATCACTTGGTGTTTTCTTGCAAAGTTGGATGGGATATTTAACTGGCTTATTAATTGATTTATTCGCGGGATTCATGCCTGAAGGTACTTGGTATACAGGTTTAATTTGTGATGGTATTTTAACAGGCCTTGATGCAATATTTAGTTTTATTCCACAAATCTTATTATTATTTTTATTTATTGCAATCTTAGAAGATAGTGGATATATGGCTCGTGTTGCATTTATTATGGATAGAGCATTTAGAAAGTTTGGTTTATCAGGTAAAGCATTTATTCCTCTTTTAATGGGATTTGGTTGTAGCGTACCTGCTATGATGGCAACAAAAGCATTAGAAGATGAAAAAGAAAGAGATTTAACAATTAGATTATCACCATTCTTTAGCTGTGGTGCGAAAGCTCCAATTTGGGCAATGCTTGCGGTAGTCGTTGCAGGCAGCATGATGGGAGATATTTTCGTATTCTCAATTTATTTAATTGGTATAGCTTTAGCGATAGTTTCTGCAACATTTATTAAATTATTTAGTAAAGACAAAGAAATGCCTCCATTTATTATGGAACTACCTGAATATCATTTACCACAATTTAAAAGTTTAATGCTTCGTCTTTGGGATAAATTCAAACACTTTGTTCAAAAAGCATCAACAATCATTGCCGCATCAATCATTGTAATTTGGTTCTTATCAAATTTTGATTGGGCATTCTGGCGTGGTATGGTTGATATAACTGAAAGTATGTTAGCTGATCTTGGTAAAGTATTACAATATATTTTCTATCCACTTGGCTTTGCTCAAGGAGCTGATGGATGGAAATATAGTGTAGCTACAATTACAGGTTTAATTGCTAAAGAAGAAGTCGTAGCGACACTTGCTAATTTAGGTATTACAGAAGATACAATGGCTTTATCAAATGCAGCAATCTACTCATTTGCTATATATAACTTAATTACACTTCCTTGTTTTGCTGCAGTATCTACAGCTAAATCAGAAAGTTCTAAAAAAGGATTTATTGTTACAATTATTTGGTGGTTAATAGCATCATATGTTGCAGCATTTATTATATATCGCTTGGGTATATTACTTGAAATTTCTATCATTGATGGTTTATTAGGAATTTTTGTTGTAGTAGCAATTTGCATTTTACTTGGCGCAATTGTTAGTCTAAATAAAAAACAAAGAGCATAATATGGAATGGTTTGAATATTTAATTCTTGCAGGAGCATTAATTATTGTAATAATTCCAATCTATCAAAGTATTAGAAATTTCAAAAAAGGTAAAATTGGTTGTTCTGGTGATTGTGGCTTATGCACTAATAAAAAAGCATGTGAAAACATTCAAAAGACATTAAAAGAACAATTAAAAAAAGAAAAAAATAGCAAAAGTTAATTTTGCTATTTTTTTATTAATTACATTTTATTTGGGTCAAAAACAATACCGCAACCTGATTGATCGTACATCTTATGATGGGTAAAACAATAACTTGTTAGGTGGTCAAAGTTATTAAAATATACTTGTACTGATTTTTCTAAATCAATTGTGTTAGCAATGTTATAAAAATCAATCATTCTTTTACCATCAATTAACTCTCCTTTACCATGACCAAGTAAAATATAATCATATGGTAAAGTAAGAACATGTTCTAACATTTTGACATATGTTGAAACAGTTGTTGATTCTTCTAGGAATAGCCAAACAAAAGGACATGCCGCATCACTTGTAATTAAGATTCTGTCTTCATTTAGTAATACTCCAATACTACCAGTTGTGTGACCTGGCATAGGAATGATTGTAGTGGTTATTCCACCTAAATCAAATGTTTGGTTTTCTTCAAGTAATACTAGATTACCTTGGTCTTTTGTAAGATAAGTATCAACATCAAAATCATCTTTTAATAAATTTAGGTTTGTTGCGTTATTGATGTTTCTTTTTCGCCAAGCAAGGCTATTGTGTTTAGTACAAAGTGCAACATCATCTTTGTGGATATATACTTTGTCAAAAGTATAATTGCCTCCTGTATGATCCATATGGCCATGGGTTGCTATTACAATTAATTCTTTATCAGTGATAGATTTAACTAATCCTTTCAAATCTCCAATGCCATATGCAGTATCAACAAGCATAGCTTTTTCCTTACCAATGATTAAAGTAACTAAAACACCCATTGGATCTTTAAATTGCCAAATATGGTCATTGATTTGATGTTTAGTAAAATAATTCATAATATCACCTCGAATATATTATAAAAGATAAAAGATGATTTTGCAAGAAGAATAGTTGAAAAAAAATTTCATTTGGTGTATAATAAATATATAATAAAAAGAGGTAGTATTATGAAAATTGGTGTATTTGATTCTGGTATGGGTGGTTTAAGTGTTTTAAATGGATTAGTGAATCTATTTAGTGACAATGAATATATATATGTAGCTGATAATAAATATTCACCATATGGTACTAAAACGGATGAAGAATTAATTAACCGTGGTTTAGCTATTATTAAGTATTTTGAAAGTGTGAATACAGAATTAATAATTATCGCATGTAATACAATGTCTGTATATTTAGATATATTACAAAAACATACTAACATTAAAGTTCTAGGAGTTATTAAACCAACTGTCCATTATGTAAGTTCTTTAGGAGTAAATGAAGTAGGTTTAATTGCAACGTATAATACTGTTAGAAACAAAACATATCAAAATATGCTTTTAGATTTAGGTATTAAAACTGATGCTTTAAATTGTTCTTTTTTAGTAGAGATTGTAGAAGGTAAAAGTAATGAATCTGCCAGTCTACTTCTAAAAGAAAATAGTAAAAATAATCATTTTGAATCTTTAACTCATTTAATACTTGGATGTACTCATTTCAATTTACTAAAAGAAGAAATTAAAGAAGTATTACCTAATATTAATTTGGTTGATACGACTGATGGCATTATTAATGAGTTAATAAAAATGGGACTAACAAAAAAAGAGCAAGTTAATTTAAATCCCATAAAAATCTATTCTACTTTAGATGTAGAAAACTTACAATCATTAATTAAAAAATATAATTTATTTATAAACAATAAATATGAGGTAAATATATTAGATATATAATTTTATGTAGGAGGATATATGAGGGCTCATTATAAAATAAAAGGAATGTCTTGTGCGGTTTGCCAAGCTACTATTCAAAAGAAAGTGCAGTCTTTAAAAGGCGTCAATGAAGCTAGTGTTAATCTAGTAACTGAAGAAATGGATGTAGTATATGATGAGGCTATAATTAGTGCAGAAGCTATTAAACAAGCTGTTGATAATTTAGGTTATACCGCATTATATCAAGATCAACAATTAAATGATGAAAAGAAAGATTTAACGTTAGTTAAATTGATTGTATCATTAGTTCTTGTGGCTATTTTAATGTATGTTTCAATGGGACATATGATTAAATTACCTTTGGCTACAATCATTCATAATACATTCGAATTATCAATTACTTTACAGATAATTCTTAGTGTTAGTTTAATTAGTATTAATTTTCATTATTTCAAAAAAGGATTTATTTCATTAGTTAAAGGCCATCCTAATATGGACACTTTAATATCATTAGGTTCAACATCAGCATTCTTATATAGTATGTATGTTGTAGTGATGTGTTATATATATATTTATACTAACAATTTGGAAATGTTTAAAGAGTATTCAATGAATTTATATTTTGAATCTAGTGGTGTAATCTTAGCATTAGTTAGTTTAGGAAAATATTTTGAACATCACGCGAAAAGTAAAAGTCAAGATGCTATTTATAGCTTAGTTAAACTTTGCCCTAAAGATGTTACAGTATTAGCAGGCGGTGTTGAAAAAAAAATCCCCGCAACGGAGTTAGAAGTTGGTGATGTTATTGTTGTTAAACCTGGTGATGTATTACCAATTGATGGTAAAATTATATCTGGGTCAACATATTTAAATGAAGCAACAATAACAGGGGAAGCAAATCCGGTATTTAAAAAAGAAAATGATTTAGTAATTTCTTCTACAATTAATCAAACTAATAAAATTTTAGTGGAGGCAACAACAGTTGGTAGTGACACAACGTTTGCTAAAATAATTAAATTAGTAGAAGAAGCTAGTAATTCTAAACCACCAATTGCCCGATTAGCTGACACTGTTAGTAGCTATTTTGTACCAATTGTTTTGCTTATTGCTTTAGGTACATTTATTACGTGGATGATTATCTCTGGTGATTTAGCAATTTCTCTTGAAAGAGCAATTTCAACTTTGGTAATTGCTTGCCCTTGTTCTTTAGGACTTGCGACACCACTTGCGGTAATGGTTGGAGTTGGTATTGCTGCTAAAAATGGTATTATAATTAAAGATGCTAGTAGTTTAGAAATCCTATCAAAAGTTAAAACAATTGCTTATGATAAAACTGGTACAATCACAAAGGGTAAACCAGCAGTGAAAAAAGTTTTACCAGAAGCGAAAATGGATTATTTATATATATTATCATCACTTGAAGCTAATTCACTTCATCCGCTCGCTAAAACAATAACTAGTACATATAATAATCATCTTTATAATGTTAGTGATTACATGGAAAAAACTGGTTATGGTATTAGTGGAGTTATTAATGGGCAAACTTATTATGTAGGGAATGTTGAGTATTTAAAAGAATATCATTCTAATATTCCAGCATACATTGATTTAACGTATACTAATATTATTTTATTTACTGAAAATGAAGTATTGTTACAAGTATTATTTGAGGATGAAATTAATATTAGTTCGCATAATGCAATTGCTAGTTTGCAAAATATTAATCAAGTAATGTTAACAGGAGATAATATTGAAAGCGCAAGAAGAATTGCGTCAAATGTTGGTATAGATAATATTATCGCAGGAGTCGATCCGAAAGGAAAAAGAGATGCTATTATTAATCTTAAAGAACAATCTAAAGGATATGTTGCGATGATTGGTGATGGTGTCAATGATACGGTTGCTTTAATGCAGGCTGATATTGGTATTGCTATAGGAAATGCAACGGATGCAGCAATGGAAAGTGCAGATGTAGTATTAGTAGGTACAACACTTGAAAAATTACCACTTGTTATAAGACTTGGTCATAAGGTTTTTAATAATATTAAAACTAATTTATTTTGGGCATTCTTTTACAATATTATTGGTATTGTTTTAGCAACGGGAGCACTTGCTCATTTTGGTATTAAACTAACACCAATGGTTGGTTCACTAGCGATGTGTTTAAGTAGTGTTACCGTTGTACTAAATGCACTTAGTTTAAATTTAAAATTTAGAAAAAAGGAGAAACATAAAATGGAAACTTATAAAATTAGTATTGAAGGTATGGCTTGCAAACATTGTCAAGCAAGAGTACAATCGACTTTAGAAAAAGTTAATGGAATTACTTCAGTTAATGTTGATTTAGAAAATAAATGTGCAACATTTGAAACTGATAATAAAGCACTAGTTGATGAATGTGTAAGAATTGTTAATGAACTAGGCTATACTGCAACAAAATAAAAAAAGAGGTCAATGAATATTTCATTGACCTTTGTTATTTAATTAATTCGCCGTATAAAAGTTTTTTAAACTTACTATTATTTTCTTCTTTTGGTAAAAGTATTTCAAGAATTGTGGAAATAATGAATATAGAAGAAACAGGGCTTGTAAATAATGTTTGAACAATAAATGGTGCTTTACTTAAAATATTTGGCACAATACTAAGCCCCACACCTAATGTAATACTAATTGAGCAAATTGTAATGTTTCTTTCAGAAAATCCACTTTTTGAAATTAAGGAAATACCTGCTATTGTAATGCTTCCTAATAATGCAAGAGTTGATCCAGCAAGTACCGCATCAGGTATTAGCATAATGATGCTTGAAACAACTGGAAATAAACTAAATAGTAATAAAAATAAACTACTAAATCCCACAGCATAACGATTAACAATTTTTGTCTTTTTAACAAGAGCAATGTTTTGTGCATATACTGCAAGGGGCATTACGCCGAAGAATCCGGCAATGATTGAAGATAAGTTAACTGCAGCAACTCCACCATTAATTTCTTCATTTGTAGCATCTCTATCTAATACATCATTTGTTAAAGCATTTGTATTACCTATTACTTCAGTGGTTGCAATTAAGTAAACTAAAGTAACAGTGATAATAGATTCTAAGTCAAATTCAAAATGAATGTATGGTTTAGGTAAACTAATAATATTAGGAGTTATAAAACTATTAAAATCAACTATTCCTATACAAATTGCTGCAATGAAACCAACAATCATCCCAAACAAAATTGATAAATTTCTGATATTGCCTTTAAATGCAATTTCAAAAAGAATGATAGATATAACAGTAATAATAGCAACAATAAAATGGGGAGCTTCACCAAATGTTAAGTTAGCTAGTCCTCCAGCAAAGTTAGCAGTAGCAGAAGTTAGAATACTAGCTCCTACCGCAAAAACAATTAATCCTTTTGTTAGAGGAGAAATTAGTCTATTTAAATACTTAGCAAAGAAACCGAAGAAGGTTGAGACTACACCACCAATTAAAATAGATCCAAGCATCACTTCATAGCTTTTAGCTGTAGCAATTGAAGTTAAAGTTACTAAAAAGGCAAAGTTGCAACCCATAACAAGGGGAAGCCTTGCACCTAATTTTTTAAAGGCTAGTGTTTGTAAAAATATACCTATTGCTGATACAAAGAAAACATTTTGAATTAAATCTTGTTTTAATGCTTCTTCCATACCAATACTATTTAATAAAATGATGACAGGCATAATAGTAGAAACAGCACAAGTTACTGCGTGAAGGATACTAGGTACTATTGTTTGTTTAATAGTGGGTTTCGCATCTAATGATTGTAATGTGTTTGTTGTTTTTTGATTCATATAATACCTCGTATAGATATTATACCTAAAATAAGATTAAAAAGCAAAAAAAAATAATTTAAGAATTTGTTATGATATAATATTAATGTTTATAGGAGGTTTTTTATATGGAATTAAAAGGTTCAAGAACAGAACAAAATTTATTAACAGCATTCGCTGGTGAATCTCAAGCAAGAAATAAATATTCTTATTTTGCAAGCGTTGCTAAAAAAGAAGGATATGAACAAATTGCGGCTATTTTTGAAGAAACTGCAAATAATGAAAAAGAACATGCTAAACTATGGTTTAAAGAATTAGGTTTATTAGGAACTACTCCTGAAAACTTAAAAGCTGCTGCAGAAGGTGAAAACTATGAATGGACTGAAATGTATGCAGAATTCGCACAAGTAGCACGTGAAGAAGGTTTTGCAAGACTTGCTTTCTTATTCGAAAGTGTTGCTAAAATTGAAAAAGAACATGAAGAACGTTATCGTAAATTATTAGAAAACGTTGAAACTGCACAAGTTTTCGCTAAAGCTGGTATTACAGTTTGGGTATGCCGTAACTGTGGTCATGTACACATTGGTGAAAAAGCTCTTCCTGCTTGCCCAGTATGTGCACATCCTCAAAGCTTCTTTGAAGTAAGAGCAACTAACTACTAAAATAAAAAATTTGCAAGTGTTAAATTTAACACTTGCTTTTTTTTATAAGTTATAGTATAATATAAAATGGTAAAATATGGAAAGGTAATTGGTGTTTGATATGACTATGTTAGAAAAAATTAGACAAACCGAGAATGAAGCTGATAAAATCCGTGAACAGGCAAAAGCAGAAGTTAACAAAATGTTAGTGGATGCTAAAAAACAAAATGATGATTTTAGAAAAACTTCATATAATCAAACATTAGAAAGTGTAAGTAAAAAGCACAATGAAACAGAAGTGCTATTACAAGAAATGTTAAAAGAAGCTAATTTAAAAGTCCAACAAGCCAAAGATCAAGATAATCATAGCTTTGATAGTCATATTGAAGAAGCAATTATGTTTGTTAGGAAGTTGGTGATAGACTCATGATTGTACCTGTAAAAAAAGCATCGATCGCAATTTTAAAAGAAAATTATGACGATGTTATTAAGTCACTTCAAAAAAGTAGTGTTATCATGATTATTGATGGTGAGGCACATGATCGTAAAACTTCCCTTGATTTATCACAAAGCTTAATGGCTGATGTTGAACAAAGTATTAAGTTGCTTAAAAAATATGAACAAAAGAAACCTTTGTTTGGTTCATATTTAGAAACAGACTTAGAAGAGTTTTTGAATGTTAATTATGATACAACCAAACTACCTGAATTAATACTTAATTTAAGTAAAGAGATTGAAGAATTAGATTTAAAAATTAAAGAGCAAATCAGTTATTTAAAGAAACTATCTAAATGGGAAAATTTAGATATTATCCCAAGTGAACTAAAAAATACTAAGTATACAAAAATAATAGTAGTAGAGGTACTAAATAGAGAAGTTGACAAGTTAGAAAAATTATTTGTGGAAAATAATTATATATATAATTTTTATGGTAGTGATGAAAGAACAACTGCTTTGGTGGTTAGTTCTTATATTGATGACTATGATGAATTATATACAAGACTTCAAGAGTTTGGTTTTGAAGAGATTAGTTTACCACAAGTTAACTATTTACTAAAAGAATATTTAGAAAAAGAAAATCAAGAAGTTCAAAATTTATTAGAATTAAAAGAAGAAAAACTTAATTTATTAAAGTCTTATGTAACATCACTTGATGATTTAAAAGTTTTAAATGACCAAATTTTAACACAAAATGCCCTTGATAATATTATGTTTATCGCGACTAATAATACAGCAGTCATTAATGGTTGGGTTAGAAGTGATGAACATGATAAATTAGTTGAAGCATTAGAAGCCGCAACATCTATTTATGAACTTGAATATGTTGAACCAAATGAAAATGAGATTGTTCCAACATATAACAAGAATAATAAATTTACATCACAATTTGAGACTATTACTGATATGTTTTCAAAACCACATAGTAAAGAAGTAGATCCTAATCCAGTTATGAGTTTCTGGTATTGGATTTTATTCGGAATGATGATGGGTGATGTAGGGTATGGTATTTTAATGATTATTGGTGGTATTATCGCTAAAAAGATAATGAAACCAAAAGGTGGGACACTGAAGTTAATAAATATTATTTTATATTCAGGAATCCCAACAATCATTTGGGGTATTATCTTTGGAAGTTATTTTGGCTTTAATTTAAAAGAAGACTTTGGCTTAAATTTTGTATGGTATGCATTTAGTCCAATGGATAATCCAATTATGATGTTATTAGTTAGTATTATTGTTGGAGCACTTCATTTAATGACGGGATTAGTAGTTAAAATATATATAGATATTAAAGAAAAAGATTATATTGACTTATTTAGTAAAAACTTAAGTTGGATTTTAATTCTTTCTGGTATTGGAGTATTCTTCTTATCAAAAATAGCTGGTCTTGTTTTAGTATTAATTGGTGTATTATTAATTCTAGTATTTAATGGGGCTAGAAAAAAATCATTAATTGGTAAAATGGCATTTGGCCTATTAGGACTTTATGATTTGACATCGTATTTAAGTGATTTATTATCATATTCAAGAATTATGGCGCTTGCTATGTCAAGTGCTGCAGTTGCGATGGTTATGAATACTTTAGCTCAAATGGTTGGGGGAAATCCAGTAGGAATGATTTTCTCTGCACTTATCTTTATGGTTGGGCATCTATTTAATTTAGTACTTGGCTTACTATCAGCATATGTTCATGATAGTAGATTACAATACATTGAATTCTTTGGTAAATTCTTTGAAGGTGGAGGAGTTGATTTCAAACCACTTTCAATTGAAACCAAATATGTTAAAAATATTAAACAAAAAAATATAGAATAAAGGAGATTAAAAAAATGAGTTTAGGAACAGTTTTAGCTCTATTAGGAGCAGCAATTGGAACAATTTTACCTGGTATTGGTTCAATTCTAGGTGTACAAGGATGTGGTAAAGCTGCCGCTGGTGTTACATCAGAAAAACCAGAATTATTTGGTAAATTATTAGTATTACAAATCTTACCTGGTACACAAGGTTTATATGGCTTTTTAGCAACATTCTTATTTATGATTCAAGCAGGGTTCTTAGGTGGAGAACCTAAAATGGATTTATCAACTGCTCAAGGTCTTGCATATTTAGCAATTTTCTTACCTATCGCAATCAATGGTTTACTATCTGCAATTTTCCAAGGTAAGGTTGCAACTAGTGGTATCATGATGACTGCTAAACAACCAGATGCATCTGGTAAAGGTATTACAATGGCAGTATTAGTAGAAACATATGCTATCTTGTCATTAATCGTATCAATTATGTTAATCTTTGCTCTATAGAGGTTAGATATGAGCACATCAGTATATGATAAAATAATTGAAAAAGCAAAATTAGATGCTTCAAAAATCATTGCCGATGGGACTGAAAAAGTAAAAGAATTAGATTTATTAACTAAAGAAGAAGTTGAAAAAGAAAAAAGTGCCGCATTAAAAGATGCAAGCTTAAAGGATGAAGAAAGAGTTTTAGTTTATAAAGCATCACTTGAACAATCTTTTAATCAACAAAGATTAGCACATCAAAAAGAATTGTTACAAAAAGTGATAGATCAGACTAAACAAGAATTAATGAATTTATCTGATAATGAATTAATTGCTTTTGTTAAAAATCACATTAGAAAAGCAAATATCGAAAAAGCAATCATTAAAGTCAATGAAAAAGATTATGATCGCTATGTTAAATTATTTTCATCAAATAATAATCAAATGCTAGATACACTTGGGGATGTTAGTTTAGCTAAAGACAGTGTGGATATTAGTGGTGGTTTTATTATTGAAAATGAGTACTTTGATATTGATAATTCATTTGAAGTTATTCTTGATGAAATTAAAGATAAATATGAATCAGCTTTAGCTAAGATGTTATTTGAATAGGTGATGCTATGAATAATTATCTATATGCTAATGGGATTTTATCAGCCTTAGAAACTAAGATTTTAGATCGTAGTAAATTATATGTTTTATCAGGTTTACCCAAAGATGAATTTATTAAGACGCTTACTTCAATGAATTATGGTACTTTCTCAAATAGTATTTTTGATGTAATTGAATCAGAAAATAAAAAGACTAAAGACTTGTTTTTAGAGATTACTCCAAATAAACAAGACACAGACTTATTCTTTTTAGTTAATGATACTGAAGTTATAAAAGTCTTATATAAAGCGAAGATTTATAATGTAGATCTTCTAGATGATGATTTAATGCAAAGTTATACTACAACTTGTTATAAAACATTAAAAGAGGCCGTTTTTAGCGCAAATATGGAAGGTTTGAACAAACATTTAGTAAATGTTCTTACTAAAATTGAAGGTGTTATTACCCCCCATATTTCGCCTAGTCAAATTAGTAGTTTTATAGATAGTGTAATGTATGAGTATGCAAGAAGCGCAACAAAAGATAATGTTTTAAAAAAATATTTAAAACTAAAAATTGATTTAACAAATGTGGAAATTTATTTTAGATGTAAGAAATTAGGATTTAAAGAAACATCTTTAGATGAAACTTTGTTAAGCGGTGGTTTAATTAATAAATCTATTTTTGTAGATAATTATGAAGATACATCTAGATTTGTAAAAGATATCGCAGTATATTATGATGAAAAACTAACAAAAACTATTAGTCCATTATTACAAGATAATAAAATCAATAATTTATCAATTAAATTAATGGGTCTAATGAAAGAATTAATTAGTGAACATAAAAATGATATCGATACAATTGGACCATTTATTAATTATTATATTAAAAAAGAAATTGAAGCACAAAATATTAAGTTGCTTTATAAATTCAAAGATATTAGTATTAATGAATTATTATAGGAGGAGAACATGAGTGTTAGTATTGCGGCTATCGGGATGGATGATTCTTTAAAGATTTATGCATCGGTTGGCATTAAGGTTGTTATAGTAAATGATGTTTCAGAAGTCGATAAGAAAATATTTAGCTTATCAAAAGATGGCTGCAAAATCATTTATGTCACTGACCATATATATAAAAATATTAGTGAAGTGTTAGAAAAGTATGCATATAAAGCATATCCGATTATTTTACCTTTACCACTTGATAATAAGAATGAAGGCATCGGAATGAAAAAGATTGAGGCCAATGTTGAAAAAGCCATTGGGATAAATATATTTGGATAGGAGAAAGTTATGGAAGATAAAATTTTAGAAACAGGCGTTATATCAAAAGTTGCGGGACCTCTTGTTATAGCAAAAGGAATGCGCAATGTTCAAATGTTTGACGTAGTACGTGTTAGCGAAAAGAAATTAATTGGTGAAATTATTGAACTTCGTAATGATGTTGCCTCTATCCAAGTATATGAAGAAACAGCAGGTCTTGGTCCTGGTGAACCAGTTTACTTTACTGATCAACCACTATCATTAGAACTCGGCCCTGGTCTTATTGAAGGTATTTACGATGGAATTGGCCGTCCGCTTGATGTAATTTATAACAAATTTGGTGAACGTATTCCTTTAGGAGTTGATGTACCAAAATTAAGTCGTGAAAAATTATGGGAATTTACTCCATGTGTGAAAGTAGGAGATAAAGTATCTACTGGTGATGTTTTAGGAACAGTTCAAGAAACACCAGTTGTTTTACATAAAATTATGGTTCCTCACAAAGTTAGTGGTGAAGTTGTTTCTATTAAAAATGGTAGTTATCATGTTCATGATGAAATAGTAGTTATAAAAGATGTAAGTGGAAAAGAAATTTCTTTAAATATGATTCAAAATTGGCCTGTTAGAAAGGGCCGCCCATACTTAAAGAAACTTGCGCCAAAAGCACCACTTATTACAGGTCAAAGAGTTATTGATACATTTTTCCCTGTAGCACGTGGTGGGATTGCTGCTATTCCTGGACCTTTTGGAAGTGGTAAAACTGTTGTTCAACATCAACTTGCAAAATGGGCAAATGCGGACATTATTGTTTACGTTGGTTGTGGTGAACGTGGAAATGAAATGACAGATGTATTACAAGAGTTCCCTGAATTAAAAGACCCTAAGACTGGTGAAAGTTTGATGAAACGTACAGTTTTAATTGCTAATACATCAAATATGCCAGTTGCGGCACGTGAAGCATCAATTTATACAGGTATTACAATTGCGGAATATTATCGTGATATGGGATATAATGTAGCTATTATGGCCGACTCTACATCAAGATGGGCTGAAGCACTTCGTGAAATGTCAGGTCGTTTAGAAGAAATGCCAGGTGAAGAAGGATATCCTGCATATTTAGGTTCACGCCTTGCAGAATTCTATGAAAGAGCAGGCCTTGTGGAATGTTTAGGAAGCGATCATTCAACTGGATCTATTACTGCTATTGGTGCAGTATCGCCTCCAGGTGGTGACACATCAGAACCTGTTTCACAAGCAACTTTAAGAATCGTAAAAGTATTCTGGGGATTAAGTAGCCAATTAGCATATAGAAGACATTTCCCAGCAATTGACTGGTTAAAGAGTTATTCTTTATATGATTTAAGTGAATACTTTGAAACAAACTTACATAAAGAATGGCCAAATCAAGTTCAAAAAGCAATGGCTTTATTACAAGAAGAAGCAAGACTAGATGAAATTGTTAGACTTGTTGGGGTTGATTCACTTGATTATCGTGATAGATTAACTCTAGATGTTGCAAGATCAATCCGTGAAGACTATCTTCACCAAGTAGCATTCCATGATGTTGATACATATACATCACTTGATAAACAATTCGGAATGTTAAAAGCTATTCTTAAATGGTATGATAGAGGACTTGTTGCTTTAAGTAACAATGTTAATTACAATGATATTATTGTAATGGAAGTTTTAAGTAAAATAGGAAGAATGAAATATATTGAAGAACAATCATTCGAAAAAGAAATTCAAGAAATTTTAGAAGCAATCGATCTTGAGTATGAAAAACTAGAAAAAGAAAGTGGTGAATAAAATGGCAAAAGAATATAAAACAATTCGTGAAGTCGTTGGACCACTAATGTTAGTTGACCATGTTCAAGATGTTAAATATGATGAACTTGTTCAAATACGTCAAGCAAGTGGAGAAATTAGACTTGGTAAAGTTCTAGAAATTAATGAAGACAAAGCACTTGTACAATTATTCGATTCATCACAAGGATTAAAAATAGCTACATCAAAAGCAATCTTTTTAGGCCATGGAACTGAACTTAAAGTTTCGCCTGAAATTTTAGGAAGAGTATTTGATGGAATGGGTAGACCTATTGATGGTGGTGAAGAATTAATTCCAACTGCTTCACTTGATATTAATGGTACACCAATTAATCCAGTAGGTCGTGACTATCCTTCTGAATTCATTCAAACAGGTATTAGTGCAATTGATGGATTAAACACTCTAGTACGTGGTCAAAAACTACCAATTTTCTCAGGTTCTGGTTTACCACATGCAAATCTTGCTGTTCAAATCGCAAGACAAGCAAAAGTAAGAGGAACCTCTGATAAATTTGCGGTTGTGTTTGCGGCTATTGGTATTACTTTTGAAGAAGCTGATTTCTTTATTCAAGATTTCAAAAAATCTGGTGCTATTGAGCGTTCAGTATTATTTATGAATCTTGCTAATGACCCAGCAATTGAACGTATCGCAACACCGCGTATGGCAATCACATGTGCTGAATATTTAGCATATGAACTTGGAATGCATGTACTTGTTATTATGACTGATATTACTAACTATGCAGAAGCATTACGTGAAGTATCAGCTGCGCGTAAAGAAGTTCCAGGTCGAAGAGGTTACCCAGGATATATGTATACTGACCTTGCATCTTTATATGAAAGAGCTGGCCGTATTAGAGGTAAAAAAGGATCTATTACGCAAATTCCAATTTTAACAATGCCTGAAGATGATAAAACTCATCCAATTCCTGACTTAACTGGATATATTACGGAAGGCCAAATTATCTTATCACGTGAATTACATATGAAAGGTATTACTCCACCAATCAATGTATTGCCTTCACTTAGCAGATTAAAAGATAAAGGTATTGGAGTTGGCAAAACTAGAGAAGACCATTCACAAACTATGAACCAATTATTCTCAGCTTACGCAAGAGGTAAAGAAGCAAAAGAATTATCAGTTATCTTAGGTGATGCGGCACTATCTAGTGTAGATAAATTATATGCTAAATTCTCTGATGAATTTGAAAAAGAATATGTTTCTCAAGGACTTCAAAATAGAAGTATTGAAGAAACACTTGATATTGGTTGGAAATTATTAAAAATCTTACCAACTACTGAATTAAAACGTATTAGTTTAGATTTCATCGATAAATATCTTCCAAAGGATGAAGAGTAGTATGGCAACAAGATTAGTTAGTCCAACAAGAATGGAATTAACTCGTCTTAAAAAAGAACTAGCTACTGCTAAACGTGGTCACAAACTACTAAAAGATAAACAAGATGAAATGGTACGTCAGTTTATGGATTTAATTAGAAGAAATCGTGAACTAAGAACGGAAATTGAATCATCTTTGTTAGATGTTAATGCATCATTTGAATATGCAAAACTCAAATCAAATAACTTAGTTTTACAAGAAGCAATTATGGTACCATCAAAAGATATTGTAATTGAATGTGATTCAAAATCTATTATGAATATTGTTGTTCCTAAACTCAACATAGTTGATTCGAAAGAAACTAATATTACATATAGTTTTGCGCACACGCCAAGTGAATTAGATGATGCAATATTAGAATTAACTAGTTTAACTAATAAACTTGTTGAACTTGCACAAATTGAAAAATCTTGTGACATGTTAGCAGTTGAAATTGAAAAAACAAGAAGACGTGTTAATGCGATCGAATTTGTACTTATTCCTGATTTAGAAGAAAACATTCATTTCATTACTCTAAAATTAGAAGATAATGAACGTAGTAATATTATAAGATTAATGAAGAGTAAAGAAATTATAGCTGCTAAAAATGGATATTAAAAACAAAAAAAGTCTCTAAGTAAACTTAGAGGCTTTTTTGTTTAGTATAAAAATAAACTTTTTTTAACTCTTGGTTGTATTTTGATGTGTTTTTTGTAGTTTATATAGTATAAGGGAAAAAATAAACTTTTTTTAGTTCTTGGTTGTATTTTAGATACTTTTTTGTAGTTTATATAGTGTAAGGGAAAATAAAAAATAAACTTTTTTTAGTTCTTGGTTGTATTTTTAGTGCTTTTTTGTAGTTTATATAGTGTAAGGGAAAAAAAGCAAAAAAGGAGGTGTTTTAAATGTAAAAAATAATTTTAACTTTTACAACGCTTGTTTACATAATTATGAATAAAGGAGGTATTAACAATGAATAAAATAATCAAACAAGTAATCAAATTTAATAAAAATCAAAAAGAAGATGCATTTGTATATATAACAGAATGTTTTGAAAATTTATTATGTTCATTCGTTGGAAAAGCAGATGAGAGATATAGGGAAGACCTTACTCAAGAATTAATTTTTTGTCTCTTCGTTGTAATTAAAAAATTTAATATTAGAAGGTATAAAATAGATACCAGTTTGTTTATAAAAGATAATCTATTAGAATTACAAAAATATGAATTTAAAAATATAAACAAAGTACTTAACTTAGATTATATTTCTTCATTTATAGATAAATATGGGAAAGAACTTCTTATAAAATCATTTAATAGCAATTATTATAGGAAGAAGTTTATTGATGAATATATTTTATTTTGTAATGAAAATCAGTTTGTTTCTAAAGTTAATAAAACTTTTAAATTTACAACAAATAAGTTTTGTAAAGCTATTGAATTAGATCGAAAGTATTGTGTAAGAAAAGATCATGAAGAGATGATAAATCAAATTGCTGATGAATCAACAAAAGAAAAAAATAATCCATTGAATAAATATAAGATGACTATTGATGAAATTGTTTTTTTAGAAAAATTTATTGATAACAACAGTTTATTATCAGAATCAGAAGTAGCAAAAAAGCTAGGAATTAGTCAACAAGCAGTTAGTAAAAGACGACAAAAAATTAGGAAGAAATATCATTTTCTTAGAAAGGAGGTTAATTAAATGAACATTGTAATAAGTGTAATCGGAATACTGGGAACAATATCAAGTATATACTTTGCCTTTGTTGCTTATAAAAGGACAAGCATCAAAGAAAAAGAAACGCTTGTAGAACAAACTACAATCTTTCATTCAGATATCAAACATATTAAAAAATCTATTGAAAAGATGGACAAGAGTTTATCTGAATTAGAGAAAAAATATGAAGATATCAAAGAGCGACTTATT
>JAFQPO010000006.1 GCA_017411715.1 Bacilli bacterium | reverse complement strand
GTCATTTTGAAGAAGGTATAAAAACATATACATGTACAGTATGTGGAAGAACAAAAGAAGAAAAAGTTGGAAAAACAGAAGGACATGAGTTTACAGATTGGTATCCAAGTCAAGTAGCAGAAGATAAACACGAAAGATTATGTAAATGTGGAGAAGTTGAAACTGGCGATTGTACATACGATGAAGGTAAAGTAACAAAAGAACCAAGTCATTTTGAAGAAGGTATAAAAACATATACATGTACAGTATGTGGAAGAACAAAAGAAGAAAAAGTTGGAAAAACAGAAGGACATGATTTTACAGATTGGTATCCAAGTCAAGTAGCAGAAGATAAACACGAAAGATCATGTAACTGTGGAGAAGTTGAAACTGGTGATTGTACATACGATGAAGGAATTACTGATGAAGAAAGTGGATTAGTAATATATACATGTACAGTTTGTGGACGTGAAAAATCAGATGATGTAGAAGAATCAGGTATTATTATCGTAATATCTGGGGGAACAGCATCTTTTGAAGGCAAAGAGACAGTTACATCTAATAGCAAGGTGTATGGTGAAGGTGTTAATGTTTATCTTGCTCAAGAAAATGATGTTTTAAATGTTACATTAAGTGATCAAGATGGAAGAACATTCAAATATTGGGCTTCTGCAACAGGTACTATTATTCCAGATGAAGATTTTTCAATTCTAGTATTTAGAAGTGGTTATTATTATCCTATTTTTGAAGATATAGATATTGAAGATTTCTCTAATCGTGAAGAAATTTTCAGAGGAAATTGTGAAGAAGGTGTACTTTATAAATCTACAAATTCCAAAGGTGATATTAAATATGAATTAGAATTTGAAAATGGTGGACATCATGATTTTGGCGAATACGTTCATCATAATGGTCAATATCATAAAATGGAATGTAATATTTGTGGTGAAGTTGTTTATGAAGAGCATACTGAATATAACAGTGATACAGTAAAAGCACCTAGCCATGCTGAAGAAGGTTTAAGAAAATATGAATGCTTCTGTGGTTATGAATGGACTGAAAGTATTCCAGTTACTGATGAACACACCATTGATTATGACGATTGGGATATCCAAGTTGAAAGCAAAGATGGACAATATGGTAAATATCGTGTTCATTGTAAATATTGTGACTACTTTGAAGAATACTGGTATTTGGGTGACCAAGATTTAATCGGATTCATGGATAATAAGATGATTAATTATCAATATACATATGGCGGTAAAGTGTGCCATGATGAGTATTACTATTCTTATAGAAATGCAGATGGACAAAAAGTATATATTTGGGCAATACAATATGAATCTGAATATTCATCAAATGCAGATTATCATGATACATATGTTTTCATGTATATAGATGACGAAGATTCAACAACTTTAGAACCTGTTTATTTATCTAAATCAGGTGGAGATAGAAGAACTGAATACTTATGGGCCATTTATGGATATGCATATGATGTAAATTATTGGATCAAAACTTTAGATTCTCCAGATTATAATATTGGATGTGGAGATGGTATGTTATTAAGTAACAGTATGAGTGCTAGATCATCAGTATTTGAATCATATCATGATTATTGGGCTGAAACTTATAATGAATTACGTATTCCAACATCTCAAGCATATGATGACTTATCAGGAACATCATGGGAAATTGATTTTGAAGGTAAATCATTCCAAGGTGGATATTATGATGAAAATGATGAATATGTAACAACAGGTGGAAGAGATATAATTAGTTATGTAAAAGATAAAGACTCATCATATAAAAAGTATATGCATGTTGATAAAGAAACTGGCATTACTTATGGATTTGAAGATTATGGAACATATTATAGAACTATCTTTATCATGAGATCATATAAAGAAATTGTATCTCCTGAAGAATATGAAAAATTAGATGCTGCTGGTAAGTCAGTTGTTTATTCATACGAAAATATAGAAAAAGATATTAAGTCATTGTGTTCAAAGCGTACAGCATTTAATAACTTTACTTTAACTCTTCCTGAAACAACCAATGCGTTTAGATTACTTTTCAGTGACTCATTCGATTGTGTTGAATTAAGTGGAAGTAATGTAAATGTTTATAATAATAGTGCATATGTATATAATAGTGGAAGTCCTATTACATTTACATGGGAAGGCAAAGAAGGTATAGTGTTTGATCGATATGAAATTTGGGATTTTGAAAATCAAAAATGGATTACGCTATCAGAAAGTGCAACTTATGTATTTAACTCATCAAGTGATCCTAGAAGAGATGCTGCATACATAAGAGTAATTTGTCACGAAGTAGAAGTACCTGTAGAACCTAGTGAGACATTTAGAATTACCGTTGAGAACGGATATTTTGAAATTGACGACGAACTTTATTACGGAACAGTAGAAGTACCGGCTAATACTCACGTATATGTATACGCTAATGACATAGACGGCAAAACGTTTGAATACTGGGTGGATGGAAACGGCGATGAATTTAATAATTATCATTTCTACGTGACTTCTAATATGACGTTAACACCTGTTTATACGGATACGATATATAACCAATATTGTGAGGGCTGGAATTACGATTCGTACGTAATCGTTAACGGCGGAGAAACGCATTATAGTACTGAAATTGAAGGTAAAGAAGGCACTACATTTGAATTGAGTACTTCACCGATTCCTGATGGCGAATGTACCGTATTCCTTGGCTGGTATCTAGAAATTTACGGTCACAACGGAACTGAATACATTTTAATAAGTAACCAACAAACGTTTACTTACACAATAACAAGCGAAGCAAGTGGCTTTTTATATGCAGTATGGACAACGGGAGAAAATCCGTTCATTAAGAAATATGTTGATATCAGAGTAACTAATGGCTTTGTTTCATACGCAGGCGGAGAAGCTTCGGAAAACTTTGATAATGCGTATTCTGCTATTAGCTTATCAAGTATGGGTAGAGTTCGTTTCTATGATGATCCTACTGATGAAACAATGTATAACTTATGGGATGTAGCGTATAGATATGAACTTGATGGTGAAATAATTCATAACACTTGTGAATCATTTGGAGATGAATATGAGTTCTATCCAGCTGAGTATTGGATTGATAATCCTGAATATAGTTATCCAGATGGTGTAATTAATGTTACAGGAATTGAAAATTCTGATTCCCTACCAGAAGATGGCGTTGAAATTATCGCTCCAGAGGAAATTGCTAACTAAGCGAACTAATATAATTAAGAACTAGCATTCATCGTGCTAGTTCTTTTTGCAATTTTATGTAAACGAAAAAGTTCTCTTATAAAGAGAGTAAATTCTAGTGCATTTTAAAATAATATTTAGTATAATATAGGTGATTTAAAAAATATCTTGTTATTGAGTCAATGATTACGAAGGAAATATTGGTCATAATATTTTGGATAACTTTTAGAATAAAGGTTAGGAAAGGGGAAAATAAATGAAAAAATTATTGGCAATGATATTGATTATTTTATCTTGTTTATTCACAACAGGTTGTACTATCACTCCTATTGAAAAACAGTATGATAAAAGTGATTTACAATATTTATTATTAAATAAAAGTAGTGCTAAACAAAAATATATTAATACAGAAGAATATAATAAATTCATTAGAGCAGTTGGTGAATTTTCAACTGATTTGTCAGAAAAAGTGTATTTGAGATATAATGAAAAATATGATAGACTGGCTATATCACCAATTTCAATTTATATGGCTTTAGCAATGATGACAGGTGCTGCATTAGAAGAAGTTCAAGATGAATTAGTAAATCTTTTAGGTATACCTTATGATATGATTGTAGAATATACAAAATATTTATATTCTAGTTTGAATCGTGAACAAAAAGCGGATATGGGGGGTATAACGCATAGTATTCAATTAAGTAATTCCGTTTGGCTAAATGATAATGTAGAACATAAAGATGATGGTATTGAAATTTTAAGAAATGCTTTTTATACAGATTCATATGCAGCACCATTTACTATAGATAATGAGTCAGCTAATAAAGCAGTTAAAGATTATATTTGTAGAAATACGAAAGGATTAATCAATAAAGATTATAATTTCGATCAGTATACATTATTCTTATTAATTAATACATTATATTTAAAAGATACATGGGATATATATGGTGATCCTTTACCTTATACTCAAAACACATATGATTTTAAAAATCAAAATGGTACAACTAAGTCAATGAAATTATTAAAAGGTGACTATTTCCGTGGAGCAGTTCAACAAGGCGATGGATTTGAGTATTTTTATACATCAACTAGTCATAGAGTAAAATTATACTTTATTAAACCTACGTTTAAAAGTTTAGATGAAATTTATAATAATGATAATTTAGATACTATTTTAAGTGATGATGATTATAATTATATCAATGAAGATTTAAAAGAAGAATATTATACTAGATGTTTGTTCCCAGAATTTGACGCATCATTTGATGAAGATCTTTCTCTGTTATTTAGTGAAGATTATGGTGTTTCTAAAATGTTTAGAGAAACAATAGCTAATTTTGATAAAATAACAGATGAAATATGTTATATTAAGCAAATGACTCATCAAACAAAATTAATTGTTGACAAAAAAGGTATTGAAGGTGCTGCAGTTACTATAAGTGCGGCAGGTGGAACGGGATTACCATCTGAGACATATAAGAAAATTTACTATGATTTTATTATTAATCAATCATTTGGCTTTATGATGACTATTGATAATGTGGTATTATTTAGTGGAGTAGTTAACAATATATAGATTAATAATGAGTAAAAGCTATTAAATAATTATTTTAATAGCTTTTTTATATGCTTTCTAATATGAAAAAAATGCATTATAGTAAAACGCATCTTGCCATTTAATGGTACTTGATGTATAATGTAAAATAGATAGTTATGTCTTGAGGTATTATATGAATTGGTTTGAAAAATTTCTTTACATATTAGATAGTGGAATGACAACACCTACTAATTACGGATGGTTTCATTTGTTATTTTTAGGATTAGTTATCGCAGGAACTATTTTATTATGTATATTTGGTAAAAATTGTAGTAATAAAACTTTTAATAAAATAATGTTTATTGCCTGGATAATTTATGTTGTATTAGAAGTATATAAACAAGTTATTTTTACATTTGAATATAATAATGGCGTGGTAGAATGGGATTATGCATGGTATGCTTTTCCTTTCCAATTTTGTTCTACACCTATTTATATTCTTCCATTTATTTTCTTATCTAAAGAAGGTAAATTTAAAGATGCGTTTATATCTTTTATGTCTACCTTTGTTTTATTCGCAGGGATCGCAGTAATGTTATATCCAAATGATGTATTCATTAGCACTATTGGTATTAATATTCAAACAATGGTCCATCATGGTGGACAAGTAGTATTGGGAATATTCTGTGTGGTTTATAATAGAAAGAAATATAATGTATACTACTGTTTAAAAGCTCTTTTAGTTTTTGTATGTTTATTAGCAGTTGCCTTATTATTAAATATAATTGTCTATAATTATTTTCAAGCTAATAATATTGATGAAACATTTAATATGTTCTATATTAGTCCTTATTTTGATTGTACTTTACCTATTTTAAATATTATTTATACTAAGGTTGCCTATATAGATTTCTTATTGATATATATGATTGGTTTCTCTATAATAGCATTCATTTTCCATTATGTTAGTAAGTTAATTATTTATCTATCAGGTAGAAAGGCAGTAAATGCGAATTAATAAAAGACAAATTGTTTTATTGTCTAGCATTTTTGTTATTATTGAAATAACATTTAGTATTTTAATTCAAATAACAAGTGGTGATATTAATACAATACTATCCTTTAGCACGATAGTACTTGCATGTATATTTCCACTTTTATTTATGAATAGAAATAGAAATTATATCTACACTCAAATAGGACTAGTATGTACAGTATGTGCAGATTTGTTTTTAGTTGTAATTGAGCCAATGTATCAAATTCCTGCAATGTGTTTTTTCTCAATTACTCAAATCTGTTATTTTTTAAGAATTTATTTTAATCAATCCTCAAACAAACAAAAACTCATTCATTTATTAATAAGAATAATAATGATTGTTTTAGTACTTATCATTACTGTTATTGTTTTAAAAGATAAAACAGATTTTTTAAGTATTATATCAATGTTTTATTATACTAATTTAATAATGAATATAATATTCGCTTCTATTCAATATAAAAAGTCGTTATTATTTCCAATTGGTTTACTACTTTTTGCATGTTGTGATTTATTAATTGGATTAGATGTATTAGATTCATTATATCTAGAAATTAAAGAAGGAACTTTCCTTTCCTTCTTATGTAATCCAGGTTTTAATTTAGCGTGGGTATTTTATGTACCGTCACAAATGTTTATTGCGTTAAGTATGGTAAAACTGAATAAATAGATATACCAAATAATTGCAATTTTTTGTGTCTTTTGATATAATATAGCAAAGAAAGAGGTGCCTTATGCAAAACAATGTTACTATTTTAAATCATCCATTAATTAAACATAAATTATCTATGGTTAGAGCAAAATCTACTAATACTAAAGATTTCCGTCAATTAGTTTCTGAAATTGGTGGATTAATGGCTTATGAAATCACAAGAGATTTAGAAACAACTAAAATTGAAATTGAAACTCCTATTCAAAAAACTGTTTGTGAACAATTAGCTAAAGATGTAGTTATTGTGCCAATTTTACGTGCTGGACTTGGCATGGTTGATGGAATTGCTAGTTTAATTCCAACTGCTAAAATCGGTCATATCGGTTTATATCGTGATGAAGAAACTTTAGAACCTCATACTTATTATGCGAAATTCCCTGCAAACATTACTGAATCAACAGTATTATTAGTTGACCCTATGCTTGCAACAGGTGGTAGCGCATTAGCTGCTGTTGATATTTTAAAAGCACGTGGTATCAAAGATATTACATTCGTAGGGCTTGTTGGTGTTGAAGAAGGTATTTCAAAACTTCATAATGCACATCCTGATGTTAAAATCTATTTAGCTGCTTTAGATGAAAAACTAAATGAAAATGGTTATATCGTTCCTGGTCTTGGAGATTGTGGAGATAGAATTTTCGGAACTAAATAATGAATCAAGATGAATTAATTATTGATTATACGAAGAGTGAAGAAAAGTCGCCTAGGTATTATCATCAATTATTATTTACTGTTTTAATTTCAAATATTGCTGATATTTTGTTTAGATGTGTAGTTGGCTCATTTGGATTCTTTGTCTTTGAATCAGTCAATGCATTAATAATAACACGTATTGTGCTTAGCTTTTTGGCTTTAGGGTTAATGATAACAAGTACAATATGGGTATTTAAGGTGACATCTAAAATTGTTGGTGAATCAACTCTTTTATCAATAACTTTATCAGTTTCGCTTGCTTATGTAGTATCATTGTTTTTATACAATTGTAGTGATAATTTAATTACACTGTATTTGAATGCAGCAATAGAAAATGAAGAATTAATTTTTGGTACTATTGCGGATACAGTACTTGCTGCTAATATTTTATCAATGATCATAAATTTATTGTATCGAATACTTTTCATTGCGAGTATTGTACTTAGATTGTTTGTCTTAATTAAAAACAAAGTATTACATAGATTATTAGCAATTGCTTTAATACTACCGGGCATTATATATTTTATATCAATACCGGTATCTGTTATTGCACCATATGTAATTAACTTTTTGCGTGACCCTGAAAAACCATCTATATTATCACAAATTTATCATATAGTATCTTTTAGCTTTTCTCAACTAATTGCGATGATTGTTGACATCATTTATATATGTTATTTATCATTTGCGATGAAAAAAACTAAAGAAACAACTAGATTAGGTGATGGTTTAGCACTAGGATTTATGCTTTATGCAGCTAGTTGCATATTAACATTCTTAGTTATTTCTATAATTTCGATTGTTTTGTATTTTATATAAAAAAGATTTGAAACCAAGGGATTTTCCCTTGGTTTTTTGTGTAAATAATAGTACAAATATGTTGATTTTTTAGACAAAAAGCACTATAATATATTGGTAAAAGTTTAGAATTACTAAACAAATAATTTACTTTTCTTAAACAAAAAAATACTTTTGTGGTAAATTTTTAGTATTTGGAGGTATTGATATGAAAATAGGTATGCGTATCAAAGAACTAAGGAACCTATGTAATTTAACGCAAGAAGAGCTTGCTAATCGTACTGAACTAACTAAAGGATATATTTCTCAGCTTGAAAATGATTTAACTGAACCATCAATTTCTACACTTGAGGATATTGTTAATGCGCTTGGTACAAATATGTCTGAATTCTTTAAAGATAGTCATGAACAAGTTGTCTTTAATGAAAATAATTATTTTGTAAAGTTATATGATCAATATGAAATTAAATGGCTTGTTCCTAATGCTCAAAAGAACGAAATGGAGCCGATTATGGTAACTATTAATCCTCATTCCGCAACTGATATTGATTATCCTCATGAAGGACAAGAATTCGGATATGTGTTAGAGGGTGAGTTAACTTTAGTTATCGATGATAAAGCATACACTGTTAAAAAAGGGGAAACCTTTTATTACACATCAATTAAACATCACTACTTAAAAAATCAAACCAATGAAGCATGTAGAGTCATTTGGATAAGTAGTCCACCTAATTTCTAAAAGGAGAATATTTATGGCAAAAAAAGATGTAATTTTAGAATTAATAAATGTTAATAAAAAGTATGAAGATAGCTATGCTGTTGAAAACTTTAATTTATATGTTAATAAGGGCGAATTTATAACATTTCTTGGCCCATCTGGATGTGGTAAAACTACCACATTAAGAATGATAGCAGGGTTTGAAAAACCTACAAGTGGACAAATACTATTAAATGGAAAAGACATTGGTTCTCTTCCACCATACAAAAGACCGCTTAATACTGTTTTCCAACGCTATGCATTATTTCCTCATCTAGATGTATACGATAATATTGCGTTTGGCTTAAAGTTTAAAAAAGTGGCTTATGAAGTAACTAAAAAAGATGGAACTAAAGTTACTAAATATCGTAAGTTTACTCGTGAAGAAGTTGATGCAAAAGTTACAAAGGCTTTAAAAATTGTAGATTTAGAGGCTTTTGAATCTCGTGATGTTTCAACATTATCAGGTGGACAACAACAACGTGTTGCGATTGCTAGAGCAATTGTTAATGAACCTGAAATTCTTTTACTTGATGAACCTCTTGGTGCGCTAGACTTAAAAATGAGAAAAGAAATGCAACTTGAATTAAAAGAAATGCATCGTAAGCTTGGTATTACTTTTATTTACGTTACTCATGATCAAGAAGAAGCACTAACTATGAGTGATATGATTGTTGTAATGGAAGATGGACAAATCCAACAAATTGGTACACCACTTGATATTTATAATGAACCTAAAAATGCGTTTGTTGCGGACTTCATTGGTGAGTCTAACATTTATGTAGGAACAATGATAGGTAACAAGAAAGTTCGTTTCTTAGGTACAACATGGGAATGTATTGATGATTTCCCAGTTAATCAAAAAGTCGATGTTGTTGTTAGACCTGAAGATGTTATTATTAAGCCACTTGGTGAAGGAGCTGTTAAAGCAAAAATTGTCAATAAGATATTTAAAGGCATTCATTACCAATTTACGGCGATGGTTGGTAATAATGAGGTTTTAATCCAAACTACAGCTGACCATGAAGTTAATACTGAAGTATCTTTGTCAATTGAACCGGATTTAATTCAAATTATGAATCGCGCATATGATGCTAATATTTATCAAGATGCTTATATTAATAAAAATAATAAAGTTGTATTTGCGGGGGCAACTTGGGATTGTGATATTACACAACTTGTTAATGGCTCAAGTGTAGATGAAAAAGGATATTTTTCAACTCCTGATGGTAAGAAATATGACTTAACTGATTTAGATGTAATTGCTACTATTGATATGAAAGATATTGAAATTAGTGATGACTTAGAAGATGGTAATATTACTGGTCAAATCATTCAAATGGTTTGGAAAGGTGACCATTATCAAGTTATTGTAAGAACAGAAGAGGAAGAAGATTTTGTTGTTGATACTGAATGGACATGGAATGAACTAGATACAGTTAGTGTAAAAATACCTGAAAGTAAGATTAAACTAACTTTGAAAGAAGACATTTCTAAATATGAAATTTAGACGTAAGTATTTATCAATTCCTTATGTTTTATTTCTAGTTTGTTTTGTTGTTATTCCTGTTCTATTTATAGTATATTATGCGTTTACTAACAAAGGCGGACAATTATCAATTGACAATCTTATAAGATTTTTCTCAGATAAAACAAATGTTGATGTATTATTGATATCTTTTGCGTATGCGATAATTAATACATTCATTTGTTTATTAATTGGTTATCCGCTTGCGATGGTGCTTGCTAATCGCAAATATAATAAATCTTCTGTTCTAGTAATGTTATTTATTATGCCAATGTGGATTAATTTTATTATCCGTACTAGTGCTACAAGAGATGTATTAAATTGGATTGGTATTTCTACTGGTGCCCATTCTGAATTAACTACTATCATTGGTTTAGTATATAACTATTTACCATTTGTAGTATTACCTCTTTATACTACAATGCTTAAAATGGATCGCTCACAAATCGAAGCTAGTCTTGACTTAGGAGCTAATCCATTCCACACATTCTTTAAAACAATTATTCCTATGACAATGCCAGGAATTGTTTCGGCTGCGACTATGGTATTTATGCCAACACTTTCATCTTATGTTATTTCTGATATTTTATCTGAATATAATGTTGTGTTATTTGGTAGTTATATTGATTTATATTTCAACCAAGCTGACTGGAACTTTGGTTCATTTATGGCATTAATCATGTTACTATTAATTGGACTTAGTGTTTTCATCACTAGAAAGTTCTCAAAAGATGATCGAGGAGGACGTTCAATATGGTAAGATGGGAAAGATTTAAAAAGATTCTTGCGAAAACATACATTTATTTAGTACTGCTTTTAATGTATGCGCCAATCTTAGTTTTAGTTGTATATTCATTTACTGATAGTGATCAATTAGGTATTTGGAATGGCTTTTCATTTAAACTATATGTTGATTTATTTAAGAATGAATCATTAATGGATGCTTTTGGAAATACGTTATTAATTGCGGTGGTATCAGGTATTGTTTCGACCATTCTTGGAACACTAGGGGCAATTGGAGTATTTTATTCCGAAAAAAGATTCCGCCAACCAGTTGAAACTATGACTCAATTGCCAGTTGTTAATGCTGAAATTGTAATGGCTTTAAGTCTTGCGATATTATTTAAAGTACTAAATACAAGATATAGTTTCTTAACATTACTTGTTGGGCATTTAGTATTAACTGTGGCTTTTGTATATTTAAATGTAAAACCAAAGCTTATGCAAATGGATCCATTTATTTATGAGGCTGCTCTTGATTTAGGTGCATCTCCTAGATATGCTTTATTTAAAGTAGTATTACCAGAGATTTTACCAGGTATTTTTTCTGGTTTCTTGATTTCATTAACATTATCACTTGATGACTTTGTAATTACTCAATATTTGAAAGAACCTTCTTTTGAAACAGTTTCAACTTATATTCAAAAGATTGTTGCTAAACATCCGATACCACCGGAAGTTAGAGCTTTAAGTACAATTCTTTTTGCGATAGTATTAGTGTTTGTACTCGCTATTACATTCTATAATAATAATAAAGCTATTAAATTATTAAAAGCTAGAAGGGGGCGAAGATAATGAAAAAATTATTAGCCATCTTTCTTAGTCTAATATTGATTTGTTCAAGTTCTTATGTTGTTAATGCGAAATCAGAATTTAGTGGTCAAACATTAACAATTTATAACGTTGAAGATTATATATCTAATGGTAGTGATGATAGTGTTGATTTAATTGCGAAATTTGAAGAACTTTATGATGTAAAAGTTAATTATTATACATATGATACAAATGAAACAATGTATAATCAGTTTACTTTACAAAAAGAAGGAACATATGATTTGATTTGTACATCTGATTATATGATTCAAAGAATGATTAAAGAAGAATTGATTGAACCAATGGATGATATAAGCATTCATGTTCCAAACTATGATAAGTATGCATCTACTTTAATGCGTACTAAACTTAAACAAATGATTGTTCCATATAAGGGGGAACAAGTATCATTAGATGAATTTGCGGTTGGATATATGTGGGGCACTCTAGGTTTAATTTATGATTCTGAATGTACTGATACGATAAAAGAAGATATTAAATCTTGGGATGTTTTATGGGACCCAACATATGAAAATTTAATTTCTATTAAGAACTCTATGCGTGATGCTTATGTTCCAGGACTTATGCATGCATATAGTAAAAGTGAGGAGTTCACAAAGTTAAAACTAAATTATCTAAATAATCCTACAACTCTAAATCAAACAATTTATCAACAAACAATCCAAAATATCTTTGATTTTAAATTAGATGGTAGTACTGATTCCGCAAATGAAAACTATGAAAAGATTAGTACTGTTCATAGCGAATTAATTGAAATGAAAAAGAATATCTTTGGATTTGAAGTAGACTCTGGTAAAAATGATATTGTTACAGGGAAAATTAAAATTAACCAAGCTTACTCAGGCGATGCGGTATACTCAATTGAACAAGCAAGGGAAGAAGGTATCAACTTAGAATACTCTGTTCCATTAGATGGAAGTAATATTTGGTATGACGCATGGACAATGCCAAAAGGATCAAACAGAAAACTCGCCTATAAATTCTTAGACTTTTTATCTGATCCAGTTAACTCTGCTGATAATATGAACTTTATTGGTTATACTCCATATATCGCAGGTGATGACTTATTTACACTTACTGGTGCGTGGTATGGCGCTTGTGATCTGATCGTTAAAGGCCGTGTGGAATATGATTCATTATTAATTGATGGTGATAATCTATATTGGTGTTTTGGTGTTACTAGTAATGTTGATTATAGTTTAGATAATAATTATGTTATAACAGAAAGTAATGTTTTTGATGAATCTATTTCATACAATAAAGGTGATGAAGTATTCTATGAAGGATATTTATATAAATCAATCGCTGACAAAGCTCATAGTGTAGCTCCTATTAATAAGGAAGGAATGCTTGAGAAAAAATATTGGGAAGAAGTAGAAACACCACTTAATACTTATTATTTAGAATCATGTGAATATGATGAAGAATATGAGTATGAAGAAGGAGAAATGATAATATATGATGGTGTATTATATAATTCTACAACTACTACAATTGGTAAATTACCAACTGAAAGTGATGATTGGGAAGAAGTTACACCATATGATTTAACATATTTTTATGGCGGCACTTTAACTGAAGGTAGAAGAGCAATCATTTATCCGTATGCAGGATATGAAAATGCGCTAGAAACACAATATCCAAGTGAACATATTATTGCTCGTTGTGCTATTATGAATGATTTTGGTAGTTATAACGAAGACGTTATCATTATGTGGGGTAAAGTTAAAGCTTCTGCTAATATGATACCAGTTTATGTCTTCTTAGGTGTTGTTGGTTTAGGAGTTATAACTTTAGTTACAATTCATATTGTTCGTAAAAAACTTTCGATTAGATATAAAAAACAAATTGTTAATAAACAAAAATTAAGATTTAGAAAAGGTGAATAGTCTATTCACCTTTTTTTAGTTTCAAATAGATAGATAAAAATTTTAGTTTGTGTTATAATAATTTGTAAATAATAAATAAAGGAGCTTCCTATGAGTAATAAGTATGATGTAATTATTGTTGGAGCAGGACCTGCGGGGATATTTTCTGCTTATGAATTAATGGTCAAAAATAAAGACGCAAAAGTTTTACTAATCGATAAAGGACATTCAATCTATGACCGTAAATGTCCTATTTTAAGCAAACAAATTACACGTTGTCCACGTACAGCTGATGGTCAAAAAGAATGTAAACCTAGTTGTTCAATGACAAGTGGATTTGGTGGATGTGGCGCTTACTCTGATGGTAAATTTAACATCACTACTGAATTTGGCGGTTGGATGGGCGAATATATGTCTGATGAAGAATTACTTGATTTAATCAGATATGTTGATAGTATTAACTTAGCTCATGGTGCACCACATGAAGTTACCAATCCTTTAACCAAAGAAGTATTAGATATTGAACGTCGTGGGATTAGCGTAGGATTAAAACTATTACGTAGTGAAGTTCGCCACTTAGGAACTGAAGTAAATTTAGAAGTATTAAAGAACATTTATGAAACAATGAAACCTCATATTGATTATATGTTTAAAACAAAAGTTGAAGATGTTATTGTTGAAAATAATCAAGTAAAAGGTGTTGTTTTAGCAAATGGTGAAAAAATAGAAAGTGAATATGTTATTTTAGGAGTAGGTAGAGGTGGATCTACTTGGCTTACTGAAGTACTTAAAAAACACGATGTTAAGTTTAAAAATAATCGTGTTGATATTGGAGTGCGCGTTGAAACAAATGATATTATCATGGAAGAAATTAACGAGCATTTATATGAAGGCAAATTTGTATTTAATACAAGTGTTGGAACACAAGTTAGAACATTCTGTTCAAACCCTAGCGGGCATGTTGTAGTTGAAAATCACCATGGTATTATGGTATGTAATGGTCATGCTTATAATGACACAAAACTAGGTAGTAAAAACACTAACTTTGCGCTATTAGTATCACAAGAATTTGATGAACCATTTAATGACCCTAATGGATTTGCATGCGAAGTTTCTCGCCTTGCGAATAGATTAAGTAACGGTGGAGTTATCGTACAAAAATATGGGGATATTAAAAAAGGACGTCGTTCTACACCAAAAAGAATCGCAGAAGGTTTTGTTAAACCTACTTTAAAAGAGGCTGTTCCTGGTGATTTAGGGCTAGTATTACCATATAATGTGATGAAAAGTTTAATAGAAATGGTTGAAGCATTAAATTATGTAACACCTGGTATCGCAAGTAACCATACATTATTCTATGGGGTTGAGGCTAAATTCTATAGTGATCGCCCTGTTGTAAATAATGAATTTGAAACTGAAATTAAGAATTTATATGTAGGTGGCGATGGAGCAGGTATTACAAGAGGTCTTGCACAAGCAGGAGCAAATGGAGTTAAAATAGCTAGAAGCATTACAGACAGAATGAGAGGCTAATTATGAGTTTTGAGATTAAATCTATGACTAATATAAACGAAGGAATTGAAGAAATATTAATAACACACGAAGAATTAATTAAAAGAATTGAAGAAGTAGGTAAAGAAATTAGCAAGGATTATGTAGGAAAAAATCCTTTGTTAATTGCGCTATTAAAAGGGAGCGTGCCATTCTTATCAGAACTATTAAATAGTATTTATATCCCTATGGAGTATGAATGTGTTAAAGTATCTAGCTATTGTGGTACTAAATCAACCGGGTGTGTAACAATTGAAGGATTGAATAAATTATCAATTGAAAATAGAAATCTAATTATAATTGAAGACATTGTTGATAGTGGCTTAACTATTCAAAAAACTATTGAAGCCCTTAATGAGTATCACCCTGCTTCAATTGAAGTTGCGACATTATTAGATAAACCTTCAATGCGTCAAATAGAAAATATACATCCTAAATATATTTGTTTTAAAATTCCAAATAAATTTGTTGTAGGATTTGGTCTTGATTTTAACCAACAATTTAGAAATTTACCATATGTTGGTGTTTTAAAACCAACAATGTATATGGAATAAAAAGGAGGACAAAATGGCAATTTTATCATGTGGATCTGGATTTCTTGCTGCTATGTTACCAATTCTTGGAGCAGTAGTACTTGGATTTTTTAGTATTTTAAGAAAATAAACAAAACCTTTTGGGCTATTAAACATAGTCTAAAAGGTTTATTTCAATTATAGTTTTAAATATTTGAAGAGGTGTTTATGAGAGAAGCAGGCATATTATTACATATAACAAGTTTACCAGGTGAATATGGCGTAGGAACAATGGGAGAATGGGCATATCGTTTTGTCGATTTTTTAGAAACTGCTAATCAAAGATATTGGCAAATATTACCACTTGGTCATACATCTTATGGTGATTCACCTTATGCAACATTTTCAGCTTTTGCTGGAAACCCTTATATGATAGATTATGATTTATTGTGTGAAGATGGCTTATTAGAACATAAAGATTATGTGTATTTAAAACAGCATTTTGATAAAGTAGACTTCGGATATTTATATAATACAAAATATGGAGTTTTGAATAAAGCATATCAAAGATTTGAAAAGAATAAAGCATATGATACATTTGTTAAAAATAATAAGTTTTGGCTTGCTGATTATGCTTTATTTATGAGCATAAAAAAAGAACAAGATAATAAATGTTGGCTTGATTGGGATAATGAATATAAAACAAGAAATACAAAAGCGTTAAAAGAATTTACTAAAAATCATCAAGCAGATATAGAGTTTTGGTATTTTGTTCAATATATTTTTTACAAACAATGGTATGACTTAAAAGCATATGCCAATAAGAAAAATATCAAGATTATTGGTGATATTCCAATTTATGTCGCAATGGATAGTAGCGATGTTTGGAGTAATGTGGAATTATTTGATATCAGTAAAGATTATGTGCCAAATAAAGTTGCGGGATGCCCACCAGATGATTTTTCTAAAACTGGTCAATTATGGGGAAATCCAGTATATAACTGGTCAAAGATGGAAGAATGTGAATATGAGTGGTGGGTTAAACGAATGAAACACTCACTAAGTATTTACGATGTTTCTAGAATAGATCATTTTAGAGGATTTGAAGCATATTGGGCTATTCCTTATGGTGATGAAACTGCTGTTAATGGTAAATGGGTCAAAGGACCTAATGTAAAGTTATTTAAAAAACTAGAAGAAAAATTAGGAAAATTAAATTTGATTGCGGAAGACTTAGGAACTTTAACAAAAAGTGTACACACAATGTTAAAAAAATTAAAGTATCCTGGTATGAGAATACTTGAATTTGGTTTTGATCCTAAACATGATAGTTTACATGCACCATATAATGTAATTAATAATTCAGTTGTCTATCCAAGTTCTCATGACTTACCAACGATTAGAACGTGGTTTAATAATTTAGAAACTGATGAGAAATATTATGTTTTAGATTATTTAGCAGTCAAGGATGAATTATATTTGGTGGAAGAAATTGTTAAATGTGCTTTAGCAACTAATGCGAATTTAGCAATCATTGCTTATCAAGATTATTTGGAATTACCTGATCGAGGTAGAATGAATACACCTAACACACTAGGCGGTAATTGGGATTACAGAGTATATGACTATGAAATAAATGATGGGTTGGCATTAAAAATTGCGTACTGGATGAAATTGTATAAGCGAAATGAGGTAGAATAAAATGAAGAAAAAATTATTTACATTAATAACAATTTTATTGTTGACATTTACTCTAGCAAGTTGTAGTTTAAAAGAAGATGGTGGGTCTTCTTTACCACAAATAAGATTCCATGGTGATGACTTTGTTGGAATTAGTTATAGAAGTAGTGATACTTCATTTGATATGGTATTAGCGGATGATATGTATATTAATAAATTTGATATCGGATGTGGTTTTACAATTTATGCATATGCAAAGGGAATTGGCTCTAGAAGTTATACTTCTTTTATATTAGAATTACTAGGGTTAGATAAAGAAATTGTAGTTGGTTCAAGTAACCGATCATGTATTTTCTTTGGTGGTCAAATTGTTCAAAAATTTTTACACTCTAAAATAGCAACTACATTATTACGACCAATCCATTTTGATGTTAATTTAGGATTGTTTACTGTTGCATTTCATGCAGGAGCAATAAATTATGGTGAATCTTGCGATTTTAGTATAAGACTAAGTGTTTACTAATATAGGATTTAAAGTAGAAGAAACTAGTGGAGAAGAAAGCTATGTATATATGATATCTGATGGTGATAATCATTTTATTGGTTATCGTTTTGCAGATGTTTCTTCTATTTTAGAAAAATCTACTTATGAGTAAAAATATGCATTTATAGAAGATATAATCTATTCTTTTATAAATGCTTTTTCATTTGCTAATATTTGATTTTCTTGCAAAAAATTATTATTTATGTTAGAATGAAGTGAATTTAAACAAGGAGGACATTTATGATTAAAAAAATATCCACTATATTATTTGTAGGTTTTGCAATTTTGGCAATTGTTGGATGTACAACAACACCTACTACTGCTACTTACACTGTTACTTTTGATTCAAATGGTGGAAGTGAAGTGGCGGCTGTAACTGTAGAAAGTGGGCACACTGTTGCTAAACCTGCTGATCCAACTAAAGAAGGATATACTTTTGTTGGATGGTTCTATTATGATTCAGCTTGGGATTTTGGTGTAAACACAATAGGTTCTAATATAACATTAACTGCAAAATGGGAAGAAGAATCTGGTGCTGAACATGAACATATCTTTGTTGATGGAGAATGTGCATGTGGTGAAAAGGACCCTAACTATGCACCAAAAGAGTATAAAGTTACTTTAAGACCAAATGGTGGTACACTTACTGAAAGAACAATTTATTTTACAGATTATGCATCAGTAACTTTACCTATTCCTACTCGTGATGGTTACGACTTTGATGGTTGGTATTCAGATGGCGAATTAGTAGAAACTTTAGCTGAAAATAAAAACTATACATTAGAAGCATCATGGACAGGTCAAACTAAAACTATTACTTATGTATTAAATGATGGAGTAGTTGAAGGCGGATTAGTTGAATCCTTCCAAGTTGGTACTAGTGTTATGCTACCAACGCCTAAAAAAGATGGATATCGATTCTTAGGATGGTATTTAAATGCTGAATTTAGTGGTTCTGCAATTGTAAAAACATCAACTGCTTATAAAAACGATATTACTATTTATGCTAAATGGGAAGAAGTAATGCCACTTGTAACATATGAATTAAATGGTGGTAACTGGAGTTACACTACACGTGAAGAAATGGTTGCCGATTTCTTAAATGACGCAAAAGCATGGGGTGGAGTTAGTGCTAACATTGATGGTATGGTTCAAGGTGCTGGAAAAACTCAAGTTGGTTTCGCTAATAAGTTTAGTGCTATTTATGGCTTCTTTGGCGATGCAAGATATGCAAGTAAATGGGCATGGTTAAAAGCTTATATTATTAATGTTACTTCAAATGCCACATCAAAGAGTAGTTTACAAAAAGGTGATGAAGCATTCTGGAGATATTCATTAGGAGCATTCTTATTTAAAGAACATAGAAATACATATCCAATTAGCGAAGACTTTACAAAAGAAAAAGCAGCTAATGGCTTCTGGGATACTTTAAGCGAATATGAAATTTGCGAATTTGATATTACAGAAACAAACAATGTACCAAAAACACCAGTTAAAATTTATTATATTTTTGATGGTTGGTATGATAACCCTGAATTTACAGGTGAGAAAGTTACTTCATTCACAACAGATATTACGCTATATGCTAAATGGATAGAAGAAACTCCTGTATCAGATATCACAATTACTAATAAAGTTAATGCTTTAGATAGATTTGAGGAATATCAATTAACTTGGGAATTAAATCCTACAAATGCAGCAATTAAAGATGTTGAATTCACAACAAGTGATGAGACTATTGCAACTGTTTCTGAAAGTGGCTTAATTTATCCACTTGAAAATGGTACTGTAACAATCACAATTAAATCACTTTCTCCAAGTGGAGTTACTGATAGTGTAACAATCGAAATCACAAGCCCTGATCATTTTGATATTAGTTATAAAACTAATTCATATGTATCAATTGGTGGAGAAATTGAATTAGTTGCTGAATATATTAAACGCGATGGTACTATTGAAGAACTTACTTGGGAAAGCTTAACACCAAGTATTGCTACTGTAGATGATGGTGGTAAAGTAAAAGGACTTGCTGAAGGCGTTGCCACAATCAGAGTTAAAGTTGCAAGTGATGAAACTATCTATATTGATTTTGTTGTAACTGTACTTCCATCTGAATTATCTGCTGCTTTAGAACATGTTATCGCATCACACGAAAGTAATATCTTCACAAGATATGGTTTAGGTATAGGTGCAGGTACACCAGTATACTACAGCGATATTTTAGGTAGCGTAAGTAAAATTGGCTATGGTATTGATATTACATATAATACTGCACATTTAGCCGACGTTATGGCAGCTGGTAACTGGAGTAGTGGACTAGATAAGGTTGAATTTGTTACTGTTCACTATACTGCTGGTATGACAAGAGGTTCAGATGCAGAAGCAACTGCGATTTACTTTAAAGGTGCTGCAGTTGATGCATCAGCTCACTTCTGTACTGGTAATGATGGTGTCTTCCAAACATTAGACTTAGATGTTAGAGGATGGCATGCAGGTGATGGCGCAAGTAGTAATTTTGAATGGACTGCTACGGGCGTTAAATATAATGAAAATGATCCACAATGGCCAGAATGGGGTATTTCTCCAAATGCTAAATTTACAATTAATGGTCAAGAAACAGTGATACAAGTCCCTTACAAAGAACAACGTGGTAGTATTGGTTATGTAACTGATAGCTATTGGTTAAATGATCAAGGCTTAGCATTTAAAGTTGTTGATGGTGAATACTATATGGGTACAACTTGGTGGTGTTATTCAAATGTTTGGGAAGGACGTATTTGTTCACGTGGTGGTAACAAACATAGTATTGGTATTGAATCAGCGGTAGATGAAGGTTCTGATTTATGGTACACATGGCAATTAACAGCTAAACTTGTTGCACAACTTATGACTATGTATGATTTAGATATTACAAGAGTAGTTGGTCACCATTTCTTTGCTGCTAAAGATTGTCCTCAACCGCTTCTAGAAAATGATTTAGAAATTTGGTGGGAATTCATTGATTTAGTTGAAGCGGAATATGAATTAATGAATGCTTTAAAAGATGTTCAATTTGAATTTGTATCTCAAAGTGAATATATTGGTGAATATGGTCGAGTAACTGAACAACCTGAATTTAGCCAAATCGCAACATACCAAGTAAAAGTTACTGAAAATGGAGTAACAAAAACAATTACTCTTGCATCAGCAATTCCTGGTATATATACAAAATAATAATTGAAAGACTAAGTGAGACTGAGTGTTAAACTTAGTCTTTTTCATTTACAAACATTAATAAGTTTGATATAATTATTATTAGTAGAAGGTGTTATCATGAATATTAATGTAGATATTTCAAAAGTAGTATTAAAAACAAAAAGATTAATACTTCGTCCATGGAAATTAACTGACTTAGAAGATTTTTATGAGTATGCAAAAGTTGATGGCGTTGGTGAGATGGCTGGATGGCAACATCATCAAAGTAAAGATGAATCTTTAGAAATCTTACATCGCTTTATTGAAACTAAAAAAACTTTTGCGCTTGAGTATGAAGGAAAAGTTATTGGTTCACTAGGCCTAGAAATGTATCCTGAGAGCGAACTTCCGGAATATAATAATCTAAAAGGAAGAGAAATAGGATATGTTTTATCAAAAGATTATTGGGGACAAGGGTTGATGCCTGAGGCTGTTAAAAGGGTCATTGAATATTTATTTGATGATTTGTTAGTTGATTTTATTGTATGTGGACATTTTGTAACAAATAATCAATCAAAGCGTGTTCAAGAAAAATGTGGTTTTAAACATTATAAGATGGTTAAACATCGTGGAAAGAATGGTGAAACAATTGATTGCTGGTTATCAGTACTAGAAAGGGAAGCTTATGAAAGAAGTAATTAATTTTATAAAAAATAATGTAGTAGATAAAATTATCATAAGAGATATTAGAGTTTATGGATGGCAATTAGAATACGATCATAAAATTGTATCAAGTGCTGCTAAATACCTATTTGAAGATTTATCCTTTAATGAAAATATTGTAGAAGTAAATGATGATAATCGTCCAGGAATTGTAAAACCAAATAGATATGTTACTGTTCATGATACAGGCGATGCATCGCATCTTCATACTGCGAAATTTTGGAGTGAAGCGGTTTACAATAGAAGTTGGGAACAATCTCCAGGAGATGTTGTAAAGTACTTATGTAGTTATCAATATGTTGTTGATAATGAAGGAATTTATCATAATGTTCCGGATAATGAAGTAGCATATCACGCAGGTGATGGAACTAAGTTTGATTACACTTTATATAAGACAAATGTTATTGATGATGGAAAAAAAGGAATTGTTAGTATTTCAAGTGATGGATACTATGAAATTAATAATCAAGTAACTAATATAAAAGCTCCCCGCGTTTATCAAGAAAAAAATGGTGAAGTTATTGTGGATCGAATTCCTACAACATCTGATATAAATGACCAAAGCATTTTATGCAAAGTGGTTGATGGATACTATCATCTAGGTGAAACATACTATTCTCCCGGTTATAAAAAGATTGCTAATCGCGGTGGAAATAATAATAGTATTGGCATTGAATCATGCATAACATATGGTACAGATATTTATTATACATGGCAAAAAACCGCAAAGCTTGTTGCATATTTACTAGATGAAAATAATTTAACTATCGATGATGTTAAACAACACCATTATTTTAGTGGTAAAAACTGTCCTCAAACAATAAGAATGAATGGGTTCTGGGATCATTTCTTAGAATTAGTTAAAGTTGAGTTACAAATGCGTTTATTTATTAAAAATGGATATTCATTTAAATTAATGACAAATGATAGTAGAATTAGTTTTAATGGACGTATAAAACTTACTGAAGGAAATAAACCATTATCTTTTATGATTGAAGTTAGTAAAGGTGAAGAAAAAGAAACAATTGAATTTAATGTTTCATTATAAAAGGGGTATTAATGAATAAGAGAATGATTGTAGTGGTTTTAGGAAATAGGTTAAATGATGATGGATCTATTACTAAAATTCAAGAAGAAAGATTGAAATTGGCTTTAGAAATAGAAGAACAATATAAACCGTATTGTTATATTTTATCAGGAGGGCCTGCTAATCCGATTCCTAATAAAACAGAGGCTTTAGCGATGTATGAGTATTTAGTTACAAAAGGAATTGCTAAAGAAAGATTAATCTTAGAAGATAAGTCACTTTCGACTGTAGAAAATGCAAGGTTCTCTGTACCACTTGCTAAAGAATTAGGAGCCGATATTATCATGGTTTGTACATCTTTATATCATTTAGCAAATCCTGGATATAAGGCAATGGAAAACTTTTGTAAAGAAATTGAAGGGTCGAATATTATATTAATGACATATGCTAAATAAACTATCATTGTAGGATAATTCCTACAGTGGTAGTTTTTTTCTATCAGCATAAACTTTACTAAGGAATGTGATTTAAATGATTAATGGATATTTATTATTAATATTAGTAATGTTAGTTATTATTATTAATGGCGCAACAGATGCACCAAATGCGGTGGCTACAATTGTTGCGACTTCTAAAATTAAGATAAAATATGCTTTATTTATAGCCTCAATTTGTAATTTTTTAGGTGTTTTAGTGATGTCGCTTACATCACCAAAGATTATCAATGTTATTTATAAGATTGTTGATTTTAGGAATAATAATGACTTTGCAATATATGCGGTGGCATCTAGCATGATAGCTATTATTATATGGGGTGTTATTACTTGGTATTTTGGTATCCCAACAAGCGAATCACATGCACTTGTTGCGAGTTTAACTGGAGCCGCTATAGGAATAAAAAACACAACAATTAACATTGAAATGTGGAATAGAGTTTTTCAAGGAATTATTTATGCATTTATAATTGGTATTTTAAGTGGATATCTAGTTTTTAAAATAATAAATATAATACCTAGTAAATATTTTAAAAAAATAAAGATATTTCAGTATTTAAGTGGAATGCTTTTAGCTTTTATCCACGGAGCCCAAGATGGTTTAAAATTTTTAGGCGTTTTATTATTGGTTGGGCAAATTTGTTTTAATAAAATAGAAGAAGTTTCTTTTTGGATGATTGTTGTTTGTTCAGTATTAATGTTTGTGGGGACAATGATTGGCGGTAAAAAAATAATTGAAAAAGTAGGGAATGAACTTACCACATTAAATAAAAAAGAAGGAGTATCATCTGATATCTCCTCAATTGTTTCACTTTTTATAGGAACAATATTAGGTATTCCCTTAAGTACTACTCAAATGAAAACGGCAACTATTATAGGTGTTACTTTTAAACAAAGAAAAATGAATAAGACAGTATTAACTCAATTAATAATTTCTTGGACCTTAACTTTTCCAATTTGTTTTTTAATTGGATATATCATTACAAAACTTTTTCTTAAACTTTAAAAAATGGTAATTTGTTGATAAAAATATTAAAATATTTTATAATATTGGTAATGAGGTGACCTATGAAAAAGTGTTTATATTTATTTAGCATCTTATCAATTTGTATTTTATTATTTGGATGTAATCATATACATACATACACTAAAGAAGTAATTATCGCTACTTGTAGTAGTGAAGGATATACTAAGTATAGTTGTAGTTGTGGAATGGAATTTTTTGATGATTTCACAGAAAAATTGGAACATTCTTATGGGGAGTGGGAAGTAGTACTAGATGCAACGTCTGAAAAAACAGGATTAAAGGTTCAAAATTGCTTAGAATGTGGTTTTGAAAATAGTGAAATAATATCTGTTAAACAAGAACCCCACGTTCATAAATATACAGAAACTCAAGTAGAACCAAAATGTTTAGAACAAGGGTATACTTTATTTGAATGTATCTGTGGTAATTCTTATAAAGATAACTATGTAGATGAATTAGGTCATGATTTTGGCGATTGGTATGAAATAAATACTAGTTGTAATATCAAAGATAGTATGAGGGAATGTAAGGTTTGTGGCGACAAAGAGTCAAAAAGGGAAGAAGGGGAATTTCATTCATATTATACGCATAAAGAAAATCCAACTTGTGATAATGATGGATATATAATTAATATTTGTATCAAATGTGAACATAAAGAAATCATAGAGTATATTGAAAAACTAGGTCACGACTTTGGTGACTGGGAAATTATAGAAAATCCCACTTATGAAACTACAGGGTCTAAGTTAAAAATATGTAGTTTGTGCTTAACGGAAGTTGTTGAAATTATTCCAAAACTAGAACCACTAAAGACATTTACAATTACATATGATATAAATGGTGGTGTTTTTGAGGGCGGATATGAAACAATCGAAGAAGTTGCGGAGGCTTTTTTAAATGATTACAATCAAGCTGCTAATACAAACGCAACAATCAACAATTTTTTAAAAGATTCGACATCGTCAGTTAAAGATGCACTTTCAAAAGAATCAATGCTAACTAAATGGAATTGGTTATTTAAATATATGTATCAAGATTTAGTAGAATATAATACAAATCAAAATACAATGAATGTTAGTTATGTTGCGGATGGTTTGGAATTATTAATTAAAATGATTGATGGTGATACTACTGTTATAAAAGACTCATCAAAAGGACCTAACTTTAGAACTTTAGTTAGAAGTTATTTGCATGGGATGATGAATCAGTCAAAAGGGGACCAAACAAATAATCCGACATTTGCTTTATATGTTCCAGATTTTTCAAATGAAGCTAATTGTGCTAATTTATTATCATCACAATTTAATTTAGAATATGAAGTAGAAGAGAATAGTTTATTATTAGTTCCAACGAAGAAATATTATAAATTTATAGGCTGGGAGAATGAGAAAGGAGAAATTACAAATAAAGCTTTATCAAATGGTAAATTAACCGCAATTTGGGAAGAGTTAACACCGGTTACTGATATTGTAATTACTAATAAAATAACTGAGGTAACTTTATTTGATTCTTATCAATTAGAGTGGCAAATAACACCTAGTGATGCTGTTAATAAAGAAGTTAAATTTATATCAAGTGATACAAGTATCGCAGATGTTGATGAGTATGGATTAATTACTACATATAAATCAGGTAGTGTTCAAATTACCATTATATCTTTAGCTTTATCTCAAAAAAGTGATAGTATGAATTTAGATATAATAACTCCAGGATATTTTGATATTAGATATGAAACAAATTCATATGTTAGCATTAATGAAACAATTACTTTATTTGCGGAATACATTACACCTAAAAATGAAAGGGTGAATGTTTCATGGCAGTCTTTAAATGAAGATATCGCTACCGTTGATGATAGTGGTAATGTTACAGGATTAAAAGAAGGACTAGCGACTATTAGAGTTTTAGCACCTAATAATCCTAATGAATATGAAGATTTTATTGTAACAGTGGTTGGTCAAAATTTAAGTGATGCATTAAAAGTATTGCTAGAAGCTCATGAAAGTAATGTTTATGTAGAATACAATTTACCAATCGGGGCTGGTACACCTGCGTATTATGCGGATATTATAGGTAGTGTTAGTAGAATTCTTTTCAATGACAAATTAGTTATTGATACTACATATAATGAAGCAACTAATGCTAAATATGGGGAAGCACTAAAAGACCGAGTAATGGAAAGTATTGAATTTATTACGGTTCATTATACTGGTAGTATGGCATCAGGCGCAAATGCAGAAGCACACGCAAAATATTTTGCGTTACCACTTTCTCAAAATAAAACTGCTATTCATTATTCTACTGGAAACGATGGAGTATATTTAGGAATGGATGAAATCTATCGTGCCGCTCATGCGGGGGATGATGGATCTGAAGTAACTGTTGCGAAATTCGAATGGTTAGATACACCTGTTGAAGTAATGCCAGGTGATCCATTGTTTGCTGAAGTGTCAATATCTAAAAATTCGACATTTACAATCAATGGCCGTGACACATTAATAAAAATACCTGTTGAAACTAAATTTGGTCGTGGTTATGTAACTGAAGATAAATGGCTTAATAAAATGGATTTAGCTGTTAATGTTAAAGATGGTAAATATCAATTAGGTACATCATGGTGGTGTTATACTCAAGTATGGGAAGGTCGTATTTGTTCAAATGGTGGAAACCGTAATAGTATTGGTATTGAATCATGCGTAAATCAAGGATCAGATTTATGGTATACATGGCAAAAAACTGCACAACTTGTTGCTGACATTATGTTAAGACATAATTTAGATATTACAAAGGTAAAAGGACATCATTTCTTTAGTGCGAAAAATTGTCCACAACCATTCTTAGAAAATGATTTAAGATTATGGAATGAATTTATTAAACTAGTTCAAGCAGAATATGCAAAACTAGTTTCTGCTCATGATATCGAATATACTTTTAGTAGTAATTCAGAGTATCTAGATAATAAAGGACGAGTACTTAAAAATGATGAAAAATCAAAGGTTGTAACATATACAGTAACTTTATCAAATGGTGAATCAATTACTTTAGCTAGTATTATAGAAGGTAAATTGAATAAATAAATAAAAAGATGGAAGTCTGTTCCATCTTTTTTTGTAGAAAATGAGTTGAAATAATAGAAAAGCAAGTTAAAAAGGTGTATAATAGTAATAGGTTAATATAGAGGAGGTAATTATGGTACTTTATATAATAGAAACTGTATTATTAATGTTAGCTGCTATTGGTGCTTTATTAATTGGTTTTGAATTGCTAAGTGATAATATTACAATGTTATTTCACTCTCAATTAAAAAAATTATTTAATAAAACCTCTAAAAGCACAATTTTAGGAGTTTTAATCGGTGCAGCTGCAACCGCAATCATTCAATCATCAGGCGCAACAACTGTTATGATTGTAGGGTTTGTTAATACTGGTTTAATGGATTTATTCCAAGCAACTTCTATGATTATGGGGGCTAATATTGGTACTACAATTACTGCGCAAATTGCATCTCTTAGTGGCGGCGGAGGAGCAGGTTTTGACTTTGGTGCCATTGCCTTAGGTTTAACAGGTGTCGGTGCTTTAATGGCGATGTTTACTAAAAATGAAAAGGTTAAGACAATTGCTAACTTACTTGCGGGATTCGGGCTATTATTCTTAGGTTTAGAATGTATGTCAATCGCAATTGGCAAAGAGTTTGAAATGGAAGTAGAAGGAACACTGAAAAATGTTCCACTTGTAAAACAAATGATTCAAAATGTTTTATCAAGTGAATTTGTTAGTACAACTGCTTTCGCACCATTTATTCTATTTATTTTAGGTATCGTATTTACTGCTTTAACTCAATCATCATCACTTATTACTTCAATTATTATTATGTTCGTTGCTAATGGTATTTACATTGGTAGTGATACAGCAGCCCTTAATAATAATGTTTTATTCTTAATTTTAGGTAGTAATATTGGTTCTTGTGTAACCGCCCTTATTTCTTCAATGGGAGCAAGCACAAATGCTAAACGTACAAGTTGTATTCATTTATTATTTAACACATTTGGATCAATCATATTCATGATTTTCTTACTAATTTGGAAAGATTTTATGGAAGTAACATTTGGAAGTTGGTTCGCAGATTCAACTGGTACACAAATTGCGATGTTCCATACATTCTTTAATGTTGTTTCTACAATCATATTCTTACCATTTGTTAAAGTATTTGTTAAAATTGCGAACTTCATTGTACGTGATAAAGAAACACAAGAAGAAACTGGATTATCATTTGTTGATGAACGTTTATTTGCAACACCATCAGTTGCGGTACACCAAGTTAGAAAAGAACTTGCTTTTATGTATTCTAAAGCAATGAATATTTTAAATAAATCAATTGATGGATTTATTAATAGTGATAAGACAGTACGTGAAGAAGTTGATAAAGTAAATGAAGAATTAGAAACGACTAATAAACTAGTCATTGAATTTATGGTTAAACTTAATTCTCAACAATTAGTATTAGAAGATGAAAGTACACTATCAGCTTTCCAACGTACATTAAATGATATTTTACGTCTTGGCGAAATTGCGGAAAACATTTGTAAATATACAAAACAAGCAATTAATAATGAATTAGTTTTCTCACCAAATGTTATGTTACATATTGGTTTTATGAAAAATAAAATTAATTTATTGTATGAAAAGTCTGATGAAGTCTTTATGACAAAGAATCTAAATAAATTACCAGAAGCTGATGTCATTGAAGATGAAATTGACTTAATGCGTAAACATATGATAGAAGATCATATGGATCGTCTTAAAAAAGGTGAGTGTAGCCCACAAAATAGTGGAGTGTATGTTAACTTAGTAAATAATATTGAACGTGCTGCCGACCATATGATTTATATCGCTTATTCTGTGAAAGAAGCAAGAGAACAATTAGAACACATTAAGTAATTAAAATGAGGGGATATTAAATGAAAAAAACAATTTACATAATGCTTGGGATTTTAGTGATAATCTTTATTACAAGTTGTACAGCAAACGGACATAACTGCAAGTCTTTTCAATCAGAGTGGCAAGATATTACACCATTTATGTGTGGGGAAAATGGTAGTCAACAAATTGTATGTTTAAAATGTAATAAAGTTTTAGATACTAGACAAATTACAAAAGATCACAATTATTATGAAAATATTATTAAAGAAGTAACATGTACAGAAGATGGTCTAGTCGAAAATATTTGTCAATATTGTGGAGATAGTCATACGATAACTCAAACAAAGTACGGGCATTCATATACAGAAGAAAAAATATCGGATGCTACATGTACAAAAGGTGAAATGGTTCTTAAAACATGTGAAAGATGTAATTATTCATATGAAGCAGAAGTATCATTTACTTCTAAAGGGCATGATTATGAAGACATTATTTTACAAGAAGTAACATGTACTCAAGATGAAATAATCAAAAGACATTGTAAAAGATGTAATGATACATTTGAGTTAACAGGACAAAAAGCAGGACATGTTGAAGGAGAAATGATTGTTGTTGAAGAACCAACTGAGGCATCAGCAGGAAAAAAAGCAATTGTTTGTACTAGATGTAATCAATCCGCAAGAGAATTTATAACACTTAATAATGGATATGAATATAATGGTAAATTAAGTGTTAAAGGACCTGATTTGGTAAACCAATATGGTGAAAAATTTCAACTATATGGTTTAAGTACTCATGGCCTTCAATGGTTTGGTAGATATGCTAATTTTGATACAATTGCTGCTATCCAACAAGGGTTTGGAAATAATATTATTCGCTTTGCATTATATACTTCTGAAAGTGGATATTGTAGTGGTAACCCAACTATTAAACAACAAATGTATGATGATCTTTGCAGAGGAATTGATGCTGCCACAAAACTTGGCTTATACGTTATTGTTGACTGGCATATGGTAGGGGCAGCCAATATTCTTGATAAAAATCCTTTAACATTCGTTGAAGAGTCAAAAGAATTCTTTAGCGAAATTACATTAAAATATAAGCATCAAAACAATATCTTATATGAAATTATGAATGAGCCAAATGGTTCAACCACTTGGGATGATTGTAAGGAATATGCTAATCAAGTTATACCATGTATTAGAAAAAATACGGATGCTATTGTATTAGTTGGAAATCCTCGATGGACAGCTGATTTATATTCTGTTATGGCAGATCCTTTAGTAGGTTATGATAATATTATGTATACATATCATTTCTACGCAGCTGACCACCGTAATACTACTCAAGTTGAAACTGCATATGATAAAGGATTCCCAGTCTTTATTAGTGAGTTTGGATTTATGAATTCATCTGGTGATGGAAATATTAGTACAAAGTATGGTGAAAGATGGAAGACTGTTCTTGATGAAAGAAACATCAGTTATGTTGCTTGGAATATCTCAAATAGTAAAGGATCAGCTTCGATTTTTAAAGAAGCATCAATTTATATGTCTGATATTAGCGATGCAAATTTAAAGACTTGGGGAATATATTTGAAAAATTGGTATCGCAGTAAATCAGGGCTTGATAAAATAATGAGTGAATAAAATGCAGGTAAATAGCCTGCATTTTTAAATTATTATTAAGTATTTTTCAAACTAAAAATAAAATATATGGTATAATTATCTAAAGAGAGTAATTTCTAGTACTAAGAGACTAGGTTCTAGTATCAATTTTAAAGTATTATGATATAATGCTAGTGAGGAGGACGTATGGACAAGTATAAGTTTGGTGAATACATTTACAATAAAAGGAAGAGCTTAGGTCTTACTCAAGATGAACTGGGGAGAAAATTAGGTGTTACTAATAAAGCGGTCAGTAAATGGGAAGTAGGCGAAACATTTCCTGATATTACAATGTTAGCTCCACTCGCTAAAACACTAGGGGTAAGCGTTGACGAATTGTTAAATTATACAGACAATAAAAAAGAAGATCTCACTCCTAAAAAGAATAAGATTAATTTGATAACTTTAATAATATCAATTGTTTTATTTGTTGCCTTAATTATTACGTTTATTCTTTACCTAGCAGCAGTAAGTAAAGGGAAAAATGATGGTACTATTACTCTTGATGTTAACAATGAAAATATTAAAGAAATTATCGATATTAATCCCTCTAGTAAGATAGTGTGTGATGGTGAAACATTAATTATTGATTCAACTTATATGTTAAACGATCAATATAAGTTTAATGGAAATGATAATCTTACTTTTACAGTTGTATATCAATTTGAGTATTATTATTATTTGAAAGATGGATCAACAGGGATTGTAACTTACTATAATCGTTTTTATGACATTAATTTAAATAGTAGTGAACCTACTGAGTCTATTAGCATTTTATTAGAACCGAAGTTTGATATTAATGATTTTAAGGGATTTAATCAAGTTAAGATTAGTTATATTGTATTAAACGCTGAAGGTTCAGTTGATAAAGTGTCGATAGCTTCAGAAATTGAAAATTAAGCAAATTATTAGAAAGGAGAACAATATGAAAAATATTAATAAATTATTTTTGTTTTTAATAGTTATATTTTCATCTGTTATTTTATATAGCTGTAATGGTGGTTCTACTGGTATAACTCGAGTGCCTAATTCTAGTGATTTGACTTACTATGAGATTAAACGTTTCATTTATGATAATCAAGTTTATAGTGTTCAAAAAGTTAAAGATGCCTATTTCTTGGAAACCGACAAAGATATAGTGAAATCTAATTTATATTATTATGTGCATGAATATAGTAAACCAGAAGGTGTAGAAGAAAACTGGTCAATAAATTATAAACTAGATTTAAATCGTACTATTTATAGATATATCAGTGATGAAGCGTTAGTACAAGAATTTTATAATAATATTGAGATGTCAATAAAAGAACATGAAGTCGAATTCAATTTAGAATTAGACTATTATGAAAGCTTGAAAGCGATCGAAAAAGAATTTTCTGTTGATATGTCTCAAGAATATAGCTCAGTTATCGCGGTTGACGCATATCTTCCATATATGATACTAAACGAAACAACAGGTAAATATATTTATTTGAGTGTCCCTATTAAGTCGTTCCTTGGATATAAAAATAACGATAATATTGAATTTGTTTGTGATGATAGAACTATAAATGTTGATTATCAAACATTTATGACATCATCTAATGTTTTCAAGTAAGAGGTGAATTATGAAAAAATTTAAAATTTTACTAGGTTTTATTTTAGTTTTAACTTTAGTTGGTTGTTCATCTAGTGGTGCTACTATGGGAGGCGCTGTCCCACCTCAAAAACCAGAAGCAGGAGATGCAGATAATAACGAGTACTTAGAGTTAAGAGAACAAAATTTTATTAGTACAGTAGCTGATAATATAGTGAATGTTAGTTTAGATAGTTCAAATGCGGCATACAGTAATCTTAGAAAATTAATTAATAATTTACAATCTATTCCTACTGATGCGGTAAACATTGAACAAATGCTTAATTACTTTACTTATTCATATGAAAATGATTCTGAAGACCAATTAAAGAGTTATTTAGAAGTTGCTAGATGCCCATGGAATGACGAAAATTATTTATTAAGTGTGGCTGTTAAAGCAAAAGAGTTTCAACTTGAAGAGAATAGACCTAATAATTTCGTCTTCTTATTAGATATAAGTGGATCTATGTATGCAGAAGATAGATTGCCACTTATGATTAAAGCTTTTAAAATATTAGTTGATAATTTAAAAGATAATGATAGAGTGTCAATTGTTACATATGCAGGGACTGAAAGTATTTTATTAGATGGTGCATATGGCTTTGAAAAAGCAAAGATTTCTGCTATCATTTCTGATTTATCAGCAGGCGGATCAACAGCAGGTTCTAAAGGAATTCAAAGAGCTTATGAGCTTGCACAAAAACACTACATCGAAGGTGGCAACAATCGTGTATTCTTAGCAACAGATGGTGATTTTAATGTCGGTCTTTCTAAGATTGGCGATTTGAAAAAATTCATTAGTGAAAAAAGACAAACTGGTGTTTACTTATCATTATTTGGCTTTGGAACTGGGAATTTAAAAGCTGATACCATGGATACATTAGCTCAAGCTGGTAACGGTAATTATTATTATATAGATTCTTTACTTGAAGCACAAAAAGTATTCATTACAGAATTAGGTGGAACATTACAAACAGTTGCTAAAGACGCAAAAGTTCAAGTTGAATTCAACAAAGAAATAGTTGAAAAATATCGTTTAATTGGCTACGAAAATAAACAATTAACAGATGAAGAATTTGATAATTCTGAAACTGATGCTGGTGAAATTGGTGCTGGGCATGTAACTGTATGTTTAATTGAAATCACGCTTAAAGATTTAGTTGACGATGCTGAGATTGTAAGATGTACAGTTCGATATAAAGATGCTTTAGATAATGAGTTAAATAAAGAAGCAATTACTATCTGTAATGGAATAACTGCAAACCCTTCATCAGAGTTCTTATTCCAAAGTGCAGTAGCTGAATTTGGGTTAGTTTTAAGAAATTCAAAATACAAACATAATGCTTCTTTATCGAAAGTAGTCAGTCGTATTGTAGATAATAAATTGGATTCAGATGACTATCGAAGAGAGTTCTTACGATTAGTTTTAAAATATATGAATGACTACGTTAGAAGATAAATAAAAGGGATTAGAGGTTACTCTCTAATCCTTTTTTAATGTTATAAATAATGATTCTTTATAAATTTTTTGATAATTAATAGTAGTATCAATTTCGAAAATATATTGATAGTAATCAGTTTGTAAAATTTCAACATCTGATTTAGCCTTTTTTAAATTATCAAATGTATCATAGTTATCTAGCCAGCGATTAGTGTTTGTAATAATAGCATATTTGGCTTTTATTAATTGGCATAATTCAGGTGTGTTAGTACCACCCCCACCATGGTGACATGTTTTGTAGATGTCAATATGATCAATTTGATGTTTTTGATAAATTTGATTAATCATTTCTAAAGATAGACCTTTTAATGCTAGGATATCAGTTTTAGAACAAGTAACATCGCCACCTAAGAAAATATAATTGTTATTTATGTTTATAAAAATTCCAATACTATTGAAATTTTCGCTAAATCTTCTTTGACCATAGAATTCACTATCAGGATTTGTATATAATTCAAATAATCTATTTTTAATATCATATAATTCAAGGGGGATATTATTTAGATAAATGATTGTTTCATTAGAATTAAGTTCATCAAGATAGTTTATTTCTGTCTTTTGACACGCCAATAAGATTGCTTGATATTTTAAAATTTCTCCTTCAACATACTCTTCATCGGATTTTGTTCCGCTACCAGTTGAACCTTCAATTCCATAATAGTGTTTTAAATATAGGGAATCTACTTGATATTCGCTAATTATTTTTTCTAAATTTCCATAATGGTCACTATGAAAGTGGGTTAAAATAATAAAGTCTAGTTTCTTTATATGTAAATTATCAAGATATTCTTTAATCATTGGATAGTAGAAACTGCTTCCTGTATCGACCATCGCAAAATGATTATCTGATTCTAAGAGTATTGCGTCACTCCAAATAGTATTTAAAAAATGTATTTTTAATTTTTGCATAAAATCACCTAATTAATTTTAACATAGATATAAAAATTTTTGCATATTTGTTGCAATAAAAAAATAAATAGTGTATCATTGTATTAGTTAAGCAATACAGTGAGGAATATTATGAAATACGAATTTGATAACGAACGACCGATATATTCACAAATGGCTGATTTAATAACTAAAGAAATAGTGAGTGGAAAGTTAAAACCGGGTCAAAAAATTCCATCGGTTAGAGAATATGCACTACTAATGAAAGCTAACCCTAATACAGTCTGTAAGGCACTTGACTTATTAGAAAATGCTAAATTAATTTATACAGAAAGAACAAATGGAAAGTTTGTTACTAATGATTTAGAATTAATCAATTCAAAGAAAAAAGAAATATTATCAACACAAATTGATTCATTTATGGATGATATCAATAAAATGGGGATCTCAAAAGAAGAAATTTTAAAAATGTTAATGGAGAAATTAAAATGAGTTTATTAGAATTTAAAAATGTTTGTAAAGAATTTGATCATAAACCTATTCTAAAAAATGTTTCATTTAAAGTGGAATCAGGAAGAATTGTTGGACTTCTTGGTAAAAATGGAACAGGTAAAACAACAATCATTAAATTGATTAATGACTTGTTAACACCAACAAGTGGTGAAGTATTAATTAATGGTAATAAACCAGGCATTGAGAGTAAGAAGATTGTTGCTTATTTACCAGAAAGAAGTTATTTAGATAGATCAAAAAAAGTAAGTCAAATCCTTGAATACTTCTGTGATTTTTATGAAAACTTTGACATAACAAAAGCAAGAAAATTACTAAAAGATTTAGGTTTAGAGGAAAATGCTAGAATTGCTAAAATGTCAAAAGGAATGATTGAAAAATTACAATTGATTCTAGTTATGTCAAGAGAAGCTGATTTATATGTTCTTGATGAACCTCTTGGCGGAGTGGATCCTGCTACTAGAGATTATATCTTAGATACTATTTTATCAAATTTTAAAGTAGGAGCTAGTGTTATTATCTCAACACATTTAATAGCGGATATTGAAAGAATTTTAGATGATGTTATTTTTGTTGATCAAGGAGAAATAGTACTTGTAGATAGTACTGATGATTTACGTGAAAAAACTAATCAAAGTATTGATGAAGTATTTAGGGGGATGTTCAGATGCTAAAGAAATTATTAAAATATGATTTGTTATGGTCGTATAAATTAATTGTAATATATCATTTGTTAGGTGTTATATTTGCGGTTGTGAGTAAACTATTTGAAGCATTACCTGATACCACATTCTTCATTGTATTAACGGGTATTTTTAAAGGCTGTGCTTTATCATGTTTTATACCTGGATTAGTGAATAGTATAATTCGTTCTTGGGTTAGACTTATTAATAATATGTATAAGGATGAATCACATTTAACTCATACAATACCAGTAGATATCAGAATGCATTATTTATCAAAAGTATTAAGCGGGATTATTTTAGTGACTGTTTCAACATTATTCTTGCTTGGCGGAGTTGCTTTGATGTATCTTAATAAAAATTCTATAGTCGTAATTAAAGAATACTTAAATATTTTATCAACAACAATGAATGGTTCATTTGGGGTATTAATAGTATTATTGGCGGTTGTGTTAATATTAGAGGTTTTACTAATTACATTAATAGGATATTTTGGAATCATTTGGGGATATAGTTTTAATAATCATAAATTAATTCTATCGATTGCATTTGGGATTGTATTTCATTTCGTATGTAATATGTTTACTATTATAGTAATATTAATTAGTGGGTTATTCAATAATGCTTTTTATAAAATGTTATTTGAACCAAATGCTGCTTTAGATTATAATGTAATCTTAATGATAGCAATTATGTCTATTGTGTTATATAGTTTATATACTATTTTAGCTTATGTAATATCTAATGTCAAACTTAAAAAAGGAGTTAATATTGATTAAAGAAAGCTTTGCGAGCAAGCTTTCTTTTTTTCTTAACGACCCATTTGACTATTTTTATAAAAAGTGGTATAATATGTAAAGCAAAAGAGAGGTGATAAAAATGAATCGACAATTCTTAATTAAAGTAAAAGAAGCACTAATATCAGTACTTCCAGTAACAATGATTGTTATTTTACTTAATTTTACTCCGCTAGTTAATTTTTCTAGTAAAGAAATTATTGTTTTTATCATTTCATCATTCTTATTAATTTTAGGTATTGGTTTATTTAATCTAGGTGCAGACCTAGCAATGACTCCTATGGGAGAATATACAGGAGCTGGGTTAACTAAATCTAAAAAATTAATGGTTTTATTTGTCGTTTGCTTTGCATTAGGGTTACTTATTACTATTGCTGAACCAGACTTATCAGTACTTGCTGGACAAGTAAAGAGTGTTATTAATCCACCAATAAAACTAATTTTATTTGTTGGTTTTGGTGTTGCCATATTCTTAGTTATTGCCATATTAAAAATAGTATTTAAAAAAGATTTATCTGCTATTTTAATGTTTTTCTACATGGTTTTATTTGCATTATGTGCATTAATTATTGTATTTGATAAAGAAGAATTATTATCGCTTTCTTTTGATTCCGGTGGTGTTACAACAGGTCCTATTACAGTACCATTTATTATGGCTCTTGGTGTTGGTATTGCCTTTACCATTGGGGGTAGACGTGCTAGTGAAAATAGCTTTGGTTTAATTGCCCTTTGTTCGGTAGGTCCAATTTTAGCTGTTATGGTCTTAGCGTTAATGGCTAATGGTGAACCTAGTTATATACCTGATCTAAATACTTATATGATAGCAGATAATGTGTTCCATGCATTTTTTGAAACATTAGGTGAAGTAACATGGGATGTAACTAAAGCATTAGGAATGATTGTATTATTTTTCTTAGTTGTTAATTATATTTTCTTAAAACTTCCTAAAAAGAAAATGATACAATTATTTGTTGGTATTTTATTTACTTATTTAGGCTTAATTGTTTTCCTAACATCAGTTGATATTGGTTTTATGCCAATTGGATATAAAATGGGTCAAGAATTAGCTAGTAAAGATAGTGTGTTATTACCAATTTCGGGATTCATTTTGGGTCTTGTTGTAGTATTAGCTGAACCTGCTGTGCATGTTTTAAACAAACAAGTTGCGGAAATTACTTCAGGTGGCGTATCAAAAAGAGCAATGCTTATTGCCTTATCTATAGGTGTCGGTATTTCAATTTGTTTATCAATGATTAGAATAATTTTTGACTTCTCAATTCTATATTATTTAATTCCTGGATATGCTATTTCTTTAGGACTTTCATTCTTTGTACCTAAGATGTATACCGCAATAGCATTTGACTCAGGGGGAGTTGCTAGTGGACCACTAACATCAACATTTATTTTACCATTTGCGATTGGAGCTTGTATGATGATAGATCCTACTGGTAATCAAGTATTGACAAATGGTTTTGGGATTGTGGCTATGGTCGCAATGACACCATTAATTACTATTCAATTACTGGGCTTCAGATCTGTAATTACTAAAATGATTAAAGAAAAGATTGCTATGCGTCGTATTCTTATTGAAGATGATGATACAATCATTGAATTCATGTAGGAGGGTTTATGGCTAAAAAAGAAATATCAAAAGTTAACCCATCTATTAAAAAATTAAAATTATTAGTTACAGTTGTTGACCGTAGTAAAGCTTTGTTCTATATGGATTTATTAGAACAATTTGAAGTCAATATGCAAACAATGTTGTATGGTAAAGGAACTGCTGGTAAAGAAATTCTTAGTTATTTAGGATTAGCAGAAACTGAAAAAGCTGTGATTTTATCTATTATTAGAGAAGATAAAACTAAAGAAATTTTAGAAACAATCAGCGAAAAATTTGAAAAGGTAAAAAATGGTAAAGGGATTGCTTATACAATACCTCTTAAAAGTATAATAGGCGTATCTGTTTATCAATTCTTATCAAATAGTCAAACGTTCAAAAAGGAGGCACAAGCAAATGAGTAATTTTGAAGTAATTTTATGTATTATTAATGCGGGATTCTCAGAAGACGCGATGGATACTGCGAGAATGCTTGGTGCACGTGGTGGTACAGTAATTAATGCGCGTGGTACTGCTAGTAAAGAAGCTGAAAAAATCTTTAACATTACAATTCAACCAGAAAAAGAAATTGTTATGATATTAGTCCCATCTGATATTAAAGATGCAATTTTAAAAGGATTATACGATTCAGTAGGTGTTAATACGCCGGCTCAAGGAATTGCTTTTACATTACCGGTTGATGATGTAGTGGGAATTTCAACTGCAAAATAAGCATAAAGGACTAGGGAAAACCCTAGTCTTTTTTATAACTCTTGATAAAATAAAAAATATATAGTATAATATAACAAAGCGAGGTATTGAATATGAATAAAATAAAGACTATGATAGTGATGTTTGTTATGGCAGTTGTTTTATTTGCCTGTACACCACAACCTGCTCAATCACAAAATTCATATATTGTTAATTTCTTTGATCAAGAAGAAAATTTACTGGCTTCACTTGTAGTTAAAAGTGGAGAAAAAATTGAATCCCCAACTGCTCCGGAAATTAAGGGGTATGAATTTGTAGGCTGGGATCAAGATATTACCAATATTACAAGTGATTTAAATGTGCATCCTTTATATGAAGTGAAAAAATATTCTGTTAAATTTTTAGACCATGATGGAAAACTTTTAAAAGAAGAACTAGTTGAACATGGAAAATCAGCAACCGCACCATCTGATCCAGTTCGTGAAGATTACTTATTTACAAGATGGAATAGATTATTTTCAAAGGTCGAAGAGGATATGGAAATAACAGCAATTTATCGTATAGTTAATTGTACAGTTACATTTGTAGATTATGATGGAACTGTTTTAAAAGAAGAAAAAGTTGAAGTTGGGCAATCCGCAACAGCACCTAAAAATCCATCTAGAGAAGGATATAAATTTATTGGTTGGAATACAAGTTTAACTAATATTAGAAATAATTTAACTATTACTGCGCAATATGAATTCTTAGCAACTTCTGGAACAGTTACTTTCTATGATGGTAAAACTGTTTTAGATTTATCACCATCAGAATATGATTTTGGAGAAAGTTTTGTTTTACCAATTCCAGAAAAAGAAGGCTATGCATTTGTGGGATGGTATCTTGCGGAAAGATCATTAACTGAATACACTGAAGTAACTAGTGATATGATGGGCGATTTAACATTCTATGCAAGATGGGTCGAAACAGAAAGAAATATTGTTTTACCTGATGCAACATATCATTTTACTGAATTAAAAAAGAATTATAATTCAAGTACTGGTGTTACTACGGTTAATCCAGTTATGCCAAGTGGAGCACCAAGCGGTGTTACAAATTATGATTGGTCTACTAGCAACTCAAAAGTTGCGACTGTTTCTACTTATTCATCAATTTCAGCAGCTTCAAATGGATATTGTATTTTAACTGCCAAACATAAAACTTCTGATGTGACAATTAATTGTGTCATTAAAGTTACAAGTGAAGGAATTAGCTGTTCAACAGTTGAAGAAGCTAATAACGTTGAATTATGCAATGTAACATTTGTTGGTAAAGATGGTGAAACAATAAAAGAAATTGTTTGTCCTAAAGGTGAAACAGTTATTTATCCAGCAGCACCTACATATGATGGCTATAAATTTGTAGGATGGAGTCATCCTAATACTAATATCCAAAGCGATGTTGTAATTGAAGCAACCTATGAATTAGGTGTTAATAATTATGCTGGAAAGTCGTTCGCGATAATTGGTGATAGTATTTCAACATTTAAAAATTATATTCCAAGTGGTTTTGCATCATTCTATCCTTATCCTACAGCTGATGTTAATGATGTTAACAAGACATGGTGGATGCAAGCTATTAATAAAATTGGTGGGACACTATTCTCAAATAATTCATATTCTGGTACATGCGTTGCTCCGAATACTGGTAATGAAACTAGTTCAAAAGCTAGATTAGAACATACTTTATTAAGCGATCAAGCTCCGGATGTAATCTTGATTTTCATTGGTGCAAATGACTGTGCAAGCAAATATGTTGATTATAGTGAATTCTATCGTGGCTATAAGATGATGCTTGATCATTTACAAATTCTTTGCCCTGAATCTGAACTTGTATTATGTACTCTTCCAACAAGTCCATTCTATTCAGATAGCGAGCGTACTAAGTTCAATAATGGAATTAGAGAATATGCTGAAACTTATGATTTAAAATTAGTTGAAATTGAAGGCGTATCTTTAGCAGGTCATTTAGTAGATACAGCTCATCCAAATACTTCTGGTATGACGCTTGTGGCTGAAGCTGTAGTTCAAGGACTATTAGAAGAAAACGAAAATTAAAAGGCAGAATTACTGCCTTTTTTCTTGTCTTTTTTACTTGCAAAAAATGGTAATTTGGAGTATAATAACTAAAGTATAAAGATAATAAAAAAAGGGGGGATAGTTTTGTTAAAAACACTTTATAAAAGTATTCGTGAATTTAAAAAAACATCTATCTTAACAATAGTCATTGTTTCAATGGAAGTTGTGCTTGAATGTATTATTCCTTTTATTGTCGCTGGATTGATTACTAAAATAGAATCAGGTTGTGATTTAGATACAATTATTAATTATGGCGGCATTTTAGTTGTAATGGCTTTGTTATCATTAATATGTGGCGCAACAGCAGGTAAGTTTTGTGCAACTGCCTCTTGTGGATTTGCGAGAAATTTGCGTAAAGATATGTTTGACAAAATACAAACTTATTCATTTGAAAATATTGATAAGTTTCAATCATCATCACTTGTTACTCGTCTAACAACTGATGTAACAAATGTTCAACATTCATACATGATGTTAATTAGAACAGCTATTAGAAGTCCATTTATGTTGATATTTTCATTTGTAATGGGATTTTTAATGGGAGGAAGAATTGCGGTTATATATTTAGCTGTTATTCCAATTTTATTTACTGGATTAATTTTAATTGCTAGACGCGCAATGCCACTTTTTAGAAAAGTATTTAAAAAGTATGATAATTTAAATAACTCAATTCAAGAAAATGTTAAAGGAATGAGAGTTGTTAAAGCATTTGTTCGTGAAGATTATGAAATTGAAAAATTTGGTAAGGCCGCAACTGATGTATGTAATGACTTTACTAAAGCAGAAAGAATACTTGCATGGAATAGTCCTATTATGAATTTCTGTTTGAATTCAATCATGATTTTTATTTTATCATTTGGATCATATACAGTTATCTCATCAAGTGGATTAAAAATTAATATTGGCCAAATGTCAGCGCTATTAACTTATGGTTTTCAAATCTTAATGAGTCTAATGATGATTTCCATGATTTATGTAATGATTACTATGTCAATCGAATCAGCAGAAAGAATTGTTGAAGTATTAAAAGAAGAAGTAATTTTAGAGTCTAAAGAAAATGCGGAAATGGTAGTTGCGGATGGCTCAATTAAATTTGAAAATGTTTCTTTCAAATATGGCACTAGTAAAATGATACTAGAAAATATTAACTTAGAAATAGCCTCAGGTGAGACAATCGGAATTATTGGCTCAACTGGTAGTGCTAAATCTACTTTAATTCAATTAATATCTAGATTATATGATGTCACTGAAGGAACTGTGTATGTTGGTGGCAAAGATGTTAGAGATTATGATTTAGATGCACTTCGTGACCAAGTATCAGTAGTTCTTCAAAAAAATATCTTATTTAGCGGAACTATTAAAGAAAACTTAAGATGGGGTAAAAATGATGCAACTGATGAAGAAATGATTCATGTTTGTAAATTAGCACAAGCTGATTCATTTATCCAATCATTCCCTAATGGCTATGATACTTATATCGAACAAGGTGGTACGAATGTTTCTGGTGGACAACGTCAAAGACTTTGTATTGCTCGTGCATTATTAAAATCACCTAAAATTATTATTTTTGATGATTCAACTAGTGCGGTTGATACTAAGACTGATGCTTTAATAAGAAAAGGCATGCGCGAATATATTCCTGAAACAACTAAAATAATTATCGCTCAACGTACAGCTAGTGTTGCGGATGCGGACAAGATTATTGTAATGGATAAAGGTCATATTGCTGCAATCGGTAATCACAAAGAATTAATGCAAACTTGTGATATTTATAAAGAAGTATATGAATCACAAAATAAGGCAGGTGATGATAATGAATAGAAGACCAAAACCTGCTAAAGGAACATTAAAGAGACTTTTAAAGTTATTATTCGCATCATACCCAAGATTACTTCCACTTGCAATGTGCTTTATAATTTTTAGTGCTATTGTTAGTGCAATTCCAGCTGTTTTTATGCAAAACATTATGCGAATTATTGGGGTGGCTTTAAAAGAAAAATTAGCTTGGGAAAGTGTTTCAACTGAAATATTACAATATGTATTTATTTTAGCTGGTCTTTACATTTTGTCGATTACTTCACTTATTTGTTATCAACAATTATTGGCAGTTATTACACAAGGATTCTTAAAGAAAATGCGTGTTAAAATGTTTAATCATATGCAAACATTACCGATAAAATATTTTGATATACATAATCATGGTGATATAATGAGTTACTATACTAATGATATTGATACTTTACGTCAATTAGTTTCTCAAAGTATACCTCAGTTTTTATCATCACTTGTAATTGTTTCATCAGTACTTGCTATAATGTTATATTTTAGTGTATGGCTAACTTTAGTTGTATTAAGTGGTGTTGCTTTCATTCTTCTTGTAACAAAAACAATTGGTGGAAGAAGTGCGAGACATTTTATTGGACAACAAAGAGCAATTGCGAAAACTGAAGGCTATATTGAAGAAATGATGAATGGTCAAAAAGTAGTTAAAGTATTTACTCATGAAGAACAAACCAAAGAAGAATTTGATAAAGTTAATAATCAATTATTCTTTGAATCTGAACAAGCAAATAAGTATGCAAATATGTTAATGCCAATTCTTGGTAACATTGGTAATATTTTATATGTTTTTGTTGCTTTCATTGGTGGGCTATTATTAATCAAAGAAATTCCTAATTTTAGTATTTCTGGTAATCCACTAATTGCCGCAACTGTTGTATCATTCTTAAATATGACAAAACAATTCTCAGGTAATGTTAATCAAGTTTCTAACCAAATCAATTCGATTGTTATGGGGTTAGCTGGCGCAGGCCGAATCTTTGCGTTATTAGATGAAGAAAGTGAAGTTGATCATGGATATGTTACACTTGTTAATGCTAAATACGAAAATGGTGAAATAGTAGAAAGTCAAACCCGTACTGGTATGTGGGCATGGCGTCATCCTCATCAAGATGGTACAGTAACTTACACTAAATTAGCTGGTGATGTTAGAATGTTTGAAGTTGACTTTGGTTATACTGAAGAAAAAATAGTATTACAAGATGTTACACTATATGCGTATCCTGGGCAAAAAATTGCTTTTGTAGGTGCTACAGGGGCAGGTAAAACTACAATAACAAATTTAATTAATCGTTTCTATGATATTGCTGATGGTAAGGTTAGATTTGATGGAATTAATATTAATAAAATTAAAAAATCTGATTTAAGAAAATCATTAGGAATGGTTTTACAAGACACTAATCTTTTCACTGGTACAATTTATGACAATATTAGATATGGTAAATTAGATGCGACTGATGAAGAGTGTATTGAAGCTGCACGCTTAGCTGGAGCTGATGACTTTATTAGTAAGATGAAAGATGGATATGATACACTTCTAACAAATAATGGTGCTAATTTATCACAAGGTGAAAGACAATTAATTGCTATCGCAAGATGTGCCATTGCAAATCCACCAGTAATGATTCTTGATGAAGCAACTTCTTCAATTGATACAAGAACTGAAGCAATTGTTCAAAGAGGAATGGATGCGTTAATGAAAGGTCGTACAGTATTTGTTATAGCGCATAGATTATCGACCGTAAGAAATTCTGATGTAATCATGGTTTTAGAAAAAGGTCGTATTATTGAACGCGGAACACACGAAGAACTACTTGAACAAAAAGGTGAATACTACGAATTATATACTGGTGTATTCGAATTAGAATAAATGAAAAGGGATTCAAATTATTATTTTGAATCCCTTATTTTTTATATGTTTCTTGATCACTGTTACGTAGTAAATCAATTATTTTAGTTAATAAAATATCGACTGCCACCGCATTCTTACCGCCCTCAGGTACAATGATATCAGCATATCGTTTAGAAGGTTCAACGAATGTTTGATGCATTGGTCTTACAGTTGTAAGATATTGATTAACAACTGATTCGACAGTTCGACCACGATGGTTAATATCTCTTTTTAGACGTCTAATAAATCTAATATCATCATCAGTATCAACATAGATTTTCATTTGGAATAAATCACGTAATTCTTTAATCGCAAAAATCATGATACCTTCCACAATGATAATATTGCTCGGTTCAATTCTTTCTGTTTCCTGAGAACGAATTGAATAGACAAAATCATAAATAGGCTTTTCAATCGCAATACCTTGTGATAATTGATTTAAATGTTTTACGATTAAATCAGTATCATATGAATCTGGATGGTCAAAGTTAATTTGTCTTCTTTGTTCTAAAGTTAGATGTGATGAATCATGATAGTAGTCATCTAATCTAATTAAAGATACTGTTCCATATGGTAAAGAAGCTTCGTATAGTTTTTTAGAAATAGTAGTTTTTCCAGATGCTGTTCCACCAGCAATTCCAATAATAATTACGCTCATAATATTTTCCTCTTGTCAAATATGGTAATATTATAGCATATTTTAGTATAAATTTTGGTATTATTGCTTACATATTGAAGAAATTCAAAACCTATGGTATAATAGATAAAAAGAAGGTGTAAGTATGAACTTTTTTGAAAAATTACAATGTGTAAAAGAAGACAATCATTTAGTTGGAATGAGTGTTGTTAGTTATCAAAATAATGAGTTTAAAGATTATTATTTAGGTGAAGCATATGAAAATTATACAATGCATTCAGATGTTTATTATCGTATTGCTTCTATTTCTAAAGTTGTAGTCGCAACAGGAATATTGTGTTTGCTTGAAGAAGGAAAAGTTGATTTAGATGAAGACATTTCTAAATACTTAGGCTTTACACTTCGTAATCCTAATTATCCTAATGATATTATAACTTTAAAAATGTTGATGACCCAAACATCAAGTATTACAGATGGTTTTGATGATGAAGAAATGACTAACGATGAGCGTATCGATGGTTATAATGGTGTTAACAGAAAAGGGATTGATTGTAAACTTGAAGATTTATTAATTAATAAAGATTCTAAATATTATAGTGATTTAACATTTGCGAAATACGCTCCAGGAACAAGATTTTGTTATAGTAATTTTGGTTGCGGGATATTAGCTTGTATTATTGAAAGAGTTACTAAGATCTCTTATGATGAATACTTAAATCAAAAGATCTTTAGTAAATTAAATATTAAAGCTAGTTTTTATCCAAATAAACTTGCGGATGAAGAAATCATTTCCGCTTATAATTTCTTTGGTGGGAAAAAAGAATTATGCCGTAACAAAGAGTTATTTATTAGTAAAATGATGCAAGAAGAAATTGGCCAAAATTATCGTGGCCCTGCTGGAGGATTATTTATTAAACCAAAAGATTTAGCATTGTTTATGAAATCACTTACTGAAAATGATGGTGTTATATTATCAAAAGAAACTCGTAATTTAATGCTTAATAAAATTTGGTCAATCACAAATGAAGAAAGATTAACTGAATTTGATTATTATGGATCATATCAAGCAAAAGGCCTACAAGTCGCAATTTGGGAACGTGGTAATCACGTATTATATGGACATACAGGTAGTGCATACGGTGTAAGAACTATTATGGCATTTGATCCAGTAAAAAAAGCAGGTTTGATTTTTATGACCAATGGAGGAATTTATAAAACTGCTCATAGTGGTTTTGCAGGGTGCATAGAAGATACATTAAAAGTGTGGGAAAATACTATTTATGATGAAGAAATTTAAGACATTTATATTAATTTATTTATTACTATTTAATCTTATTTTTGTTAGTGGTTGTACAGCACCTACAACTTCAGCTGATGTGATGGTTGAATTACCGTCTTTAGAAGGAATGACTAGAGAACAAATAAAATATACTTTAGAAGACTTAGGACTAAAATGTCGTTTTGCTTTTCAACATATTAACATCACTTCAGCTTTACAATATGATTGTTTTATAGATTATAATGGTTACCAAGTAGGAGAATCAGTTAAAAAAGGTACTGAAATCAGTGTTTTAACAACAGAACTTCCATTAACATATAAAAACTCTAATACCTTAAGTTTTCCATATGATTATAAAGATAAAAACTTTTTAACTGATGGTATTGGTGAAGTAACACTTTTTAGATCAATTGATGGAGATACTGCTCACTTTTATTGTGGTAACGAAGTGGTAAAAGTTAGATTTTTAGGAGTTGATACACCTGAATCAACAAAACAAAAAGAAGCATGGGGGAAAGCAGCTAGCGATTTTACTGCTTTAATATTAAGAAATGCTGAAACAATTGTTTTGGAAAATATAGAGTTATCAAAAGATGTTTATGATAGATATTTAGCTTATGTTTGGGCTGATGGAGTTTTGGTAAATCTTCAATTAGTAGAAGAAGCATATAGTGATCCTAAAATTGGTTTAGATAGTCCTTATTTTGAATACTTTATGCAAGCCGGGGTGGAGGCTAAAAAAACAGGCCGCCGCGTTTATGGAGAAATTGACCCACATTATGATTATGAAAATAAGAGGTTTAAATAATTATGAAAAAAATTAGTTTAGTATTATTAACTTTTTTACTGATGTTAGTTACAGCATGTGAAATGCCACAAACTCAAACTAAAACTAAACTTGTAGCACCACAAATTTCATTAAGAGAAAATGTGATAAAGTGGAATCCTATAGAGCATGCTACAAGTTATGAAATTTATGTTAATGATGAAATGATTGGTGAAACAACTATTCGTGAAATTGATTTGTCAACTCTTGATTATGGAACAAATTTAATCTATATAATTGCGACTTCAACAGATCCATTATATACAAATAGTTTAAAAAGTAATGTTATTTCTTATGTTAAAGAACAAATGCCTTTAGATGCACCAATCATTAGTATTAATGATCGTGTAATTAGTTGGGATAAGGTGGCTAATGCTAGTAGTTATCATATTTATATGAATGATGAATATAAAACATTAGTTGACTCATTAACTTATGAAATTCCAGAAAATACTGAAAGTGGTTCAACATTTAAAGTGATAGCCATTTCTAATGTAGCTGATTATAAAAATAGTGATTATAGTAATAGCGTTACATATTATGTTCAAGAAGAAGGGCCTAAAGAATATCATATTTTTATGATTAATGACACACATGGTGCTTTCACTAGTGAAGAAAATCAAGGTGTTGAAAATGTTGCGGGATTACTAGAAACATTAGAAAAAAATAATGAATATATTAAAGTTGCAAATGGAGATATGTTTCAAGGTAGTTATGTTTCTAATGTATTATATGGCTTACCTATTCTTGATGCCTTAAATGCGATGGATTTTGATGCGTTCGTTATAGGTAACCATGAGTTTGACTGGGGCCTTGATAAAATTGCTGTTTATAATGATGGCGATTTATCAAATGGTGAAGCAGAATTTCCTTTCTTAGGAGCTAACATTATTGAAAAAGCAACTGGTAAAATTCCTAGTTGGATGGAACCATATACAGTAGTTAATAAAGCCGGCACAAAGGTTGGTATTATTGGTGTTATTGGGGATACTTTTGAATCTTCAATCTTAGCTGAAAATGTTGCGGCTTATGATTTTATTTATCCTTTAGAACTAATTAAACAATATGCATCAGAACTTAGAAATACACATAATTGTGATAGTGTTATCGTTAGTATGCATGCTCAAGATTATGATTTAATTTATGATCTAACTCGTCTTACTGGTGATAGTTTAATTGATGCGGTATTATGTGCACACACACATCAAAGAACATTAGATACTTATGTTAGAAGTGATGGGGCTACGATTTACTCCATTCAAAATCGTTCTAATAACATTATGGCAGCAACTCTATCATTATCACTTGATGCTAATAACAAATTAGTTAATACTGAGGCTAATCATTATTATATTAATAATTACTCAAAGAGTGCTTCAATGAAAGACGTGGTTGATCGTTATGCAAGTTACATTAATGATTCTACTAGAGTATTAGGAAGTGTATCTTATAGTATTAATAAAAGTACATTAGGTAATTATATCGTTACTGCGATGAAAGAAGAATATTCTGCTGATGTATCAATTATGAATACAGGTGGCGTGAGATCAACAATCAATGCGGGTGAAATTACTGTGGCTGAAGTATACGAAGTTTTACCATTTAATAATGAAGTTATCACAACTTATATGACTGGTCGACAACTTAAATCTTTATATAATGAAAATAGTTCATATTTATATTTTAACTCTGATTTTAATGCATCAAGTTTAGATAATAATAAAGAATATAAAGTTGCGGTAATAGACTATGTGTATACAGGTGCTTATTATGATGAGTTTGATGATACAATTCCTTATTACACTAATGTTTTAGCAAGAGATTTATTACTTGAATATATTGATAATTTATACTAATTAAGAAGGGAAAATATGATAAATTTAAGAAATGACTATGCATCAATTGCCCATCCAAAAATTTTAAGCAAAATGGTTGAATTACAAAATAATACGTTTGTAGGGTATGGTTTGGATGAAATATCTGATGCCGCAAAATTAATAATCCAAAAAGAAGTTGGTCAACTAAATGCTGAGGTATGTTTCTTAGTTGGCGGAACTATTACTAACAAAGTTCTAATTTCTCATATTCTAAAACCATATGAAGCAGTAGTAAGTGTAGAAAGTGGACATATTAATGTTCATGAAACAGGTACTATTGAACAAGGTGGACATAAAATTATAACTGTGCCTCATCATTTAGGAAAAATGAAAGTTGCTGATTTAAATCGTGCAGTTATGATGCATACAGATGAGCACATGGTAAAACCAAAACTTGTTTATATAACACAAGCTACTGAATATGGAACTTTATATACTAAACAAGAATTACAAGAAATATCAGAATATTGTAAAGAACATAATTTATATTTGTTCGTTGATGGAGCTCGTTTAGGAGTAGCATTAACTACTGAACATACTGACTTAACAATTAAAGATTTAGCCGTAATGACTGATGCTTTCTATATTGGTGGAACTAAATGTGGTGCTTTATTAGGTGAAGCATTGGTAATCATGAATGAAGAGATGAAACATGAAATTCGTTATTCAATCAAGCATTTTGGTGGGATGTACGCAAAAGGGTTTGTTGCGGGGATCCAGTTTAAGACGCTATTTGAAGATGGTTTATATTACCAAATAGCCAGATGCCAAAATGATCTTGCATCAAACTTGACAAAAGGTTTAAAAGAGTTAGGCGTTAAGTTTTTAATGGAAACAGAAACTAATCAAATCTTCCCTATTTTCTCAAATGAAATAATCAAAAAACTAGAAAAACATTTAATGTTTGAATTATGGGAAAAAGGAGAAAATGAAAGTACAATTAGATTTGTATGTCATTATTTATTGACTGAATCTGATATTAAAAAAGCTCTTGAAATTATTCAAGAACAATTATAAGATGGGAAAAAATTGTTTAATAAAAGACTTGCATTTGCAAGTCTTTTTATTGTAATAGATATAAACCAATCATGATGTGAATAGCTAAACTAACTATGTTCACTAACATAAAGTACCATTTTTTAGTTTTGTGGTGAGTTTGTAACATCCCCACATAACCGCCTAAAGCTCCACCTAGAAAAGAGAATATAAGCAAGACGCTTTCTTTAATGCGCCATTTGTTTTGAATAGCTCTTTTTTTATCTATGGCATATAATATAAATGTAATAATTGACATTATAATTATGTAGACTAAATAAAATTCAAATTTCATATTATTTGTCCTCTAATAATTTATCAACTACTTTTAAGTAATCAATTATTGGGTTATAGCCAAGTTTGATGAAATGGCCGTGTTCTTCAAAGTATTCTTTGGGAATACTCTTACGTCCACCATTTTTAGAAGCTTCAACATAGGCAACAAGTTTATCTGATTCTAGTAAGTATACTTCATCATAGTCATTAAATTTAATCAAAAGAAATGATATTCCACCATGTTCTCTAATTAGCTTTAAATGGTTAACTTGATGATCGTATATTCTAGCTAGTGAGAAAGTTTTTCCTAAGCATGATTTTGCTTCAAAGTCAATGTGCTTTCCCTTATAGATACCATTATAGTCAGTAGTTGATGGGATTTTATAAAATGCTTCAGTAATTTTAGCGCTTTTTCTACTAGGATAGTCAACTTTAGTTATTTGGATAGGGGTTGGTTTCTTATGGATAACAGCGATATTATTGTTTAAATAATATTGATTGCTGTCATTTATTAATCCTTCAAAGTCAATACCAAGTCTTGATTTTTTTAGATTTGGTGAGTGTGTAGTAGAAGGAGTTTGTGTAGATGGTTTTTTACCATTTGGGTAATTAAACATAATATCACTTTCCTTTTAGAATATTATATCAAAATATTATTTTTTTTACCATTAAAAAGTAGATATAAAATAGAAGACCTTATCTTGCTTGACAAAAACTGTTAATTATAGTATAATAATATGGTAGAAATTATGGTATTTTTTATACGTTGATATATATTATGTGTAATGTTAAAAATGAAATAATTAATTACAACAACAAAAAAGAAAGGAAGATTTTATTATGTTGCCAGAAATTCTAGCAGTTGTCTTCGGAATTCTTTTTGTTATTGCTGCCGGTTTAGCTGTAGCTGCATGGTTTTTATCAGGAAGCCGTGGTAAAAGAGAAGGGCAAGCTGAAGTTGAAGAAAAATATCGTCAATTAGGCAAAGATGCTGATCGTATCATTAGTGATGCAGAAAAAGCAGGGGCTGCTCGTTCTCGTGAATTAATTAATGAAGCTAAAGCGGAAATTAATTCTTTAAAACAAGCAAACGAAAAAGAAATTAAAGAACGAAAAGCAGAAATTCAAGATTTAGAAAAGAAACTTGATCAAAGAGAAGATCGTCTAGATTCACGTTCTGTTTCATTAGATAAACGTGAAGATGCTTTAGTAGTTAAAGAAAACAAATTAGAAGATCAAAAAGTTGCTTTAGACAAACGCAATGACAAAATTGAAGAGTTAATTGCTGAACAAGAAAAGAAATTACTTGAAATCTCAGGATTAACTACATCTGAAGCTAAAGAAATTGTCTTCAAAAAAGTTGAAGACGAAATGTCTACAGAAATCGCTGTATACATTAAAGAAGAAGAAGAAAAAGCAAAATGGGAAGCTACTCGTAAGTCGCAAACTATTTTAGCAAACGCTATTCAACAATATGCAAACGAAATGATTCAAGAAAAAACTGTTTCTGTAGTTGCTTTACCGAATGATGAAATGAAAGGCCGTATCATTGGTCGTGAAGGTCGTAACATTCGTGCAATCGAAGCTGTAACAGGTGTTGATTTAATTATTGATGATACACCAGATTCAGTTGTTATTTCTTGTTTTGATCCTATTAGACGTGAAACCGCAAGAAGAACTTTAGAAATTTTAGTAACTGATGGTCGTATTCAACCACCTAGAATTGAAGAAGTATTCAGTAAATGTCAAAAGGAATTAGAAAATGAACTTCGTGAAGAAGGTGAAAAAGCAGTATTTGAAACAGGTGTTGGTAAAGTACATCCAGAACTTGTTAAAATGATTGGCCGTCTATACTTTAGAACAAGTTATGGTCAAAATGCTTTAATGCATTCAAAAGAAGTTGCATTCTTAGCTGGTAAGCTTGCGGCTGAGATTGGCGAAGATGAAATCTTAGCACGTCGTGCTGGTTTACTACACGATATTGGTAAAGCAAGTGACCATGAAGTTGAAGGAAGTCACGTTGATATTGGGGTAGAACTTGCTACTAAATTCCGTGAATCACAAACTGTTATTGATGCTATTGCATCTCACCATGGGGATAAAGAAGCGACAACAATTATTTCACATCTAGTTGCTGCTGCCGATACATTATCTGCTGCTCGCCCTGGTGCTCGTAGTGAATCTTTAGATAATTACATTAAACGTCTACAACAATTAGAAGATTTATCTAATGAATTTAAAGGCGTTGATAAGACTTTCGCGTTACAAGCTGGTCGTGAAGTTCGAGTAATTGTTAAACCTGAAGAAATCACTGATGCTGACGCAGCTAAACTTGCAAGAGACATCAAAAAGAAAATTGAAACTACAATGAATTATCCTGGAACTGTTAAAGTAACAGTAATTCGTGAAGTTCGAGTACAAGAGGTTGCTCGCTAGAAAAGGAATATAAAAAATGCGTATTCTCTTAATTGGTGATGTATTTAGTACATCAGGAAGAAAAGTGTTAGAAGATAACATTAAACAAATTAAACAAGAATATGGTATTAATTTTATTGTAATTAATGGTGAAAATATAGCGCATGGTAATGGGATTACTAAAAAGTATTATGACTTTTTGTTATCACTTGGAACAAATGTTGTGACACTTGGAAACCATTCATTCTCTAACCAAGAAATTTATCGTTGGATTGGTGATGTTAAGAATTTAGTAAGACCGCTAAATTATGGTAAAGGTACTCCAGGTACTGGATATGTGACTGTTAATTATAATGGTATTAAAATTACTGTTTTCCAAGTTCTTGGTAGAACTTTTGAAAAGACTTCGTTAGATTGTCCTTTTAGAGCTACTGAAGAATTATTAGAAAATGTTAAAAGTGATATTTACATTTGTGACTTCCATGGTGAAGCAACAAGTGAAAAAATTGCATATGGTTTATATTTTGATGGTCGTGTTAATATTATTGTAGGAACGCATACACATGTTCAAACTAATGATGCGCATATCTTAGATAAAGGTACTATGTATATGAGTGATTTAGGCATGACGGGTGCTCTTGATGGTGTAATTGGTGTTGAACCAAGTTGCATTATTAAGCGTTTCTTAACAGGGATGCCATCACGCCATGATCCAATGGAAAGAGGGAAACTTCAACTTTGTGGATTAGTTGTTGATATTAATGAACATACTCACAAAGTGACATCATTCGACATCATACGTATGATACAATAGTATACGCAACAGTATTTTTACTAGAAGTGGTTGTTTTAGTAAACATATTGTTAGTAATACTAGGAGGATATGTATATGGAAGTATTAAAAGTTTCATCAAAATCAAAACCAAATTCTGTTGCGGGGGCCTTAGCTAACTCATTTAGAGATAAGTCGGTTGTTGAAATTCAAGCAATCGGTGCTGGCTCTTTAAATCAAGCAATCAAAGCGATTGCTATTGCGAGGGGCTACGTTGCACCTTCGGGAAAAGATTTGATTTGCATTCCAGCTTTTTCAGACATTATGATTGATGGAGAAGAACGTACAGCAATCAAATTAATCGTTGAAGCTCGTAAATAGTTGGCCTTGCCAACTATTTTCTTTCAAGAGGGGTTGAATTTTATGATTCGTTTACCAATGATTCAAACTGAAAGACTAATTTTAAGAGAAATCTCAATTTTGGATGCGGTAGATATGTATGAATATTCTAAAGATCCATTAGTTGGTCCACTTGCTGGGTGGGCTCCTCATCGTTCTATCGATGAATCACTTGGTGTTATTGGAATGTTTTTAGATGCTAAAAAAAGGGGAGAACCCGGAGTATATGCAATTGTTTTGAAAAGTGATAATAAAATGATTGGAACAATTGAGTTATATAACCATGTTCCCTCATATAAAGCAGAACTTGGATATTCAATAGCTTCAAAATACTGGGGGCAAGGATATGCAACAGAAGCAGCTAAGGCAGTGGTAGATGTTGGTTTTAAAGTTTTAAAATTAAAAAGAATTGAAGCATCTACTTATGTTGATAATTATCAATCGCAAAGAGTATGTGAAAAAGTTGGCTTTCAAAAAGAAGGGATAGCAAGGAATGGATATCTCCGATACGATGGCCAAATATTTGATAAATTAGTATATGGAATAACAGACGAAGATTATTTTAATCAATAAAAGGTGTAAAATATGAGTGATAGATTAGATAAAAAAATCAAGGAAAGATATACAAAATATGTACTACCTTCTATTAAAGAAGCTAGATATCGTAAAAATAGTGAAACTAAATATTATGACTATCAAATAAGTGAAGAAGCAAGAACAATTGGTCAAGGTAAAAAGTATTTACTAAAGACTTATGGTTGTCAAGGGAATCTTGCGGATAGTGAAAAACTAGCTGGTATTTTAGAATCAATGGGATATACTGTAACAGATAATGATGAGCTTGCTGATATTATTATCTTTAACACTTGTGCTATTAGAGAAAATGCGGAAATGAGAGTTTTTGGAGAACTTGGTAGAATTAAAGGTTTGAAAAAGAAAAATCCACATTTAATTTTAGGTATATGTGGGTGTATGACACAAGAAGAAGTAACAACTGAGACTTTAAGAAAAAAATTCCCACATGTAGATTTAATCTTTGGTACTCATAATATTGCAATGTTAGCTGAATATATTGTAGACATTGCTAAAACTAATTATGAAAAAGGTGTAGTTGAAGTATTTAGTGTTGAAGGTGATATTTATGAAGGATTACCTCAAGTAAGAGATCACAAATATCGTGCATGGGTTAATATTATGTATGGATGTGATGAATTCTGTACATATTGTATTGTTCCATATACAAGAGGTAAAGAACGTTCTAGAAAACCTGCTGATATTATCAAAGAAGTTGAAAAATTAGCAAGTGAAGGTTATGTGGAAGTAACACTTTTGGGTCAAAATGTTAATGCGTATGGTAAAGACTTAGAAGGCTATAATTATACGTTTGCTAATCTTTTAAAAGATTTACAAAAAACTAGTATTAAAAGAATTCGCTTTACAACATCTCATCCACGCGATTTAGATGATGCGACAATCGAGGTAATGGCTAGCGGTGGTAATATTATGCCAAGTCTTCATTTGCCAGTTCAATCAGGAAGTAATCAAATACTTAAGAAAATGAATCGTAAGTATACAAAAGAAGAATACTTAGATAAAATTCAAAAACTTAAAACATTAATTCCTGGCATTAGTATCACTACTGATATTATTGTTGCTTTCCCTGGTGAGACAGAAGAAGATTTTTTAGAAACTATTGATTTAGTAAATAAAGTAGAGTTTGAAGGAGCTTATACATTTATTTATTCACCACGTGAAGGAACTCCTGCCGCAAAATATGAAAATCCGTTAACACCACAAATGAAAAAACAAAGACTTCTTACTTTGAATAAAACTATTAACTCATATTTTCTAAAAGGTAATAAACGCTTTGAATCACAAGTGTTAGAAGTTCTTGTTGAAGGACCAAGTAAAAATAATGATCAAATGCTTTGTGGATATTCCCCACATAATAAATTAGTTAACTTTGAAGGACCAATTGAATTAGTTGGGCAAATTGTTAAAGTTAAAATTATTAAAGCATACACTTGGCATCTATTAGGTGAATTATGTTAGATTCTAAATTTGATTTAGAATCTTTTTTAATATTTAGGTTGCAAAATCAACTTTCTTGAATATAAATATAATAAAGGAGGGATATGATGAGCGAAATACGAGAAATAGTTACGCGTGCTGTTGTCGCAAAAGGTAAGAAATTAATCAGATTAAAAGAAAAGATTAAACCTGAAAATGATGCTTTTAGTGTTTTGGGATGTTGGGTTATTAATCATGAATTTGATGCAACATTAGATGATAAAGTAGTAGATGTTAGTGGTAAATTTGAAATTGATGTTTGGTATTCATATGATGATAATACTAAAACTGATGTTACAAGAAATCTAATTACTTATGACCAAAAGATTAAAGTTCGTGAAGTTATATGTGATAACATTGGCGAACGTTGTGATGTAGTAGTTCGTGTGCAACAACCACCTACATGTACTAATGCTTGTATTACTGAAGAAGGCATCTTAGTAGATGTTGTTTTTGAAATGTTATCTGAAGTGATCGGCGAAACTAAAATGATGGTTACAGTGTTTGCATGTAATGAGACGTATGATACAGTAGAAGATTTTGAAGATGAAATTAATGAAGACTTCATTCCTCAAAATTAAAAAGGAGATCAATGAATTATTATATTATTAAAGCTAATGATAAAATAGATAAAGTTATTAAACATTACAATCTTAGTTTTGAAGAATTAAAAGCTATTAATCAGCATATAGTGAATTGGGATAAATTAATACCCGGCACTAAAATAAAATTACCTAGAATATCTGATGCGGTGTGTGATGAGATTGACTGTATAGAACCTTTTATAGAAGAGTTTTATCCTAAAATCGAAGTATCTAAATATCAAGATAATGATAATGTTATTAATAAGTTTGAGTCTTCTCAACCATCTAAACAAACGTCAGTAAAAGAAGAAAATGCTAGTCACATCAAAACTAAAAAGAATGTTTATCAACCTTATTATTATCCATATCCTGGATATTATTATGTTAGAAAGAAGAGAAAAAAAGCCCGTTAAAGCGGGCTTTTTTAATAAACGATTATTTCCATAAGTATTTTTTTATTTTTTAAAAAAGTCAGAAAAATTTCTGAAAATGAATGAAAAAGTGAAAACGCTTTACAAAATACTTGAAAAATGAATAATTGTTTGATATAATAATATTGTTAAAATGGGAGGTACATATGAGACATTTTAAAAAGCATTTAATGTTAGCTGTAACTTTTGTTTTCGCACTTTTACTTATGGTAGGATGTGCAATTACAGGTAGTTCAACAAGAGTTACAATTGATGTAGAATCTAACATGACCGCAGGTTATGAATATAAGTATGTGGTTGACTTAGGTGATGAAGCTGGTTCAAGCTATGAACTTTCTTTAAGCAAAGAAGGTATCGTAGAAATTAAAGAATCTGCTAAAACAATTAAGGCTTTAGCTGAAGGTAAAGTTGTTTTAACTGTTACAACTTCAAGCGGTCTTAAAAAATCAATGTGGTTAGAAGTAGCTGCTCCAGAAGTATATGCTATTAACTACGAATTAAACGGTGGAGAATGTAGCGAACTTGTTACATCATACACATCTGTTTCAGAAGGCGTTGCATTAGCAACACCAACACGCGAAGGATATAATTTCGTAGGTTGGTATGACAATGCGGAATTAGCTGGTGAAGCAGTAGCAGAAATCCCTGCAGGCGCAAAAGGCGATAAGACTTTCTATGCAAAATGGGATGAAATCATTATTGAT
>JAFQPO010000005.1 GCA_017411715.1 Bacilli bacterium | reverse complement strand
TCCATTTTATCCTCCTTTTTTAATTTCAACTTTAATAAGTCGCTCTTTGATATCTTCATATTTTTTCTCTAATTCAGATAAACTCTTGTCCATCTTTTCAATAGATTTTTTAATATGTTTGATATCTGAATGAAAGATTGTGGTTTGTTCTACAAGCGTTTCTTTTTCTTTGATGCTTGTCCTTTTATAAGCAACAAAGGCAAAGTAAATACTTGATATTGTTCCCAGTATTCCGATTACACTTATTACAATGTTCATTTAATTAACCTCCTTTCTAAGAAAATGATATTTCTTCCTAATTTTTTGTCTCCTTTTACTAACTGCTTGTTGACTAATTCCTAGCTTTTTTGCTACTTCTGATTCTGATAATAATCTGTTGTTATCAATAAATTTTTCTAAAAAAACAATTTCATCAATAGTCATCTTATATTTATTCAATGGATTTATTTTTTCTCTTGTTGATTCATCTATTACCATATCTAATAACTCCATATCATCTTCATATATTTCATTTAAACTCATAGTTTCTTTCGTTCTTTTTATATACTTAAATCTAATACCTGAAAGTGTTTTTTGAACTTTTTTAATAAACGCATTATTATTACAATAAAGGTTATAATCTTTAATGAATATGTCACGTAATCTTTTACTATAAAATGCTCTTATAAATTTTTCTTCACCACAATCTTTTATATATTTAGTTATATACTTTTGATTCATAGTTTGATTAACATTTTTAAATTCATTTTTGATTAAATATTCAAGTGTATTCTTATTAAAAAGATGTTCATCAAAATCTGCTTCTTTATATTTAAAATTAATTATTATAACGTATATACTAAATAAAACTACTTGTCCTATGTCCTCTTTATCCTTTAGTTTTACACTACACAAATATTTGTTTATAGCTAACTTAAAACAATTCAATATTTTAATAAATTCTTCTTCTTTTCTATCTTTTTGGTATTTAAGTACTAATTCAACTATTTTCTCCATATACTTCCTCTTTTTTTACTTAAATCTTTTTACAACCATTATTCGTTCATTTAAAGACAAATTCATTTGTCATACTATCACCTCCTTATTGTTCAAAAGTTAAAAAATTTTGCCCCCTCACTATATAAACACCAAAAAAGCACTAAAAATACAACCAAGAGTTTAAAAAAATTTATTTTTTATTTTTCCCTTACACTATATAAACTACAAAAAAGTATCAAAAATACAACCTTGTATTAAAAAATTTTTATTTTTTTATTTTGTCTGTTTAAATTGTATTTTCCCCCTACACTATATAAACTACAAAAAAGTGCCAAAAATACAACCAAGAACTAAAAAAATTTAAATTTTAGTAAAATAAAAAAGCTAGTCTAACTTAATAGACTAGCTTTGCTTTTTATTATGATAAAATTTCGATTGATTTTTCAAAGTTTCTGAAGACGTGTTTTTTCTTTCCTAAAACATCTTCAAAGTTTGATGATACGATTTCATTTGAAACAATACCAAGGCATACACCAAACTTTCCAGCAAGTGCATATTCAACAGCCGCAAGACCTAAGCGAGATGCTAAAATTCTATCTTGAGTTGATGGTTTACCACCACGTTGGATATGACCTAAAACTGTTGCTCGTGTTTCAAAACCTGAGTAATCTTCAATTTTCTTAGCAAGTTCATGAACATTAGTAATGTGTTCAGTAACAATAATAATTGGATGACGTTTAGAATGAAGTTTATAATCTTTAGTTTTTTCAAGTACATAATCTAAATCTAAACCAGTATCACTAGTGATAACAAATTCTGCACCTGTAGCAAGACCAGCAGCTTTAGCTACGTCACCACAATAACGTCCCATTACTTCTACTACTGCACATCTTTCATGTGAACCACAAGTATCTCTTAAACGGTCAATCGCATCAACTACTGTATTAATACAAGTGTCAAAACCAATAGTATAGTCAGTACCATAAATATCATTATCAATAGTACCAGGTAACCCAATTACATTTACACCATCTTTTTTAAGTGCATTTGCTCCTGTATATGTACCGTCACCACCAATAACAATTAGGCAATCAATACCTAACTTTTTAAGATTTTCAATCCCTTTTTGACGATATGCTGGATCTTTAAATTCTGGTAAACGTGCAGACCCTAAAATAGTACCACCACGTGCAATAATATCAGTAACAGATTTACGACTCATAAGTTGGAAATTATCTCCACCTTCATAAAGTCCACGATATCCATCACGAATGCCGTATACTTCTAATCCATTTATACGACCTGCACGAACAACTGCTCTAATCGCAGCATTCATACCTGGGGCATCGCCACCTGATGTTAAAATAGCAATTTTCTTAACCATAATAACTCTCCTTAAAAATCTAATTTCTACTTTAATATTTTACTTATGATATTATACTAAATTTCGACAAACTTGTAAACTGTTTTGCGAATTATTATACTTTTTTAATATTCCAAATATCTCTTGCATAATCATTTATACTACGGTCTGCCGCAAATCTTCCAGCTTCCGCAATATTAACAAGTGACATTTTATTAAATCTTAATTTATCACGATATGCAATATCTAAATCATTGTGTGCAGTTAGATATGAATCAAAATCAGCTAAACACATGTATTGGTCCGCAACACCACGACTTGTTAGTAAGTAAGCAGCAATATTTTCAAAGCTCTTACCGCCAAAGCCTGTTTTAAGGGTTGCGATAATATCATGTAATGCTTTACTATTATTATAGTAATAAGTTGAATTGTAACCTTTTTTCCATAAATCATTTACTTCACGAGTTGTCATACCAAAAATGAAAATATTATCATTTCCAACCGCATCATAAATTTCAACATTGGCTCCATCCATAGTACCAAGTGTAACAGCTCCATTAATCATAAATTTCATGTTTCCTGTTCCACTAGCTTCTTTACCGGCAAGGGAGATTTGTTCACTTACTTCTGATGCTGGCATTAATTTTTCAGCCAAAGTAACACAATAATCCTCGATAAATACAACATTTAGTTTTTCTTTCATACGTGGATTACGATTGATTTCTTCACTAAGTTTACAAATTAATTCAATTACTTCTTTTGCTCTATAATATCCAGGAGCAGCTTTAGCTCCAAAGATAAATGTTTGAGGTGTAATGTCTAAATCAGGATTATCACGTAATTGATTATATAAGTGAATAATTTTTAAGACATTAAGTAATTGACGTTTATATTCATGTAATCTTTTTACTTGAACATCAAATCTAGTATTTGGATCTAGTACTAAACCTTGCTTCTTATAAATAGCATTAGCGAAATCTTTTTTATTTTCAAGTTTAATTTCCGCAAGTTGATTTAATACTTTTTCATCATCTTCAAATTTTCTAAATTCTTTTAGTTTTGAAGCATCTTTATAATAATCATGCCCAATACATTCATCAAGTAAACCAGATAAACGTTTATTTGATTGACATAACCAACGACGATGAGCTATTCCATTAGTAACGTTAGTAAATTTTTCCGGTGTATCTTCATAGAAATCTTTGAAAACACTTCTTTTAATGATGTCACTATGTAATGCGGAAACACCGTTAACAGAGAAACTTCCTACAACACTTAAGTTAGCCATTTTAATTTGGTTATTTGCGATAATTGCCATCTTATCAATCTTATTCCAGTCACCTGGATAACGATCCCATAATTCATGAGTATATCTATTATTAATTTCTTTAATAATTGCATAAATTCTTGGTAAGCGTCTAGCAATTAAGTCCTCTTGCCAAGTTTCTAGTGCTTCAACTAAAACAGTATGATTAGTGTATGCAACCGTTCTTGTCACAATACTCCATGCATCTTCCCAAGATAATTCTAAATCATCCATTAAAATACGCATAAGTTCAGGAATACATAAAGCCGGATGTGTATCATTAATATGAATAACAGCTTTATCAGGTAATGTATAAATATCTTTATAACGTTTTAAATGGTCATTGATAATATTTTGAATTGATGCACTTACTAAAAAGTATTGTTGTTTTAAACGAAGTGATTTTCCTTCATAGTGATTATCAGAAGGATATAAAACTTTTGATATTAATTCAGCTTCATAACTATCTTTAACTGCTTTTGCATAATCACCTTGAGAGAATGATTTCATATCAAATGTTGATAAACTTCTACTTCTCCAAAGTCGCAATGTTGAGACAGCTGATGAGTCACCACCAGATATTAACATATCATATGGCATTGCTTCAACTTCACTATAGTCATGATATTCAACTTTCATTTTACCATTTTCATATCTTTCAGTAACATAGCCATCAAATTTTACTTTTAATGTTCTATCACTTCTTGGGATTAACCACACTTCACCACCTGGTAGCCACACATCAGGCATTTCAGTTTGCCATCCATCAACAATTTTTTGTTTGAATAGACCATATTCATAACGAATTGAAAAGCCATATGCTGGGTAATCAAGAGCCGCAAGTGAATCCATAAAGCAAGCCGCAAGGCGTCCTAAACCACCATTACCAAGTCCTGCATCTGGTTCTTGATCATATAAATCATCAAGTGAGATTCCATATGATTTCATAACTTCTTCATATTGGTCTGCTAAACCTAAATTATGAAGGTTTGTTTTTAGTGAACGACCTACTAAGAATTCCATACATAAGTAATAAACTCTTTTAGCTTGGGCTTGTTTTACTTTACGATTATATAATTTTTTCTTTTCCATTAGAATATCTAAGACTGTTCTACTAACAGCTTTATACATTTGTTCTAAAGATGCATCTAATGGAGTAACTCCGTAGTAGCGAGAAAGTTTTTCTTCTACTACGGTTTTTATGTTTGCAAGTTCGTCTGATGAACTAGCGTTTTTGATTGAATCTTGTAAGTTAGAAGATTTTTTCATTTGGAACCTCTATTTTTCTAAAATTTCTTCATACATCTGTAAATACTTTTTGGCAGATGCAGTCCATCCAAAGTCAACGCTCATAACTTTTTCAATATGTTTTCTCCATGTTTCTTTATTTTCAAAATCATTTAAAGCACGTTTAATAACATTTAACATTTCATTATGATCAATGTTATCAAAAGTATAGCCATTTCCACCAGGTAAAGTGAAATCACAAATACTATCCGCAAGTCCACCAGTTCTTCTAACAATTGGAACACTACCATAGCGAGAAGCAATCATTTGTGATAGCCCACAAGGTTCAGATACTGAAGGCATTAAGAATAAATCAGATGCGGAATAGATCTTACGTGATAAGTCTTGATTAAACGCAATAATGGCGCGTAATTTAGACCCATATTGATTTTCCATATCTTTGAAGAATCCTTCATATTGTGCATCTCCAGTACCAAGTACGACTACTTGTACTTTTTCTTTCATTAATTCTTCAAAGGCTTTTTTAACCATTTCTAAACCTTTGTGTGATACAAGTCTTGTTACCATACCAATCATTGGAATATTTTCATCAACTGGTAAGTTTAACATTTCTTGTAATTTAACTTTATTAACGTTTCTTTTTTCAATACTCTTACGATCGTATTTTTCAAATAAAGCATTATCTTTACTAGGACTATAGAAATTCTTGTCAATCCCATTTAAGATGCCTCTTAATTTGCCTTCTGAAACAACACGACGAATTTCATAATCTAATCCATGAGCATATTGTGGTGTTTGAATTTCATTTGCATATGTTGGACTAACAGTTGAAACAAAGTTAGCACATTCCATTGCGGCTTTCATAATATTTAAACATCCGTTATACTCAAGTAAATATGCATTGACACTATCAATACCAAATACATCTTCAATAATATCATCATCAAAAGAATATTTGCCTTGATATTCAATGTTATGAATAGTGAAAATTGTTTTTACATTCATTAAGCGAATATCACCAAAGTAATTTGTTCTTAAGTATACTGGTACAAGTCCTGTTTGCCAATCATGAACATGAATAATATCTGGTACGATATCTAAGAATAATAATGTATCTATTGCGGCTTTACTAAAGAAAGCAAAACGTTCACCATCATCAAAGTAACCATAATAAGCACTACGTTTAAAATAATACTCATTGTCTAAGAAATAATATGTAACACCTTTATCAATATATTTAAAGATACCACAGTATTGTTTACGCCAAGCAAGTGTAACAACATGTTGTGTAACATAAACTAATTTATTGCGATATTCTTTAGCAATTTTTGAATAAAGTGGTAATATTACAATAACTTCATTCTTTTCTTCTTTTTTATCATTAGCAGCTTTTAAAATACGTTTTGGAAGTGATCCAACAACATCTCCTAAACCACCTGATGCGAAAAATGGTTGACATTCAGACGCAATAATTGCAATTTTCTTTCCTTCCATCTTGACCTCCTAAACCATTATATTTTTGCCAATATAATATGGAATTTTTTTACATCCTGATAATGTTTGTTTAGATCTAATAATAACATTCTTATCAGATATTACATAATTTAAATTAACATTATCTTCAACATTAGTATCTTGCATTAAAATAGCATTTTCTACTACACTATTTTTACCAACTTTTACGCCTCTAAACAAAATACTATTTTTAACAGTTCCTTCAATTACACAACCTTCAGCAATGAAACTATTTTCAACTTGTGCATCAAAGCCATATTTAGTAGGAGCTGAGTCACGAACTTTAGTATAAATTGGTAATTCTTCATTATCAAAGATTTGGCTTCTAATACTAGGATCAAGTAATTTCATATTATTTGCGAAATAGTTTTCAAGTGAATCAATATGTAAATGTAATCCAGTATGTTCAAATCCAAAAATTCTTAAACGATTTAAATTAGGTAAAATAATGTCGCGACGAAGTGATGTAGCACCACTTGCTTTTGCTTCACTAATTAAAGATGATAATAATTTACGTTTAACAATCCATACGTTAATACTAGTAGATGCCACTTCACCAACTTTAGATGTGATTGTAGCCGCATGAATACGTTTATTGTCATCCATTTCTAAAGTCATATAGTTTTTAGCATCTTCTGTCACTTCACCATGACGATAAACAATTGTCATATCTGCGTTATTTTTGATATGTTCTTTTAAAGCCTTACTATAATCAACAACATTAACACAGTCACAATCCATTAATATTAAATGTTCTTCTTGACATTTATTAATAAAGTTCATTACAGTTTGTAATGCTTCTAAACGATTTTCATATAAGATTTCACTACGGTGATGCCCAAATGGAGGGAAAATATAAACCCCACCATTACGACGAGATAAATCCCAATCTTTACCAGAACCAATGTGATCCATTAATGATTGATAATTTTGTTTAGTAATGATACCTACTTTTGCGATATTAGCATTTACTAAGTTTGATAAAGCAAAGTCAACTAAACGGTAACGTCCACCAAAAGGAATTGACGCAATAGTTCTTAATGCAGTTAATTCTTTAGTTTGCTTAATGTGGATATCCGCGAAAATAATTCCAGCTGCTAACATTTATTTATCTCCTTTCGCACTATCAATATTTTGGCCATGAGGAATAACACTACCACTTTCAACAACAGTATTTCTACCAATAATAGTGATACCAATGCCTTCACCTTTAGCCTCACCAACGTGTGATGCTTCTTTAACAACTACAGATTCATCAATAATACTATAATTAACAACTGCGTCATTTTCGATAACCGCATTATTAAAGATAACACTATCAATAACCTTAGCACCTTTTTTAATTACAACATTAGAACCAATAACACTGTTTTCAACAGTTCCTTCAATCTTTGCCCCACCAGAAATTAAACTATTGCTTACTTTCGCAGTAGGTGCTAAATATTGAGGTTCTGCCCCAACGTTTCTTGAATGAATTTTCCAGAATGGGTCATATACGTCAAATAAAGGTTCTTCACCAATTAAATCCATATTAGCATCCCATAAACTAGCAATTGTTCCTACATCTTTCCAGTAACCTTTAAATGGATAAGCTGCCATTTTATTACCTTCATTTAACATATTAGGAATAATGTTTTTACCAAAGTCATTTGCAGAATTTTCATCTAACTCATCACGTGTTAAATACTCTATTAGTTTATCCGTTTTAAAGATATAAATTCCCATTGATGCTTGATTACTTTTTGGTTGTTTTGGTTTTTCTTCAAATTCAGTAATAATAAAATCTTTATCAACATTCATAATACCAAAACGACTAGCATCACTTAGTGGAACAGTTAAGGTTGCGATTGTACAATCAGCACCTTTTTCAATATGATATTCAAGCATATCATTATAGTCCATTTTATAAATGTGGTCTCCTGATAATACTAAAACATGATCAGGATTATAGTTTTTAATAAAATCAATATTTTGATAAATTGCATTTGCAGTACCACGATACCAGTCCATTTTATCTTTTGCTTGATAAGGAGGTAAAATGTGAACACCACCATATGAACGGTCTAAGTCCCAAGGTTGACCATTACCAATGTATTCATTTAAAATAAGAGGTTGATATTGTGTTAAAACACCAACTGTGTCAATATTTGAATTTGTACAATTTGATAAAGTAAAGTCGATAATACGATATTTACCGCCAAAAGATACAGCTGGTTTTGCAACTTTAGTTGTTAAAGCAAGTAGTCGGCTCCCTTGACCACCAGCTAGTAACATTGCAATACATTTTTTGTGTTTACGCATAATTTTAATCCCGTTTAACCTTTCTTAAATATATTCCACATATTGCTGGGAGATTAAGTGACATTTCATTATTAATTGATTGATATTTTTGATTATAAACATCAAAGTATCCACCATTAGAAATATCATTACTTGCAAGTAACACTTCATAATCTCCCGTTGGAAGTGCGACTTTATAATTATGCCATTCACTATGTGAAAAATTAAGAATGACAAATATTTCATTTCCTGATGCGTCTTTTCGCACATATGAATAAACATTTCTTGAATTATCATTAGCATTAATCCAATTAAAACCTGACCATGAATCATCAAGTTCATAAAATGGTTTATTCGTTAAATATATCTTATTAAGTTTCTTATTAAATTCTAACATTTGTTGATGTTGTTCATATTGTAACAACAACCAATCAAGTTCATATGCATCACGCCACTCAATAAATTGACCAAACTCATATCCCATAAAGTTCAACTTCTTTCCTGGATGACTCATCATATACATTAAATATGTTTTAACCCCCGCAAACTTTTGTTCATATGTTCCCGGTGCTTTCGAAAGTAATGAACATTTCCCATGTACAACTTCATCATGAGATAGGGCTAAAATAAACTTCTCAGAATAAATGTAAGTCATTTGGAAAGTAATTAAGTGATGATCATATTGTCTATAAATTGGATCAGTTTTTAAATATTTTAAGGTATCATTCATCCAACCCATATTCCATTTATAATCAAATCCAACTCCACCTTCACTAACTTTTTTAGTAAGATTAGGAAAAGTAGTTGACTCTTCAGCTATTGTCATAACCCCTGGATAATGACTATGAATAGCCTCATTTAGTTTTTTTAAGAATGCTAGGGCTTCTAGATTAATATTAGTCCCTTCTGAATTAAGATGCCACTTACCATCTTCACGGTCATAATTTAAATATAACATTGATGCCACCGCATCGACTCTTAAACCATCGATATGATATTCTTCTAGTAAGTACATCGCACTAGATACTAAGAAACTTTGAATCTCACATCTTCCATAATCAAAGCATCTAGTTCCCCAATTTAGATGTTCTTTTTTTGTTTTATCGCTTGGTTCGTATAAAGTAGAGCCATCAAAATCAATTAAACCATGTTCATCTTTACAAAAATGCCCTGGTACCCAGTCTACAATAACACCAATGTTTGCTTGATGCATTAAATCAACAAACTTCATAAAGTCCTTTGGTGTACCAAATCTTGATGTAATACCAAAAAAACCTGTTACTTGGTAACCCCAAGAAGCATCAAGTGGGAATTCATTAATTGGCATTATTTCAATATGTGTATATGATAAATCTTTTAAATAATCAATTAGTTCATAAGCAAGCTTTTCATAATTAAAGAAATTACCATCTTCATATTTACGCCAAGATGCTAAATTCAATTCATAAATATTCATTGGTTGGTTAACTTGACAACTTCTTTTTTGCATCCAAGAACTATCATTAAACTCATACCCTTCTAAACTATATACTTTAGAAGCAGTATTAGGTCGCATTTCAAAATGATATGCATAAGGGTCAGATTTTAAAACCCATCTATTTCGTCTTGAAAGAATTGCATATTTATACGCTTGATACTCACATACGCCAGGTATCGTAATCTCCCACAATCCTTCATCAGTAATCTTCGACATTAAATGAGTTGTTTTATTCCACCCATTAAACTCACCTACCACCGCAATCTTTTTCGCATTTGGTGCCCAAACCCTAAAAGTTGTTGCGTCTTTTTGATAGTGACTGCCTAATAGTTTATATGCATAATAATTAGTTCCTTGATGAAAATAATAAACACCTAAATTATTTTTCATAATAATCATCCTTAAAACATAATTTCAACCTTATTATACCATATATTGGAAAATTTAACTCAATTAAAGATAAAGAAAAAAAGACTCTAAAAGTAAATATCATTTATCCTACTTTTAAAGTCTACTATTATAATTATTTATCTCCACCAAATAAACCAACTAATTTGTTAAGTGGCATTGTTTGAATCCAAATTTTTCCAGGCCCGGTTACTTTAGTATTAAATAAACCTTCACCACCAAATAATGCATTCCCAACACCTTTAACAGTTTGAATATCCATTTTAACAGTTTCAGTCATTAATGCTAAATATCCTGTATCAATTAGCATTGATTCGCCTTCTTTTAATTCATACTCGATTAATGAGCCATCTATTTCTAAAAATAATTTACCTTTACCACTAAACTTTTGCATAATGAATCCTTCACCACCAAAGAAAGCAGCTCCAAGTTTCTTTTGGAAAAAGATTGACATATCAACACTTGCTTCTCTTGCTAGGAAAGCTCTTTTTTGAGCAATAATTGTATTATTCTCAACATCTAAAACCATGATTTGGCCAGGGAATGAAGCTGTAAAAGCTACAAAATCTCCATCTTTACTTGCTTCGTATGTATTTTGAAACATTGATTCCCCTGAAAACATTCTTGAAAATGCTTTACCAACACTTCCACCCGCATTTGTTTTCATAATCATTGATTCACTCATCCAACTCATTGCGCCACGCTCAGAATGAATAACTTCACCCTTATCTAAAGTAAGAATCGCAACAGGTAATTGATCTCCTTTAATTTCGTATTTCATATAAACATCTCCTTTATTTTATAAACATTGCATCGCCAAATGAGAAAAAGCGATATTTTTCTTTAATTGCACATTCATACGCATTCATAACATTTTCTTTTCCAGCTAAAGCACTAACTAACATTATTAAAGTTGACTTAGGTAAATGGAAGTTAGTAATTAAAGCATCAATTGCCTTAAACTCATAAGGTGGATAAATGAAAATATTAGTTGATTCTTTAACACCCCTAAATTCACCATATTTAGCGTAAACACTTTCTAATGTTCTAGTTGAGGTAGTTCCAACACTGATAATTCTTTTTCCTTCTTTTTTAGCTAAGTTTAGACGATTTGCGACATCATCATCTATCTCATAATACTCACTATGCATATGATGTTCTTCAATTGTCTCTGCAGTTACCGGACGAAAAGTTCCTAATCCAACATGCAATGTAACATATTCAATTTGAATTTTTTTAGCTTTAATCTTTGCTAGTAATTCAGGAGTAAAATGTAGTCCTGCCGTTGGAGCAGCCGCACTACCTGAATGCTTAGCATAAACAGTTTGATATCTTGATTGATCATTTAATTTTTCATGAATATATGGTGGAAGTGGCATTGTCCCTATTTGATTTAGAATTTCTAAAAAGATTCCTTGATATTTCATTTCAAAGACTCTTTCTCCTTCATCTAAGACTTTAGTACATTTAGCCTCTAGCACAACTTCACCATCTTCATTAGTAAAGTTAATTATTGTGTTTTCTTTAACTCTTTTAGCTGGCTTTACTAAAGCTCGCCAAGTATCTTTTTCTATTTCTTTTAATAATAAAAATTCAATCTTAGCTAAAGTATCAGCCTTTTCACCATAGATTCTTGAAGGAATAACTTTCGTATTATTTAAAACTAAACAATCTGATTCATCTAAATAATCTATGATATCACTAAATATTTTATGTTCAATTTCACCAGTATTTTTATTTAAAACTAAAAGCCGTGATGATTCTCTATTAGCAAGTGGAGTTTGAGCTATTAATTCTAGAGGTAAATTATAATCAAATTCATCTATTCTCATAGCATACCTCCTTGTTTAATGTTTAAATGATTGTAGGCTTTTTCAGTAACAGCACGACCACGTGGCGTTCTAATAATAAATCCTTTCTGTAAAAGATATGGTTCATTAACATCTTCTAAGGTTACAGTTTCTTCAGAGATTGTAGCCGCAATAGCTTCAAGTCCTACAGGCCCACCATTAAATCTTTCAATTAAACCCATTAAATAACGGCGATCTGTTGCGTCTAGTCCTTCTTTGTCAATATTTAATTTATCAAGCGCATAATTTGTAATATCTTTATTAATCTCTACCAAATTGTCATATTGAGCAAAGTCCCTAATTCTTCTAAACAATCTATTAGCAATACGTGGTGTTCCCCTTGAGCGTTTAGATAACTCACTTGTTGCACTTTCACTAATCGGAAAATTAAATATTCTTGATGTTCTTTGAATAATTTGACTAAGTTCTTCTTCGCTATAATATTCTAATTGGTGAATAATTCCAAAACGATCACGAAGTGGAGAAGTTAAATCACCAAAACGAGTTGTCGCTCCAACTAGTGTAAATGGTGGCAATTCAATTCTTATAGTTGATGCAGTTGAATCTTTTCCTAAAACAATATCAATTGAATAATCTTCCATTGCGGAATATAGTATTTCCTCAATCACTTTAGGTATACGATGGATTTCATCAATAAATAATACATCCCCCGCATCAAGTGATGATAAAATTGCTGCTAAATCTCCTGGTCTGCCTAGGGCAGGTCCTGTTGTCACTTTAACTTTTGAATGCATTTCATTAGCAATAACATAAGCCAAAGTTGTTTTACCTAATCCCGGTGGGCCATATAATAAAACATGGTCTAAACTCTCACTACGCATTTTTGCGGTTTCAATATAAACTTTCAACATTTCTTTAAGTTCTAATTGACCAACATATTCATTAAGTGTTTTGGGACGAAGTGATGTTTCTTCAACATCATATAAAGTAGCAGATTGACTTAGTATTTTTTCATCCATTTTAACCCCTCCTTAAAAAGAGATAATTTCATTTCTTGAATTTTATTTATTAATTTGTTATAATATAGTAAAGCAAATAATATTTAGGAGTTTACTATGTATAACTATATAAACGGTACTGTAACTTACATTACAAGTAGTAATATTACGATTGAAAATAGCGGTATTGGCTATTTAATTTTAGTCCCTAATCCATATCAATTTACAAAAGGTGAAACAATCACAATCTTCTTACATCATTATGTTAGAGAAGATGCTATCTTGCTATATGGATTTAGAACCATTGATGAACGAGATATGTTCTTACGTTTAATCAATGTTAAAGGACTTGGTCCAAAAGGTGCTCTAGCAATTCTTGCCTCAAGTAGTGTTTCTGAAATCATTAACGCTATTAATGAAGCAAATGCTAGTTTCTTTATTCGCTTCCCAGGGATTGGTACTAAATCTAGTCAACAAATCATCCTTGACTTAAAAGGCAAACTTGATATCAATAACCTTGAAAAGACAAACAAATTAAATCCTAAATTCGAAGATGTATCACAAGCATTAAAAGCTTTGGGTTATAATAGTACAGAAATTAAAACTGTCATTAAGAAATTACCTAATGATGATACAAGTGTTGCAGAATTAATTAAGCAAGCACTTCGATTAATTAGATAGAAAGAAAGTTTTACACTAGGTAAAACTTTTTTTATTTAGAATCTAAAACCTCCACGGTTTTTGCCTTTACCTTTTTTAACTTTTTGGCGAGGCATACCATTCGGCATTTGACCTTTAGCAACTTTATTTAGTTCTCTTTCATCCATTCCCATCATTGCTTGCATTTGTTTTTTCATTTGTTCAAATTGACGAGTTAAGTTATTAACCTCATGATAAGGTCTACCACAACCACGGCTTACACGTTCACGGCGTGATTGACTTTTTGCAAGTAACTCTGGATTCTTTCTTTCTTCTTTTGTCATTGATGAAACAATTGCTTCGATAATCGCAAATTGTTTATCGTCAATGTCAATATTTTTAAGTTGTTGGCCCATACCAGGTATCATTGATAAAATTCCTTTTAATGAACCCATTTTCTTGATTTTTTTAATTTGATCAAGATAATCATTGTAGTTAAAATATCCTTTTTCAAGACGTTCCATCATTTTCATAGCATCAGCTTCATCAATATTTTCAGTAGCTTTTTCAATTAAACTAACAACGTCTCCCATACCTAAAATACGACTTGCCATACGGTCTGGATGGAATACTTCAAGTTGATCTAATTTTTCCCCCATACCACAGAATTTAATTGGTATTTTAGTCATGTATCTAATAGATAAAGCAGCCCCACCTCTTGTGTCACTGTCTAACTTAGTTAATAAGCATCCAGTTACATTTAAAGTATTATGGAATGTCGATGCAACATTAACCGCATCTTGACCTGTCATCGAGTCAATCGCAAGCATGATTTCATTAGGATTAGCGATTTTCTTAATATCAACTAATTCTTGCATCAAAGCTTCATCAATTTGTAAACGACCAGCGGTATCGATGATAACAACGTTGTAGTTTTTAGTTTTAGCATAAGCTAAACCTTCTTTAACAATGTTAGTTGGTTTCATCATTACGCCACGTTCAAATACTTCGATATTTAATTGCTTACCAATTGTAACTAATTGGTTAACAGCTGCTGGACGATATACGTCAGCCGCAATTAACATTGGACGAGCATTATATGTTTTACGAATGTAGTTTGCAAGTTTACCAGCGTGAGTAGTTTTCCCACTACCTTGTAACCCCGCAAGTAGAATAACAGTTGTTCCATTTAAATTCATATTAAGTGGTACTGCTTCTTCTCCCATTAAAGCTTTTAATTCTTCATTAACAATTTTTAAAACTTGATCGCCCGGTGTCAAAGATTTCATTACTCTTTCACCAAGGGCTTTTTCTTTAACATCATTAATAAATGCTTTAACTATTTTATAGTTAACGTCAGCTTCTAATAATGAGACTCTGACTTCTTTCATCATTTCATCAATATCTGATTCTGTTACTCTTCCTTTACCAACCAAACGGCGTAAGGACATCTGTAATTTTTCAGATAAACTCTCAAAAGGCATTACTCTTCACTCCTTTATAGATCCATTATTTCGCGCACCTTTATAGTTAATTCAGGTGCTTTTTCTTCATATTCATTTAATACGTTTTTAAGTTCATTCATTTTAGAACCTAAATTTAATTTTGATTCCATATTATCAAGACTTGCTTCAACAACTTTTAAAGTGTCAAAAACCGCATTTCTAGAAATTGATAACTCACTAGCAATCTCTGACAATGAATAATCATACACATAATATGATTCAAAAATACTTTGTTGTTTAGCAGTAAGGGTTTGACCATAAAAACTATATAAATAATTATAATGATTCTTCTTTTCTAACAAATCACTCATCATCATTCTCCACGAATAAACCGTAAATATAATCTTCCAAGTCAAAATATTCTAAATCTTCCATTCCTTCACCTAAGCCAACAAACTTAATCGGAATATTAAATTTATCACGTATCGCAAGGACAATTCCACCTTTACTAGTTCCATCAAGTTTTGTTAAGACAACACCACTAATATTAGTGATTTCACTAAATGCTTCAGCTTGACTTAAACCATTTTGTCCAGTTGTCGCATCAATTACAAGTAATACTTCTTGTGGTCCATTAGGAACTTCTTTTTCAATAACGCGGTGCATTTTTTCAAGTTCTTTCATTAAATTAACTTTATTTTGTAAGCGTCCTGCTGTATCACATAATAAACAATCATACCCACCAGCTTTAGCTTTTTGGATAGCATCAAAAATTACACTTGTTGGATCAGACCCACTAGTTTTAGAAACAATGTCAACACCAATACGACGTGCCCATTCTTCTAATTGTTCGATTGCGCCTGCTCTAAAAGTATCACCAGCTGCTAGTAAAATCTTTTTACCTTCGTTCTTTAAACGATAAGCGATTTTAGCAATTGATGTTGTTTTTCCAACACCATTAACACCAACAAATAGTAAAACACTTAAACCATCTTTTTCTAAGTTAAGATTAGCATCAACAATCTCATTTTTTAAATACAATTCAAACATTTTATCAACAATGATTGGTTGTAATTCTTTAGGGTCATGAATTCCTTCAACTCTTTCATCTTCTTTTAGCTCTTCAATAAAATCTAAAGTAGTTGATACACCAATATCAGCCATAATGAAAGCATCTGTTAAATCATCAAATAAATCTTCAGTTACTTGATCATATCCTGATAAAACATTTTTAAGTTTTGATAAAAGACCACTTCTAGTCTTTTTCATTCCTAATTGATATTTATTAGCTTTTTGTAAAGCTTCACTTGTTTGTTTTTTCTTTTTAAAGATACTAAATAATCCCATACTAATACCTCATTTTTAAGAATTCTTTTTCATATTATTATACCAAATTTTCACCTTAAAAACAATTTAAACGCATATTGTTTAAATTGTTTAATCGATTATGGTATAATATATACAACAAAAAAGTTAATAGAGGTAGCGGTGCAGAATAGTACGTAAGTGAGCAGGCATGCAATGACCTTACCGAAAGGCAATCACCGCCGAATATATTATTTAGGCATAAATAATATATGGGGTTATAGAAAATATCTATAACACTCCTACAGTATTTGTAGAGGCGCTAGACTGCATTATCAATGTTTGATACCAAAGCGCGTCTAGACCGCGCTTTTTTGTTTTATTAAAATACGAAAAGGAGAATATTATGAAAAAATTATTATTAACAACATGTTTACTATTATGTTTATTTATCTTACCAAGCTGTGGTAAAAAAGGATTTGATGAAGATAAAGGAACAATCATCGTCGGTCTTGAATGTGCTTATGCGCCTTTTAACTGGGCTGAAACTACAAAGACTAATACTAATGTACCTGTTAACAATCAAAAGAATCTTTACGCAGAAGGTTATGATGTTATGATTGCTAGAAAGATTGCTGAATCATTAGGTTATGAATTAGAAATTGAAATGCTTTCTTTTGATGGGTTAATCCTAGCTCTTAACTCTGGCAAAATCGATTTAATTATCGCCGGGATGAGTCCTACTGAAACAAGAAAAAAACAAATTAATTTCTCAGAATCATACTATGAATCTAATCACGTACTATTATTAGATAAAAATAGTTCATATGTAAATGCCCAAACATTTAGTGATTTATCTGGTGCTAAAATTATGGGTCAAAAATCAACTATTTATGATGATCTAGCAAAACAAACAAAAGAAAAAAATTCAAGCGTCGCTTATCAAAATCCATTATCTACTGTTCCAGAAATCGTTGTTGCGATGGGAGCTGGTGCAGTTGATATCACAATCTTAGAAGAGCCAGTAGCAAAAGGTATTATTGCTGCTCATCCACAATATACATACATTTCATTAACTGAAAGTTTTGATATCAGTTATGAAGATAAAGTTGTTTCAATTGGTATTAGAAAAGCTGATACTGATTTATTAAATAAAGTAAACCAAGCACTTGCAAAAATCTCTAATGAAGAAAGACTTGCAATGATGGAACTTGCAGTTAGTATGCAAAAGGAATAGTATATGTTTGATAATTTCATAACTATTATTACAGACTTTTACACCCTTTTACTACAAGGCGTAGGTATTACCCTTCTTCTTGCGGTAAGTGGTACAATTATTGGTTTTATCATTTCCTTAGTTTTTGGAATGATTCGTGTTCAATCTATTAATCCTTATGATAACTATTTTGTTCAAGTATTAAAAACAGACTTAAACAATTTTGTTAAAATTTATGTTACAATCTTTAGAGGCACTCCAATGATTTTACAAGCCTTAATCTTCTATTATGGTTTCTTATTCATTGGCCTTGATTGGAGTGCACTATCTGCTGGTATTTTCACTGTCTCTTTAAATACTGGCGCATACTTAACTGAAGTAATTCGCTCAGGTATTAACTCTGTTGAAGCAGGGCAAATGGATGCAGCAAGAAGTTTAGGAATGAGTTATCCTAAAGCAATGTTCTATGTTGTTTTTCCTCAAGCTTTAAAAAATTCAATGGGCGCAATTGGTAATGAATTAATTATCAATATTAAAGATACAGCAGTTTTAAGTACCATTGGTATTATTGACTTATTTAGTGCAACTGAAACAATCATTGGTACAACTTACTTACATCTAGAAGCTTACACAATTGGTGCTATTATCTACTTATTCTTAACATTTACATCATCTAAGTTGTTAATGGCTTTAGAAAAGAAATTAGGCGCTAATGTTGTAGAAATTACTAGTTCTAATTAAAGGTGATATGATGAATATTTTAGAAATTAAAAACTTATCAATCTCTTTTGATAATACTACTATTATTGATGATATTAGTCTAAATGTTAAAAAAGGTGAAATCATTTCAATTATTGGTCCATCAGGAAGTGGAAAATCAACACTATTAAAATGTATTAATCTTTTAAACATTCCTGATACAGGTGAAATAATTTTTAATGGTACAAACATTCTTACCTCATTTAACAAAGTCAATCAAATTAGATCAAAAATAGGTATGGTATTTCAATCATTCAATTTATTTAACAATATGAATGTTTTAAAAAACTGTATTATTGGACCTACCAAAATATTAAAAATCAAAAAAAGTGAAGCCGAATTAGAAGCGCTTCGCTTACTTGATTTAGTAGGAATGAAAGAATTTAAAAATGCTAAAGTGGCAACTCTTTCTGGAGGCCAACGTCAACGTGTTGCTATCGCAAGATGTCTTGCTATGAAACCAGATATCATCTTATTTGATGAACCAACTAGTGCTTTAGACCCCGAAATGGTTGGTGAAGTATTAGATGTTATTAAAAAGCTTACTAATGATGGAATTACTTTAATAATTGTTACTCATGAAATGGCTTTCGCTAAAGAAATATCTGATCGTGTGATTTTCATGTCTGATGGTAAAATTGTTGAAGATGGAACACCTTCAGAAATATTTGATAATCCAAAAAACGAAAGAACAAAATCATTCTTACAACGTTTTAACAATCACTAAAAAAAACAGTTTAACAACGAGTTGTTGTTAAACTGCTTTTCATTTCTAAAGCATCATTGCTACAAACACATAGCATGTATGCATTCAAATTTGAATCTTTTGTTTTATAAAAAGATAAACTATAATTTTTCTCTTCCTCTCCTAATTTAAATAAGCACTCTCCAGCACACCACTTTCTATAAAATGATTCGGGTTGTGTTACATCCATAGGGATTTCGGTCAATTTTTTAGTTAGTTTAGAAAAGTCGCGTGCCTTCATTAGTTCGATATCGATACTACAAGGAGAATTTCCTACACAGAAAGCGATTAGATCATTAGAATGAGAAATAGAAAAATGGACCCCTTCAATCCTAGGTTTCTTATGTTTTTCTAAACTAAAAACTAGTTTAGTTAAATCATACTTGAATTCTTCGTCAAGAACCTTACATAAATAATACCACGCAATTTGACTTTGAAAAAACTTGGGGCTTTTCTTTTTTGAATCTAAATAAGAGACAACACTTCGGGGTAAAGTGGAAAAGTTTAATTTTTCTAAATAAATTTCATTAGCATCATAAATGTAAACAAAGCATTTTTTATTCATAATTACCTCTTAACATATCCCTATCTAACCATATTACAAAAGTTCGGTAGATCTTTTCTCAAGGAATGTAAATGCCGCGGCTGTATTGGGCTTGCATGGGATTGTTATTCCTTTCTAAATTTTAATAGAATAAAGCCCTGTTATAAAATAACCCACCGCGGGTAACAATGGGTTAGGAAGGGTTGTTAATAATAACATTAACAATGTGTAGGGGATATGTACAACACTTTCGTGTTGCATAAATAGTATATCAAATCATTATCTAATTGTCAAGTATTTTGTCAAAATATTTAACATTTTTGAAAATTTTGTCTATTTGTTACTTATCTTTTTTGACTTTTAATGACTTACACTTCTCATTTCCACAACGAACACCCTCACTTGTAGTGATCATTGGGCCATTACAAACAGGGCAAATCTCCCCATTTGGAAGTCCTGAGTATGTAGCACGACAACTAGGGAATCTACTACATGCATAAAATTTAGCCCCTTTAGTACGTCCTCTAGCATTTATTCTTTCCACTAATTCACCTTCATGACAAAGCGGACATTCAACCCCTGTCTTAACAGGATCAGGTTTTTTAACTTTCTTAATATATTTGCAACGTGGATATCCAGAACACGCAGTAAATTCGCCAAATGGACCTCTTCTTATTAGTAGCGGTAATCCACATTCAGGGCAGAATTCATCAGTTTGTTTTGGATATAATTTTACCATATTATCACGAGCATTTTCAATTAGTGGTGCAAAAGTATCATAGAATTTTGCGACCTCGACATGCCAGATACGAGTACCTTCACTAATTTCATCTAGAATGTTTTCCATTTCAGCAGTATACTTAATGTTGATAATTGATGAGAAAAATAAATCTAATTGTTCGCTTGTAAGTCTTCCTTGATCAGTTGGAACAAAGGTTCTACTTTGCATATTGACATAACTTCTTAAACGTAATGTTTCCATTGTAAGTGCATAAGTAGATGGACGACCAATTCCTAATTCTTCCATTTTACGAATTAATCTTGCTTCTGTATAACGATGTGGAGGATTAGTGAATTTTTGTTCTGGTGTTAAGCTGATTAAATTTAGTTCTTCATTCAAAGAAAGTTCAGGTAAGTTTCCTAAATCATCAATTTCATCAATACTAGTTTCTTGATATATTTTCATAAACCCATCATACAATGTTCTTTCACCAGCCAATGTGAAATAATTATCATTAGCTTTAATAAATACATCAGTATCTTCAATTAAAGCATCGCTCATTAGTGATGAAATAGCACGATTATAAATTAAAGTATATAATTTATATTCTTCTAATGATAAATATTCTTTTATTGACTCAGGTGTTCTTTCAATGGATGTTGGACGAATTGCTTCATGGGCATCTTGAATATGTTGATTATTTTTAGAAGATTTTTTCTTAACTCCTTTATAATAACCACTACCATATTTTTTAGTGATATATTTTTTAGCATCACTAATGAAATCTTCGGATAAACGGATTGAGTCAGTACGCATATAAGTTATTAAACCAACACGTTCACTTCCTAAGTCAATCCCTTCATATAATCTTTGAGCAATTGCCATTACACGTTTGGCGTTATAATGATATCTTGCGCCGGCATCTTGTTGAAGAGTTGAAGTAATAAATGGTGGTTTAGAACTTTTCTTACGTTCTTTCTTTTCAATTTTATCAACAATATATTTTGCGTCTTGTAATTCTTCTAAAACTTTATTTGCTTCTTGTTCGCTCTTTAATTGATGTTTTTCTTCTTTACCAAAGTATTTAGCTTTTAATTCAACATCACCTTTACTAACAACCGCAAATAAATCCCAGTATTCTTCTGAGTTAAATGCTTCAATTTCTTTTTCACGTTCAACAACTAATTTTAAAGCAACTGATTGAACACGACCTGCTGATTTTGAACCAATCTTTTGTTGTAATAAACTAGATAATCTAAAACCAATGATTCTGTCTAGAATACGACGTGATTCTTGAGAGTGTACTAAATTTATATCAACTTGTCTATCATTTTGTAAAGCTTCTACAACTGCTTTTTTAGTTATTTCATTAAAAACAATTCTTGATACTTTACTAGGATCTTGATTTAGTACTTCTTGTAAGTGCCAACTAATAGCTTCCCCTTCACGGTCGGGGTCGGTTGCTAAATAAATGTGTTCAGCATTTTCAGCATAGTCAATTAATTTTTGAACGACTGCTTTCTTTTCATCTAAAATGACATATTCAGGTTTAAAGTTATTGTTAATATCAACACCAAATCCACCTTTACCTTTGATAGATAAGTCACGGATATGTCCCATACTAGCTTCAACATGATATTCACTACCTAAATATGCTTCGATGGTTTTTGATTTTGCGGGTGACTCCACAATTAATAATTTCATAATGCCCCCTCTTTCAACTTATTAAGTTCATCTGCTACTGGTTGATAAGTAACACGATGAATTGGTAAGACACCTAATTTAATTAGTGCTTCTTTATGTTTTTTAGTTGGATATCCTTTGTTGTTTTCAAAATCATAACCAGGATATTTCTTTGCTTGTCTAATCATATAATCATCTCGTGCGACTTTAGCAACAATGCTTGCACATCCAATTGTATAACTAAGCATATCACCTTTAATAATTGGTTGATGAGGAATATCAATATCTAATTTCATCGCATCAGTTAAAACATAATCAGGTTTGATTTTTAACTTTTTAATCGCTCTTTCCATTGCTAATTTACTAGCTTGATAAATATTAATCTCATCAACTACTTTATGACTTAAAAAACATACACCAACTGCCAATGCTTTTTCTTTAATTTCATTATATAACTTACGACGCATTTTATCACTTATTTTTTTAGAATCATTAATCCCCTCAATCATTTGATCTTTGGGCATAATAACACACGCCGCAACTACAGGACCGGCCATTGGACCTCTACCAACTTCGTCTACCCCCGCAACATAGTTATATCCTTTTAAATAGGCTTCTTTTTCATAAGCTAATTGATCAATCATTGAGACACCTCATCTAAAGTGACGCATCCTAAATAACCATTTCTAAAATCGTTAATCAAAACCTTAGCCATTTCTAATTCAGTAAGATGTTTAATTTTAGATAATTTATTTAAATAGAAATTAGCTTCAATTGCCTCATCTAATTCATATCTTTTAAATAATACACCTGGATAATTTTTTTGTAAATATTCAATTAAATATAATGCTAATTTTTCAAGAGAAACAACATTATCACTAATTGAACCAATTAAAGCTAAATTATAACCAACAATTTGATCATCAAATTTAGGCCATAATACACCTGGTGTATCTAACAATTCACATTTTTCTTTTGGATCTTTACGATTTTCATTTACTCTAATCCATTGTTGTAATTTAGTAACTCCTGGTTTATCACCAACTGCCACTACCTTTTTACCAACAAGTCGGTTAATAAATGTTGATTTACCAACATTAGGAATACCAACAATCATTAGTTTAGCTGGTCTAATCTTTAGACCTTTTTTCAAATCTTTTTGTCTTTTTTCTTCCATTGCGGAATTCAAAACATTGAAGAAAGGTTTTAAACTACTGTTTTCTTTTAGATTTAAGCTAATTGCATAATTTCCTAATGCAGTAAAATGTTTAATCCATTCATTTACCTTTTTAGTATCTGATTTATCTTTTTTTGTTAAAACATAAATACATTTTTTATTTTGAAATAATTCTTCTAATTTAGGATTAATTGATGAACTTGGTGCGCGGCCATCAACTAATATAACTACTAAATCAACTAATTTAACATTTTCGCCCATTTCGCGAATTGCTTTAGCCATATGGCCAGGATACCATTGTATCATCATTTACTCCTTTCTAGATTAATCCACTTATTTTTCTTGTTACAACCCCTAAGATATCTTCTTTTTCAATTAAGCCAATTTTACGGCTGTCAGTTGAATTATCACGGTTATCACCTAGAACTAAATAATAGCCTTCTGGGATTGTGTATTCATATTTTGCAGTATGTGGACACAATTCTTTTTCTTTTACACCATCTACAACATTAGTAATAAAACAAAAATTATTATTTACTTCTGTAAATATAAATGATGATTTGTTCCCTGCAAAATAATCATTTAACATCTCATAACTAGGTTCTACTTTTTTACCATTAAGATAAAAGTTTTTGCCATCAGTTGAAATAACATCACCTGGTAAAGCAACTACACGTTTAACAAATAAGCGTGTATGATCAATTGTTAGATATTTTTCTTCATCTACATAGATTATAACAACATCTTCATTTTCAATCACTTTATTGTAATTAACAAATAAACGATCACCAGGAGCAAAATTTGGTGCCATTGATGTACCATCAACTTCCGCAATCGTAAAGAATAAACTAAAACACATTGTTGTTATAACTAAACAAATTGGTAATAAAATAGCCCAGTCTAATATCGAATATATTCTAGCTTTTATATCATAAGATATTTTAATTTTAACGCCAGCTACAAGTAATGTCATAATAATTAAACCAACAAAACTAATTGCATATGAAAAATACATTACATATTTTAAATAAGCAATAGCGCCAATAGAAGCAGTTGCTTCACTACTGGCAAAAGAACTATCACTACCAGAATGTAGAATTTGATAATTTCTTGTTGAAATACAAGCTAGATAGATTAAAGAACAAATTACAAAAGCTCCTAAGATTAATAATAATCTTTTGTTAACCTTTTTTTCTTTTTTTGCTAATTCCAAAGCATACGCTTCTTCATCAAAATATGGTTCTTCTATTTCTTCAAGTTCTGGTTTTTCTTCTTCTACTAAAGTTTCTTCTGTTTCTTTAAGTTGCTCTTCATTCATAATTACAACTCCTTAAGAATTTCTTCTAATTCACTAGGATTAACTAATACTTCACGTTGTTTACCTTTAACTGTTTTTGAAACAATTCCTAAGGCTTCCATTTTCATAAACAAACGATTAGCACGGTTAAAACTAATATTAAACTCTTGCATAATACGGTTATTAGAACCTGTATCAAATTCAACAACATATCTTGCGACTTGTTCAAAAATTTCATCTTGATCATCATTTGATGCAAGAGCGATTGTTTTTTCTTCAAGTTCGCCTTCTTCTATTAAGTAACTAACACTATATCGGTCTCTTAAGAAGTTAGTGATTTTAACAATTTCTGAGTCTTTAACAAAAGTTCCTTGAAGACGTTTTTCACCAGAGTCATCCGCAAACAACATATCACCAAGTCCTAGTAACTTTTCAGCACCAGAATGGTCAATGATTGTATTAGAGTCAGTGTAAGATGCAACTTTAAATGCGGCACGAACAGGAATATTATTTTTAATCGTTCCTCTAATAACATCAGTTGATGGTCTTTGAGTTGCAACTAGTAAATGAATCCCTGCAGCACGAGCTTTTTGAGTAATACGTTGGATAGCAGTTTCAACTTCTGCTGAAGCAACACTCATTAAGTCAGCAAGTTCATCGATAATAATTACAATATATGGCATAATTTTGCCACCATATTCAACTTGCATTTCGTTGTATGATTGAATATTTCTCGCATGAGAAATTCTGAAGACTTCAAAACGTTTATCCATTTCAACAACCGCCCAATTAAGTGCAGCTGAAGCTTTTCTTGGATCAGTAATAACTGGCATCGCAAGATGTGGAATTTCATCATAACTAGATAGTTCAACCATTTTTGGGTCAACTAAAATCATTTTTAATTCTTCTGGTGAGTTACGATAAATTAAACTAATAATCATTGAATTAATACATACACTCTTACCACTACCTGTAGTACCAGCAATTAATCCGTGAGGCATCTTAGCTAAGTCCGCATAAACTTCTTCACCAGTAATATCAAGACCTAATGCGACTAACAATTTTCTATCATCTTGTAAGAATTTAGGATTATTAATTAAATTACCAAGCGGAACATTTAAACGTTTTTCATTTGGTATTTCAATCCCCGCATAGCTTTTACCAGGAATTGGGTCTTGAATTCTAATTGAACGAGCAGATAGTTTTAATAATAAGTCTTTTTCAAAACTTCTAATTTTACTAACATTAGTCCCCGCACTTACAGAGACTAAAAACTGAGTAACAGATGGTCCACAGATGTATCCCGCAACAGTTCCACCATAACCAAATTCTTTAAATGTTTGATTGATAATTTCACTTTGAGAATCAGCCCAAGTATTTTTTTGTGTATTTTTAAATGGTTCTGTTGAAAGTAAACTTAGCGGTGGAGCACTATATCTTGTAGTCTTACGACGAACTGGTTTAGGTGCTACTGGAGCTGGTTTTTCTTCGACGATTTCTTCTTCATAAATCGGTTCATTTTCTTCAGGAAGAGGATATTCTTCTTCAAAATCAGCTTCTGGCACATTAAACTTTGGTGCATCTAATTCTTCTTCCACATTTAAGTTTTCCCAAGTAGTTTTGTGAACTGGAGTATTTACTCTAGTTGGTTCTTTATCATCAAGAATATCTAAATATTCTTGAGTTGTCATTACGCGATCATCATTATAATATTTCTCTTTTGAAATACCATAGTCACGATTATTTTGATATCGATAATCTTCATATCTTTTAGTACCTGATGTACTATTAAGTGAAGCATCAGCTAAACGATTAGGAGTACGGCCTAAAAATGGTGAGAAGAAATCATTATTTTTATCTTTAGGTTGTGACTCTTGAATGGGTTCTTTTTTCTCTACAACTTCTTTTGTTGTTTCGTCATTCAACGAAGGAATATAAAATTCTTTACGTTCTTTATTCATGTAATCCCTCCTCATTTTCTGTATCTAATTCTTCTAGAGCTTGTTCAATCTTTTCTTTGTTAATACGAATTTCTTGGTTAAAAATACGTTTACTATAAGTTTTACTTGTTTCATCGGCAACGATATCAATAATAATTAAAGCAATTTTATTAGTCGCCGTAGCAACAGTCCCCCCCATAATTAAATGTTTAAACCAATAAACGGGGTTAGCGTAATTTAACGCGGTTAAGAAAAATCTTGAAGCTCTACCAAGATGCATGTTTTTCGCAGTTTTTAAAACTTTATTGTTATCTATCTTTTTCTTAGTATCTAAGAAACGGAATAATTGACTAATACTCATTTGTTTAAACGGTCTTAATAAACGTTTATCAAAAATCATATTTATTCTATCTGATAAATAATGCATAAATTGTAATAATTCATCAATTGTAAGTTCATATAAAGGATATTTTGATTCAGGGTAGTATTCCCCCGCAATTACATTAATTGTATCAAATAATGTATTGCCTAAAACTTTAATCTTTTCACTTGATGTAAAGCCTGCAGTTGAGTCTTTAAATTCTTTTTTAATATCAGAAATTAATCCTCTTAGTTTTTCATCATCAATTGAAGATGTTTCATAAATCATGTTTTTATATTTCTTATCTAGTTTTAAAGAAGCAATTGTTAAAACACCATAAACACTTACTGATAATACTATTCCAATTGTTATCCCCGCAATTAAAATAACAATAGTTGTCCAACTAAAGCTATCACGAAGACTAGTAAAAAAATCAGTAATTAATTGGTCTAAACTAAATGCCATTAATACAGTTTTACCTTGCATAACTACTACCTTATATCCTTAAACTTAAATTTTTGAAAAATATTTCCATCTTCTTATTTTAACATAACAAATCAATTTTTACAATTATAATTATCTTTTTTTATTAAATTATCACATTTTTCTCAAAAAGACTTCTTTTGTGATATACTAACATAGTGAGGAAAAAAATATGGAAAAACATTTAATCGCAATAGATTTAGATGGCACACTGATGCTTGACTTTATGAAATACGATGAAGAGACTTTCGATTACTTAAGAAAATTAAATGATCAAGGTCATATCATCATTATCGCAACAGGTAGACCTCTAAGATCTAGTTACTTTGCTTATAAAGCACTAAACTTATCATCACCTATTATTAACTATAATGGTGCACTTATTCAAAATCCCAAGGACGCTTCTTATCCTAAACGCGACTTAAGAGTTAATCGAAAAGAAATCTTTGATATTCTTAATTTCGCTGGTGATAATTTAATCAATGTTTTCGGTGAAATCCATGATACTATTTATGTTCATGAATATAATGACGAAATCCACAATTTCTTACACGTCGATGGGGGAATAATTGTTGATGGACCATTACAACAAACATTACCTGATAATCCTAATGGATGTTTAATGTTTGTTAAAAGTGAAAGTGTTGAAGAAATCCAAAAATATGTTGAAAACAATTATTCACAAACCCTTCGTTCAAGATATTGGGCAGTTGATAACTGCCATATTGTTGAAGTCTACAATCGATTTGTTGATAAAGGCTATGGAATAAATGAAGCCATTAAATATTATAATATTGATCCTAATAACACAATTGCGCTTGGTGATGGACACAATGATATTGAAATGTTTCAAATCGTTAAACACAGTTGTGCGATGAAAAATGCTCACCCTGACTTATTACCGCACGCTAAATACGTAACAGATAGTCACAATGAGCAAGGAGTTTTAAAATTCTTAAAAAGTTATTTTGAAAATAGTACTAAGCTTCAATAAAATGTTTAACTAATTTTGAAATTCGTTTATATAAAAGTGATGTTAGTAAACATACAATTGTTGACAATATTAAATTAAATGGTAAACATCCATAAAATAAATACATTATCTTATAGTTATCAATTGTAATCCCAGGGATAACTTTACATGCGCCAACAAATGATTCAATTACACCATGCATATAAAATGAAATGTAGAAATCTACTAAGAATAAGTAATTAGCTATTAGAGCCATTACAATCCAGGCGCAAGCCCCAAAGAATAACGCAAGATCCGCACCTTTTCTGGTGTGGATTTTTTTATATATCATACTAGCAGTAAAAACACAAGCTAAACCAATAAATACGTCTGCGATATCACCAACATATGCGGTTTGGGATGCGCTAATACAAATTTTAAGTATTGTTTTTAAAAGAACAATTATACACCCCGAAAGCGGTCCTAAAGCTAGTCCCCCAATTAAAGCTGGTAAATTAGAAAGTTGTAATTCTAAAAAACCAGGAAAAATAAAAGGCAATGAAACCCTTGTAAAAGGTAAGTAAAAGACTGTACTGATTGCGGCTAAAATAGATATAATAGCAATTCTTCTAATTAGTAAATGTTTTTTCATAATAATACCTCATAATAAAAGCCACCTCTTCAGGTGGCAAAAAAAGACTCTTCTTTCATCTAGACTATACTATCGGTTTTGGAATTTCACCAAATCATGCATTACGCTCGTGGACTATACCACCGGTCGGGAATTTCACCCTGCCCTGAAGTTATTTATTTTTTTGATTGTTAAAGCTTGCGATTTCTTTAGAAATTTCAAGTTTTAAATTTTCTTCTAATTCTTTTTCTTTTGTGAAACCTCTTGTTTGGTTTCGAATATTTTCTTTAACTAATTTATTCTTACTCATTTGACACCCCTATTATATAATATGTCAAATTTTAAAAAGTATTAAATTAGTTTTTTAATATCTTGATATTCATATCCTTTAGATAATAAATTTTGAATAATTTTATTTTTATCACTTGTTTTTGATGTAATTTTTAAATAATCTTTTTTAATTGATTCAGTAATATCTTCTTCAAAGTTAAGATTAGCTATGACTTTTTTAATGATTGATGATGAAAAGCCAAGTCTTTGTAATTTTTCTCTAATCTTTTGAACTTGTTTTTTTAAAGGATATTTAGTTAATTTAGATACTTCCTTTTGCATCTTCTCAAAGATAATTGTGTATTGATATTCTTCATCACTATTTGCTAAATATTTATCAATTAAGTCATTAGTAATTCCTTTTTCTAAAAGAGTGTATCTAATATATTTTGTTCCTTTACCTTGACTTACTGCGTTTGAAATAAAGTAAGATGCATATTTATCATCATCTAAAAAGTGATATTCATAAAGCTTTTGGATGATTGAATTAACTTGTTCTTCTGTTAATTCACTATCTTTCATATACGTTCTAAGTTCTTTTTCAGTTCGCATTTTATAACTAATAAAATGCATTGATTTGCTTAACCATTTACTTAAAGAACCAAACTTAATGATTTGTTCAAACTCATTTTCCTGATAAATCTTATCTTTAAAAATACGATATTCAATTATTTGATCTTCAATACAAGTAATATTTTGTGTTTCTTCTGAATCTTGTAATTTACCATCTTCATCACAAGCATGATAATCAACTATATATTTTTGGCCCTTTTTAGTGACCTTTAATATTTTAAACATCTTTTTCATCATCTTGTTTTGTTTTTCTTTCTTTTCGAACATTTGAAGTTGACATTAAATCAAAAGAAAAACCTTCGCCATGTACTTCAGCTGCACGAGTTACTACAATGAAAGCAGCACTATCGATTCTTTGGACAGCAGCACGAAGTTTATTAAATTCAAATGTTTTCAAAACACAAAATAACATCATTCTTTCTTCACTAGAGTAACCGCCTTTAGTATAAACTTCAGTTACTCCACGACCTAAACTACGATATATTTCTTGTTTAACTTCTTCAGCTTTATTAGTGATAATATAGGCAGAACGAACATTGAATCCATTAAAAACAATATTATCAATTACATATCCAGAGATTACTACTGTAACTACCCCATACATAATCATTTGTAGTTGTTCAACAAATGTATCTTGTAAGAAAAATGATCCAGCAACAACTATTACCCCATCAATCATTATTAAAGAAACTGAATGAGGTAAATTAAAATATTTCAAAAAGATTGCTTGTAGATTATCAACTCCACCTGTTGATCCGCCATGTTTTAATACTATTCCAATACCAAGTCCCATAATAGCTGCCGCTACTACAATGATTAATAATTCATTAGTTTCATATAATGTTGCTAAGTCATCAGCAATTGATGTTGCGTCAATTAATATTTCAAATAACCAACCATAGACAGGGAAAATTAAACTACCATAAACAGTTTTAAAGAAAAATTCTTTTCCTAAAAAAACTCCGCCTATCGCAAGTAACACTAAATTCAACAAGAAAATGTATAAAGATGTTGGCCCATAGCCAATCATTCTTTGAAGAATAATCCCTAAAGTGCTTGCGCCACCACTTGAGACATTATTGATATCATATACAAAAATAACTGATACCGCAAGTAAAATTACGCCAACATTTATATAGAAAAATTCTTTTAAAAACTTTTTAGTGAAAAAATATTCTTTGAATTTATCTACCATTTTATTCTACCTGTCCTTTCATAGCATTATACTTTAAATAACTATTAATAAATTTTTCAATATCGCCATCAAGTACATTATTAGGGTTTGATGATTCTTCTTGCGTGCGGTGATCTTTAACCATCGCATATGGATGTAAAACATAGCTTCTAATTTGCGAACCGAAACTATTATCATCAACACCACCACTAATATTTTGAATTTTCTCTTGTTTTTTTGCTTCTTCTAATTGGAATAATTTAGATTTAAGAACCATCATCGCTCTTTCTTTATTTTGAATTTGGCTACGTTGACTTTGACATGATACAACTATTCCCGTAGGTAAGTGAGTAATTCTAACTGCTGAGTCAGTTCTATTAACATGCTGTCCCCCAGCACCACTAGCACGATATGTATCAATTCTTAAATCTTCATCATTAATTTTAATTTCATTTGTTTCAATAATTTCCGGAGTAACATTACATCCAACAAAACTAGTATGACGTCTAGCATTTGAATCAAATGGTGAAATTCTTACTAAGCGGTGAACTCCACGTTCACCTTTTAAAATACCATAAGCATTTTTACCTTTAATTAAGAAAGTTACACTTTTAATACCAGCTTCAAGTCCATCTTGATAATCTAGTAAATCAAATTCGAAATTCTTTCTTTCAGCAAACCTTTTATACATTCGATAAAGCATTAAGGCCCAGTCTTGTGATTCAGTGCCACCAGCTCCAGGATGTAGTTCAACTATTGCATTTGTATTGTCATATTCACCATTTAAAAGATTATTAATTTCTAATTCATCTAATACTTTAGCTAAATCATTTACTGATTCTTCTGCTAAAGAATACAAATCTTCATCATCTAATTCTAATATGCTATGTAAGTCAGCAAGTTTATTTTGAACATCTTTTAAACTTGCTAACAAATCCTTAGCATTATTGCATTCATTAATAACTTTTGAAGCTTTTTGATTATCATTCCAAAAATCAGCTTCTAACATTTTTTCTTCATTTTTTTGAATGATAGATTGTAAATTAGTAGGATTAATTACTTTTTCTAAATCAGAAATACGTTTTTTAAAATCTTCATAAGCTTTTACGATTTCAAACTTTTCCATAAAATTAATCCTTTCTTTGTTTTTTATTTATCTCTACCACAACAATGTTTGTATTTTAATCCACTACCACATGGACATGGGTCATTACGGCCAACCTTAGCATCTTTATTAACTTTAGGTTTGCGTTTAATAGTATCATCACTAGCAGCATTTGTACCAGTAGGTTTCGCAACTTCTTCACGTTGTAAATTATCACGAACTTGAGCACGGTTAACTAGTTGAGTAACTTCTTGTTCAATATTACAAATCATTTTATTAAACATATCTAAACCAATTTCTTGATATTCACGAAGTGGATTTAATTGAGCATATGATTTTAAACCAATACTTTGACGTAATTCACTCATTTGGTCAATATGATCCATCCAGTGACGGTCGACAACTCTTAAAAGTACTACTTTCAAGAATTCACGATACACTTCAAGTGGAACAATTGTTTTCTTTTCTTCTAAATTAGCATATAGTTTATTTAATAAAAGATCTTTTGTTTCATTAACTGATAATTCTTCAAAATCATCTACATCAAATTCATTAGCATTAAAGTACAATCTTAAGAATTGATTAGTAAATAAATTTAAATCAAGAGTATGTTTACGATGTTCAGTTGTATAGAATGTTGGTACTAAGCGTTCAATAGTAGATGCCATCATGTTTTTAACAACTGGTTCCATATCTTCTAAGAATAAGATATCACTACGTTGTTTATAAATGATTTCACGTTGTTTTCTTAATACTTCATCATATTCAACAACTGATTTACGACGGTCATAGTTGTCACCTTCAACTCTTCTTTGAGCGCCTTCAATGAATTTAGTTAGCATTTTCATTTGAAGTGGTAATTCATTACCTTCTTCATCTACTTGGTTACCAGTTCCCATTTTAACCATTTGTTTAAAACGATCACTACCAAAACGTCTTAATAATTCATCTTCAGCAGATAAGTAGAAGCAACTATACCCAGGGTCACCTTGACGTCCACTACGTCCACGTAATTGGTTATCAATACGACGTGATTCGTGACGTTCTGTACCAATAACTGCTAAACCACCAAGTTCAACAACACCTTCACCAAGTTTGATGTCGGTACCACGCCCAGCCATATTAGTTGCGATTGTCACAGCACCTTTTTGACCTGCATTTAAAACAATTTCTGCTTCTCTTTCATGTTGTTTAGCATTTAATACATTATGAGGAATTCCACGTTTTTTAAGTAAGCTTGATAATAGTTCACTTGTTTCAATTGAGATTGTCCCAACTAAGACAGGTTGACCTTTAGCATGACGATTAGCAATATCTTTAGCGATAGCTTCAAATTTACCTTTCATAGTTTGGAAAATCATATCTTGGGCATCAATTCTTTGAATTGGCGCATTAGTAGGAATTTCTACAACAAACATATTATAAATGTTACGGAATTCTTCTTCTTCAGTTTTAGCTGTCCCAGTCATCCCCGCAAGCTTTTTATACATTCTAAAGTAGTTTTGGAATGTAATAGTTGCTAGAGTTCTAGTTTCTTTTTTGATTTCAACATGTTCTTTAGCTTCTAATGCTTGGTGTAAGCCTTCACTATATTGACGACCATGCATTAGACGACCTGTAAATTGGTCAACGATAATAACTTTATTATCTTGAACTACATAGTCAACATCTTTACTCATAATATAGTTAGCTCTTAAAGCATTATTAATATGGTGAACTAAAGTAACATATTTAACATCATATAAGTTTGGAACATTAAAGAAATGTTCTGCTCTTGCCATACCACTTTCAGTTAAAGTGATGTGTCTTGATTTTTCATCTATTTCATATTCACCTTCACGAAGGGTTCTAACAAAAGTATTAGCTTGAATGTAAAGGTTTGGTCCACGTTTTTCTCCACCTGAAATAATAAGTGGTGTTCTAGCTTCATCGATTAAGATTGAGTCAACTTCATCGACAATAGCAAAGTTAAGTGGTCTTTGAACCATTTCTTCGCCTCTGATTACCATATGGTCACGAAGGTAGTCAAACCCTAATTCATTATTAGTTGAATATGTAATGTCACATGCATATTGAGTTTTCTTTTCTTCACTACTCATATCACGTAAGTTTAACCCCACAGTTAAACCTAACCATTCATGAACAGCACCCATATCATGAGCATCACGACTTGCTAGATATTCATTGACAGTTACAATGTGAACACCTTTACCACTTAAAGCATTAAGATAGGCAACCATAACTGATGTTAAAGTTTTACCTTCACCAGTTTTCATTTCCGCAATATTCCCATTATGCATAGCTGTTGCGCCAATAAGTTGCACTTTGAATGCTAGTAAGCCTGTTACACGATAAGCTGCTTCACGAGCAACTGCGAAAGCATCAACTAAAATATCATCAAGTGTTTTACCACTAGCAAGTAGCTCTTTAAAATAAGGAGTTTTTGCCTTTAATTCATCGTCTGATAAACCACGATAAAATGATTCTTTCTCTAATACTTTGTCTGCGATAACTTCGCATTTTTTTAATTCTTTATAACCTTGGTCGAATAGTTTTTTAAACATACTGATATAACCTCATCTCTTTAATCTATATCATACCACTTTTTGTATTTTTTTTCAAGCATTTAGAAAAGCACCCTTAGCGGGTAAAAGCTAAAAGGTGCTTATAATTAACTATTTTGCACGCATGATGCCGTAATCGCCATCATCACGTAAATATATTATTGAAACCTTATGATCATCTTGATTAATAAACATATAGAAATCATGTCCTAAAAGCTCTGCTTGTAACATTGCTTCATCAACACTCATTACTTCTAAGTCAACTTCTTTTGATTTAACTACTTTTTTAGTTTCTTCAACATCAGCAGCTTCATTTACCATGTTACTAAAGTAGTTAGCAACCCCTTCACGATTTCTAATAATAGAGTTAATTTTCTTTTTGTGTTTTAATAATTGTTTTTCGATTTTGTCTACTGCTAAATCAACTGATTGGAACATATCATTAGACATGGTTTCAGCTCGCAAGATTAAATGTTTGGTAGGAATAGTTATTTCAATTACTTTATCTGTACCATACTCCTTACATACAACATTTGCACTAACATCTTGATGGGCAGAAAACATTTTTTCAAGTTCGCCAACTTTTTCATTAATATATTCGCGTAATCCTGGCTTTACTTCAAATTTGTTTTTACCGTGTACATTAATTCTCATATATGTCCTCCTTTAAATTGTATTTAAAGCTACGCACATAAACGATAGTACTCTTCAACTATTTCATCAATCAATTCATCGTCATCGATTAATACTAAGACTTCGCCATCTTCATCTGTGTCATACATATAAACACAAACTTCTTGAGTTTTAACTTCAACTAATATCGCAAATAACATTTCATTATAAGGAATCAAAGCAATTTGTTCAAACTCAACAGCTTCACCATTCATGTTTTCGCCTGTAATATTTTCGCGACAAACTTGATCAAATAACATATCAATAGCACTCTTTTTCATATGCATACCTCTCACTAATATTATACCACAAAACTTTATATTTTTAGTCAATAAAAATAATAAAATTTTCAAAAAAATTATTAATTACTACTTCAACCCCTGTTTCGAGTTCAAAATCACTACTAACCCATAAAATCACATAGTCTAAAAGCACTCCATATTTAACTAAAGCAGCAAATCCTTTGTCAAATAAGTCATCTTTATTAAGATTACAAATAATGATTTTTTGAGTTCCTATTATTATGCAATCAAAAAAAGGCCTCTTAAAATCTTCTATCTTTAGTAAATTTTTAAATGTTCTAATCATACTAAGATTATATCATTATTTCTAATAGAATATTTAAGTAGTGCCTTATTCTTACTATTTTACATTATTTTCGCAAATTTTAACTTTTCTTTTTAAGTCTTTCTTTACATCAATTGTTACTCTTACAATTGTATAAATTAAATCAATTATTAAAAATGCGCCCCCCACAAACAAATAATACAAATTACCAGGTTCTCCATTTTTAGTTACCAAGTAACTTGCAAGAACTCCAACTAACATCACAATGAAGAATGTCGGTAAATGTCTTTTGATGTAAAATTTTACAATTTCTTTTTTACTCATTATAAAACCTCGATTTTATTAACACGTCTTTCGTGTCGACCACCAGCAAATTCAGTATTTAAAAAAGCATCAACAATTGTGGTGGCATTAGATACTGTTAGGTTTTTAGCTGATAAACATAAGACATTTGCATTGTTATGTTCTCTTGTTAAAATAGCATCTTCAACGATTGAAACAAGGGCAGCTCTAATGTTTTTGTGTTTGTTTGCGGCCATACTCATTCCAATACCAGTGTAACAAATTAAAATACCAAAACAATTATTTTCAATTACACTTTCACATACGGCATGCGCAAAATCAGGATAATCTACTGATTCACTTGAATTAGTTCCTTTATCTACAACTTCAATCCCTTTTTCATTTAAGTATTTAATAACTTCTTCTTTTAATAAATATCCCGCGTGATCTGAGCCAATTACTACTAACATCTTGTTTTTCTCCTTTTTTGCTAAATAAATTTTTCCTATTTAAATATGGTTTTTTGATCCCACCAAACCATGTTTTTACGTACATCTAAATAAACATACGCACCAATTGGTAAGCTTAAGAATGGATAACTATGACCAAATGGATAGTGTCTAATAACAGGCACTTTAATATCTTTGACAAAATCATCTAAAACTTCTTCCACAGTTTGACAATCTTTTTTCGATTCACTAGGGTTACAATCAGTATAATGGCCTAAAATTAAGCCATTAATTTGATCAAAAACACCAGCTAATCTTAGTTGTGTAAGCATTCTATCTACCGCATATGGCTCTTCGCCAACGTCTTCTAACATTAAAATTTTTCCCTTAAAATCACTCATATAAGGTGTCCCAATAAGTGATGATACTAAGGATAAATTACCTCCAATTAGTACTCCCTCACAATCAATGTTATCAGGTTTTGATGGTAGTTCTTGACCTTTTAAAAGGTTAAAAAAGTACTCTTTACTATTATCATCAATTGTCTTACTAAGTAGACTTATTCCCACTAAACCATGAATTGACACGTTAGATGTTTTAGCATAAATAGCATTTTGTAAAGCTGTAATATCAGAATATCCAATAACCATTTTAGGGTTTTGTTTGATAATTTCATAGTCAAGTTTATCAAGAATACGCATTGCGCCATAACCGCCTTTAATGCACAAAATAGCCGCAATTTCGGGGTTTTTAAACATTTTCATGACATCATTAGCCCTTAAATTATCGTCCCCCGCAAGGTATCCATATTCAGCATTTACACTTTTTCCATAGATTACTTTATAACCTGCTTCATTTAAAATAGCAGTTAATCTATCTAAATCTGGCTTTGTGAAGCTCTTAAATGCTGGTGCTATTACACCAATTGTTGCGCCTGGTTGTAGTGGTTGTAACATATTTTACTCCTTCTTATTAGTCTTTATAATACTAGATATAATGTTTTTTTCTTTCTTTTTTGGTTCTTTTTTACTCTTAGAAATTGTATGATATTCTTTGATATTATCGAAAATATATCTTTGGAATACTCTATCTAAGATTAGTTTATTAATAATTGAGTTAAATGCTTTTTTAGTCTCCGCATCTAAATCAATGTATGATTTAATTAATTTTTGTTTTTTATTTTGTAATTCTATTAAAGTTGTCGCGTCAGTCGCATCTAATAAATTAAATAGTACTTCTAAGAAAATTCCTTTTTCTTCAGCTGATAATTCACTAATAATTTCTTTGATTTTACGGTTCATATAAGCGCCATCAGCTGTTGGTCTTTTCTCAATAACAAACTTATTTTGTAAAACTTCCCATGTAAAAATATCGTGTTGGAATAAACCTTTTAAACAACTTTTAGTAATAACTTTTGTTCCGTATTGGTTAAATAATTCCCCAACAATAGCTGTTTGTGGTAAGTAAATATAATATTTTTCCATTCTGCTAAAGTTAACTTTTTCAACTTCAGTTGTTAGCCCTGGGCCATCAAAGTTATAAACTCTTTCAATTAAACTATCAATCTCATCACTTGTCCCATTCAAACAATATAACGCAAGATTTCCACCTTTAGAATGTCCACAAAGAATTAGTTTTTTATCATTTGCTACTTTTTCTAAATATAATAAAGCTTCTTTTTGAGCAGGTGTTTCTAAAGCTGAAAGCATTGTAAAATCTTCTTTCCATCCTACTACAGTATCATCAGTCCCCGAAAAAACCACAAGTCGATGAGTAGAAATATCTACACAAAAGGCACAAAACTGCGTATCTAATTCCTGCCCTTTTAATTTCATCTCAATGTGATGAACATAATTAGAAAGAACAACACCAGAGAATCTTTTCGCGTGAGCCATTAAATCAATTAATTCTAATACTTGATTAGGAATAATTAATCCTAAAACAATTTTTTCAGTGTGCTTTTTTATTAAAGAAGCTATTGTTTTAATAGTTAATTTTTTAATATTAATTTCAATTTTTAAATCTTCAAATGGCAAATATGCAAGCATTGAAATCAGTCCTAAATCAACTTCATTGATTGGATCTTGTTCAAAACTAAGATCGCCACGCCACTTAATATAATCTAACACATTCATAATATCACCTATTTAACCCCTTTTATATTCATCATTATTATACCATATTTTAAAAAGATTTTTCTTTTTTTATTCTATTATAAATACAAAAACATACCCCATATATAACAATTAATAACGAAACAATTAATGCTAGAAAATAAAATAACTTAAAGGAATAATTATCAATTATTTTACCACCCAAATTATCAATTGTCCCAACTAGAATTGCTTGAAATAAACTCATTCCCATTATCGCAAACGTTGATGCTTTTTCACCAACCATTTTAATAACTAAAGGAAAACTTACATATAATAAAATTCCATACCCAATTCCTCTAAACATTGAACAAGCAACAATCACTAAAACTGGTAAACTAGAATAATTAATAAATGTTCTAATACTTAGGCAAAGGCATGATACTAATAACAAATGTTCTTTTTTGACCTTCTTAAACCATTTACCAGCTATTATAATAGTTGCGACTTCAAATGTCACAAAATATGAATAAACTATTCCATATTGGGAAGAACTAATACCTAAACTTTCTAAATACACAGAATAGAAAGCATCTGTACCAAACATTGTTCCCATTAATAGAAAATACAAAATGAAGAATATTAAAAATTCTTTATTTTTAAAAAGACTAAAATAATTAATCTTCTTTGTATCAACATCCACGGAGGACTCTTCAACTAATGGTTTAGTTATAAAATAGCACACTCCGCTTGCGACAAACAAAATAGCTGCGATAATAAAACAAAATTGATAGTCAATAAATTTGATTAAATATCCGCCTAGTGTTGTCCCTATTATATAGGCGATAGATCCATACATTCGGATGTTTGAATAATTAACGTTATTTTGATTAGCATATAAATTAATAAGTGAATCCATTAAACCATAGTGAGCAGAACCACTTAACGCCAGGCAAACTGTTAAAACTGATACTAAATAGAAATTACTACTATAGCCAATTAATACAATTACAATTGCCTCAATCAAAGTAATAATACCTAAAACCTTTCGAACCGTTTTAGCTTTTTTAAAAATATTAGCGTAAACTGGATTAACTAAAATAGAAAGAATCGGTGTAATAGATAAAATAAAACCTATTTCAGATGGTGTCTTCCCAGTTGTCATTAAGTATAACGCGAAGAAAGGATAAAATAAAGCATCCCCTAAATATCTAACAAAAGATAACAATTTATATTTAAATAATTCACTCATTTTAATCACCACTATCTTTATTTATTATACTATATTTTCATTGTTTTTTAAATCAATTTGATTAGATAAAAATGAAAAGATTTTCATATACAAAAAGGTAGACAAAAATAAGTTTAAGAGTATAATAGTAGCGGTGATTTAATATGACGTTTACAATAGTACTCGCAGTAATTACTTGTATCACTTTAATTATTTCGATTATTAAGTTCCCAACTATTAAAATAGGTGATAAATCATTTGAAACTTTTTGGATGATTGCTTTAATCGGGGCTTTACTGATGATCGCAACAGTTAGTGTACCAGTAGAACATTTGATAAACAATCTTACATCTAATTCGGCTATTAATCCAATAAAAATCATAGTTTTACTATTATCTTTATCAATGTTATCAATTACATTGGATGAACTTGGTTTTTTCGAATATGTTGCGACTAAAGCCATTAAATATGTAAAAAACTCACAAGTAAAATTATTTTTAATAATCTTTTTAATGGTAGCTATCTTAACAGTTTTTACTAGTAATGATATTGTAATTTTAACTTTTACATTATTTATTTGTTATTTAGCTAGAAAGATTAAGATTAATCCTATTCCTTATTTAATAATGGAATTTGTTACCGCTAATACTTGTAGTATGTTTCTAATTATTGGTAACCCAACTAACATTTACATCGCTACTGCTTTTGAAATTGGTTTTATGGAATATTTTAAAATTATGTTCTTACCAACTTTAGCAGCAGCTTTAACAATGTTATTTATTTTACTATTAATCTTCAAAAAACAATTATCAGAACCAATTCAAATTGATCATTTAGAACCTAAACCAATCAAATATAAAGCCCTAACTATCATTAGTATTATTCACTTATTACTTTGTACGGGATTACTTGCGGTATCAAGTTATATTAATTTAGAAATGTGGTTAGTAACAATTATGTTTGCGGGGTCATTGACAATTACTTTATTAATCTTCTCAATCATTAATAAAGAAAAAACAACAATTACTAATGTTTATAAAAGACTACCTTATAGCTTAGGTATCTTTGTTCTATCAATGTTTATCATTATTTTAGCGCTTGATTATAATGGTATTACAAAAAACTTCGCCGGAATATTTGATAATTTTACCGACAAACCACTACTTGGAACATTCATCTATGGTTTTGCTTCATCTATCTTTGATAACTTAATCAATAATATACCAATGTCATTATTCTTTACATCAATTATCTCGAGTGCTAATAATAACAATATGTTATACATCTTCTCAACTATCATCGGTTCTAACATTGGAGCATTCTTAACTCCAATTGGCGCCTTAGCTGGTATGATGTGGATGCACATTTTAAAGAAACAAAAAGTGGATTTTTCATTCTTAAACTTTACTAAATATGGTTTAGAATTATCTGTTCCAATTCTTGTTACATCACTTCTTACCCTATGGTTGATATTATAAAAGGACTAAAGGAGAATTTTCTCTTTTAGTCCTTTTTTGATTTCAATAACCTATTATACCATCTTTTTGAAGATGGGAATTTAACCATATCACATATTGTAAATATTATAAAATAACACCCTAACGCAATTAACGCAATCATAGGATATTTTAAGAATGTTACTTGTTCAAATGGCGAATGGATAATGAACATTGAGTTTACATGATATGCATATTCATATGAACCAATCACTTCTATTGCCAAGTTACAATAAAGTCCTACTACATACATTAAAATAATTGAACAAATTATATGAAATAAATTTTTTTCAAATTTTATTTCCACAAAACCAAAAACAGGTAGGATTAAAACATTTAATAACATTATCGCGTGAGCAACAATACCTTTTGTTACATCATAGTCAAGTAGTGTGGGATTATTAAAATAGTCAATATTAACAATCATTCCTACTAAACTTGAAATAATACCAAACCAAAATATATAATCAATTAAGAATGAACCTACTTTAGAATCTTTACTTTTTAATAAACCTAATATCAAACAAGACCACATTACTAAATTACAAGGATAAATGGGAAGTAGTAAATTAGGATTTTCATCAAGGAATTTCATCGCCGAATTATCTAATAATCCATGATACAATAAAGAACTATAATGACATAATATCGTAGATAAAGCAACAACCAATAATAAAATATTCTTGCCTTTTTCAGTTTTGATTGTTTTTTTAGTAATTGCCAAAATAAGAACAATCAAAATAATTAGTAATAGATTAAATAATAATAATTGAATCATTTCAAACTACTTTTCTAAAAAATTTTTAAAAGCATCAAGTACTTCATTACTAATTACATGTTCGATACGGCAAGCATTATCTTCTGCTAATTCTTCTTCAATCCCCATTTTGATTAAAACTTCAGTAATTATGTGGTGGCGTTCTAAAATCTCATTGGCTTTTTTTAAGCCTGATTCAGTAAAATTAATAATTCCTGAATCAATTGTAATATATTCTTTTTGACGTAATAAATTTATTGCTCGTGACACACTAGCTCTTGAATAATTCAAGTCGTTAGCGACATCAATTGAACGGATGTTAGTATCTTTTTTCTTTAATATTAATATAGTTTCTAGATACATTTCTTCAGATTCGCGATATTTCATATATCCTCCATCATAGATTGTTTTGATTTAATAATTCTTTTAAAACTGGCTTAATTACATCTGTTACGACTACATATCCTTGATGTGTTAAATGTCCACCATCAAAAGTATATTCTTCATATAATTCACCAGTTTCTAAGTTTAAAAGCGGTGAGTATAAATCTATAAAAGTATAATTATATTTTTCCGCAAGTTTTTTAATAATTACATTATTATAACTTGCTAAATGGTTCTTCTTTCCCCACTCCTTAGACATTGAAGTTAAAGATAGTAGTACAACTTTGGTATGAGGTAAATTTGTTTGTAATTTAATTAAAATGTTTTCATAATTACCAAACATTGTCGCCATATTATTAGCTCCAATTAACATTACAACAACTTTTGGCTTTAAGTCAAATACTGACACTTTCAATCTTTTTTCTAATCCAATAGTTGTTTCTCCACCAATCCCTCTATTTACCACTTTAAATTCGGGATAATACTTACTTACATCATAACCATCAGTTAAGCTATCGCCAATAAATGCTACATCAATTTCATAATCATCATAATAGTTATTTTCTTTTTCATATAAAGTTAATTTATCTGCGTAGTACTTTTCCACTATTAATTTATATTCTTTTTCTTTATTGATTTTATCTAATTTATCTGAAATATGACTCGTTCCAATCAATAAAATAATAAAGATAATAAGAATACAAGATATCGTAATAACTTTCTTTTTCACATTCATAACTGCACCTGTTATAATAAATATTTAAAAATTAAATTTTCGAAAATTACTTCTTGATTAGTAAAATTATGGTCAGCATTTTTAATAATTTCAACAAATACTTTGTCATTACTTACTAGTTTTAATAGTTCAGTATTTTTAAATGATGGATCAGCCTCACCATATACTAAAACTACTTTATCACCATTAAACTTTCTAAGTCCTGATAATAATAAATCAACATTCTTTAAAAGCGGAGCATTAATTAATAACATCTTTTTGATTTCTTGATGTAAGTAACCATACTTAGCTCCATACATTCCCGCTAACGAATTACCCATGTAATATATCTCAAAATTTAACAAATTATTATCTTTAGCTAAATTAGTAATAAAATTAATTCCTAATTGTAATTGGTCAATTTTTCCTAAGTCGGGGTTAGTTGAACAAACAACTGTGTAACCATATTCTTTATTTAACTCTTTTGCGACTTTAAGATATTTATCATGATAACCTCTTAATGAACCTAGCAAGCCACATTTAATAAAGACAATTTTTTCATTACCTAAGATTACACCATATTCAATTCCTAACTCTTTTACTTGGAAATCAAAATTCATATTTACTCCTTAAATAAAACTATAGTTTATTATATTTAGTACTATTGCCTTTTGCTTTATCAACTGGGTATTTTAATTCATTTTTAGTCATCTTTTTATTAACAATTTCATCTACGTCAACTCCTAGCTTATCAGCTAATTCTTGACAATAAACTAACACATCAGCTAATTCTTCTAAAACATGTTCTAAATCATATTCAGTATCACTCCACTGAAAACATTCTAATAATTCAGCAGCTTCGATTGAAATTGATTTAGCAAGGTTTGATGGTGTATGAAATTGATCCCAATCACGATCACTAGTAAATTTTCTAATTCTTTCAATAGTTTCTTTTTTCATTTTTATTTACCTTTTTCCTTAGATCGTTTATCATTAATAATCGCAATTTCTTTTTCAGTAATTAATTCACAATTATTCTCTTTTGCCCATTTAACACAACCAGTTAAAACAAGTTTTAAAAATGGTCTTGGAACCTTAACAAGTTGTAATAAAGCATCATCTGTAAATTTAACTTTATCATCAACCCTGTCAGCAGCATATCTAATAGATGTTAAATCTACTTCTTTATCAGGGATTCCTTCAGCACGTGGTTTTTCAAAATCTGAACACCAGAAGTTTTTAGAATCACGGTATCCCCAGTTTGTAGGAAGCGGAGCAAAATTACCTCTTGTTACACCATTAATGATTGAATCATGATATTTTTCTTTCATTAAAATATGGTCAATTTTTAAAATAAAATGAGCACCATATTTAGAAGTAATACCATTAAAATCATGATATGGTCCATTATATTCTTCCTCAATTTTATCATCTTGAGCATTATCTAATTCTTTCACCCATGTGCATTCAAATACTTGATATGCTTCACTGATTACTTTAGGGAAAGTTTCATTTTCATGGTCTTTACAAGATAATCCATCTTCTAAATTAAACATGAAATCTTTCATCTTTTCTTCAGGTGTATCGCCTGGGAAACCTAGTCTTACATGTTCTTTAAAAATCTTTTTCGAATATGGTAAGAAATTAATTGTACATTTACCACTTCTTAATAAACCTTTACAAGTATTAGATGAATTACGACATTCAAGAACCATAGCATAGTAATCTTTGCCTGCTATATAATAAGGAAAGACTAAAGAGTATGCTCCAAATGAAGTGTTCCCTTTTTCATCTAATGTACCAATTAAAGTAAGTGGCATTGGAAAAAATGATGATGTTTGATAAAAATTATCAACTATTCTTAAATCTTTAAAACTACTCATATAAATACCTCTATCTATCTATCTATCTTATATTTATTATACCAAATTTATACTTTTATTTCAACAAAAGGGGTTACTTTGCTACTTGTAGTAAGTATTTTTTAATTTATCTTTATATAATAAAAAGGTAACAATGTCATATTGTTACCTTTACTATTAATGATTAAGTACACCTCTTGAACTTGTTCTTTCTTCAACTACAATATCACCAGATTTAGTTAAGGCAATCTTAGTTAAGAATGGTCCAATTATTTCATAAATTAATACTGCAAATAATGTTATGTTTCTTACTATTTTGCCATCTGCTCCTAATTCAGTTGCTTTTAAAGCCATTCCTAAAGCAACACCTGCTTGAGGCAATAAAGTAATACCTAAGTATTTAACAATATTATCATCACACTTAACAAGTTTAGAAGTAATACCAGCGCCAAATAATTTACCAAATGTACGAGATGCAATGTAGACAATACCCACAATTACAACAGATAATTGTGTAAAAATTGATAATTCTAGTTCTGCTCCGCTAATTACAAAGAATAAAATAAGAATTGGTGAAGTCCATCTATCTGCTCGGTTCATTAATTCTTCTGATACATCACACTCATTACAGAAAACTGTACCAAGCATCATACAAGTTAAAAGTGATGAGAAGCCAATATGAATATCCCAAACTTCAAATTTCATTGAAGATAGTCCAACTGCTAACATAACAAATGTCACAACAACGGACATTCGTTTAGATCTTGAATGGAAATGTTTTTCAACTTCATTAAAAATATGGCCAATAATTAAACCAAGTAATAGTGATATTATAACTTCAATAAGTGGTTCTAAAATAATATTTAATACTTCAACATCATTACTTCCCATTGATTTAGCAATCCCAAATGATACAGCAAAAACAACTAATCCAACCGCATCATCTAGCGCTACAACTGGTAATAAAACATCAGTAAGTTTTCCTTTTGCTTTATATTGTTTAATAACCATAACAGTTGCGGCAGGAGCAGTTGCGGTTGCAATAGCACCTAAAATAATAGCTGCTTCCAGTGAAATTACATCTGGTCTAATAAGATGAACAATAATTAAAGCTACATCTACTACTACACATGTAATAACACCTTGAAATACCCCAATAATTGTTGCTTTTTTACCAATGGCTTTTAATTGACTAAGTCTAAATTCACTTCCCATCGAAAAAGCAATAAATCCTAGTGCTACCTCGGAAATAATCTTTAATAATTCTAATTCTTCATATACAATACCTAGCCCTTTAATATTAAAAGATCCTAGCATATAAGGTCCAATTAATACACCTGCTATTAAATAAGCAGTTACAGCTGGTAGTTTAACTAATTTTGCGAGTCTTGATAATAGTAGTCCGGCAATTAATGCGATTGATAAACTTATTAAAATGGACCCATTTTCCATATAAATTACCTCTTTTCTAAATACAAAATACAATAAAGTATTATACTCCTTTCCATCATTTAAATCAATTAATTTAACTTACAAATAATAGAATAAAACAAAAAAGAGCTAATCCTCTTAGAATTAGCTCTTACTTTATTTTCTATAAAATTATTCTATTTTAAATATTATGCTCTTCTTAATTTTTTAGTTGCCAAGTATTTTACTAAATAATATACACCATAAATTACTAAGCATGATAAATAGAATACAACAATTACCACATATGGGTTAATGCTTTCTGGAATAAATCCAAATACTGGATCTTTTAAGAAGAACCAGTTATAGTCATGATCTTCACATGAATATAAAATATTACCGAAGGTTGCCCATAATGAAATACCAACAAGTAATATAGCTTCTTCATAACATTTCTTGATGTTTAATTTAGATTCATTAAATGCTAAACATAAAGTACCATAAATGAATACTAATCCATGATAAGCAAATAATTGGAATACTTCATATGAGAAGAAAGCTTGGTCTGTATCAAGAGCAGTACCAGGATAAATTAACCACATTAAAGGTGCCACTACCGCAACAACAGAAACAGCAGATTTCATTTTTTGACCATGTTTAGAAAATCTTGAGAATAAGATTAATGGGCAAAGAACAATACAAATATGGAATGGGAACTTATCTAAAATAATCTCACCATTTTCAAGTAATGTTCCACCATGCCAGAATGGTTGTAAAAAGAAATCAGATATGTATGATACCGCAACTAATATCGCAACGATATCTAAAATCTTAGTTCTTCTTGATTCTTCTTTTTTAATACAATAAACTTCTACGATTGCTAAAACAACAACACCTAAAATCGCTACTAAATATAGAATATGGCTCCATGAAAACATTGATATTCCAGTATTTTCGTCAGCAGGTATTTCTGTAAATATTTTTAAAAATAACTCTCTCATAAAATCCTCCATTATACTACATATATTATAACAATTTTGTCAAATTAATACAATACCCATCAAACTAAAATACATTTTTAAGACATTAGAATGCACATTAAAATAAAAGATAAGCAATTAACTGCTTATCTTTTTGGAGAATTATGGATTTTATTTAATATCTATTTAATTATCTTTTTTCTTAATACAAAGAAATATAATGCTACAGCTAATAAAACTACAGGTACACTACCAATTAAAATACCAATTGCAATTTTACCAGCACTTTTGTTAATTTTTTCATCACAGAAATCACAACGATTATTATCATCTAAATCTAAATGACCAACTTTACTATTTTCAATAACGATAGTATCAGTTTCTTCACAATGGTCGCATTTAGATGTAATACTTCCATCTTTACTGCATGTTGCATCATTATTAGAAGTATATTTTGTAAATGAGTGCTCTAATAATTTTCCTTCTGTACGTTCTCTAGTTTGTAATTCTTCACAATTATCACATACAGCAGTCTCTGTTCCAAATGAAGTACATGTTGCGTCTTCATTGTATGTGTAATTTGTGAATGAATGTTCTGTATACTCGCCACTTACACAATCTCTTGTATCTTTTTCTTCACAATTATCACATACAGCAGTCTCTGTTCCAAATGAAGTACATGTTGCGTCTTCATTGTATGTGTAATTTGTGAATGAATGTTCTAATGGTGTACCATATTCATTTAGACAAATTTCACAGATTGGTTTAACATTACATAAAGCTACACCACCACGACATTCAGTATGTTTTGTGATAGTTAATTTACCAGCTACATATGTAATATTATAATTATCATCTTGTGCACCAGTTATTTCAATTGTGTATTCACCAGAAGTGTGACTATCTGTAATAGGAAGAGACAATTTTGGATCGATAATTATCACATCTTCTTTTTGTAATCCACTAGTACTAAATGTTAATTTTGGGATATCTGTATATTGTTCAATTGTTATATTATCTGCGGTAACTGTAAGTTCTGCTTTTTCAATTACAACAGTTAATGATTGTTCTTCTGTATCATAGTGATTTTCATCACCTATAACTTTATAATACACCATATAAGTTCCTGCCTTTTCCGCAAGTGGAATGTTAGTAGTCCAATTGCCTTCGTTTACTTTATAATACATTGTTCCATTGATTGCGGAACCAGGAATAATTAAAGATTGATTATTATTAATATATTGTAAGTTTTCAATTTTAGTTGGTTCTTTATATAAAGGAGCAACTTTTTCTATTATTACAGTAATTGTTTGTTTAATACTATTATATGATTTATGATCATTTGGCGTAAATTCTACTTCAATTTGATGTTCTCCTGCACTTAAGATTGCATCAACATCATCTAAATAATTCCATTTACCATCACCAATACCAATTAGTTGAATATCACTTAATTTAGTACCATATGTTCTTGTAATAATAGCATCAATATTGCATTTAGGGTTTGCTTTTAAAATAGAGAATGGGAGAATTACATCTTCTAATGGAGCGCCTCTTAAATCATTTTTCTCAAAAGTAATTAATACTTCATATTCACCAACTTCAGTTGGTATAGTATTTGAGAATGTTCCGCCTACCGCACGATATTTAATATATGCATCAGTATATGTATTTAATATTGTAAATTGTGGTCTTGTACTTCCTTCACCATATACCCAATCATTCATTGTTGGATATTCAATCCATTCATTGCCACGCTGATAGATATAGAAATATATTGAAATTGTTGGTTCATCAGTATCTTTCCATGTATAGTTATCTGGATCTATTAACTCCAAAACTACATCATATCTGCCATTATTAATACCACCATTATTTTCTATTACTTTATAAAACTCAGTATCAGTTATATTTGATTTTTGAGTTACACCTGCTTCTTCTACCGCAAATCCTACATCAGGTGTTTCAACTAAACTTTTTTTAACAACAAATTCAGTAGTTAAATTATCGCCGACTAACTTATAATTTTGACTACTTATACTAATTGTTGTTGTGTATGACCCAACAGCTGTACCTTGATTTGAAAAAGTAGCGGTAGGTTTAATATCGTCAACTAACCCCTCAAACTCATATTCAGGAGTATAATATTTTTCCCCTTCATAATATAATGTTGTATTAGTCCATTTAACAGTTATTTCTTTAGGTTTAATACTAATAAAGTGAACAAAGTCTAAATTATTAAAAGTATACGCTTGATAGTATGGTCCTTCTAAAACTGAAAGATTAATAATATATAATCCACCATCAACTGGATTTAATAGTTTATCTGTTCCATATGTTACAACTATTTCTCCCATTCCCGCTTCGGTAGTTGAAACTAAATCTAAATATTTTGGCATTCCATCATATATTAATTCCGTAGATGGTTCAGTAAAAGCAAACATTTCTGCAAGCGGTATTCCTTTTTCAACTTCATATTCAAGTATTCCCGTTAAGTTTTGATAAGTAAAGCTAGCTGTGTAAGTCCCAGGAAAGATTGGTTCATTATCATAACTTATTTCAATTGTTGATATATCAAGACCTTCAATATCAGTTACAAGCGTTGCTTCTTGTACAGTACCATCATAATAAGGATCATTTGCAATTATCAACTCTACTGTTGCAAGATGATCACAAACTTCACATTCTTGATAAATCACATTTTTTGAAACTCGGTAAGTATAAAGATGATCAGTATTTTTGTTATAGTTACTATATTTAATAGTAGTTCCATCACATTCATATACTTGATAAACTTTCTTTCCACCCATTAGTGGCATTTCTTCTTTAGCACCATCATCAATTGTTTGGCCTAAAAATGAATTTAATAAACTTGCAAGACGTCCACTTTCAATATCAGCGTTTGTAATTTTGTCTGCTCTTAAAGAAGTATCAGTATTAAGACCAAAAGCATATTCATTTAAATAATAATTGTTAGAAACATTGTATGTATCACTGCAATCAAAGTAAGCTATTATATCAGCTGGTGTCATTTCTACTATGTTAGACCCAACTTCAATATTAAAAGTCTTCCCAGAAACTAATCCAATATTGGTTGTTTCACTAATAGTTGTTGCCCTAACACTATCAACCTTACCAATAATACCAGCTAGATATTTTGTAGTTGTTGATGAAATATCACCATAGTTAATGCACTCAGATATTATACCCCCTACACTAATACCAACAATTCCACCAACACATTCATATGCGCCATCAGCATTTATATTACCGAAGTTAGCAGCTTTTTCAATTACTGCATCACCCTCGTGTGCACCTATAATACCTCCGATTGCAGAAGTGCCATAACCATTTTCTAATACATTAATATTAACTTTTGATGTTACATTATTAATAGTTACTAAATCACTTGCACAACCGACTACTCCACCAACATTTTCAACCGCAGCAGCAATGTTGAAAGTACCTTCCACAATTATATCATTAATTTTACATGTTGATTTTGTATAACCAATAAACCCATAATTAGATGATTTAACTGTTTGTGTATTTAAGTTAATTGTATATGTGTCATCCGTATAACCAAAAACACTCTTTTCAAATGGATATGTCGTGTTACCAAGTGGAATCCATTCTAAGCCATCTGGTAATGTTATGTCAGCTGCAATAATGACATTTTTTTGTAATTCCCCACTATTAAGTCTGTTAACAACCCACATTAATTGTCCCGCATTTCTTACTTCCCAACCACCATTAATATGTTGATTATAAGTAGCTTCTTCATAGGCATTACATTCACAAATCCCGTTTTCATATTCATGTGTGTGTTCAGCAGCAAAAGTAGTAACTGGAACACCTACTAAAAAGATGAATGAAATTATTAAAAATAATCTAAAAACTTTTTTCATATATCCCCCTATGTTCTATCGCTAATATATTCATATAAAGTTGCCAATACTCCTTCTGCGTAAGCCTTCATATCAAAAGACTCAATAAAAGCAATAACTTCTTCAATCTTCTCTCTTGGCACTTCATATATTTTAAGCGTTGTTCTAATGAATCTTTGTACTTTACGATCAATTGTAAAATACATATTACAAGGGTTAATAATAAATCCTCTCATAATACCAGCTGTTGCGATTTCTAGTTCGTAAAAATCTTTTGTTTCATATTCTGGTAAGTATTTTTTAAAGATTGTTTCAATCTTAGATGAAAAATAATCATATATTTTATGTGATGTACTAGGTAGCGAATAACTCACCGCATACATTTCCCTGATATTTTCATTTAGTTCTGTGATATATAATTGAAGAACTGACTCAAATACATATAAAAATAGTTCATCATTGGTAATGTTACTTAAAACATTTTTGCTTACTTCAAATTGATGTTCAATTACCAAATCGACTAAATGACTAAGTAATGTATCCTTGTCAGTAAACATTCTGAAGATTTCATTATAGCCAACTCCCGAATCAGCAGCGATGTCTTTAATTCTAGTATTAGTATATCCATTCTCAATGAATAATTTTGTCGCAGAATGTAGTACTAAAGTTCTTGTTTTTCCTCTTTCTCTATTAAGTGGTCTAGCCATAATAAACTCCTTTGTTTTAATAATATACTTGAGTTCTAAACTCAAGTATATTATACATTATAAATAAAAATGTTGCAAGCAATTAGATATTTTTTTGCATAATAAAAAGTGTCCAATTAAACTTGGACACTTAGTTTATATTTACTTTCTTGGTGGACGTCCGCCAGGTCCCATATTTCCCCCTGGTCCCATGCCTCCGCCTAAAGCATTTGTTAGAATTGATGTAATATTAAATGTTTGAGTGGATGCGCTTGTTGTAATTGAGTAAGTATTGCCAATAGTAAATTCAGGTAGACTTACAACAACAGATTGATAAGATTTAGGAGAGGTTGTTTCAAATAAAACATTTCCTTTATCATCTTTGATTATTATCTCAGTATTAGCAGACCCTGATGCACCATAACATACACAGCATTGTTTTGAGTTGCTTGCAGGTGTTTCAATCATACCCATTGGTCCTACCGCAACTAAAATACCACCATTTACTAATATTCCCCTATCTGCATCAAGTGAGCCGTTAGCACCACTTGTTGGGCCATAGATAATTGTTGTGCCCCCCGCAAATTCAATTGTTCCATTACTATCAACGCCATCACCACTAGCATTAACAGTAATATTACCGCCACCAATGTAGATGTTATATGGATAGTTGACTAAATCAGCATTAGCCGCATTAATACCATCATCAATTGATGTTAAATTGATTGTACCATTATAAATTTCAACTGATGCTCCTTCAATACCTTCATAACATTTATTAATCAAGATATTACCATTATTAATTTTAGTGATGTATTCGGCGTGAATTCCATCATCACCACTTGATATATCAAATATTCCATTATCAATGATTAAATTACCTTTTGAGCTAATCGCATCACTGTTACTATTAATAATAAACTTTCCGCCTAAAATATATAATGCGTAATTATTTTCACATTTAGATGGTAATTCTGTTTCTACATCATCAACTACTAATGTAATACCATCAACTTTAATAGCTTTCCCGTCTGCACTATCTGAAGAAGCTTCAGTTATTCTTTGTGGGGCTCCATTATTAGTTGTAACATCAATCAGATGATTTTCAGTATTATTAATTTTTAGTAAAGAATTGGCAGAAATGCCATCATCACCAGCATTAATTGTAATGTTAGAATTTTCAATATAAATATAACCAGCATATGGATTAGATGTATATTCATCGCCTTCTTCAGTACTTTCAGCTTCTACATCTGTTTTCATTCCATCACCGCTTGCGGTAATATTTAGATTAGCACTATGTATAGATAGTAGTTCACCTGATTTAATACCATGATCAGATGTATTAATATTAATAGTTGAAGAATAAATTGCTAAATCTTTTTTTACTTTTATAGCAGTAGTTTCTACTCCTTTAGATGTTAGTTCTAAAGTACCACTACCATTAATAGTTAAAGAGCTTTTCTTAGCTTGGATAATAGCACCATCACCATTTTCATCATCACCAATACTATCACTTAATTTATTGATAGTATCTTGATAAACAGATAAAATTCTTTCCCCACTATGTTTTTCAAAAGTAATGGCTGGAACATTTTGCGTATCTAATGTTTCAATTGATGCGTTATGTAATATAATAACAATTTTTTCAGCATTACCCTTAACAACTAAAGCCCCTTGTAAACTTCCTGTTAAAGTATATGTTCCATCTTGTTCTATTGTTAAAGTATTTTCTTCATATGTATAATTTTCTGAATCATTTACCAATTCATCTAAATTAATTGTAATAGATCCTTCAATAATTGTTTCAAAATTTCCAATATCTGGATTTTCTACTTCTTCTTTTTCATCCACATCCCCAGTTGTGATATCAGATTCTTCTGTTTGTTCTCCTGATCCACCGCCACCTAAATCATCCCATGGCTCATTAGTTTCAGGTGCTGTAACACCACAAGATATTAAACAAAAAATAGAAAATATTAACATTAATGATAAAGTGATTTTCTTCATAATACATCCTCTCAAGTTTGTTTTGTAAAAATATTATAACACGATTTTAATAAAATTTCAAGTTGTTTTTTGTGAAAATAAAATGAATTACAGATTAATAATAATAGTTTAGTTTGAAATATTTTATATTCTAAAGCGACTAAACTCTTCTAAATACTCGTAATTATTCAATAATTACCTTATTAATACATTCTAGATTCATCAAGCCTTTTTGTTTTTACTTAACATTTTCGAAGTTATATAAAAATTATTAACTTTCTAAATATTGTTCAAACATAAATGAACTATACTTATTGATCTCATTTATGTGATTTATACTAAACTTTTTCACAATCATTTCTCCATATTCTCTAATAACATTTTTTTCAATTATTTTATTTTCAGATTTAATGGCATCGATCCATGGAGTTTCTTGATGCGTAAATGATTTCAAAACGATACCTGTATAACAGCCAAAATATTTAAGAACATTATCGATTGTCTCTTTTAAGTCTTTATCTAGTTCATTTTCAGGCATTTCATCAACAATAATATTTTTACCAAATCTCTTATATTTATGGTAAATAGTTCCAAAAACAGGACCATACTCCCAGGCATTGCATCTACTATTAAAAGCATGTTTTTTATAAATGGCCATATAAAACATTTGAACGTAATATAGAATCTTTTGTAGTGAAAGATTCGTAATTTCTGCCTTATTTACAATATACTTAGCAGCAACATCAATGATACCATCTTTCAAATTGATATCTAATAATTTTTTGGTTGCTTCTTCACTTTTATTAAAGGCAACTTCTTTAATTTTGTCTTTATTCATTTGTAAGATTGAATAATAATCACTTGGAGAGTATAAAACTTTCTTTAAGATTTTAGAATTTTTACTTGTTGGTATATATCCATCTAAATATCTTGTAATAGTTATTTCTCCAAAGCCAAGTAGTAATGATAAAGGTCTTTTGCCAATATTATATTTTCTCATTATTTCTATTATTTCTTCTTTAGTTATAATGTCATTTTCAATTTTATATTGTTCAGCAATCTTTTGTTGATTGTACTTAATAACATCATCGTTATATAATTCTTCACCGCAAATAGGACATATAGCAATTTTACCTTCATATTCTACATCAATCATATTGTCTTCATATTTTAGTTGTTTATTAATAATAATTGATTCTACGTGTTTATTACACAATAAACAATAATCTTTTGTATTTTTCATATAATTCCTCTTTCTATTCGTTTAGATGAAAAGATATAACTGGCATTTTTTCTTTATTCATTTTTATTTTAATATACACAATTTCATTTTTATCATTACCAAACATATCAATTAAATGAAATTGTTTCTTAAATACTACTAATGGTGCTGATCCATACTTCGTATACTCTATATCTTCCACTTGATATTTTATGTCATCTTTCTCTAAAGATAACAACATTTGTTTTATCATTATATAATCTAATTTATATTCATATATAAAATTTTTATTCTTTTCTCTAGGTATTATGTAAAATTGATTTTTATTTATTAATTCAATAACTTCTTGTATATATATTTGTTTTCCCAACTCACTGATATCTATTCTATTCCCATAGTTTCATCCTCCTTTCATAAATGATATCATTGATACATTAATTATATCACATAATCAATAATTTGTCAATATTTTTTGTATCATTGATACTTTTTTATTAATAAAAAAAAGTACTAATAAACACGATTGTTTATTAGTACTTTATTATCATTACAATTCATTTTTTGCTTTTTCATAATAATCTTTTGCTTTTTCGAATCCTGCATCAATTGCTTTTTTGAATAATTCTAAAGCATAACTTACATTTTTGCAGACACCTCGACCATATCTATAACATAAGCCTAAGTTTGATAGTGCGATTCCTTCGCCTTTTTCAGCTGCTATTTTATAATATTCAATGGCTTTATTTATATTTGCTTCACAACCAAATCCATGTTCATAAAATACACCTAAGTTATTAATTGCTGTAGCATATCCAGAATTAGCAGATTTTTCATAATACTCTAGAGCTGTTTTGTAATTTTGAGGAACTCCATTACCTTTTTCATACATAAAGCCTAATGAACATTGTGCGCGAGCGTTTCCACATTCAGCTGCTTTTTCATACCAATAACGGGCTTTCCCAAAATCTTGTGCAACGCCTATTCCATGGTTGTACATAATACCCGCATTTAGCATCCCTTGTTGATAGCCTTTTTTAGCTGATTCTTCATACCAATAAAGAGCTTTTTCTGGATCTTTTGCAGTTCCAATACCATGATCATATGTGTATCCTAGATTAAACATACCTACAGGTACTCCTTTTTTCGCAGCAATTTCATAATAGTGAAAAGCTTTTTCAAGATTAACTTCTATACCTTGTCCTTGTTCATACATATAACCTAGATGACTATAACTTGCATTGCACCCCAATTCAGCAGCCTTAGTAAACAATTCAAAAGCTTTATGATAATCTTGCTTAACTACTTTCCCCGCCTTATAACATAATGCCAAATTATTAATAGCAGTAGGATTTCCTAGATCGGCTGCCATTTGATAATACTCAACTGCAATTTCTAAATTTTGCTTAACTCCTATTCCCCTTTCATAAAGATAGCCTAAATCATTCATAGATGAAGGATTATTAAGCGCAACGCCTTTTTCAAACCACTTCACTGATTCTTCGATGTTTTTATCAACACCATTACCATATTCATATGCTAACGCAATTTCATTAGCAGCATATTTATTATCATTAATAGCTGCTTTATAGAAGTGCTCAAATGCTAATTGATGGTTCTTTTCTCCTGCTTCTCCATATTTATATAGATAACCCATAATTACTTGAAATCTCGTATCATATAGATGTTGTTTTGCATAATCATATAAGTCTTTATAGTGTTCCTTATTTTCAAAATATAAATCCATATAAGGCACATCATTTTCTAAATACTCATTTAAAAATTGTTCCAAACTTTTACAAAACATATTCTACCTCCTAGATAATAGTTTACTTTATTATATCATAAAAAGAAGAAATTTAACATTAATAGAATTTTTTTTATTAATTTAAATAAAAAAATAAGGGTAGATATAACTACCCTTATTCATATCTCAATATTTTTTACAAATAATCAAGATCATTTATTTTTATTGGTTTTCTTGTTCTTCTAAATCTTTAGATAAGATTTTTTGTTTTTTAACAAATGCTTCAGCTTCTTTTTTAGATTTGCTGTTTGAGCTATACTCTTTTGTTTCCGCATAATTAATAACTACTTGATGATATGACATATCAATATTATTTTCAAGTAAGATTCGACGATACTCTCTCATTAAATCTCTTTCAACTTGAAAACGATCTTCTTCTTTACATTGAGCAACAATTTTCAAAGTAACGTTAGAATCTTTGTAGTTACAAATTCCTTTATAGAAAGGCCCATCAACAATACCATTAATATTTTTTTGCATTAATTTGAAATTATCTTTTAAAATATTTTCTACTAAATCAACAGGAACATCATATGGAAAATCTAAATCAACTACTGCTAAAGATAATTCTCTTGATAAGTTAACAATGTCACCAATATTACTATTATTTATTATTTTAATATTACCCGCCGCATCAATTACTTTTGTTGAACGAATACCAATTTCTACTACTGTTCCCCTAAAACCATCAACACTAATAATTTCACCAACATTATATTCGTTTTCAAAAATAATGAATATTCCCGCAATGATATCAGCAATTAATGATTGAGCACCAAGACCAACAATTAACGTTAATACACCGACTGAAGCAACAAGGGCTGTTGTGTCTACTCCAAATGCACTAAGTATTAATAAAATAATAATAACTGCACATGCATATTTAGTAAAACCATCTAATAGTGTAAAAATAGTTTTTGAACGATGATTCTTTTTCATTTGAACCCTAAAAATTAATCTGATAAGTTTACAAATACCATATATTAATACAATGTAAATTAAACTACGTATAATAGTTGGTACACGATCATTAAAAATTGCTTTTGTTTTATTTAAGTCCCATACATTTTCAATTATCCATTTAGAAATATTTAAAGATGGATCAATTAATTGAACAATTATACACATTGCGATAAAAGCAAGTACTAAAACTATTAAAACTATTTGTAGTATTTGATATATATTTATTTTTTTATTTTTCTTTTCCATTTATTATCTCCTTTTTAATAGAAACTAACTGTTATAGTTGCATATTTATTTCCTTTTACATCAATATTTTGAACTAGTGTGTCATAACTATTTAAAGATGGTGAACCTTGGAATGTTACTTCAACATTCGTAGGTTCAAAATCAATAACGTACGAGAATGTATAAGAACCATTTGTTGATTCATGTATTAAATTACTACTATCTACAACATAGTTTTCTCCATCAATAGTTAAGGTAAAACTATTTTCATCAAAATCATATTTATAATCTTCAAAGTTAAAACTAATTGTATAATTAATATCATCTTCTGTAGTAATGCTACCATTAATATTAAAATCATTTGTTATTTCAATACCACCTGAGACAGCTATTTCTTCTAATATATAAACTATATCATCAACATTTTTATATACATAGTAAACTATTCCATAGTCACTAAATGCTACATTTTCATATCTTGCATATGAAGAAGTGTAATATACTTCAACTGATGTATCTGTTTGATAATTATTATAAACAACTGAATAATAAATATTAGTATCAACTGTTTCAAATACAGTTTCAAGATAAATATTTATTGTACCATCATCATTGTATGTAACAATTGCATCTCCAGGATTTATATAATTAAAATTATAATCGCCTTTTTGTTCAGTACAATCAATTGAAACACTTTGTTCAGCATCAATTATCGTACCATCAAAATCAGCTAAATAATAGGTATAATCTTTTAATTGACTTGATCCATCATGATACATAGTTATTTTATTAGTATTTGCATCTAATAATGTAACTTCATCAGTTGATATATCCTTTACTGCAATTGTTGTATTTTCATCGATAAAATGATAATTAAACTCAAGTATTACCGATGGTGAAGAAATATTTGAAACATATTTTTTAGTTAAATAATATTCATTAGTTAATTCATATGCTTTAGTTCCACTAACTACTCGTGGATTAAGTCCATTATTACCTAGAAGTTCTAACTGATAATCAATTGTCATGTTACTTACAAAACTTGGAACTTTGACTTTCATTGTCTGAACTTCATTAATCCCAAATTCACTAATATCAATTATTTCATTAGTATTATCACTATATGTAATATCAAAATTAATTAGTTTATATTGTTCATTATTATAATATTCTGAATTAATCATGTATGTAAGTTCATATTCATCGACACCTGATAATGTTAGTGAATCTCCAAGTGATAATGTAGGATTATTAAAGATTAGTGGTTGTTCCATTGTTTTTGTCGAATGAACTTTTTCTAATCCATTATAACCTATAATTAATTCATATGTAATTGTTACTTGTGATACATCTTTTGGTACATTAATTGTTGCATTTTGTGATGAACTAGCATATTCATACGTATTATTTGATTCATCGGTTAAGATAATACGGTATAATAAATTTGGATCATTTGAATTATCAAACCCAACATTAAACACTACTTCGTTATAATCTGGATTATCCCAATATATTATTACATCACTTTCATCTAGTAAATTAATAGAAGCAGTAAACTCTTTTTCAATTTCTTTGAATACCGCATTATATACTGTATCCGCAAATACTTCTGTAAATTCTTGATCCCAACCGATAAACTCATACTTATAATCTATCGTTTCTCCCCTTTTAGGAATCACTCCATCATATGATGGTATTTGGCCTTTTTGAATTTGTTCTTCTTTTAAGATTTCACCTTGTGACATCCATGTGATTTTATAATTTTCAATACTTTCTTTAGTAAAGAATCTAGTTGTAAAATATTTAACTTCCGTTTGATTTTCATTATTAATTCCTATTACTGATAAATTATATAATGAATTACTAATTAAATCATTTACAACATTTTTATTTTCTCCGACTCTTATATCAAAAGAGTGGGACTCAAAACTATTATCAATAACGACATAATAACTAATTTCTTCTGATATATCGTCTAAAGAAATATTATATTCTACATAATCATAGCCTTCAACAAGTTCTATTAATTCAATTGCTGGTTTATCAAAAACAACATTTGAAAATATCACCACAGTTGTTATAACTACTGCTGCTGTTGCGGCAACGCCACTTACAAATGAGCTTGTTGATTCAGTTACTTTTTGAAGTATTTTTTTAATAACATTTTTATTATCTTTTTTATTTACATTCTTACTACTACTACCAATCTCTTTTGTCTTATATACATCTATTTTAGGAGATGATACTTCTTTATCTTTGTTATTAACAGATAAAATATCAAACGATTTGTTTTCTTTAAATTGATTTTCTTCTTTGAAATAATTAAACTCATTATTTGACATATATCACCATTCCTTTCAATATAACTTTTTTATATTTTTCTTCTTTTTAATTTGTAAAAAAAGTTCTTATAATTAAAATATACTCGAGTTCTAAACCCGAGTATATTATATATTATAAATGAATTTGTTGCAACTATTTTAGATATTTTTTTACAAATAATTTATTTCAAATTTATGTTCGCTGTTTGAGCTCTATAAATATTAGCATACACACCATTTAATTTAACAAGTTCGGTATGTTTTCCTTCTTCTACTTTTAAACCATGGTCTAAGACAATAATCTTATCCGCATCAAAGATTGTAGATAATCTATGAGCTATTACAATAACAGTTCTATTTTTAGAAACCACCTTTAAAGCATTTTTAACCATTTCTTCAGTTTCTAAATCAATATGAGAAGTTGCTTCATCCATAATTAGAATACTAGGATCATGGACTAATACTCTAGCAAGCGAAATTAATTGTTTTTCTCCTGCACTCATATTAAGCCCAGAGCGAGTAATTTTTTGATGAATTCCTAACGGGAACTTATCAATTATCTTTTGTCCACCTATCATCTTTAATATGTTTTCAACTTCTTCATCTGATATATCTTTCCCGAATTTGATATTAGAAGCAATTGTTCCTTTAAACAAGACAGGCTCTTGTAATACAATTCCAATATGCTCACGGTATGTTCTTTTTTCTATCGATGTAATATCCATATCATCAACATAAATACTACCACTTAAATCATTATTGATATCGTAAAATCTAAGTAATAGATTAATTAAAGAACTTTTGCCACTTCCCGTATGACCTACTAGACCAATCATTTGACCTGGTTCAATATCAAAAGAAACTCCTTTTAAAACGTAATTATCATTAACATAACTAAACCAAATATTATCAAACTTAATCTTCCCTTTATATCTTTCAATATGATTTTTATCATATGCTTCAAGTGGAGCTTCTATTAGTTTATGATATCTTCTAACTTGCACATGGGAATCTTGGAAAGCACTTATTTGCGTAAAAATAATATTGATAGGGTCAACTAGTTTTAAAATATATTCATTATACGCATAAACTAATCCCGCTGTCACAACAATACTTCCTACACTTGTATATTGCCATCCAAAGTACGCAACAATGAATGTTGTTATTAAACCTCTTAAAACATTAAGTAAATTCCAGCCACCAACAAGACTTAGTTTCGAACCTTTTAATTGTTGACTTCGATATTCTTCATTTATTTCATTAAATTCATTAATGGTTTTATTTTTAAAATTAAAAATTTGTAGAATATTAATACCATTAATTATTTCATTTATTTTAGATGTTAATAAGCTTCTAGATTCATTTACTCTTTCTGATACTTTCTTTAATGATTTTAAGAATAATTTAATCCAAATAAAAATTAATGGATAAAAAACTAGAGTTAATAAAGCAAGTTTAACATCTAAATAGAACATTCCAATATAAGCAAATATAAATGCTAAAATAGCATTAAAAAATAAATTAATGATTTGACGATACATTATTAAAATACCATCTACATCACTAGTAATACGGCTAGCTAGTTTACCAGCAGGCTCTTTTTCAAATTCTGCGATTGGTAATCTTTCAACTGCTTTCATCCCATTTATTCTTTCTTCCATTACTATTCGGTTAATACATCTGTTAGTACACATTTGTTGGACAAAATTACAAATAATAGTTACAACTGATTTAATAAATAAAATAACTATTATTATAATAATTGAATATAACATTGGGTTGTAGAATTTGTATATTTCATTTGATGAAAGTAGTAAGATATCATAAGAATATGAAGATTGACTATTAGTAATAACTAATTTATTATCAACAATTTCTTTTTGTCCTACTTCTATTTTTTCATCTACAAAATATACTTTAGCTTCATATAAAAAGATACTAACATCCTTAATTACTTTATCATCTTCATCAATATATCTTGTTTGTTTAAATATGCGGTTTAAATAATTGACTGTATGTTTATCTTCTTCTAAAACTTCAACCCAATCATATTCAATCCCCATTATATAATCATCTAATAAGGTTTTGACAATAAGTGGAGATACGAAGTTTAAACACTGGATTACAAAAATCATTATTAAACTAACAATCAAGAATCTAAATCTTCCTTTTAAAAAGTGAAACAATCTCTTATAATTACTCATAAATATCACCTTTTAATTGTTTAAGATATTGTAGTTTATACCAGTTATCATACTTAAGTAATTCTTTAGAACTACCCATATCAGTAATAACTCCATCTTGTAATACAATAATTTTATCAGCGTTTTTAACGGCGCTAAATCTATGAGCAACAATTATATTTGTTTTATCTTTTCGATCTTCTTTTAATTGTTCAATAATAGTAGATTCTGTTAAAGCATCAACTGCACTTAAACTATCATCTAATATTAAAATTTCTGGGTCTTTTACTAGGGCTCTAGCAATTGATAGTCTTTGTTTTTGACCACCACTTAATGATTCTCCAAGTTCAGCAACCATCGTACTAGAACCTTCTGCTAAATTAGATAAATCTTTTTTAAAATCAGCCATTGTCATTGCTTTTTGTAATGCTTGGGAATTTGCATCTGGTTTACCGATTAAAATATTATCATCAACACTTCTTCTAAATAAAATATGATTTTGAGGAACATAGCCTACTAGATTTCTAATATCTTCTATTTTATATTCTTTGATATCATTTCCATCTATTTTAATTTCACCAGATGTTAGATTAAATTCTCTTAGTAATTGTCTAATTAAAGTTGATTTACCACTACCAGTAGGTCCAACAATCCCTATTGTTTCACCACTTTTAATTGAGAAGGTGATATTTTTTATTACTTCAAAATCATCAAAAGGATATTTAAAACTAGCATTATTAAAAGATATTTCTTTAAACTTAAGTATATCTTTGGGATGTTCTTCATTCTTAACTGATGGAATTGTATTCATAACTTCATTAAATCTTTGATCAGCAATAACAATATTATTCATAATGTTTAATACATTACTTAAACCAATTAATGGGGCATATAATGTGCCAACATAAACTAAGTATGAAACTAAACTACCAGCCGAAATATCTCCATGAATAACTAAATAAGTTCCAAGACCTATGGCGATAAAATAGGCAAGAGCATAAACTAGTTCAAATAAAGGTGTAAAAGCAGATTCAAATTTTTGGATCTTCCACCATGAATCAACATCATTAATAATGGCTCTTTCAGTTTTCTTAAAATCTTCATCTTCATAACAATATGCTCTAACTGTTTTAACACCTTCAATAGACTCTAAGACACTTTCTGTCATTTCCGCATATATTTCATGATGCTTTTTATAATATTTTCTTTTTTCTAATCTTGCTTTGTTTAAAAAGAAAATAACTAGTGGCATAAAAGCAACAGATGCTAAAGTTAAAAGTGGACTAATTATTATCATCATAACAATAGCTGTAATGATTGTAACAGCGTAAAAGATTACATTTTCTAAGAATGTTGTAGCAAGAGTTGTTAAACTATTTAAATCATTAGTAGCCCTACTTATTAAGTCCCCTTTAGTATATTTTTCATAAAGTTCAGAATCCATATCAAATAGATGAGAAATATATTTTTCTCTTAATTGATATGATAATTTATGGCCTAGTTTAATCATAGTATAATGATAAAAAATATTAACTAAATATGTTAAGATTGGACATAAAAATAGTAATAAAACATACATTAATAAACTATTTAATGTAAGTGTTCCTGTTGAAAAAGAATCGATTGCGGCACCTAAAACTTTTGCGGGGATCAGTGGTACAACAGAAACAAACACTAATAATATTAAACATAATACATACAATTTCCATTCTTGTTTAAAAAACCAAGAAATATGCTTAAATGCGTTCTTCATTTTCTTCCTCTTTTATTTAATATTTCCTATATATTTTATCATATTTGAATAATAATTTCACACTTTTTAAAACAATATTTGTATTTATTATAACATCACTCAGTTAATAAAAAAGTGTCCAATTCACATTAATTTTTGGACACTGATTTTTGATATTTTGATTATTGCGTCTGTTGAGCTGGCGCCCCGCTCTTCAGGCATAAGTGTCCAGAAATTAGACTACCCCTACCATCACTGCTACTGATCTATCATTCCCGTGTGCTTCTGTAGTATTATTTATGCGTATTTTGTACAAAAAAAGCTTATAGGCAACCAGAAATAGGTTACTTATAAGCTGTTTTACATATATGGTCTCATAATATATTTTTTGACACTATTTTAACATTAAATGCTCAAGTGTCCAATTCCACTATGACCATTTG
>JAFQPO010000004.1 GCA_017411715.1 Bacilli bacterium | reverse complement strand
TTGTCAATTTATAATACAAGTGATTTTTCTCTTGAAGAAAGATTGTTTGCTAAGGAAAATGATTTAGTAATAAATTGGGTAGAATATGATAGCGAATTAAATAGTTATTTTATTCTAGGTTATTATAGAGATAAGGAAACTAGACGTGCTAGTAAATTCTTTATTTCTAAACTAATTGATAAAGAATTAAAAGAAATGAAATTTATAGATGAAAAGTCACATGGGTTTTTATGTGTTGCTAAATCTGTAGAATTTGCAGGTTTTACTGAAGAATCATATAATTGGATGTTTGTTTTTAAGATTATTTCTTTAAATGAATTGAAACTAATGGATTTGTCTTTATCGAATTTATGGAAAAGAACTAATTAATGAAATTTTATTTGTATAATATATACATATTAAAAATCATTTATCAAGAGATATTCAGTAGGAGGCAGATTATGAATAAAATCGCTTTAGGATGTATGAGATTAGCTAAATTAAATATCGAACAAACAGAAAAATTAATATTATGCGCTTTAGAAAATGATATACAATTATTTGATCACGCAGACATCTATGGAAATAGAAAATGTGAAGAATTATTTGGTGAAGTGTTAAAAAGAAACCCCAATATAAGAGAAAAAATGATTATTCAAAGCAAATGCGGAATATGCAAGGGATATTATGATTTATCTAAAGAACACATCATCAGACAAGTTGAAGAAAGTATTAAATTATTAAATTGTAAATATTTAGATATATTATTATTACATAGACCAGATGCATTAGTTGATTATAATGAAGTAAATGAAGCATTTAACTATTTATATAATAATGGTTTAGTTAAGAGTTTTGGCGTTTCCAACATGAACCCTATGCAAATAGAGTTATATAATAAATACTTGACTAATAAAATCAAATATAATCAAGTTCAGTTCAGCATTGTACATTCCCATATGATTAGTGAAGGATTATTTGTGAACATGTCTGAAGATGAAGGATTTCTAAGAAGCGGAAACTTATTAGAATATTCACTTTTAAAGGAGATAGAACTACAAGCATGGTCACCACTTATGGCCTCTTGGGACGATGGTAGTTTCATAGACAATCCTAAATATGAAGCATTAAATAATAAATTACAAGAATTATCCGATAAATATAACGTTACTAAAAACGCAATTGCTATTGCATGGATATTAAGACACCCTTCTAATATTACGCCTGTTGTTGGAACTACATCTATTAATCATTTACTTCAACTAGTAAAAGCAAAAGAAATAAATTTAACTAGAGAAGAATGGTATAGTTTATATTTATCAGCAGGTCATATATTACCATAAAATTAAAAGTTCTAACTTAATTGTTAGAACTTTTTTAAATAATAGATTAAAAAATTTGATAAAAAACTCTAATTCTATTTATTCAAACGATTATTATAATAATGACTTATTTTTTAAAAAAACATACCAAATAATCTGATATGTTACTTATTTAGCTTGATAGATTGATATAACTTCTCCATAATAAACACGATGAAATTTTTGATCTTTATAATACATATTTTTTACATCTTCTGGAACTAATGCTTCATCAAAATCATGATGATAAATTTTTTTACAAACAATAACTAATCTCGCATTAGCATAAGCAATAGCGCCATCTAACATTATAGGTTCCATATTACAAATTGCGTCTTTATCACAATCACGACCTGACTTACTGCCAAAAACAGAAATAATTTCTTTATCTTCTGGAGTAAAGAAATTAATAGAATATGTATCGCTAGCTTCAGTAAAATCATAAGTATATCTAGTAGGTTTAACAAAAACCATTGACACATTTTTACGCCATAGAAAGCCTAAACCTCCCCAGCCTATTGTCATGGCATTATGATGTTTTAGGTCACCTGCCGCAAGTAAAGCATAATCTTTACCTATAATTTTAAATACATTTTCATTAAAATCTAAAATATCAATTTTTTCTAATTTCATCTTTTCCTCCTACACAATTAAATGTGCTTTTTCTTTGATATTATACTTTTTGAAATATGCCTCTTCATATTTCATCCATTCATTAAAGAAACGATCGGCCATTTTTCTTTTTGAAATTCGTTCATATTGAACATCTTGTGAAACATCAACATAAATAATATAGTTAATGAGATGTTGAAAATAATAGTGAGTAGAGTATACTCCTTCTAAAATTATTTTTTCTTTTATTTTGATTTCTTTATCAACATATGTTTGATTACTACAATCAAATATTTTAAATTTAAATGTATCTTGATTATTATTTAGAGACAAAATAAGTGCTTCTAAAGTTTTATGTACTAGCTCATAATCAATATTACCACCTACTTCTTCCATTCGAGCAGGTGTTTTTTTATGCATTGGTAAGAAAAAATCATCCATATGAATAACAGTATAATCTGTTAAATTAGCTGAAATTGTAGTTTTTCCACTAGCGCATTTGCCTTCTACTGCAATAATTGATTTATTTGGGCAACTTTCAACAAAGTTTATTATTCTACTAATCTTATTTTTTAAATCCATGTGTTTTAACAATTTCTCCATTTTTGATAAATTTAAGGGAAGAGAAACCTTCACTTAGTTTAGGCTTTATAATTCTATTACCATATGATTCAACAACTTCAGGTGGTAAGTATAATTCATTTGGATCTAAATTTCTAAGCATTACTCTTTCTAAACATACTTTAGTAGGAGTGTCAAAATAATACCCACAAATAGACATACAACACCCTATATTTTCAACTTCATCAATATAACGTTTACGAACCTTTGGTGTAATATTAGTCGCATCAAAAATGACATCACGATTTTCCACTAACGCAAGATATGATAAACGATAGACTTCAGGCCAAATTCTTGATTCAGGCCATTCGGGATGACTTTGTCTAACATAATCGGTTGATATAACATCACACTTTAGTTCTTCTTTTAACTCCTTGGCGTAAGTAGACTTGCCACTACCAGGAATACCTATTAACATATGTATCATAATAAACTCCTAAAATAATATATTTAATTATAACACAAAATTAAAAAAAGTATCCAAAGAATACTTTAGATACTTTCTAACTCAATAATAATTCTTCAATATCAAACTTCTTCGTAGCAACAGCATTAGTAAATTCATGTTCATGAGAAACAAAAATAACAGTTCCTGGATAATTTATTAATGCTTTTTTTAATTCTTCTTTACTATTTGCGTCTAAGTGATTAGTTGGTTCATCTAAAACTAATACATTTGCTTTTTGCATTGTCACAAGACAAAGTTTAAGTTTAGACTGTTCACCTCCACTCATTGTTTTAATAGGCTGTAAAGCAAGTGGCCCCACAATCCCACTTTTAGCCAAAATGCCACGAATTTCTTTTTCATTTAATTTTGGATATATTTCTTGAATATATTGTAAAGGAGAAATATTATCATTTTCAAAATGATGTTCTTGTTCAAAATAAGCGATTTTAGCATCATCAACAAACTTAAAATTTCCACCAATTGGTTTTAATTCACCAATTAAAGTTTTAAGAAGGGTGGTCTTACCAATACCATTAAATCCCATTATCGCAATTCGATCTCCACTTTTTATTTCAAAAGAAATCTTTGGTAGAAGTGAGAAATAATATCCAATCTCTAAATCTTCAACTACTAAGAAACGATGTGAAGAAATAGAAGAATAATTAAATTTTAAATGCATTGGTACATTTTGACTTTTAGGCTTTTCTAGAAGTTCCATCTTATCTAGTTTCTTTTGTCTACTTTGTGCCATTTTAGCAGTTGATGCTCTTGTTCTGTTTCGGTTAATGTAATCTTCAAGTTTAGCTTTTTCTTTTTGTTGAGCGGCATATTGTCTTTCAAACACTTCCGCATCCATAGCTTTTTTCATTTCATAAGCTTGATAATTACCTTTATACTTTTTAACTTGCGTATTATCAATGTCTAAAATCACATTAACAACATCATTTAAGAATTCTTGATTATGAGAAACAATTAAAAATGTTCCTTTATATTCTTTTAAATACTTAACCAACCATTCAACATGAGATTCATCTAAAAAGTTAGTCGGTTCATCTAAGATTATTAAATCGGGGTCTTCTAATAAAAGTTTAGCTAGTACAACTTTAACTTTCTGCCCACCTGATAATTTACCAAGTTCTGTCTGCATGCCATAGTTGGTAATTCCTAAACCTTTAGCGACTTTCATAATCATTGAATCAATCTCATAGAAGCGATTAGCTTCTAATTCTTCTTGAATGATAGATGCACTTTTAGCATATCTTGTGTGTAATGAAGAGTCAGTTGTTGATTTTATCAGTTTTAAATATTCTTTCATTTTTTCTTCCTTATTATATAAGGAAGAAAAAGCTTCTTTTAAGTATTCAATAATTCGTTTTTTCTTATCAACTTTAGCATATTGGTCTAGGTAGCCAATCTTTATATTTTTATCAAATTCGATACTGCCCGTATCAGGTATGATTTCTCCTCCCAATATCTTAATTAGAGTAGACTTTCCTACTCCATTCGGGCCTACAATTCCAACTTTTTCTTTTGGTAAGATACGGAAGTTAATGTTATTGTATAAAACCTTTTTATCAAAAGTCATACTTAAATTCTTAACTTCTAAGTACATATAATTCTCCTTTAAAGAATATTAATTATTCTCCTTTTAATACAACTTTAACAGTTTTAATTTGGCTTTCACTACGATCATAGAAAGTAACTTCTACTTCATCTCCTACTTGATAGTCAACTAATGAATTAAGACGAGCTGTTAAAATATTCATTCTAGTAATTGTAATATCACCAATTGATAATATTATATCATGTTTTTCAATGCCAAAACCATCTAATGAAGTATTTTCATAAATTTGATTTACATAAATACCATAAGGTTTAACACCATTATAAATATCAGGTAAATCCATAATATCTTCACTGTGTTCAATATCATATGTTGATAATGCTCTAATTTCAATGCCCAAAACACCAAGTCTAGGACGAACAATCTTAATTCCTTTCATTAAATAGTCTTCAACAATAGTCATTACAACATCAATTGGAATCGCAAATCCCATATTATCAATATCACTAGCAACTAATTTTAATGTATTGATTCCGATTAGATTACCATGAATATCAAATAATCCACCACCACTATTACCAGGATTGATTGCGACATCATGTTGAATATATGAAGCAGTGAAATCATTATATTCATCATCATCTGTATTAACATCAATGTAGCGAATAGGACCACTAATAACACCAAATGTTACAGAGCCATAATAATCATAACCATCGGGATTACCAATTGCGATTGCGAAACTACCTTTGTTAAGATTAGCACTTGATCCAATCTTAACAGGTTCGATTAATTCACTATGATTAAAAGTGATTAAAGCCACATCGACTTTAGCATCATATCCCACTAAGTCAGCTAAGATTTCAACGTCATCATTTCCTAAATAAGCATAAATATTGAATTTAACTGTTGATGTTGTCGCATCTTCTAATACAACATGACGATTAGTGACAACATAATATTTATAAGCTATAAATTTATCATTATTATCTTTAATTTCTTCTCTTTTAATAATTACACCACTTCCAACACTAACATTTTTTTCAACAGTGCCAAGTGATGGAGTAGTAGGATTTTTATAAGTAACTTCTTTTAATGTTACTCCAATTACCGAATCCTCAAGTTTTAAACAAGTTTCCTCAATAACACTTTGTAAATCATCAACATCTACTGTTCCATTATTAGGGGTGCTATTTTGAGTATTATTATTTGTATCACCTGAAATTTCAGTTGAAGGAGCATTTATTGTTGTATTTGCACTTAATGTGCATGCACCAAGAGAAAGTAACAAGCACATAGCTATCAAAACATTAAAAAACTTTTTCATATAACCTCCTATTATCTATAATTAATCGATAATTTCCATTTCAAACCAGAATTCACTACCTTCATTTACAGTGCTATTAACACCATATTTTAAATGATGGTTTTCAAGAATTCCTTTTACAATCGATAATCCTAATCCTGACCCAGAAGATGTACGCTTATGGTTCTTATTTTCTTTATAATATCGATTCCAAACATCTTTAAGGTGTTCAGGATTAATACCAATACCATGATCAATTACCGAAATACGAACAACTTTATCAGTAATAGTTTGTTTAACAATTACCTTTTTATCTTCACCTACATAGTGAATAGCATTACTAATAAAATTATACAAGACTTTAGAAATTTTCTCTTCATCGCCATTAACATCAACATTTTTATCATATATAAATTTCATTTCAATTCCTAATTGGCCTACTAATTTATTATTACGATAAATGATTTCATTGACACTATCAGTTAAACTAAAACGATCAAATTTGAATTCTTCAGTTGAACTTTGTAATTTAGTTAGTAATAAAATATCATTTACTAAGCGAGTTAGTCTCTTCGATTCATCAATAATTACTTGTAAATTCTCTGGATTCATTTCATCAGGTAAATCTTTCATCATTTCACTATATCCAGTAATTAATGTAAGTGGTGTTCTTAAATCGTGTGAAACATTGGCAATTAAATCTTTTTGATATTTATCTAATTTTCCAAGTTCTTCTGCGGCATAAGTTAAAGACTCAGACAATTCTTGAATCTCATTATATCCATATCCTTTAAATTTAGCTTGATAATTTCCTTTAGCAAGTTCTTTCGCTGCTTTATTTAAAGCTGAGATTGGAGTTGAAATATCAGAGGAAACAAATGTAGCAAATCCGACTGCCAAAAGTGCAGTAATAACAATTAAGAAGATTAAATATGTTCTCATAAATAAAAGTAAATTGCCACTTGGTGCTAAACTTGTTGTAAGTGTTATTAAAACATTCTGTCTTCCACAAAAAACAAGGGCATCATATTTAAGTAAATTACCTTCTGTTTCCATAAATCTACCTTCAATACCACTATGTAGAGTTTTTTTCCAACGTCTAGCAAGTTCGCTATGAAGTTCAGACATTGTATCATCATTACTTGAATATAATACAACAATATCTCCATTCATTTCTAAATAAGAAAGTACTAAATCAACTTCTGAATTTTCAGATAATGAAGCAATTGAATCCAAAGTATTAGTCTTATCTCTTAAAGCCTCAATACTAGGGGTATTACTTAAAACAACTTCTAATTGCTCAGATAGATTATAACATGATCTTTTTTTACTATCTGAATAAAAATAATTAAAGAAGAAAGTTTGGAATAACCAAGTACATATTATAATTAAGGTTGCAAAGAATAAAAAATACGCAAAAATTTTCCACTTTAAACCAATCTTATTTAGTTTCAAAACGGTAACCTACGCCTCTTAATGTAATAATATTTTGTCCATACACACCTATTTTCTTTCTTAGTGACTTAAGATGTGTATCTAATGTACGATCATCGCCAAAGAAATCATAGCCCCAAATCTTAGTTAATAATGTTTCTCTTGTTACTGCAATATTTTCATTCTTAATAAGATATGTTAATAATTCATATTCTTTCGGTGTAAGTTCAATACGTTCATCACTAATTGTTACGATTCTAGCATCATAGTCAATTTTTAAATCGCCAAAAGTAAATACATTTTGATTTGTAACAACAGCACTACGATATCTGTTCATGATAGCCGCAATTCTCATCATTAATTCTTTAGGCGAAAATGGTTTAACAACATAATCATCAATACCTAAATCAAAGCCATGAAGACGATCATATTCTTCACCACGAGCTGATAACATAATAATTGGCGTATTTTTAATTTTTCTAATTTCTTTAACAGCAGAAAAGCCATCAAGCTCTGGCATCATAACATCCATAACAATTATATCATAGTCATTATTAGATACTTTCTCAACCGCATCCATACCATCAACTGCTTCAAAGACTTCATATCCTTCAAAAGAAGCATATTTTTTTATTAATTCACGAATATTAGCTTCATCATCTACTACTAAAATTCTACTCATAATCTTCCCACCTTTTTCTTTTTATATATTATATCATATTTTGTGGATTTGTAGGTGAATTTTAGTTGAAAAAAATTCAAAATATAGGTTTTCAAATTAAATTGTTGCGGTTAAAGGTAATTTATGGTATAATATCTAAGATAAAAGCTCCTATAGTTCAATGGCAGAACGTAGCAATGGTAATGCTAAAATGCTAGTTCGATTCTGGCTAGGAGCACCATATTAATAAGGAGGTTCATATGAAACCTTTAGCATTCGTTATGAGACCAACCCATTTTGATCAAATTGTCGGGCAAGAACATTTAGTTGGTCAAAATGGTATTTTAAGAAAAATGATTGAACAAAAGAAAGTCTTTTCTTTCATTTTATATGGTTCACCAGGTACTGGCAAGACAACTATCGCCGAAGCAACTTGTAAAATGTCAAATATTCCATCATATAGATTTAATGCTTCTACTGATAATAAAGACTTATTAAAACAAATTGTCAATGAAGCTAGATTTAATGATGAATCTATTATTGTTATCGATGAAATTCATCGTATGAAAAAAGATATTCAAGATTTCCTTTTGCCATATGTTGAAAGTGGAACCCTTACAATGATTGGGCTAACTACTGTTAACCCGTATCATGCGGTTAATCCAGCTATTAGGTCCCGCTGTAATATTTTCAAACTAAATGACTTATCAAATGAAGACATGCATATAATATTGAAAAGAGCATATGAAAATATGAATCTTACATGTGAAATTGACAGTGAAGTTTATGATTATTTAGTAAATATTGCAGGTGGAGAAATAAGATCACTAATCAACAGTTTTGAACTTATAACTCTTACCAATAAATCTAATAGAATTACCTTAAAAGATGCAGAAAATGCTGTGTTAAAAGCAAATGTATCAATTGATGCTAATGAAGATAGTTATTATGATACATTAAGTGGTCTTCAAAAATCAATACGCGGCAGTGATGTTGATGCAGCTTTACACTATTTGTCTAAATTAATAATAGCCGATGACTTACAAAGTTTATGCAGAAGACTACTTGCTATATGTTATGAAGATATTGGACTAGCTAATCCAACCCTTGGACCAAGAGTAAAAGCAGCAATTGATGCTGCCCGTGAACTAGGTAATCCTGAGGCGCGTCTTCCTCTTTCTGTTATAGTAATTGAAATGGCCTTATCACCAAAATCTAACTCTGCATATCTAGCAGTGGCTAAGGCTATGGAAGATATCGAAAGTGGTAAAGGTGGAAAACTTCCTCTTCACCTTAAAAATACATATTCCTTTGACCCATCTCAAAAAGCTTACTTATATCCGCATGATTATCCAAATGCCTGGGTTAAACAACAATATTTACCAGACACATTGAAAAATGCTAAATATTATCATCCTAAAGCTTCTTCAAAAATTGAAATAGGCCTAAAGGAAAGATACGAGCAAATAGAGAATTGGAAAAAAAGTAATTAGTTAACAAAAAGTTTAACTAATTACTTTTTTATTTGCTTTATACACCATTCAATATCTTTTTTACTAATATTCACTAAACTAACACGTTCAATAGCATCTTTATATTGAACAAATGCTTCATCATAATGTAGTTTAGGAGTATTATCAAATCCTAAATTTTTAATAATTTGCATATTTAAACCATTTAAGAAAATACGATATTCAAAAAGACTTGTGATATGATTAGGAATATTATCATCATTTGTTAAATGTCCTATTACATAAATTCCACATTGTTGACTATTTTGTAATAAGTAAGACAATTTTTCAATCATTTCTTTTGATAAAATCTTCTCAATTCCCAATAAATAAACATATACAACTTCAAATCTTTCAACATCTTTTAAATTTTGATTATTTACATAAATATTATAATCAATTAAATTATTAGTGCCAACTTCTTGAAACTTAGAATAACGATAATCAATCATTTTAATTATTTCTTCTAAGTTGTCGAAATTTGTATGATAATTAGTGATTTGCGAGAAACTATTATATAAACCATTAAAATCAAATAAATAAACTGAAAAATCACTAGAATTATACAAAAAATAAGGTGTTAAAATTAATGAATTAATTAAGTTAATAACCCCATCATTATCACTATAACTATATATTAAACTAGGTGATTCATATTTTGTTACAATTAATTCATCATAAGTATTAATACCAACTGCTAGTTGCTTACTTTCATTACTTCTTTTTAATAGTCTGCTTATAACATTTTTAAAAGCTAAATGTCTTGGATATAAATTATTAACTTCTATAATCACTTTAGACGAAGTTGAATCCTTTCTTATTAAAAACTTATCATTAATCATTGAATGAAGTTTCATTTGCATCGTCTCTAAACTTATTGTAGATAAAGTATTAATAGTATATACACTAACATGTGATCTTATTTCATATGTTACTGATTCATAAAAAATATTCATCATATTTAAAATAGCCATAATAGTTTTTTTTACTGCTTCCGCGTGTTGTTCTTCACTAAGTGAGTAAGTATTTTCTGATGGTTCTTCTAAATTAGTAATTGATAATGGTTTAGACGCTCTTTTTTTAGTTCTCTTTGGTTTTTCATCTTTAGACTTAATCTTAATTTCATATTTTAAAAAATTAACTACTCCACTAGTTCTACTAAACAATTTTCGAAAACGATTAATTACTGCCATTATCATATCTTTTAAAGTCATTTCAAAAATAAAAGAAATACCAATAACAAATGATACTAAAACTATTAATATTGTACCTGCTACTCCTAGTAAACTATATCCTAAATAAAAGAAAACAGTGCCAATTATTCCCCCACCTACAATTAAACTTTCTTCATAATGCTTTAAATAGTCTAAATATAAACTTAAAGTAACTTTAAAATAATTACTATCAAATTGTGAAACATAGTTATGCATAGGTAAATGTGATAAAGTTAAAATACTAATAGCAAATAGAATAATCCCAATAAATCTGACACTTTTAATCATAATCGACTTATGAAAAATTAAACATCTGATACCATATAACATTAAAAACAATAAAAATAAAAAAGACCAATCACCAAAAATTATTTTGAAGACTAGCATCACATAATATCCTACTAAACCAAATCTCGCAAAAGCAATAATTGGTATCACAATCGATAATATGCCAATTACTTCATAGTAGAAAGTCATATCTTTTTTATCTTTTTCTATTCTAAGCACTTTTTCTTTTGCCATATTATCACCACAATTATCCTATCACAATCATAATAAAATAATTGACTAATTATGGGTATTAAACAAAAAAATAAATGCCTATTAAATAAGCATTTATTTCATTTACTATTTTTTTGTTTTTTCTTTGTGAATAGTGGCTTTTTTGCAACGAGGGCAATACTTTTTATGTTCTAAACGATCTGGAGTATTACGTTTATTTTTTTCAGTTAAATAGTTTTCTTCGCCACATTCAGTACATTTTAATAATACATTAATACGCATAAACTGCATCCTCCTAATAACATCTTTCATATTATACTACATTATTGCATATATTGCAAGTATTTTACTAAAATTTAAATTAATTTAGATAAGTAATCTCTTGATATTTTGAATTATTTTATTATGTTGATTTGTGTACTTTATAAAGTTACCAATTGGACATTTTTTATTAAGATGTTGACCTAAATAATAGGCATTTTCTATATTATCACTTTCAAAATTCTGACAATTTGTATAAATAAATATTTGCCTTTTTTCTGACTCAATTAAAAGATCATATTTATCATTACTATGAAAATAAGTACACTTAAATTCTAGTTCTTCTTTTTCTAACTCATGATACAAAATTAAACTTTGCCATTTATTAGGGTTTTCAAAATAACACATATTTAGATTTTTATTAAAATGAATAATTAAATATTCTTTTTTATTTAATACCTTCTTGGCGATTCCTAGTTTATGTAATTCTTTTAATATTGTAAATAGTATTGTTGCTTTATTAATTGATAAAGTCCTAATATGAATAATCATCGTTGTGTCTTTAATGAAAGTTAATTTTGAATTAGATATTATTTCATCAAACAAGGTATAGGCCCAACCAGGTTTATTACTACCTAACGTAATTAAATATTTTATTAGTTCTTGATTAATATCTAACTTATTAATATTAAGACCTCCTGTCTTAATATCATATGCGGAAAATGTAAAAAAATGCAGATATCGATTATCCGCATTTTCAAATTTATTGTATCATTTCATTGATGATAGGAATAATAACTGGACGTCTTTTATAAATACGATAAGTCATTCTACCTACTTCAGTTTCTAAAAGGTTTTGTAAATAAGCTTGTTCAAATTTACCTTTTTTAAGTGCGTTAGTAGCATGTTTTAAAGCCATTTCAGAAACATTCTTCTTATACTCATCAACATTTCCTCCCAAAACGCATCCCTTCATATAAACAACCGGATTATTAATTAACATTCTAGTACGTTGATTAATATTAATAAGGATGAATACAGCACCTTCTTCTGCTAACGTATTTCTTTCTTCAACAACTTTATCATTAACACTATCCATTAAAGATCCATCTACTAAAAATGAGCCAGTTGCAATTACTTCGCTCTCACTAACAGAACCATTTTCAAAAACAATTACTTTTCCATTATCAAGTTTCAAAACTTCAGAGTTAACAGCAGTTTGTTTTTCAATTAAGTCATAATGACGTTGTAAATGACGATATTCACCTACAATCGGCATGATATACTTAGGCTTAATCATTTGATAAAACATCAATAAGTCTTCCGCAGTAGCGTGTGATGTTCTTAACATTTTATTTTCTACACGAATAGTTTTAATATCATGTCTTGCAAGTAAATCTAAAGTCTGCAAGGCTTCTTTAGTAGTCCCTGGAATCGGATCAGAAACGAACATTACTTGATCATTTTTTTCCATTGTAAATTGTTTGCTTTGACCATTTAAAATCTTTGTCACACTACGATATGGTTGTAATCCAACTCCTGATAAAATAATCACTATTTTTTGATGAGCACTTTGATTAAATGTCTTATAATCTACATATGATGATTCAGGAATTGTAATATATTTATTTTTTAACGCAACATTTAATATTTTATCTCTTGTTGGAAAGTGTAAAATAACTTTATATCCTTGTGCACTAGCAACATCGACAACTTTTTGGATTCTACTTAAATCAGTCGCATAAATCCCAATGAATACTTTCCCTGCTGCAGTATTAAGACAAGAATTAATAATATGTTCAAACATAATATCATTGTTTGAACGGTCAACTTCACTAATACCAATGCTTTCAGTCATAGCAAGTAACACATTACTATTAGAAAGAGCTGTTATTTTATCAAATTCAGTTTGATATGCAGGTGTTGGTGGCAAATGAAAATTAAAGTCAGGAGCAAATACAATTGAACCATCTTCTGTTTCTATTACAATTCCACAAGATTCAGGAATAGAGTGAGTAGTCCCAAAAAATGCAACATTTACATTTCCAAAAGTGTACTTTTTATTTGTATTAATACGATATAGTTTGGTTTTTCTAATATCGATATTACTTTGACTAATTAAATTTTCTAATAACGTAATTGTAAAATTACTACCATAAACACGAGTATGGATTTTTTGTAATAAAAATGGTAGTGCACCTATATGATCTTCATGGGCATGTGATAAGAAAACTCCCTCAATACGATTTCTATTTTCAATTAAATAATCCATATTTGGGATTATCGCATCAACACCATATAAGTCTACCTCTGGATATTTTAAACCAGCATCAAGGACAAATATTCGGTTATCTACTTCAACAACAAACATATTTTTGCCGTTTTCACCAATTCCTCCTAATGCTGCTACTTTAATTTTGCTCATAATTTCCTCACAATTTATACTTTATAATACTTTAGTAAATTCTACCAAAAAATCACTAAAATATCAATCAATAAGCAAATCAATATTAATGTTGTTTATTACGATAAGGAAATCTAATTAGCTGTTTAATTAGGTTTTTAAAAGAAAAAGGAATTAAAGGATATAAGTAAGGTCTAGTAAAACTTTTTCTTGTAGCTAAATGTATAATAAGTAATATTAATCCACTAATAAAACCATAAATGCCAAAGAATTTAATTAAAAATAATAAAATTAATTTTACAATCTTGTTTGCAAGTGATAATTCATAACTAGGAGTTATAAAAGAACCAATTGCGGAAATTGACCCTATTAAAACAATCGCAGGCGTAAATAAACCTAGTTCGATTGCTATATCGCCAATAATAACACCTGCGATTAATCCCATCGAAGTAGAAAGCGAGTTAGGCGTATGGATAGATGCCATTCTTAAAAGTTCTAATCCTACTTCAGCAAGAATTATTTGTAAAAAAACGTAGTTTTTAGTTCCTTCATAACTAAAGACTTTACTGAAGAATGAAGGTATTTCAATATCACTTTCAATAACTGTAAACCAAATTGGCATTAAAAGAAACGAAAGAATTATTCCAATCATTCTTAAAATTCTCAAGTATGTTCCACTAATTGGTGTTTGTCTAAATTCTTCCGCATGTTGCATATGATCAAAAATGGTTGTAGGAGCTAAAATTGCACTAGGTGATGTATCAACCAATATTCCAAATGCCCCTTGATATAAATGTGCCACAAACGTATCGGGTCTTTCTGTATATCTAACAAGCGGATAAGGTGATAAATTGTTATCGGCAATCAATTCTTCTAATGCTTTATCACTCATGGTTAAATCAACAGTTCTAACATTTTTAATCTTGTCTCTTGCATCATTTAATGCTTTTTGATCAACAAATTCATCTAAATATATTAAAGCTACATCAGTTTTACTATAATCTCCAATTTGAAAAACTTCACTTCTTAGCCTTCCACTTCTAATTCTTCTTCTAATTAAGCCCATGTTTGTGGCGATACTTTCAGTAAAACCATCTCTTGACCCACGCACTACTTTTTCGCTATCTGGTTCACCAATTGAGCGACCTGGGTAATTTCTTAAATCAAGTACTATAACAGACGTCTCATCATTTATAACAATCGCAACTAAACCACTTAAAATATTAGTAACAATAGTATCTAAATTTTCTTCTACCGTTAAATTGTGATTAGCCAGATGTGCTAAAACACTTTTATTTCCAAAAGCATCATCATGATAATTTGTTTCAATAAAACCTAATAATAATTGAACAATATTATCATTATCAACTAAAAAAGATGAAAAGTATATTGTTAATTCTTGGTTATTAAAACTAATAATTCTTCTTTTAATATCAAAAACTTGACCATATCCTAGTTTTTGGTCAAGTTTGTCTCTCATCATATTCATCCTTTAGGTTTAAAAACTAGTGCGGTAAAAAAAGCAAATAATATTGCGGCTGTAATTCCTCCAGCAGTAATATCAAATACACCAGTAAATAATCCTAAATAACCACTTGTTTGACTTGCCTCTAAAGCAGCATGAGTTAAAGAATGCCCAAAACTAGAAATCGGCATTAAAGCTCCACCGCCAGCAAAATCTATCAAGATATCATATAACCCGAAAGCTTCTAATAATGAACCTAAACATACAAAAAATATTGTAATATGTACAGGCAACCATTTCGCAACATCTAATAATAATTGTCCAATTAGGCAAATTAATCCCCCGACTAAGAATGCATAAATATAAATCATACTGCACCTCTTTCTAAACAAATAGCATGGGCTATCGCCGGGATTGATTCTTTTTGAGCAATCATGATTGGATTATGTAAGGCACCTGTTGCGATAATCAATACTTTATTTAAATTCTTTTTTATCATTTCTTCTACTATAAAACCATACATAACAAGTGCGCAACATGCACACCCACTACCTCCTGCTAATACAGTTTGTCTATTAGGATTATACAACATACATCCTGCATCATGATGACGATTTCTAACATCAATGTCATATTCTAATAAAATATCATCAAATACTTTTTTACCATACGTAGATAAATCACCAGTAATAATTAAATCATAATCGTCAATACTAACATTTAAATCCTTTAAATGCTGTTTAAGAGTAAAAGCCGCAGCAGGTGCCATTGTTCGTCCCATATCTAAAGAATCATAACATTCCGCATCATAAACTTCACCGAGTGTTGCAGCAGTAATCTTAATAGAAGATTTATTTTTAGATACAATCCCACAGCCGGCACCTGTAGCAGTAGAAGTTAAAGAACTAGGCTTTTGTCCACCATATTCGGTCGGATAACGAAATTGTCTTTCACTAGTTGCATTATGAGAGCTTGTTGCACAGGCTATATAATTACCAAATCCATTGTCTATATAAACACTACCATTAATCAAACTTAAAACGGATGTTGAGCAAGCTCCATAAACGCCTAAAAAAGGAACCTTTTTATCTTTCATCACACTATTAGAAACTCCTAGCTGATTATTTAAGTCCCCCGCAACTATTAAAGATAAATCTTCTTCTGATAAACCAGCCTTAAATAAAGCAAGTCTAATTGCGTCATTCATAAGCCTAGCTTCGGCTTTTTCCCATGATGACTCGCCACAATCTAACTTTTCATAACTTGAATCAAAAAATCCGCCAAGAGGACCATTTTTTTCTGTAGGGCCTGAAACAGTAGCAGCTGAAAAAAGATAAACATCATCAAAGATAATACTATTTTTTCCAATCTTTTTCATTATAACAACCCCACTAGATAAATTAATGTTCCAAAAACAAATGAACTAACTACTCCAGCTACAATTACGGCACCGGCTAATTTAAACATATTAGTCATAATTCCTAAAATAACACCTTCAGATTTAGATTCTAGTGCAGCTGAAGTCATTGAATTAGAGAATCCTGTAATAGGTATAATCGTTCCTGCTCCTGATAATTGTCCAATTTTATCATAGACACCAATTCCTGTTAATATTGAAGCAATAAAAACTAAAGTAATTGACATCATGCTAGTTGAAGTTGATTTATCAAGCTCAAATACTCTCATATATAAATCAAGTAATCCTTGAGCTATAATCGCAATTAGTCCTCCCACCACAAATGCCTTAATAGAATTTTTTAATACAGGTCTTTTTATTTTATTTTTATCTAATGCATTTTTTACTATTCTTTTCTCCATTTAATCACCAATATTATTATTGGTGTTTTTTAACATTACATACCTTTTTTAATCTCAACTTTTAATTTTTTTAGTTTTCTTGAAATAGTTGATTGATCCACTCCTAATTTATTAGCAATTTCTCTTTGTGATAATTGTTTAATTACTCTTAATTTATATAATTCTTGTTCTTCTTCATTTAAATATTGATACTTAAAATTATCAGTCGGTGATTTTAAATTATCAATTTCTTCTTCATTTAAATAACATACTTTATTTCGTAATTCTTTTTTTATACTCCATAAGATAAATGGCACCGCATAAGTCGAAAATTTAATCCCTTTATTAATGTCAAATCTCTTAGCTGCTTGTAAAAGAGCCATTAACCCAACTTGTATTAAATCATCTCGGTCAAATGCACAAACATTAAACCGATTAACAATATGATAAACTAATCCTTTATGTTTATTTATAATAAATTCATAACTATCAATTTTTATATTATTCATAGTATTTCTTAATCATTTTCACCTTTGTTCCTTGATTAACAATTGATGTCACTAATAATTGATCTGTAAAAACTTCCATAATTGTAAAACCTAAACCAGCTCTTTCTTCTTCTAATTTGGTCGAATATAAAGGTTCTTTTGCTTTTGTGATATCTTCAATCCCTACTCCATTATCAATAATCTCAACTGTTACAACTTCATCATCATACGACATCGATAATTCAACTAATTTTGTATCATCACACAAGTAACCATGAACAATTGAATTAGTTACTGCTTCTGATATCGCTGTTTTTATTTCATTTAAAAAACCTAATTCTAAATTTAAATTTACTAAAAAAGCTCCCGCTACACCTCTTGCGAAAATGACATTTTCTTTTTTAGCTAAAAACTTTACACTCATTAAATTATTCATGCTACCTCCAATATATTTTGCGCTTCATCTTCAGATGCTGCTACTAAACAAATTTTCTTTAAACCAGATAAAGTAAATATCCTTTCGATAAGTTCATTCATCGAACACACTACTACTTTCCCTTTTCTTTCTTTTAATTGTGAATATCTACCAATTATAAATCCAATACCACTACTATCCATAAATGGCACTTCTTTAAGATTTATCACTATATGAACAATATAGTACTTATTAATAACTTCCGTTACGCGATACTTTAATCTTTCTACACTAGCTTGATCAAGTTCTCCACGCAAGCGAACATACAAAACATTTCTTTTAATTGACATTTGTAAACTTAAACTCATTTCCACCCCTACTTCCTATTTGCTGTAATATTTTACCATATCCTTAAACATTATAAAAAGGGATTTAAATATAAACCCCTCTATAAGACAAAAGATGACAAAAAAATTTTAATGTTTTTTTCATAATATTAAGACTTTTTTAATTAATAGATAATTTTTTGTCATATTATATCCTAATTAAATAGTCTTTTCATTATTCTAAATAATAGTAACCAATAGTTAACCTCACGTGGTTCTAGTTCATAATTAACATCAACTCTACCTATTTCTACATCACCATCATAGATAATAACCATGCCTACTTTATTATTATCTTCATTATTTAATTCCAATTTAAAAATGTAGTTTTTTTCTTTATCTTGTTTCTTTTTGCATACATAAAAATCATTACTTACTAAAAGTCTAACATCTTCTGGCAATAGTTTTATATTATTAGTTGTTGAAATGACACTGCCTTTATTTAAAACCAATTGATTGTGATAATTACTATGTCCATAGTTTAATAATTCTACAACATCAGCACTTCTCTTTTGAGGTGTTTCACATCCCATTACAACCGCGACAAGGCGCATTTTATTGTCATCATTATATGATGTTGCACTCAAGCAATATCCCGCATCATTTGTCCAACCTGTTTTTAATCCATCAATACTAGGGTAATGCTTAACAAGTCGATTAGTATTGACTAACCAAAAAGGATTATCTGTATCTTTTCTTACATAATCTTCATAAGTACTACTAAGTTTAATTATCTCCGGATAATTTTTAATTAAATAAGCGCTCATTATAGCCATATCATTACTAGTCGTATAATGATTTTCAATTGGCAATCCCGTTGCGTTTGCAAAATTAGTATTTTCTAAACCTAACATTTTCGCCTTATCATTCATTAATTTAACAAATGATTCAATACTACCACTAATTTCTTCTGCTAATGCAACACAAGCATCATTTGCGGAGGCAATAACTACTGACTTTAATAATTCACTTACTTTCATTTGTTCTCCAACACTTAAGAAAATTTGTGAACCTCCCATTTGCGAAGCATTAAGTGACGTAGTAACTAATTGATCTGCTTTTAATTGACCGCTCACAAGTGCTTCCATAAACAAAATAATACTCATAATTTTTGTCATTGAAGCAGGAGCCAATTTTTCATTAGCATTTTTTTCAAATATTACATCTCCTGTTTCCACATTTACCATGGTAGCACTTTTTGAATTATTTGCAAGGTTAGGTTCGGCAGAAATTTTAACACTATATAAATAAGGAAGGCAAAGCCCCATTACTATCATAATAATCAAAGTTATTATTTTTTTCATTGTATCACCAATTAATTTTATGTGTAAAGTTAAAATTATAGAACATAAATAAAAACGGCAGTAAACTGCCGTTAATAATTAATGATTAAAAGATAGGTAATTCCAAAACTAGTTTAATTAGTACATATAAAATAGGATATGTAATAATACAAAGCAATGTTGAAATTAAGCATGTTTTACTAGCAAGAGCTTCATTATTATTATAAGTTGATGTATAAGTACTAACCACAGCAGAAAGTGGTGCAGCAAATCCTAATACCAATACGACTAAACTATATTCATTGAAATTAATTAAATTAGACCACTGTAAAATTAATAAAATAGCTAAAACAATTAATGGTACAATAATTGTTCTTAAAATTGAAGCAATCCAAGCTAGTTTATCAGTCATGGCTTCTTTAATATTAGATTCACCTAAAATACAACCTATTATAACCATCGCTAAAGGTGTAGTTAATTTGTCAGCTGCACTAATAAACATAAATAAGCTAGGTAATGTTTTATCAATTCTAAAAATTGAATATTCTATTTCATTAATTTCTACTTGTGGCATAATGTCTTGTGTAAGCCAAATAATAATTCCTACAAACATCGCAATCATAATAGGATTTAATACAACTTTTTTTACTGAAGATACTAAGTTTTCTTTATTAAATGATAAATTAGCAATTGATAAATAACAATAAATATAAAGTACTAATCTAAAAGCAAGAGTCATCATATTAGCAGGTAGTAATACACTACTAACATTATCCGCATAGATAGCTTTTAACATTGGAATTGTAAAAAATGTAAGTTGGCCTACGGTAATTAAAATTCCAAGAACAGTTCTTTTTTGTTTATCATAGTTTCTAAAGATTGCATTCCCTAAAGAAATCAACAAAATATACAATAATAATGATATTATAAAGACAATAATATTCTCTTTTAAAACTTCATAATCTAAATCGACCATAAAACATGATATTGCCATAGCAGGTAAAGCTATTTTTAATACGATTGCGCTAATAGCCTTTTTACCATCAGCAGAAATAATGTTTTTTGATCTTAATAAGTATCCTAAAAATATAAAAGCAAGCGAAGATATGATTGCTCCTATAAAATTAGCATCTGTGATTACGGCTTTAATTATATCCCACACTTCGCTTGATTCCTTTCATTTTATTTAACTATTACACTAATTCCATCAGGAATGATTGTAATTTTTTTATTTGTTCCTACTAATTCAGAAGCCTTAGCAAGTGCTTCATCAAGAGTATAAGCATGTTTAATATGCATCGCAGTGATAATTGATGGATCACATTTATCGCTAACAATAATAACATGAGCTTTAGTCAAAATTCTTGCTAAAATTTGTGCTTCCCATTGGTCAAACTCAGTATCTTTAGGCTCAACATCATTTAATTTTTGATAAGCTTCTTCTGCATTTTTACAATCAGCTAATAACTTATAGAAGAATTCTCCGCCAGTACCATCAGCACATGATGAACAAATGATGATAACACCACCTTCATTAACACATGCTTCCCCTGCAGTCATCCCTTTAACAGTTTGATAAATATTTTGATCAAGTGGATAACCACCATTTGTAGTAATAACAATATCAGAATGAATAGGTTCAACTTGAGCAATTTCTTTAACTAAATTACATCCATAAGCATGAGCTTCTTCTAAATCACCAGCAAAAGCTTTAATAATCTTCTTTTCACCATTTAAAACAACGTTTAAAATAAATGATAGTTTTGCTTGTTTTGCTGCAAATAACATGTCTTTATGAATTGGATTTTCTGCAAGGCTTCCTGCTCTTGCATTTTTATTTGCAATGAATTTAGCATTATGGTTCCAAAGAACAGTCTTTTTAGAAGCAATACCAGGTAAAACTGATTTTCTTCCACCTGAGAAACCAGCAAAGAAATGTGGTTCAATGAAACCTTCACTAATTAATAAATCAGCTTCATCAACAAGTTTATTAACCCAAAGTTCACCACCAGAAGGTAAAATACCTTTGAAAGTCATATCACTATCAACATAGGCGTTATGCATAACAATTGTTTCTTCAGCAACAATTTTTTCTCCATATTTGTTAACCAATTCTTCATGAGTTGATGGTCTATGCATACCTGTAGCTACCAAAATTGATACTTTTACTTCAGGATTATACTTTCTTAATTCTTCTAAAATAATTGGCATTGTGATATGACTAGGAACAGGTCTTGTATGGTCACTAGAAATAACTACAATATGCTTTTTCCCCTTTGCAAGTTCACAAAGCGGCATATGACCTATTGGATTAGTAAGGGCTTCTTTTACTAGTTCTACTTCAGATAAAGTTGCGACATATTCTTCTGTTTTAGACACTAAAACACCAGCCACTAATTCATCTGCAATTTCATATTCAATATGACTTTTATAATAAGGAAATTTAAATTTTGCCATTTTGTATCCTCTTTTCTTTGATTAAAACAAATGTGCAATAAAATTGCACATTATATTTCATTAGATTCTTGCGATTCCTTGTTCGCGAGCTACACGCCCAACTTCTTTTGCAACTGCTTCGCCAACACGTGGATCAAATGGAGATGGAATAATATATTCTTCATTTAATTCTTCTTCAGTAATTAAAGATGCAATTGCACGTGCTGCTGCCATTTTCATTTCTTCAGTGATTTCAGTAGCTCTAACATCTAAAGCACCTCTGAAAATTCCTGGGAATACTAATACGTTATTAATTTGGTTAGGGAAATCAGATCTACCAGTCGCAACAACTTTAGCTCCACCTTCTTTAGCCACATCTGGCATAATTTCTGGAGTTGGATTAGCCATCGCAAACACGATTGGATCTTTAGCCATAGTTTTAACCATTTCAGCTGTAACTAAGTTAGGAGCAGAAACACCGATAAATAAATCTTTATCTTTAATGATTTCTGTTAAAGGCCCACGTTGTTTATTTTTATTAGTAATTTCAGCCATATCTTTTTGAGCAGGGTTCATCCATTCTTCACCTGGACATAAAGCACCTTGTCTATCAACTAAAACAACATCACCAACACCAAATTGTAAAATTAATTTACAAATTGAAATACCTGCACTACCTGCACCGTTAATAACAACTTTTAAATCTTCCATTTTTTTACCAACAACTTTTAAAGCATTTAGTAAACCTGCACATACAACGATTGCAGTACCATGTTGGTCATCATGGAATACTGGAATATCTAATTCTTTCTTTAAACGTGCTTCAATTTCAAAGCATCTTGGAGCAGAAATATCTTCAAGATTGATTCCACCAAAAGTTGGAGCTAAACGTTTAACAGTTTCAACAATTTCATCAACATCTTTAGTATCTAAGCAAATTGGGAATGCATCAACATTAGCAAATTGTTTAAATAAAATTGCTTTTCCTTCCATAACAGGCATAGCAGCGTGAGGTCCGATATCACCTAATCCTAATACTGCAGTACCATCAGATACAACTGCTACTAAATTACCTTTTGAAGTATATTTATAAACATCTTCTTGATTTGCGTGAATTTTACGACAAGGTTCCGCAACACCAGGACTATATGCTTGAGATAGTTGTTCACGATTTGTTACTTCAACCTTTGAAATTACTTCAATTTTACCTTTATGTTCTTCATGTAAAACTAAACTTTTTTCATAAACATTTTGTGCCATAATATTCTCCTTAATTTTAGTAACTGCTCTTGAAATTTGAATTTGAAGCTTTAAAATCACCAAAGTATGCTTTTACATCCATACCTAAGTATTCAGCCATATCAACCATTTCTTTAACAGTATTTTCATTTACTGGAACGCCTTCTTTTTGAACTTTCTTGATAGCTTCCATTTCTTTTTCACCATGAGTATAAATACGTTCAGCACCATCAGCTTTAGGGCTTTGACGTAATTCATTTAAATATGTACTAAAATGAGCTTTAATTTGTTCAGGATCGCCAAAATATGCAGGATTAATAGCCATAAATCCATGACAAATACCTGAGAAACCATTTTGCATTGTATGAGCTGATGTCATACCTTGTGATAGAATTGATGAGAATAATTCACAAAGCATACCATAACCATAACCTTTGTGGCTTCCTAATAATTCAGTATCACCACCAAGTGGAACAATTCCTCCACCTTCATGAGCTTTAATATTCCCTAAAACTTCATTTGCGCTATTTGAAGATTCACCAGCTTTATTAACTGCCCAACCTGTTGGGATTGGTTTATCCATTTTGTTATACATTTCTAATTTACCACGAGTAACAACTGTAGTAGAGGCATCAAAGAAGAATGGATATGGATCAGCTGGAGCACTAACTGCGATTGGGTTAGAACCTAACATTGCTTTTTTACCAAATGTAGGAACCATAATAGCTTCACTATTAGTAGATGAGAAACCAATTAAACCTTGTTCCATAGCAAGTCTTGCATAATAACCAGCAATACCATAGTGATTAGAATTTTTAACAGATACGATACCAACACCACTAGTTTTTGCTTTTTCAATTGCCATTTGCATAGCTTGATGACCAACAAGTTGTCCCATTGCAGAATGTGCATCAATAACAGCACTAATTGGAGTTTCAAATACAACTTCTGGTTTAGCATCAACTTTAATTAAACCACTTTCAATACCTTTATGATAACGAACTAAACGTTGCATACCATGTGATTCAATTCCAAAGTCATCTGACATTAATAATACGTCAGCAATAATTCTACTTTCTTTTTCTGTAAAGCCAAATTTTTGGAAAGCTTCCATACAAAATTTGTCTAATAATTCACGAGGAAAATTAATATAAGCCATAATTAAACACCTTTCACTTTTTTAATTTTTGATACTCTTATTATACCACCTTTTTCCATTTTATGCAAACAAAAACAACGCTTTTTAAAGCGTTGTCATTCATTTTACTTATTTCTTCTAATTTCAGCAATATCAAAAATTAATTGTTCAGTCTTTTCCCAACCTAGGCAAGGGTCAGTAATAGATTTACCATAGACACATTCATCTGCTTTTTGACTACCATCTTCAATATATGATTCAATCATTAAGCCTTTAACCATTTTATATACTTTTTCACTACTTTTAATACTATGTAGAACTTCTTTCGCAATTCTAATTTGTTCCAACCATTTTTTGTTTGAGTTAGAATGATTTGTATCTACAATAACAGCTGGATTTAAAAGGCCAGATTTTTCATATAATTCATGCACTTGAATCAAGTCTTCATAATGATAATTTGGATGTGATTGTCCTCTTTTATCAACATAGCCTCTTAAAATAGCATGAGCAGTGTCATTTCCTTTGCTGACTACTTCCCAACCACGATAGATAAATGTATGAGAATGTTGGGCTGCATTAATAGAATTCATCATTACTGATAAATCACCACTAGTTGGATTTTTCATACCAACAGGGATATCTAAACCACTTGCGGTTAAGCGATGTTGCTGATCTTCAACAGATCTTGCTCCTACCGCAACATATGATAGTAAATCTGATAAATATCGATGATTTTCAGGATACAACATTTCATCGGCACATGAAAATCCTGCTTCTTCTAAGGCACGCATATGAAGTTTTCTAATCGCAACTAATCCTTTTAACATATCCGGGTCAGATAATGGATTTGGTTGATGTAACATTCCTTTATATCCAGCCCCTGTTGTTCTTGGTTTATTAGTATAAATACGAGGAATAATGATAATTTGATCAGCTACTTGATCTTGAACGATTCTTAGTCTTTTTATATAATCAATTACTGCGTCTTCTCTATCAGCTGAACAAGGACCAATTACTAAAATAAATTTATCTGATTCACCAGTAAAGACTTTTCTAATTTCTTCATCATTCTTTTCTTTTACTTTTGCAAGTTCACTATTTAAAGGATATAGTGTTTTAATTTCTTGAGGGGTTGGTAATTTTCTTAAAAATTCCATATTCATAATATCACCTACTTATCAAAATAACTTCTACGTTTCGTAGATAGTCTCATAATTTCTTTCATTTTATCAAGATCATTATTATTAATGGCTTCTTTTAGATTAGTAAATTGTTCTAAAAATAAATCCATTTGATTAATTAGTTCTTCTTTGTTAAGGATGAACAGTTCACTCCATAAATTTTCATTAATTTTCGCAATTCTTGTTAAATCTCTAAATGAATCCCCAGTATATGACACTAGATGTTCAGATTCTTTACAAGTCATTAAACTAACCGCAATACAATGGGTTAATTGTGATAAAAAACCAATCATTTCATCATGTACTTCTGGTGTAAGCTCAACAATTGTTTTAAATTCTAGTAATTCACCAATTGATCTTGCTACCTCAACTGCTGAAGATGAAGATTTAGATGTAGGTGTAATAATATAGTTAGCTGGTTTAAACATTGCTTTAGAGCTATTTTCCACCCCATAAACTTCTTTACCAGCCATTGGATGTGCACCAATATATTCAACATCTTCTCTTAAGATACCATCTAATTCTTCAATTACCCATTTTTTAACCCCAGTTACATCAGTTATAATCGTATTGGGTTTAATAAATGATTGATATTCTCTAATCCATTCAATAAATAATTTAGGATATAAACAAAAAATTATAACATCGAACTTTGAAACATATTCTTTTGTTACTTCTACTTGACCATGGCTTATCAACTTATGACTAATACCATATTCTATTGAAGATTCTTTCACATCAAGCGCTCCAACTTCAAATCCTTTATCACTCAAAGCTTCCGCGTATGATCCACCTAGTAATCCAAGGCCAACAATTAATATTTTATTATTTTTATTAAGACTCATATTCTACCCCGATTCCTAGTTTGATTAATTCTTCAAAAAAATTAGGATAACTTTTCTTAACTGCTTCAATGCCACTAATTCTTCCACCACAAGTTGTCAATAAAACGCTTAGTGCCATAACAATCCTGTGGTCATTACAACCATCTAATATCGGATGAATTGTTTTTTCAATTCTTTTCTTAACAGTTACCTTATTATCTAATTCAACTACTTCAATTCCTAATTTAATTAATTCTTTTTGAAGGTCATTAACCCTATTACTTTCTTTAATCTTTAGTCGATCAGTATTAATAAAAGTGGCACCATGATTAACACCTGCTAAGCAAAATAAAATAGGGCCTAAATCGATACAATCTTTTAAATCAATTGTACAAAATCCTTGTGATAAATCTTTAAAATGCTTTTGATATACTCTATCTCCCTGATATGAGCTATCATTTAAACCATTAATCCTTACATTACCACCAAGATAATTTAAAGCATCAAAAAATGCAGCATTTGAATAATCACCTTCAACAACACTATGTTTTAAGGAGTACTTTTGGCCTCCTTTAATATAATATGTATTTTGATCAAATGTAATATCAATATTAGCTTTCTTCAATACATCAAGTGTAATATCAACGTAATTCTTGCTTTCTAAATGAGTAGTTAAATTAATTCTACTATCCCCATCTAACATACTACACGCAAAAAGTAATCCGGTAATAAATTGACTACTAATATTGCCAGGAATAAAAAAATCACCACTTTGTAATGTACCAATAAAAGTTATTTCTTCATCTTTTTGAATCACTTTAATATTTTGTTTACAACATATATTAAAATACGGTTCTAAGCCTCTTGATAATAGTTTCTTAGTTCCTGTAAATGTCACTTTTTTACCAAGTGTTAAAGCAATAGGTATAAAGAATCTTAATGTACTACCACTTTCTAAACAATCAAATACTAATTCATTAGGCATTATACAATCTTTTTTTCTAATAATAATCTTTTTACTTTCATTATTCATATCTTCAATAATAACTTCTCTACCTAATGCTTTAATACAATTAAGAGTTGCGGTAACATCATTACTTAAATATACTTTTTCAATAACACTTTCTTCATTTGTAAGGGCTGCTGCGATTAACAAACGATGAGCATAGCTTTTTGATGTTATAATTTCAATTTTTCCACTTGCAACCGATGCTTTAATGTTTGCTGTCACAATCATCCCTCCTTATATTATTTACTTAAATATTCAATAGCTTCAAGATATCCATCAAAACCATGTCCTTTGATAGTTTTTGAAGAATATAGTGAAACATAACTATGTTTTCTAAATTCTTCTCTTGTAGCAATATCAGAAATATGTACTTCTACTGTTTTAATATTAACAGCTTTTAAAGCGTCTAATATCGCAACTGATGTATGCGTATAACCAGCTGGATTAATTACAATTCCATCTACATCTTCATAATAAGCTTGCTGAATTTTATCAATAATATCACCTTCATGGTTTGATTGAAAAATTTCAACATCAATATTGTTTGAAGTCGCATACTCGTTTATGAAATCGCATAAATTAGCGTATGTAAGTGTCCCATAAATTTCTTTTTCCCTGATTCCAAGAAAATTTAAATTAGGTCCATTAATAACTAAAATTTTCATTTATTTACCTCTTCAATTATCTTTTCTACCGCAAATTCAAGTGAACTATTATTACAAACAATCACATCTGCGTATTTATTATAAATTGGTAATCTTTTATTATATAATTTTTCTAAATCACTTTGGTTACTAGATAGTGGTCTTGACTTTGTAGGTTTTAAATTACTAAGTTTGCGGTTTAAAAATACTACTTTGCCATTTTTCATTAATGCATCCATATTAATTTCTCTTAAGATAACTCCGCCACCTGTTGAAATAACGGTATTATTAAGTTTAGCAACTTCTTTAATCACCATTGTTTCAACATTTCTAAAACTTTCTTCACCATGTTCTTTAATATAATCTCTAATTGGCATCTTGATTTCTGCTTCAATTAATTTGTCAGTGTCAATAAAGTCTTTTTTTATTCTTCTGGCTAACATTTTACCAATGGTTGATTTACCTGATGAAGGCATGCCAATTAAAACAATATTTTGTTTTTCATTGATGATATTTTGATATACTGGATCAATTAGCGTACTGTCAACTTCTTTATCAGTAAAAATCCCACAAGCATACACCGCTTGCGAAACTAACATATAAAGACCTCCACATACTTTAAGACCTTTCTTTTTACCTTCTAATAAAAGTTGAGTCTTAAGAGGATTGTAAATTACATCAACAATAGCTTCTAAGTTTTTAAAACTATCTATTTTAATAATTAAATCATCATTATTAGGAAACATTCCACAAGGAGTTGCATTAATAATGATATTTGGATCACAATCAAGTGCATCTTGATAGGAAATAGTTTTATCACTTGGGAATAAAGATGCTACTAAAACTTCTTTTGCGGATAAATCCTTAACTAGAATTTGAGCACATTTACTAGCTCCACCATCACCTAATATCAATACTTTCTTATCTTTAACATTAATCTCATTTTTCAATATTAAGTCTCTTAATCCATAATAATCTGTATTATACCCATATAACTTATTATTTCTATTAACTATCGTATTAACAGCGCCAATTCTTTTGGCGTTATCATCAATGTAGTATAAATAAGGTATAACCATTTCTTTATATGGAATTGTAACATTAATAGCCTTGAATTCACGTTTATTCATAAACTCATCAAGATCATTTTTAACTACCTCAATCAATTGGTATTCATAATCATTAATTTGTTCATGAATTTCTTTTGAAAAACTATATTTTAAATGTTCTCCTAATAAACCATATCTCATTTTTTTAAATAGTCTCTTCCAAATCGAATTGTTAACAAGTCAGCAATAACGATTGCTGTTAAAGTATCAACTACTACAGCCATTCTTCTAATAATAGCTGGGTCATGACGACCATTAATTTGGATTTCAACATTCTCCATTTTTTCAAAATCAATTGTTTTTTGTGGTAATCCAATAGAAGGAGTTGGTTTAACTGCGCAATTAAAGATAATTGGCATTCCATTTGTTAATCCACCATTAATACCACCATTATTATTTGTACTTGTTTTGACAGTTTCATTTTCAAAATAGAAGCTATCATTAGCATCTTTGCCAGATAATTCAGCAAAACCAAATCCTTTACCGAACTCTATTCCTTTAATTCCACCAATTGAAAAACAAGCATTTGCGATTTTACCTTCGACACTAGAAAACCATTCTTCACCTACTCCAACTGGCACTCCAATAACTGCAGTTTGTAATATTCCACCAATTGAATTATGATTGATAGCATAATTTTCAATTTCTTCTCTCATTAATGATTCAACATCATTAATTACTGGAAAGTTCTTATTTTGTAAAATTTTAACTTCTTCTAGACAATCATTAAAACAACTATCTACAACATTACCGCATTTTAAAATATGAGTTCCAATGAAAATACCTTTATCCATTAAAGCTTTTTGAATAATAGCACCAGCAGCAACAATTGCGGCTGTAATTCGACCAGAAAAATGTCCACCTCCACGATAATCATTATATCCATCATATTTCACATGTGCAACGTAATCCGCATGAGACGGGCGAGCTAAATTTTTATTTTTTTCATAATCTTTACTGTTAGTATTAGTATTAGGAATAATAATTGTTAAAGGTGCGCCTGTTGTATAACCATTAAAAACTCCACTCACAATTTTATATTCATCAACTTCAACTCTGGCTGTTTCAATTTTTTTAGTTGGTCTTCTTTTTGTAAGTTGGGCTTTAATAAAATCATGATCAACAAGAATTCCAGGGGCTACACCATCAAGGACTGCACCAACTACTTCACCATGACTTTCGCCAAATAATGTTATTGTTAAATTATCACCTAGAATATTACGCATAATTCCTCCTATAGATATTGTTTAATATCAGTAAGTTTTATTTTTTTAATTTCATATGTTCCAATTTTATTCACTAGAACAATTGAAATATCATCATTTGTTCTTTTTTTATCTAATGTTATATAATTATATAATTCATCGCTACTTATATCAGTAGTAGTTGGTAAATTGTATTTATTTAAAATTGTAGTTATTTCTTGTTTTAAATCATCATTTACAAAATATAACATTCCTATACCGACACATTCACCATGTAATAAATTATAATTTTGATGTGCTTCAACAGCATGACCAACTGTATGACCAAAATTTAATACTTTACGAATATTTTGTTCATATGGATCTGTTTCAACAACATATTTTTTAACTTGTAAAGCTTTAATTATTATTTCATCAATATCTTCTAATAATGAATTTGATTCTTTGATTAAATCAACAAGTGTTTTATCGCAAGTTAGTCCCATTTTTAATGCCTCAACCAAACCTGCATGTAAATTTCTTTGATCAAGAGTTTTTAACACATTTGAGTCAATTAAAACTTTCTTCGGTGGATAAAACGCTCCAACTACATTTTTATATCCTAATTTATCAATGGCGGTTTTACCTCCAATTGATGAGTCAACTTGTGATAATAGTGTTGTTGGAACATTATAAAAATCAATTCCACGCATATAAACAGAGGCTACAAAACCTGCTAAATCACCAACAACTCCTCCTCCGCAAGCAACAACACAGTCACTTCTAGAAAATCTATTCTCAATCATTACATCAAGAATCTTTTCAAAATTGTTAAAAGATTTGCTAGCCTCACCTTGCTCGATGACGTGAACAATAGGTTCTTTAGTTACATCGACTATTTTTTTTACATACTCACTAGGAATTCCACTATCTGTTAAAATTAAAACTTTCCTACTTAAATCAAAGTATTTATTAACTTCATTCAAACTATTCTTTTCAATAACTACATCATACTGATGAGAATTCATTTTTATTTCTAACTTCATATTACACCTTTATAAACTATAGGCTCCCACAAGCTTTAATTTATCACAGAATACATTTAATGCTCTTAACATGTCTTTTCCTTCTGGTGAAGATGCATTACCTTCTAGTTCAACGTAGAAATAATAGTTCCAAATTAATTCTTTTAAAGGTCTACTTCTTAAACTACGCATATTAAAGCCATATGAACCAATGATATTAAGTGTTTTCGCAAGTGCACCAGCCTCATTTTTAACAGTGAACATAATAATGAAATGTTCACCTACTTTTCCTTGTGATGACTTTTCATTACTTATTTTTGAAAAAGCTCCAAAACGAGTTGTATTATTAGATTTAGAATTAATATTTTTATCTAGGACTTCTAAATCATATAAACTAGCAGTTTCAATCGATGCAATAGCAGCAAGACTATCATCATTTGAACTTGCAACAAGCTTTGCTGCGACTGCAGTATTAGTTGCCTCAACTGCTTCATAATTATGTTCACTAATATAATTCATACATTGATTTAATGCTTGTTCATGACTAATGACTTTTTTAATTTGATCGATCTTAGTTCCTTTTTTAGCCATCAAATTATGTGTTACTTCTAATTCAATCACTTGGTTAATTGAAAGTGAACCTTGAAAAATCAAATCCATTACAATTCCAACATCACCAGCATAACTATTTTCAAGTGGTAATACAGCACTATCACATTCTCCATTTTCAACAGCTTCATATGCTTCTTTAAATGAAGGATAGGCAACATAATTAGCTTCAGCGAACATTTTTTTAGCAGCAATATGGGCAAATGCTCCCTCGGTGCCACAATAAGCTATTTTTTGGCCTGAATTCAAACGTTCTTGATAATTTCTTGATAAACGCATAACATCTTTTAAAAAGTCTGTATAATACTCTTTAATGATATCTTCTTTTATATATTCTAAGTTTTTATTAATTACACTTAATTCACGTTCCTTATCAAGTATTGGTAAAGCACGTTCTTTTTTATATTCAGCAACTTTTTTACTACAAGCCATTCTTTCTTCAAAGAGTCTAGCCATCTCTTGGTCGATTTGATTTATTTTGTTTCTTGTTTCATCTAATTTGCTCATACTAGCCTCTTTTCTTATAATCTTCAATTAATTTTTTGAAAAATGGTAATGAATCAACAATTTGCTTTGTTGATACACAATATGATATTCTAACATACCCGTTATAACCAAATGAATCACTTGGAACAAGTAATAACTGATATTTTTTAGCATAATCAGAAAACATTTGGGCATCACTTTCTAATGCCTTAACGAACATATAAAAAGCACCTTTAGGTTTTACTACTTCATATCCATATTCAACTAATGCGTTATATAACAAATCACGATTCTTTTTATAAATATTAATATCACTTGTTTGTCCTAAACAATCAATAACCATCTTTTGAAATAAAGCAGGAGCACAAACATACCCTAAAGAACGCCCTGCTCCACAAACTGCTGCGAAAATTTCTTTTGCATAGCTTGCTTTAGGACCAATCGCAATATAGCCAATTCTTTCACCTGGTAAAGATAGAGATTTACTAAAAGAATAGCAAACAATTGTATTATCGTAATAATTAGGAATAAATGGCACAACTGTATCATCATATGCTAATTCACGATAAGGTTCATCAGTTACAATATAGATAGGGTGATTATATTTTTTTGCTTTTATAGTAAGTATTCGCACAATCTCTTTAATATCATCTTCACTATACACAACACCAGTAGGATTATTCGGTGAATTAATTATCACAACTTTTGTTTTCTCTGTAATCTTATTTTCAAAATCAGTATAATCAGGCACAAATGTCTTACAATTAGGATTAACTACAATAAGTTTCCCATTAGCTGATTCAACAAAAACCTTATATTCAGGAAAAAATGGAGCAAAAACAATTGCTTCATCAGAATCATTTAATAAAGCGTTAAAGCTAATTGTTAAAGCAGCTGCAGCACCAGTTGTCATATAAATAAAATTATGACTAAAAGTAGTTTGATGCATCTTATTTAAGTATTCCGCAACACTTATTCTAACATTCAAATCACCTGGTGCAGATGTATATTCATGAATATGTTCATCATTTTCTAACAATTTAATTAAACTATCATTTACACATTTAGGAGGTTTGACATTAGGATTACCAATACTAAAATCAAAGACTTTATCTTCACCTAATTCTTGTTTTTTAAGTTTACCATATTCAAACAATTCTCTAATAGCTGAACTTTTAATGCCTTTTTCATACATTTTATGATTATACATTATGTCCCTCCTAAAAAAACTTCTATTCTATTATTTTATTACAAAATAGCGTTTTTGTCCACCCATTAGTACAAAAAAATAAAACTCCATAATAAAAATATGGAGTCAGTTAATCAATTTTAAAGTTAATTGGTTGTGGTAAAAAATTATTAATCTTCGAAAATGGCTTGCTACCGAAAAAACCACGGTAGGCAGATAGTGGTGATGGATGAGCAGATGTTATGACTAAATGTTTAGGATTATTAAGTAATGATGCTTTTTTTGCGGCCTGAGATCCCCATAATAAGAAAACAATTGGTTGATCTAAAGTATTTAAAAATTTAATTACATTATCTGTAAATATTTCCCACCCAATATTTTGATGACTTAGTGCTTCATGTTCTCTGACAGTTAAAATAGTGTTTAATAATAGTACTCCTTCTTTAGCCCAAGATGTTAAGTCACCATGAGTAGGCACACTAATTCCCAAATCACTATTTAATTCCTTATAAATATTAATTAAGCTTTTTGGAATCTTGTTGTTTTTATGAACAGAAAAGCTAAGACCCATTGCTTGATTTGGTTCATGATAAGGATCTTGTCCTAATAAAACCACTTTCACATCGGAAATATTCGTTAAATCAAAAGATTTAAAAATACAAGATTTTTCAGGATAAACAACATAATTTTGATATTCAAAATCAACTTTTTCCATTAGCTTTTGAAAGTATGAAAGTTTCTTTTGTTCTTCAATAAACTCATTCCAATTTCTATACATTGTCATTTTTTGGAAATAACATCATAATTCCTTGAGGGATAATTGTTATTTTTACCTCTTTCAAAAATATATTTTCGCCATCTAAACACACACACATTTGTTCATTTGATGAGATTACTACTTCTTTTATCTGCTTATATAACACTACTTTTTCTTTTAATTTAGGATGATCAACATGTTCACCACGCTTATAAAATTTAACCATACGAAGGAACTTAAAAGCACTAATAGCCTTTACAATCATTAAATCAAGCATGCCATCTTGTGGATTAGCATATGGTGTACACTTAAATCCTCCCCCATAGTATTGACCATTTGCGGCTGTTATTAGTAAAGTCTTTTGATCTAAGTATACTTCATTATTAACTATAATTTTAGTATGTCTATTCATTTTAAGTAGATTTTTAGCAAGAGCTAGATTATAGGCAGTATGAATGTTTTTAATTTTCTTTTTATAACGACAACAATCATAATTTGCCCTAGCATCATAGCCTATATTTACTTCGTTGACCGCATAGTAATCATTAGCTTTAAGAACATCAATCGGTAATAACTTACCATTAACATATCCTTTTAAATCTCTAAAATTATAGTCTGGATACGATTTCAAGTAATCATTACAAGATCCAATTGGAATAACCGCAAACCTTGCAAGGGGATGATTCATAATCGCATTAATAACTTCGTAACTAGTACCATCACCGCCACATGCGTAAAAACATGTTTCAACAGTTAAGTTTTTAACAATCAATGACAAGTATGAATATGCATCATTTATAGATTTAGTGATATAAATTTCATAATCTAATCCCGCAAAAACATCCTTAATTTCAGCTATTAATTGATTAGATGTATCAACAGGACCCGCTTTAGGGTTAATAATAAAGTAGTGTTTCATATTCTTATCCTCATATATATTTTATCAAATAAAGCATATTTTGTCAATTAATATCAAAAATAACACCTCTAAAGGTGTTATTTCCTTTTTAACCGACAACTTTTTTAGCAATATCATTCTTAACTATTACATTAAATGGTGCTTCCTTATCAAGTTCCCCTGCTAATTTCATGATATCCATTAAATTAGTTAAATATTTTTCATCAAAGATAGGACTATCATTCCATACTTTCGCAGCACGATATCTTGATACAACTTTAGTAAGTTCATCTAATGTCAATTCATTAAATGTTTTATGTAAGGCTTTTGCTACTTCTTCATCTGAATTATTCAAAACAAATTGTTGACCTTTATAAATTGCTCTAGTGAATTTTTCAACCACTTCTGCATTCTTTTGAAGATACTCTTTAGTTACATAATATGATGTATAAGCAACATCAGGTACAAAATCACCAACTGGTGCTAACACAAATAGTTTACCAGCTTTTTCAAGTTGCGTCGCAGTCGGCTCAAATAAAGTTGTATAATCTCCTTCTCCATTAATGAAAGCTCCAGCCATTGCGTTAAATTGCACGTCTGTTCTAACATAAACATCACTATCATACCCAGTTCTAGATACTCCCAAACCGTATTTTTTAATTGCATATTCTAAAGCCATTTCTGGTACTCCACCTAAACGACCGCCTAAAATGCTTTTTCCTCTTAATGATTCAAGAGTAAACTCTTCATTAGTTCTACCACATATGAAACTTCCATCACGAACTGTTAATAGTGCAAAATTAATCATATAATTTTGTTGACCATTATTATAAACATAAATGGTTGCTTCTGGGCCTGAAAAACCAACATCCGCATCACCTGATAATAAAGCTGCCATTACCTTGTCAGCTCCACCAGCATTCACTAAATCAATTTTTAAGCCTTCTTCTTCAAAATAACCATTGTTAATCGCAACATATTGTGGCGCATAGAAAACTGAATGAGTTACTTCTGCTAAAGTAATCTCTTTTAGTTTATCTCTTTTACACCCACTAACACTAACAAATAATAATGGTAAAAGCAATACGATAATAATTTTTTTCACTTTATTCCCCTTTTCTTTTTAAATTTAATCTCTATCATATTGACAAACATATACATTAAATAAGCAATAATCGCTAAGATAATTACTCCCATCATCACTAAATCCATTCTAAAAACTTGCGAACCATAAACAATTAAATAACCAAGTCCTGCTCTTGAGACTAAAAATTCACCAACAATTACTCCTACCCAACTCATGCCAATATTAATTTTAATAATACTAATAATATTAGGTAAATTGCTTGGAATAATAAGTTTTGATAGTATTTGTAATTTATTAGCACCAAAACTTTTAATCATTTTAATTTTTTCTTCATTCATCATAATAAAATAACTATATGCGCTGATAATTGTTAAAACTAATGAGATAGACATCGCAACAACAGTAATACCTTTGATACCAGTGCCGGCCCAAATTATTAAAATTGGTGCTAATGCTGTTTTAGGTAAAGCGTTTAAAACTACTAAATATGGATCTAATACTTTTTGTAAAAAAGGAAACCACCAAATAATTATTGCGAAAATTAAACCTATTAATGTTCCGATAATAAGACCTAACATAGTTTCTAAAACCGATATACCAATATGTTTAAAAATTGATCCATCTTTTAAATATACAATAAATAATTTGAAAATTTCACTTGGTTTACTGAATAAAAACGAATTGATTAATCCCACATCTGATGCTAACTCCCATAAAACAGTGATAAAAACTAATAATAAAATTTGAGTTAATACTATTTTAGATTTTTCTTTTCTTTGTTTTATTAAATATGGATTATTCATTTAATTCTCTCCAAATCTTGTCAAAGTACATTTGAAATAATGTATCAGTCCTTTTTTCTATTGGCGATAAATTTTTATCAAATTCTAAATCATGAACATTAATAATTTGGGCAGGGCGTTTTGTTAATACAATAACTTTATCACAAAGTGAAATAGCTTCTGTCAAATCATGAGTGACTATAATACTAGCTATTTTCTCTCCTCTTATCATTTTATAAACATCACATGAAACCATTAGTCGTGTTTGATAATCAAGGGCTGAAAAAGCTTCATCTAATAACAACACTTTAGGATTAGTTAGTAATGTTCTAATTAACGCAATTCTCTGACGCATACCACCCGACAATTCTTTAGGATAGCAATCTTTAAAATCTTTCAAACCATATTTTTCAAGTAATGAATGTGCCCTGTCAATATTTTCTTTAGTTAATTGTTTTTTGACTTCAACCCCTAAAACAACATTATGATAAATATCACGCCATTCTAGTAAGTGGTCTTTTTGAAACATGTAACCTATTTCTCCATCAACTTGGATTTCTCCACTTGTTGGTTTAATAAGCCCCGCAATTAAATTTAAAATAGTTGATTTCCCAGCTCCAGATGGTCCTACAATTCCTACTATCTCGCCTTCTTTAAGTGTAAAACTTAAATCTTTTACGACTTCTAATACTCCATTTATTGTATAAAAAGACTTATTAACATTATTTAAATTAAGTACAATTTGGTTTTCCATTTTATCAAATCCTTTTAATGATATCCACTTATATTTTATTAAAAATTTAAATATTGGTGTAGATATAAAGCCCATAAAAAAACTAACCAATAGATTTGGTTAGTTTACTTCTTAAAATGGAAATGATATTTCACGAGGTTCTTCGCGAGGCTCTTCTTTTTCTTCAACTATTTTCTTTTCTTTTTTAAGACTCGAGATATCTCCCATGAAGATAGCAATTATTGCATTGACTATGATGATAATCAAGTAAGATGAAAGAGTCATTGCTAATAATAGTAATAGTGGAGATGCATTAATCTTAACATCTGCTTCTATCATACCACCATTATAGTAATCTGTTCTTTCTTCTATTACCCAATAATACTTACCATCAGATTTATTATACTCTAAATGGCTATGTTCAGCAACATATTCAGAAACTTGTGTATGATCAATAATATAATTTTCATTTTCCTTTTCAGATGGATTTTCATTTGTTGCATATAGTCCTGTATCTAGGTTTCCAACAAACCATTTTGAGACACGACGTGTCTTTGTTTCTCCATCTTCAACATATTCTTCTAATAATGTTTTAAGTTGGATTGAACCTGCATTAGTTTCGCGATTTGTTATTTCAACAAGTTGGAATTGATCTCTAAGATTGATAGGGCCAATACTTAATTCTTTGATTGAACCAAATGTACAGAATAATGTAAGTGAAACCATCGCAATAAATAAGGTTAGAGTGAATGGTTTAAATGGTCGACATGTTGAATATAAAATCAACATACAAGTTGCGGTTGCGGAAATAACAACAATTGTTGCAACTTGATCAGTCGTAAATCCTAAAGGTCTTGCAAAAACATAAGCTAAGCATACTTGAATAGCGATTGTTATTGCGCCAGGTAATGATTTACGAATAATGTTATATAAGAAACGACCTTTAATAATATCTCTATTTGGTTGAAGCGCTAAGAAGAATGCAGGAATACCAATTGCAAACATTTCAATTGGCATTAATTGAGATGCGATAAATGGATAATTACCTTCTAATGAAGGAGAGAATTTAGTAAAGAATCCTGCAATAACTAAGATTGCGATAATCATTGAAAACAATGTCTTAACAAAGAAAAGTGAAGCAGTTCTTTGAATATTATTTATTACTCTTCGACCTTCACCAACTACATGTGGCATTGAAGCAAAGTTAGAATCAAGTAGTACAAGTTGAGCTACATTTCTAACTGCATCACAACCAGATGCCATTGCGATACTACAATCAGCTTCTTTTAAAGCTAAAATATCATTGACACCATCACCTGTCATCGCAACAGTATGTTTGGCTTCTTTTAAAGCTTTAACAAGGATTTGTTTTTGATTAGGTTTAACACGACCAAAAACAGTATAACTATTAGCAACTTGTGCTACTTCTTCATCAGTTAATCCTTCTAAACTAATATAATCTTCCGCATTCTCAATACCAACACGGCGAGATACTTCAGATACAGTAACAGGATTATCCCCAGAAATTACCTTAACTTGTACGCCATTTTCTTTGAAATACTTAATGGTATCATAGGCTTCTCTTCTAATTTGGTCTTCAATTAGAATTAACGCAACAAGTTTTGGAGTTCTTTGAATTTTTCCATCTTTTAAAGTAAGTGGACTATGCGCAAGCGCAAGTACACGTAGACCTTGGTTAGCATATTCATTAACTGTATCAGAAATACGATCATAACTAGCTTTTAAAACAAACTCAGGAGCACCTAAAACAAAAGTACCTGGATATTCTTTGAAAGATACAGCACTATATTTGTTTTCAGATGAGAATGGTAAAATTTCTTGTGGAGTATATTTTTTACCAAATCCAAAGTAATTTTCTAATGCCTTAGCAGTTGAATTTGATTCTTGTAAAGCAGTATTAAGTGAACTCATAATATCAGCTACATTATATTCACTATTTCTACGTGGTTCAATATAACGTGTAACAGTCATTGTACCATCAGTAATTGTACCAGTTTTATCTAGGCATAATACATCGACTCTAGCAAGCATTTCAATACAATAAATTTCTTGAACTAATGTTTTACGTTTAGCAAGTCTCATAACCCCTACTGCTAAAGCAACAGTTGTTAATAAGAACAATCCAGCAGGAATCATCCCTAATAAAGCAGCAGATGTTGACATAATACTATCACTATAAGTAGGACTTTGTGGACTCTTTAAGAAATCCATAAAACTTGTAATCTTTTCAGCTCTAATATAAAGAATTAGACCACTTGGAATAATGATAATACTAACAAATCTTAATAAGTATCTTAATGAAGTTAAGATTTCTGAACGTGGTTTAGAATATTGTTTAGCTTGATTAGATAATTTTTCGATTGCGTTTTCTTTACCAACGCGTTCTACTTGAGCGTAACAATTACCAGACACAACATAACTACCTGAATATAATGTATCTCCAATATTCTTACGAATTGGCACAGATTCACCAGTTAATTGTGATTCATTAACTTCAATCTCACCTTCAACTAAAATAGCATCAGTCGTAATTTCTTTACCTGCATTTAAATACATGATATCATCTAAAACGATATCCGCAACATCAACTTCTTGTTTGATTCCATCACGAACAACAAATGCACGTGGAGCAGATAATAAAGAAAGTTTATCAATTGTTCTTTTTGATTTAATTTCTTGAAAAATACCAATTGCGGTATTAGCGGTTACAATTACTACAAATGAATAATTGAATAAGTCCGCATCAGCACTTAATAGTAAAAAGAAAATTATGATGTACATAATGTTAAAGAAAGTAAAAATATTTTTAAGGATAATACTTAAAATAGTTTTATTACTTCCTTTATCAACTTTATTATTTAAGCCTTGTTCATTTCTTTGTGTAATTTCTTCTTTGGTTAGTCCTGTATGTATGTCAGGATGAAAACGAATAGCTGAGTTTTGATCAACAAAATTATCTTTTTTTGCCATTTTCCTCTCCCCTTGTCATTATATTTATAATAGTTACAAACTATTTTTATACGAATATTTAACATTATTATTTTACCATATTTATAACTTTTTTGCTAGTGATTTAATTAAGTAAATGTATTTAATTTTACAAGGTTTAATTTTTATGATAAAATAAACCGAATTTAAAAGAAAAGGAAATATACTATGAAACCTATTATTATAGGACTAACACCACGCGTTATGAATAACGCTGAAAAAGTCCAGTTAAACTATTCTTATTTACAACCATTTAATAAAAGATCTGTAGCGACAATTATCTTACCACTTGGCAGCAATGAACTTGATACAATTCTACCACTTTGTGATGGTTTCTTAATTGCTGGTGGTGATGACATTGATCCTAAATATTATAATCAAATAAATGAAGGACTTTCTAAAGATGTTTGTCCACTAATTGATGATTTAGATAAAGCTGTTATTGAATATGCTTATAAAAATCATAAACCAATGCTAGGTATTTGTAGAGGAATTCAATCATTAGCAGCCTTTTTAGGTGGAGACTTACATCAAGATATTGAACATGCTAAATTAACACATACTGTTGAAAACAATGTTCATGATGTAGTGAAAGTTGCTTCTACTCCTCTTACAGACTTAATGCCTGATAATTATCAAATCAATTCATATCATCATCAAGTTGTAAAACAAGTGCCAAAAGATTTTATTGTTACTTATATGCATGATGATGTAATCGAAGGTATGGAACATAAAACTTTACCTATTATTGGTTTCCAATGGCACCCTGAAAGATTAGCCACTAAAGAAACTGAAATAATTTTTGACTACTTTATAGATTTAGTTAAAAAAGCACACTAACATTTTCGTTAGCGTGCTCTTTTTATTTATATTAGTTTTCTTTCTTATATTCGGCAATGATTTTAGCCACTAGATGTTCAGGAACGTCTGCATATCTTACAAAACGACGGCTGAAACGTCCACTTGCTTGAGTCATAGCTTTTAAGTCAGTTGCGTATTTAGTGATTTCAGCTTCAGGTACTTCAGCAGTAATACATTGTTTTCCATTTGGAAGTGGATCAATACCTAAAACTTGACCACGACGTTTGTTCATATCACCCATAACGTCACCAACATAGTCACTCTTAACAATTACTTTTACTTCCATAACTGGTTCAAGAATTGTTGGTTTAATTGATTTGCAAGCTTCTTTGAATGATAAAGCAGCAGCAATTTTGAATGAAATTTCGTTTGAGTCAACTGGATGATAAGATCCATCATATAATACAGCACGAACACCGATAACTGGGAATCCAGCAAGAGGTCCATGTACTAAGCAATCTTGTAATCCTTTTTCAACAGCAGGGAAATAGTTTTTAGGAACGCTTCCACCAACAACTTCAGATGCGAATTCAAAATCAACTTCAGATGGTTCAAAACGAATCCAAACATCACCAAATTGTCCAGCACCACCAGATTGTTTTTTATGACGACCTTGTGCAGAACCTGTTTTACGAATTGTTTCACGATAAACAATTTTTTGATCTGATTGAGTAACTTCAACTTTGAACATATTTTTCATTTTTTCTAAAATATATCCGATATGAGTCATACCTTGACCACCAATTAATAATTGAGCAGTTTCAGGATTACGTTTAATTTCAAATGAAGGATCTTCAAGATTAAGTTTTTGTAAAGATGTTGACATCTTATCTTCATCTTGTTTAGTTTTTGCAGCGATAGCTACATAGATAACTGGTGTAGGAAGTTCAGGTGCAACATAACGAACTTGAGCTTTCTTATCACACATTGTATAACCAGTAGCAAGTTCACCCATTTTTGCAACTGCACCAATGTCACCAGCATGTAAAACGTCAACAGCAATTTGGTTTTTACCCATTAATGTAATGAATTGACCAACTTTTGCGTTTGAATCAATATTAGGAACATAAACTTCTGCTAAGTTTGCAGTAGAACCAGTTTGTACTTTGAAGAAACTAATTGTTCCAAGGAATGGGTCTACTAATGTTTTGAAAACATATGCAGAGAATGGTTCTTCTTCTTTAACTTCTTTTGCTATTTCACTACCATCTTTTGTATTGATAGCTTTCATACCAGCTTGATCAACTGGAGATGGAAGATATGCACCAATCATAGATAATAATGCATCAACTGTGATATCTTTTGTTGCAGAACCAACAATAATTGGGAAAATTTCACCACTTAAAGTACCAGTTCTTACACCTTGTTTAACTTCAGCTGGAGTTAATTCTTCACCACCAAAGAATTTTTCTAATAATTCTTCACTTGTTTCAGCAACAGCTTCACTGATAGTCATTGTTAATTCTTCTAATTGATCAGTTAATTCAGCAGGAATTTCTGCATCAACTAATTGTTTACCATTGAAAATTTGAGCTTTTTTATCGATTGCGTCAACAAAACCTCTAAAATCATTTTCTTGTCCGATTGGCCAGCAAAGAGGAATCGCACGAGGACCAAAACTAGACTTAATATTTTCTAATACTTTTTCAAATTTAACATTTTCTTTATCCATTTTATTGATAAAGATAATTGTAGGGATATTTCTTGAACGTAATTCATCCCATAAACGTTCTGTACCAACTTCAACGCCTTTTGTAGCATCGATTAGTAATACTGCACCGCTACAAACTGTTAAATCGTTTTCAACTTCTCCAACAAACTCTTCAGAACCTGGAGTATCTAAAAAGTTAATTTTAAATCCATTCCATTCAACAGGAAGTAACGCTGTAGATAAAGAAGTTTGACGTGTTTGTTCCTCTACTAAATAGTCAGATACTGTAGATTTACGTTCAACTTCTCCTTTTTTCGCAATTGCTTTACCAACGTAAAGAACTGATTCTGCTAAGCTAGTTTTACCACTTCCTAAGTGACCTAAAATAGCAACGTTTCTAACTTGGCTAGCTAAATATTCTTTCATATGTACCTCCATATATTTTATATTACTATAACATTAATATTATACTATAAACTCATATATTTGCAAAATTAAAAGCAACTTTTTTTTAAAACGTTTTCATAAGTTTTAAAACAATAAAAAGATATTTCCAGAATTATTGGAAATATCTTATTTTCTAATATTTCATAAATGATTCAACATTTAAAACAAATATAGTTGCCCCTGAGATATTAACTTCAACTGGGAACGATGAGAAAATCCCATATTCATTAGCATTATTAGTCGGTAAAGTTTTCTTTCTAGTCTTAGAATATTTAGCAATAATATCAATTGCATTTTGAATTTTTTCTTCTTCTGTACCAACTAATAAAGTAGTGTTACCGCTAGATAGTAAACCACCAGTTGATGCCATCTTAGTAACAAAGTATTGTTCTTTTAATAAAGCATTTAAGACTTTATTAGCATCATCATTAGCAATTATTATTAACAACAATTTCATAATACACACCTCATATTCTACGAGTATATTTTATCATAGTTAATATTTTTTGTGTTGTAATTTGACTAATAATTTTGATGTTGCTTTTTCAATCTTTCTAAACTTTTAATATCATTTACCCCTTCTAAATTTATACTATTATCACAGACTTTTACCATAACTTTTTCTTTCCCAATCATATAATTAATTAAATCAGTAAGATAATACTCATTAGTAACAACACTTGGTTTAATAAAACGATGATATTTTTTAATTAGTTTGTTAGGAATTATATAAATCCCACTATTTACGATGTTAATTTTTTTCTCTTCTTCGATGGCTTCTTTTTCTTCAATTATTTTAAGTAGTTTATCATTTTTCATCTTAAGCCTACCATATCCTTTAGGATTTTCAACTTTCATCCCCACCACTAAAACACAATTTTTAGCTTTATCATAATCATCTACTATTAATTCTATTGTCTCTTTATCTAAATAAGGAATGTCAGCAGGTACAATTATACTAATATTTTGATCATCTAATAAAGGTATAGTAGTTATTAGTGCATCCAAAGTTCCCATTGGAATACTTTGATGTGAATATATTACATCATCTTTTAGTTTCGCATGGATTTTTTGATAATTCTCACCTACTACAACTATTACTTTATCACATACATGTTTTAATACAAAAACTGTATTTTCAATCATGCTTTTATTATCAATTGTTATCAATACTTTCGGTACAATTTCCTTCATTCTTGTTCCTTTACCAGCAGCTAATATTATTCCATCAATCATCAACAAGACTCCTTTATATAAATAGTTTTTTTTATTTGAAAAAAACTTGTAATATTGGTATAATATATGATAAAGTGAGGTATTTTATGTTTAAAAAATTATCAATAGTTTTTATTTTAATTTTAACTTTATTTACAGTAGCTTCCTGTGGAAAGGAAGAGTATATTAAAAATGCCATTGGAATTGGTTATATTGGAGAAAACGCTTACCTTATTAATGCCTCGGGAGAACAATATTCATTAGAAGATTATGATGTAATAAGCGATGAATTTGGCGATTATATCACAGTTGGAGTTACTAAACGTGGCACTACTAAATATGGCTATATCGATATTACCGGAAAAAAAGTTATTAAGACTAAATACTTATGGGCCGGCTTAATGAAAGAAAACAAAGCCGTTGTAACTACGAAAAAAGGACAACTTATTATCAATAATGAAGGAAAAACTTTATTTAAATTTCCAAGCAACATGAATTCAAGTAGCTACTTCCAAGAAAACCGCCTTTTAGTTGAAGTCGATGGTAAACTAGCTTATCTTGATGAAAACTTCAATTTATTATCTGGTCGATATGATTACGCTACAGTTTTCAAAAATGGTTACGCTAACGTCGGTATGCAAATCGAAAATTCTATTAAATATGGATTTATTAAATCTGATGGTTCGCCACTTTTTGAAGAAAATTATATTTACGATTTCGTTGATCATTTCTATGATGGTCTAGCAAGAGTTGGTGTAATCATGAGTATTGACAATGGTGTTCCAAAATATAGTTTCTCATACATTAATCCAGAAGGAGATGCGCTTGTTACTGGCCGAAATTTAACATTTGCTAGAAACTTCTCTTGTGGATTTGCTCATGTTGGATATCTTCAAACTAACGGTGCTACTAGATACTGTTATATCGATACTAAAGGTGATATTGTAATTGGTGAAAATGCTAGTTCATTACACCAAGCTTTAAATGGCGATAATTATATTTTTGGTAATATTATGTCTGATGCAAACATGTATGGAAATATGATTGGTGTTATGTCAGTTCGCTCTAGAGCAGCTGGTTCTGGTGGTTGGACAACTTATGTGGTTCAAAAATCAACTGATTATACAAACAGTGAATACATTGAGGCTGTCAATCTATATTCTTATTATCCTGAATTTTCAGAACCATGGGCTGATACTTACAAAGGTAATTCACCAATTGATATGACTAACTTTAAATTAACTAAATATTATCCTAATGTTGCACTTGCAAGAATTCAAATGTCTGATGGTAAATGCGCATTAATAGCTAGTTTAGGACAATTAGTTGTAAATTTTGATTATGATAAAATCATTTATTAGGAGGGGCCATGATACAATTAGTTAACATTAATAAATATTATTATATGGGTCGTTCTAATAAAAAAGACAACCCAAATCTTACATATCACGCTTTAAAAGACATTAATGTTTGTTTTGGTGATAGTGGGATGAATTTTATATTAGGGAAAAGTGGTAGTGGGAAAAGTACTTTACTAAATATTATTGGCGGGATTGATAAATATGATTCCGGAGAACTAATTATTGATAATGTAAACACTAAAGACTTTAACTCAAAAGACTATAATACCTATCGTAACACCTATATTGGATTTGTATTCCAAGAATTTAATGTATTAAAAGGGCTTTCTGTCTATGATAACATTGCCCTAAGCTTAGAATTAAAACATCAAAATGTTAAAAAATCACATGAACTAATTTTAGAAGTAATTGAGAAAGTAGGTCTTAAAGGACTTGAAAATCGTATGATGAATGAGATTTCAGGTGGGCAAAGACAAAGAGTCGCAATTGCTCGTGCTTTAATTAAAAATCCTCGCGTTATTATCGCCGATGAACCAACTGGTAATCTTGATAGTAACAACAGTAAAATGGTAATGGATCTTCTAAAAGAATTATCAAAAGAACATTTAATTATCATTGTTACTCATAATGACTTATTAGCTGAAGAATATGCAGATCGTATCATTAAATTAAAAGATGGTAAAATCACTAGTGATACATTAGATACGCTACCTACTGATACTCCACTTAAATTAGAAAGAGTAAAAGTACCTGTTAAAACAAGTTTAAACTTAGCATTTAAGAGTGCTTTAAGAAATAAAATAAGATTTATCTTTATAATATTACTATTCTCTGTTTCTTTAATGTTTGCGGGGGTCGTAATAAACTTATGGCTTGCAGATACTACTTCTGTTTATGCTAAATACCAAGCTGATTATAATAACTATATTCTTAATACCAAAAAAGAATATACGTCACATGGTATAACTTCTCATAGTGCTTTCTACTTCTATGAAGTTAATAAACAAGAAAAAGATTATGCTTTAAATAATCCACAAATTACTATTATTAAAGGTATGGAATATGAAATTCCAATTGACCAAAATTCTCTATATGATGATGAAATATATGCTAATAGCATTGGTAGAATAAACATTTGGGATGGTAATGTCTTTACTGATAATGACATTTCTACAAGAACTCAGTATTCTAGAGAATGGGACCAATTCACAAATATAAGTTCTACATTAAATATTGCGATTACTGACTATGTTGCTCAAAATTTAATTGTCAAGAATTATTTTGGATCTGCCGTTAAAAAAGATACCGATTTAATTAACAAAGAAATTACGATGCCAGGATTTAATAATCCTTTAATAATCAAAGGTATTATTAGAACAGATTTCTCTAATTTAATGTATACACTTAACACTGAAGATTCTAATGAGTTAGCATCTTTTAAAGATAATCTTCTTCTATACAACTCTATTTTTATGGTAGAAGGAAACTATAAAAGAATATTTGGTGTATTTGATGAGGGCGCTGAGGCAACTCGTCTTTCTAACATTCAAAAAGCAGAAAAAAATTATGAAATCAACCCTTCTCAACCAAACTATAATGCATTACATGGCTTATATGTTGAAGATAATGTCAATTATATTTACGATGATTTCATTTTTAGCTTCCTTAAAAATGAAGGTTTCTATGAAAATATCAAAGTTACAACTTATGACCAAATAGATGAAAATACAAATAGATATCCTATTTCTCAAAATAATATCAGTTGTGAACCAGTCAAACCGGCTGAAGGACAACAAATACAAATTGCACTATCAAGCGGTTTCCTTAAAAAGGTTTTAAATCTTGAAGGAGATTTAGAAACTCTATACAGCAACTGTGTATTTGAAATGGAAGTTCTAACTTCAACTGGTGAAACTAAAACAGAACTAACTTCAGCCAACATTTATTTAAACGGCGTATCGCGTGTACCCGTACCTATTACAGCAAAAATTACACAAATTATTGAAGATGAAGAGCCGATTGTTATTATGCCAAGAAAAAATAACTACAACTTATTTAAAAGTTATCTTTCTAATAGTTGTGGTAATGGTAACTTCTTAACTCTTAAAGTTAATAACCTAGCCGGCGGTAATGATGCCATTAAACAAAATGCCTTGTTATATCGTTCTTTAATTGATAACAATATTAGAATTGACAACATTGCATTCCAAAAGATTCTTCTTGTTGACAATTTCATTAAAGACAACTTATGGTTATTTATTGGTATCTTCTTCGTCTTTGGTTTATTCAGTATCTTATTAATCTTTAACTTTGTTATTATTAATATTAAAAACTCTACTCGCGACATTGGTATTTATATGTCTTTAGGTATGAGTGGGTTCAAAATTTCTTTAATCTATTTCTTCCAAGTAATCTTCATTGGACTTACAGCCTTTATAATTGCGACAATCGGTACATTTACATTCTTAAAAGTACTTGATGCTAGATTTACTGCGATGTCAATGGTTAACTTAGAAGTAATTAAATTATCAATAGTAGGTAGCTTAGTTGTTGCATTATTTGCCTCAATCATTCCTACTTCTGCTATTGTTGTTCCACTAATTAATTTAATGCGCAAACGTCCAGTTGACGTTATTAAGAGTATTTAGGGAGGGTATGTATGATTGAAATTAAAAATCTTAACAAATATTATCAATCAGGCGGCGAACGCGTGCATGCCTTAAAAGATATTAATATCAAATTCCCAAACAAAGGTTTAATCTTTATTTTAGGCCCATCAGGATGTGGTAAATCAACTCTTCTTAATCAATTAGGTGGTTTAGATAAAGCTGATGATGGTGATATTTATATAGAAGACCGAGCATTAAGCAGTTTTTCAAAAAAGGATTTAAACAATTACCTAAATAGTTATCTAGGATTTGTCTTCCAAGAATATAACATCTTAAAAGACTTAAATCTTTATGAAAATATCAGTCTTCCTTTAGAATTACAAAATGTTCCTAAAAAAGAAATTAAACAACGTGTTGAAGAAACAATTGAAAAAGTTGAACTATCAGGACTTGCTAATCGTAAGATTAATGAGTTATCTGGTGGTCAAAGACAAAGAATTGCGGTTGCTAGAGCACTAATCAAAAATCCAAAAGTTATTATTGCGGATGAACCGACTGGTAACCTAGATAGCGCTACTGGAGAAACAATCTTTAATTTATTTAAAAATCTTGCTCAAGAACGATTAATCATTATCGTTACTCACGATGAAGAATCTGCTTATAAATATGGTGACCGCATCATTAGACTTGCTGATGGTAAAGTTGCTAGTGATACAATTAACGATCAAAATGTTGAACTTGTCTATAATCAAGAAAAACTTGAACTTAAAAAAGCCCATATTCCACTAAAGATAAGCATCAAACTATCATTAAAGAATATGTGGAAAAAGAAATTCCGTTTTATTCTAATGAGTTTAATTTGTGCCCTAAGCTTAACATTCCTTGCTTTCACAATTGAACTTAATGGTGATAAAATAAGACAAAATGTTTACACTTCAGTCGGAGCTGATTACTTATACACTGATGTACTTAAAAAATATGAGCTACCAGATAACTTTGTTGAAACTTCTGTTTACGATAAATACTCTGGTGTTCCGCTAAATGATAACTCTTATTCACAAGTTAAAAAAGACTTAGATGGTTTAAATATCCATCAATATCAAATAGCTAATATCAATATCGTGGGTAGTGCTATTAGTCGTGCTGACTACTTCTTCACTGGAATCATCAACTACATTGTAAGATTCGATGAAACAAACAATTATACTCTACTAGCCGGTAGAACACCGGTTGTTAATACTAGTGAAGATTTTGATATGATATACGATGTCAAAGAAATTATGATTACTGATTATGTTGCGGACATGTTAACATACTTTGGAATTTTCCCTAATGCTGATTCTATTGAAGATTACCTTAATAAATTTATTAACATCAAAGGATTCTATAATTTCAAAATAGTTGGTATCATTAAAACAAACTATAACAACTGGCATCACTTAAAAAACAATTATGAAGCAATTGATTTAAACATTAAACAAAATTATGCTTTCGCAAATGACTTAAAAGCAATGAATGCATTCTATCTTCCATATGAGTACTTTAAAGCTGTTAAAGCTGTTCCAATTGCGGAATTAGACTTAGATTATTATTATATGGATGTTTATGCAACTCACGGCAATGTTACATCAGATATTAAAACTTATAAATTATCACTAGAAAAACAAGAAATATATTCAGGAGCTATTACTACTACTACACCAGGTGGCGGACAAAACACTAAAAACTATAAATTAGGTTCTTCTACCAATAACGGTGATCAAATAGTAATTCCTTTAAGTCTTGCTAGAAAATTATTCCCAGATGTTACTTTAGATATCGCTAACATTAAATCATTATCTGATCACTTTAATTCTTACATTCGTGGTGCAGAAATAACACTAACAGTAAGTAATTCAAGTAATGAACTAATAAATCAAACTTTTACAATTTGTGGCATCAATAATACTGAGGATACTGTCGAATTACATGAAACTGTTATGAATGAATGGTTTAATGTATTTAATAATGACACTGAGTATATGGTAGCTGAAATGCCAAAAGTTGAAAAAGATGCCTACAAAGAATTCAAAAAGGCTTATCGTGCAGGATATATTCTTGATATGTTTGCTTATCAAGCAGATATTGATTCATACACAATTGACCCTTTCATTGACTTATTATCTAAAGTAGGATTATTTGTATTTGCGGTATTCACAATTGGTATTTTATGGACTATCATTTCAATTGAAATTGTAGATTCTAAGAAAGAAATTGGTATCTTCCGTTCTATCGGATTAAGTGGTTCTAAGGTTTCATTTATCTTTATTTTCCAAACTGCTATTGTTAGTATAGTAGCATGGGGATTATCTCTTATCGCAAGTAACTTTATTCTAAATATATTCAATCAAAATATTATGGATGATTTAGGTATAATTAGATTATCTATGTATATGATGACTTATCGCTCACCTATTTTCTTAATTATTTTCTTAATAATTATGACAGGTGCAGCTATCTTCATTCCTCTTTATAAGATTATGTCTCAAAAGATTATTGACGTAATCAGTGAAAGAGATGCTTTATAACATAAAACACGCTAATTAATTAGCGTGTTTTTTTACTACATACATTCCACATTTATCTAAGTTAAGTTCTTTTATTACTTCATCAACAATCATATCGTTTCTAAATACAATAGTGGTATTTTCATCAAAAGAAACAATTAAATTATTATCATTAATCTTTAAATAAAATAACAATTCTTTATTTTCAAACTTAATAAAGTCATCATGACGTTCAAATTCATAATATAGGTTAACATCATCATTTAAACTATATTTTCTTCTAAAACTTACTAGATTGCTTATCAAACTAATCATATCTTGATATTTTGATATTAAATCATAATTAAAACAATTGATTCCTGTATTATCATTATAAGTATTATCTAAACCATTTTTAGATGCTAAAACTTCTTGTCCCATATGCATTAAAGGTATTCCTTTAGCTAGTAGTAAAATACAAAAATCTATTTTAACCGCATTGTACTTATTCGTATCATTTAAAAAGTCTAAATAATCAGCAAGAGTTTTATTATCATGACATTCAATATAATTAATTGATTGTAAATGCGAGTTAAACATGTTTAAAGATCCATTTAAAACATTTTCAAAATCATTTATCTTTTGATTATTATTTTGAATAAAACCAACATTAAATCTATTTTCTTCACCACGGATAATGTTTCTAAAATAATCATTGAAAAAACCAACTTTTGAAATCTTTTTTGCATTCATCAAGTTTGCACATTCATTTAGACTAATACCTGATTGCATATTCCATCCTTCACCATAGAATATTATATTAGGTTTAATCTTGCTTATTTCCAAATAAGCTTCTTCTATTGTTTGTTTGTCAATTAAGCCCATTAAGTCAAAACGAAAGCCATCAATATTATAATTTATAACCCAATGTTTAAGAGAATCAATAATAAACTTACGAGCCATATATTTTTCACTAGCAAAATCATTTCCACACCATGATGCATTTGTTAAAAAGCCTTGATTATCGGTCCTAAAAAAGTATCCCGGTGCTAAATAAGCAAGTGAGAAAGTATCAATATCAAAGACGTGATTATACACAACATCCAATATTACACCAAATCCTTCTTTATGAATAGCATTTATCATTTCTCTAAACTCTTCAATACGGTTATAACAATCATTAGGTCTACTTGCATACCAGCCACTAGGAACATTATATTCCCTAGGATTGTATCCCCAATTATACATCTTATCTTTTTTATTTTCATCAACATCATCGAATGAATTTAGTGGTTGAAGTTGAAGATGAGTAACATTCATCTTTTTCAAATGTTCATAAATTTTACTACATCTTGCCATTTTTAAATATTCACTTAAACTTCTATCAACGTGATAAGTAAAATCTTTTATATGAAGCTCATATATTAAAGCATCTTGTAATAAAGGACTATCAAATGGCATCATTTCATTATTCTTATTAATATTTACAATAAAGTTATGTGTACTATTGGCATTTGATGATACCGCATATGGATCTAAAGTCTTAATAAACTCTTCATTGATTCTAATTAAATAATAATATCCATACCCCTCTAAATCACCTGATATGCTAACATTCCAAAGCCCTTTGTCCTTATATAATAAGGAATAAGTATCTACAATTTCATTACCTTTAAGTAAAACTAGCTTAATCTCTTTTGCTACTGGCGACCACACATTAAATTCAGTATGTTCTTGATGATAGTCAATGCCTAGGAAACCATCATAACGATATTCTTTTTCTAGCTTTTTACTTCTAATTACTTTTCCAACATTTAAATGGCAAAAAAAATTATCATTTACTTTAATGTAATAGTCTTTTTGAAAGTTTATTAAATGATTAGTTTCAAAAAACATATGATGTTCATTCGCATAAAAACTATCATCAATTAATTGTAGTTTATCAACAACTGTGTTATCACATATAAGTAAAACATTATGAAAATCAATTTGATTATTGCTGGGTGCAATAACTTTTATCAAATGATACTCTTCATGATAAGCACCATATATCATTTAATCACCCCTTTACTTAGAACTTTCTGAATCAGACTTACTTCTTTCACTAACTAGTATGATTGCATATGTCGCAGCAATTGCCCCGATTGTGACAAATGTTGTAACTAAAATAATATTTTTAGTATTATATTGTAGATTATTAATATTCGCATTACCTGATGTAAAATATAAATTATATGAATGTTCATGGCTTTCATGGATTTGATAGTTAAATTGTACACGACATGTTCCTACTTTACCACTTAAGATATCAAATCTAACATGATGATAGTAAACACCATCGATTTCTTCATTTATTTTCCATATTTCACAATTTGAATTATCTTTATTAGGCCACGCAAAAGGTTGTTCTGTTGTTTCAACACCATCAATCATCATGATAACATCAAATTCCGCAAGTACAATTTCTTTACTTGTTTGCCATTTGATATCAACTTCAGTTTCTTTACCGCGAATTTTAGGTATGATTTCAAATGTAAAATTATCAATATCTGGTAGATTATACTCATCTGCATAAACTACATTTGAATGAGTTAGCAACAATACAATACATACAATAACAAGGAATAATTTACTAATTTTCTTCATCATTAGCTTCCTCCTTATTATCTTCTTTAAATGAAACATTATACAACTGTTCTTTATATTTTTCTAAATCACTATTAAGTTTCTTAAATTGTAAGTGTCTTGTCAATAATACGATTGTCGCAATTACTGAAACGCCTATAAAATTGAATAATAACCCATATAGTATATAAGCAGCTAATCTTTCATTATACCATCCACTAATAAGACCTATTGAATACATCATTATAACAATTAAAAAATATGTAATAATAATTTGAACTAAGCTGTTAATTCTATTAATTCGGTAAAATAAATTTAGTATCACACTAAATACAGCCGCAATTAACGTAATATAGAATAGATAAGAGAAATGAACAGCATTTTGTTCGAATATGAAATGTTCAACTATAACATAAACAAACATTGTAATAGGTAAAACAATCAAAAAAGTAAGTAACATACTTTTACAGATTTTAAATACTTTATTTAAGAATTTGTTCATTTCTTCACCTCCTGTTTAATACGTTTTTTAAGGTCTTGAGCATAAACTCTCGTGATAATTGTCTTTTCACCATTATCTAGTTCTGCCATAATACGACCATTAACTAATGATTTAATTTTTGAAACTTTACTAATGTTTAAAATCATTGTTCTAGACGATTGTAAGAATGATGTTGAACCTAATGAGTCAACTAATTCTTGTATTTTATATGGTACTTCATAAACACTTTCAGCTTCATACGCGTATACTCTATTCTCAACAGCTTCAAAATAATAAATATTTTCTAAATTTATAATAATATTTTCTCCATCACGTTTACCAAGTAGATTTGTAAAATGTGTATTAATCGCCGCAACTAACTGATCAATATGTGTATTCTTTTCAGGACACTTAATTATTATTTCTACTTCTGATAACTCTTTACATTCTTCAACTTTCAGCTTCATTCATTAAGTCTCCTTTCTTTAAAAATCGATTTCGATATGTACATTTTTTACATAATTCAAAATAATATTTTTTGTTCGCTAAGTTATCTCTAATTGTTTTAAAAACTTCATTATTAATTATATCTTCAAAGCTGTTTTCAAAAATATTTCCAATTTTTGTATCACCTAAAGAGTCTAAGCAACACAAAACAACATTTCCATTAGATAATATTCCTAAATGAGTTTTACCACCTAAACAAACTGATTTTTCTTCATTTGCCAAATTATCTAAACTTGGCCATATAAATTCATCTTCGACCGATAGATAAACGTGATCTTTAACCTTTACCCCATCAAAAGTATCACTATAATTATGATTAATAATATCCATAATCTTATTTATTAAGTCTTTTTCTTTTTGAGTTAATTCTTTTTTATTATTCCATAGTCTTAGTGAAATATATAAATTAGGATTATCTTTTGATTTATTGATTAAGTCAATAATATTAACCAAATATTTATCTTGTTCAGCAGCATTAAAATTAATTAATGATTGTAATGAAATATTAAGTCTAATAATATTTTCACTATGAGATATAAAGTCTACATAATTATCAAGTAGTACCCCATTAGTTGTCAATTTCACTTTCATTCCATATTGATCAGCAATCATCACAAAATCAGTAAATGATGGATGTAACAAAGGTTCACCTAAAACATGTAGATAAATACAATTAGTAAAAGGCTTAATATTTTTGATGATATGTTCAAATTCTAATTTGTTTAAGAATTTTGCCTCCCTTTTATTTTGTATACAAAAAGGACAAGATAAATTACAAACATTAGTAATTTCAACATAAATGTGGTTGAATTTTTTCATCTAATCACCATCATTTCATATTAATATTATATCAAATTATAACACAAATTAATAGAAATTGCAAATTTATATAATTAAAAAAAGATATTAGATAACAATTATCTAATATCTATTCTTTACTTGCAGAATGAATTGTTAACTCATCAGGATCATGATTATTTTTAATCCATGAAATTAATTTAATTATTAATAATATACTAAATATGAAAACAAAGCCAATTGTATAACCCAGCATGTCTATCGCAACGTCTCTCATTGTCGGATTTCTACCAGGTAAGAATCTTTGGATAAACTCCGTAATACAAGCTATTGTTCCTCCAATTCCAACATAAATTATACCTTCAGTATAGTGATGTTTAAATTTGAATGAAGTCACAAACCACAAAGCAAATATTGCTTCTACGCAGAATAACCCCATATGACCAAATACTTTACCAAAAATAGTTTGTAAAATTTGTCTTTTAGTACCTAAATAATCTGGATTATCAACAACAGTTACTGAGAATTCTTGTTCAATATAATCAATACCATCATCTAAATATACTTTAAAACTAGTATCACCTTTTTGTTTACCTGTTAAAAAGACTGAGCTATTTTTAGTAGTTATCGTCAAAGCATTTTTATCGTATTCAAATTTCATCGATTTAAACTTTGCTTCTTCTGGGAAAGTATATTTAAATTCTATTTTATCCATATATTTAATTTCTATTATATTAGAATCATTACATGGAAGATTAGAAAAAGTTGGTAAGGTTAATGTATTTCTAACCTTGATATCTTGATGATAAGTAGTACCATTTTGTAATGTAATAGTAATAGTGGCGTCGCCTGCTTTTTTAGTATTAATTCTTCCATATTTATCAATTGTTACAATTTTATCATCACTACTTGTAACAGTATATGGCATATGAACATCTTTTTCATTTGCGACAAAACGCATGTAATATACTTTATTAGTAAGAGTTGGCAAGTTTAAATCAACTAGCTTAGTACTTTCATAAAATTCAATTTTATCAAGTTGTTCAACAATTGTTTGATTTTCTAAAACATTAATTTTTCTAGTTTTAGTTAAACGACCATTATCCATGCTTATTGTCATTTCAATATTCTTACCTGTCTTTTTAGCATAGAATAAATATCCTTCAATGTGTTCAAAATATTCAGGATCATAAATATATTCAAAATCTTTTTCTGTATAGCCATTTTCAGATTTAAAAGATGGATAAGCATAAAAATACGAATCAACATAAACATTGCTAGTCAATTTATAAAGAGCAGTTCTTACGTTTACCGCAGAAATGCTATCAGGATATACTTTTTTGAAGGTTAGTTCAATGTCTTTTGTGAAATCTTCATCATTTGCAGAAGTAACTCTTAAATATCCTGTTTGAACATTACCCTCAAAATCTAGACCTTTAATAACTCCGGTTTTAGTAACTTCAAAAACATCAGGATTTAATGATTCAAAAATTAGTTTAACTTCTTTGTCTTTATTAGTTTCAATTTGATACTTTAGTGTATAATTCTTATTTATTAAATAAAAATCTTGTTTTTCTAATTCAAAGTTAGTGATGTCAACTCTACTAGAGTAATAAGTGTATTTTTCATATAATGAAGCAAAAATTTTTGATGATATTTTTGTTCCGAATGATAAAACAAGTATTACAATAATAGACCATAATATTAAACTAATTGTTGATATTATTTTATTCACAAAACCCTCCATAAAATTAATGATGTTCAGCAGTTTTTATTTCATGTTGATATTTAGTCTTTTTAATTTTTTTATATATTAAGAAACCAGCAATAGCAATACCAAATCCTATCATATACCCTAGCATGTCAATTCCTACATCTTTGATAGCGCCATTTCTTTTTGGCATAAATAGTTGAATAAATTCAGATATAAAGCCTACTAAAAGACCAATTACAATAAAAATGATTCCTTCTAACCAATGTCTCTTAAAATGCATTGTATGTAATGCCCAGAAAGCAATTAAAGCTTCTATCATAAATAATCCCATATGTCCTAATATTTTGGCGACAAACTTAGTAAAATCAAATTCTCTTTGAATAAGTACATTAGGATTTTTAACAATTCTCACCTTAAATGTTTTTTCAGCGCGTGGGCTAAAGCCATCATCCATATATAAAGTAATTGTTGTCTCACCTAGCTCATTTGCTGTGATTACAAATGCATTACTACCTAAAGCGGCAACATTTACTTTTCCATTTGATTTAGCACCTACTTTTTTATATTGATACTCATCATCTGATAATTCAGGAAATTGATATCTAATTTCTGTTTTCCCCCTAACAGGCACTTCAATTACTCCATCAGAATTCATCGTACTACAACTAAATGATGGGAGATTAATATGATTACGTACACTAACAGGGTATTCTTTTTTAAAACCATTTGGTAACGTTATTGTAACTACAGCATCACCGACTTCTTTAAAATGAATAAATCCAATATATCCAATATCGACAATAGATTTATCACTAGATGTAATTGTAAAATCTGTATATAATGATTCACCATTTAATTTAAGAATTGGATAAAATACTCCTGATTTATAGCCAATACCAGTATTTTCATCCCAATCTTCACTTTCATAATAATAGAATCTAACATCATCAAACTCAGTAACTTCTATAGGAGCAGGAGTGATTGTAATTTCATAACTATCAGATAAACCATTTTTCATAGTAGCAGTAATTGTTGTTGTTCCTTCTTTTTTGCCGACAAAACAATTTGTATCTCTTAATTCTAAATACTCTTGATCGTATGTAAACTCTATACTTCGTTCAGTAAATTCTAAATCAGGATTAAATTGTGGATATACATAAAAAGGTATCCCAATTTGCGGAGTTGTCGTAGTAAGATGAACTGATGCAGTAAAGGCAGTTAGTTTCATTACATCAGGATAAACTTTTTTAATAGGTATTTCTATAATCTTTTCAAAATCTAAATCGTAAGACGCTGTTATTTTAATTTTTCCAACTGCGTAATCTTCTTCTATCTCCTTAGTTGTAAATGAACCATCTGTATATAAATTTAAATATTCAAGAGTTAAATTTTCAAACTTTAATGGTGTATATTTATTTCCTTTGGTTTTTACCTCGTATTGCAATGGATAATATCTATTAGGCTTATAATCAGATTGTAAGTTTAGATTAATATCTTCAACATCAACACTATCAATATAAATATGATATACGCTTGATAATGTATCAGTAATAAAAGCTGCTACGTCAGTAGCAAAAGTTAAAATTAAAACAAGGGTAATAGACCATACTAATAAACATGTTAGAGAGATAAACTTCTTCATATAATATTCCATTTCCTACTACAATTATATTTCGCACAACATTGTTATTATACTATAATTTAGCTAAAAAGTAAACCAAATAACAATAACAAAAAAAGGACTTTAATAGCTTGCTAAAGTCCATTTTTCACAATAATACACATAAATAAATTATTATTAGCCTTCTATAAGAAGCTCAGGTTCATTAGTATTTACTCCTGTAATGAACCATTCAACTAGATAATGATTTAACCAAAAGCTATAAATACCACAAGTAACAAATACTAAGAAATTAGCTAAATAGTAATCTAAGAATCTAGATTCATCATATTCAAAGTGTAATTTTTCACCATCAATTGTAACATTGGCAATAATTTTTTTAATTAGTAAAGTTGCAAGCCATGGAGCTAAAACAACACTACCCATTAAACTTCCAGTGATAATCAAATAGCATCCTAAACGTAAAGATGAACCATCATATTCACTAACAGGTGAACCTTGACTATCTTCAAAATGGATATTCTTGATAAACCATTTTAATTGATCACCAGCAACCCAGAATGTATAAATACCACATGTTACAGATATTAATAATCCCCATAATAAGCAATTGCCAAAATATGACAATGCGCTACCAGTAAATTTTAATTGGCGTCCATTAATAGATGAATTATTAATAATATATTTAACTACATAACATACAGCCCATGGAGTCATAATCCCACAAGTAACTGATGCTACTAAACTAGCAATAAACATTTGTCCAAACAATCCACCAACTGAACCATTGTAAACAGATTTTCTCATTTTCTCCTCTTTTCCTGTGTATTATTTATAACATTATAATGTATTATCTATATTATATCAAAATATATGCACAAAATATCAAATTATGTTGATTAATGTCTTTTTAAAGATGGTAAAAATGAGTTGTTTTCTAATATTTTAAGATACTTATTTAATTCTTTGGTATTCTTAAAGACAATCCAATTAACATTTTCGTATTTTTTCATAAATTTATAAATATTGGGTTTTTCACGTTTTGGATATCCCCATGTCCATTTTAAAAAAGAAAAATCTAGTTTTTCAGGGCATCCTTCATAAATGTCATCACGTGGTATTTTATGATATTTAATTATTCTTTTCAATATTCTACTAATACATACTCCTCTTTTATAATCCAGAAAAATAACTGTATCAGCTTTTTGTAGTCGAACTTCTAAATTTCTAGAGTATTGTCCATCAATAATCCACGCATCAGTACTAGTAATACTATTTATTTTATTTAAAAATTCATCATCCGATATGTGAGTCCAATTAGGACGCCACCATATTACGTCTAAATGATGTAATGGATAATTAGTAATTTTATGAAGTTTTTTACCTAGTGTGCTTTTACCACTACCAGGACTTCCAATAATTAAAACCTTTTGTCCTAATTTTAATCCTTTCATATCTTCTCCTATAAAAAGTAAGGGATTCTTACGAACCCCTTAATGTTTTTAATTTATTGTTCTACTTGATTATTCAGCAGGAGCAGCTTCAGGTGCAGATGTGTGTTCAACAACCCATCCAACAACTTTAGCAGCGAACCAAATGCTGTAAATACCGCAAGTGATACCAGATAAAATTAAACCTACGAAATAAGTAACGAAGAATGATCCACCGTTGCAATCGTTAGTTAATTTTTCACCATCGATAACAGCTTGAGATAAAATGTTCTTTAATAACATAGCGATTGCCCATGGAGCAGCGATACCGCAAGTAACACTTGATAATAAACCAGATAAGAAGCAGTAACCGAAAACACTTAATGCAGAACCAGTGTATTCAGAAGTTAAAGCACCTTGGTTGTCAGCGAAATGAAGATTAGAAATCATCCATTTAACCATGTTACCAACTAGCCAGAAGCTATAGATACCACAAGTAACGATTGATAATAAGAACCATTTAATATAAGAACCAAATAAACCACCGAAAGTTCCTTTGAATTCTAATTGACGTCCACTAACATAAGTGTTTGATGCAACGTATTCAGCAACATAGCAAACTGCCCATGGAGCCATAATACCACAAGTAACACTTGTTAATAAACTTCCTAGTAAAACGTGACCGAATAATCCTAATGCAGTCCCTTTAAAAACAGATTTATTTTCCATAATTGTCTCCTTTTTTTCCTTTAAAATAAAATCTTATACCATATTATAACACAGTATTTCAAAAAATGCAACGATTTAGAATTCATTTGTAAATATTTTTACTAAACTTGTGAGAAAATACTTACTAGCGTAATAATAATTTCAATAAAATATTCAAAAAATCCAATTAATCCAATAAGTGAGCTAATCAAACCTATTCCTAATTGAGCTGCACTTATAATAATTCCTGCTAATGCAAATTCTTTACCTGCTAAATCTTCTTTTTTTATTTTATTAAATGATATGCATGAAAGAATTAACCCAACAAGTGGGAAAATAAAAGCTAACACAAATCCAACAATTGCTAAGTCATCATTCTTTTTAGCAAGTGGTGGTTGCACTTTTAAATCGGCTCCACATTTTTCACAGAAATTATCAGTTTCATAAACTTTTCCACCGCAAACTGAACATTTCATAACTTTCACCTATCAATTTATTTTCTAGCTAAGAATAAAAACATTGTAAATACTAATACTAAAACCGGTAATACAAGCACTAAGATTAGCACAACTGAAAATCCAGTAGGATTAGCACCAGATGCTAAACCAATATTCATTAGCATTGATAATATTTGCATAGAATAAGACCAAGCTAAAATAATTGTTGTTGTTACATAAGAAACAGTACTAATAACAATACCAGCAACAGCTAGCTTACGATATTTTTGTTGTTTACTTGCTAAATGAACAAAGCCAAAAATAATACCAAATACTGCTAATCCTAATACAGATGCCAAGAACGCTACAAAGCCTAATGAACTATCATCATCATCGTCTTCTTCTTGAGCAGTAACAACTTCTTGTTCTTCTGTAGAAGCTTCTTCTTCAACTAATAAAACTTTTTCTTCATTATCCATAATAATGCTCCTTTTCAAATACTTATTTTATTATATCATTATATTAGTTTTTTTGCAATTATAATGTTTGAAAATAAAAAATATATTATAATATTAGTAAGAAAGCGAGGATATTATGAAAAAAAGAATTTGTTTATTTACTTTTTTATTTTACGCATTATTATTAGTAGTAAGTTGCAACACCCAACAACCAACTATTGATGTATCAGTCAAATCAACTTTAGTTGAAAAAGAAACAACAATTGCAACATCTACTTCTTCAGTTTCTTGGTCTACTACTACTCCTGAATTATTAAATGTCTCAGCAGATGGTAAAATTGAAGCATTAAAAGAAGGTACTGCAATTTTAAGAGCAACCCTAACATCAAATACAAGTATCATGAAAGATATTACAATTATAATATCAAAAGCAATTGATGTTGAAGAAATCACAATCAAACTACCTTCTAGGGTATCTATTAACACTAAAGTTCCACTAAAAGCAACCATTTCTCCTAGTAATGCATCATTCCCTGAATTAAAATGGGAAACAAATGATGAACAAAATGTAATTATAACTGATAATAATTATTTAGAATTTAAAAAGTCAGGTACATATAAAGTTACTGCTACTTCTATTAATAATCCTAACATCAGTAATTCATGTGAAATAATTGCCTATGTTCCTTACACTAAAATAAACATTAATGGAAAAACGCTAGTTGATTTAGAAGAAACACCTACTTATACTTTAAGTACTATTCCATCTAATGCAACAGGTAAAATCATTTGGTCAACATCCGATGATACTATCGCAACTATCTCTGAAGATGGAGTTCTTTCTCCTCTTCAAGAAGGTATCATTCAAGTTATTGCTACAAGCGTTGATAACCCTGATGTTTACGGCGAAATCACTGTTGAAATCGACTACTTTGAACGCTACATGAGTATTATTTCTGAAACAGATACAATTGAAATTGGCGAAACTATCTATTTATATTCTCAAATGATGCCACATGGCGCTACAGTTCAAACGGTATGGATTTCAAGTGACCCTTCTATTGCCAAAATAAATAGCAGCGGATATCTTAAAGGCCTTAAAGAAGGCGAAGTAACTATTACTGCTAACGCAATGGTTAATGGTGCAATTACAGGATCTAAAACATTTTATGTTGTTACTCCTGATGAAACAGCACCCGTAATAGAAGTTGAAGAACTAGATGTCACAATCTCAGCGGGTGAAACATTTGATCCTCTTACAAACGTTACCGCTATAGATAATCGTGATGGAGATATCACCTCAAACATCACAGTTGAAGGAACAGTAAATAATATCGTGCGAGGAACTTACGAAATAATATTATCTGTTAGTGATAAAAAGGGAAATTCAACTTCTGTCAAAAGAAATATTACTGTCGTATGGGATCATGACTTAGAATTCATTGGTCATGCAGGGTGTTATTATGGTATTATGAATACAGAGGAAGCCTTCCTTAATGCTGCTACTAAACAAGGATATACAGCCATTGAATGTGATATTAGAGTAACTAAAGATGGTGTCTTTGTTGTTTGTCACGATGAAACATTTGCAGGCATTCAAATTAGTAGTACAAACTGGGCTGATTTAAAAGATGTAACAGAAACAAAAACTCGTGGTGGGAAAACATACACTTCAACGATTTGTACATTAGAGAAATTCTTAGATATTTGTTATACATATGATATTTCTCCAGTAATTGAATTAAAATATAATCCTGGTATTAATAATAATGATTGTTCAAAATTACCAGCACTAATGAGTTTAGTCAAGGAAAAGAAACTAGATGATGAAGTAATCTTCTTAGGTTCTCAACTTGAATGTTTAAAATGGTTCAGAAATAATGGTTATGATAATGTAAAACTACAATATTTAGTTTCTTCTTGTGCTACAAGCGAAACTTTAAATACTTGTGTTGCTTATAACTTAGATATTAGTTTTAATATTTCAAATAATAATAACACAGAAGAATGGATTAAAAAATATCAAAAACATGGTTTAGAAGTATCTTGTTATACTTTTAGCCAATACCAAACAAAAATAGATTTAATAAAATGGGTTAAAATGGGTGTTGATTATGTAACATGTGATGTTTTAACTATTAAAGATTGTTATATTACACTACAAAATATGAAAAATGAAGGTACTACTAATGAATAAAGAAATTACTACTAAAGGTCCTCTTTTAAATGAATTTGGTGAATTAATCGAGAAAGGTTATGCCAAAAGTCTAATTAAAGACTATGATAGAACAAAAATAAAAGCCAAAAAGATAAGAATAAAAGAATGGGATTATTACTTAATAATAAATAAACACTTCGCAGTAGCCCTAACAGTAGATGACAATTCATATATGGGACTTTTAAGCGCTTCATTTATTGATTTTTCTAAACCTAGTGAGAGAACAAAATCAATAATGCACTGGTTCACAAATGGCAAAAGAAATCTACCTTACTCAAGTAAAACCGGTGATGTTATTGTCGATACTAAACAAGCTAAGTTCTCTTACATTCACAAAGATGGCAAACGAATTCTAGATGCAGAAATATATAATTTCAATGATAATCAAAGTTTTGAGTGTCACTTTGAATTAACAAATGAACCACATGATTCAATTGTTATGCTAACTCCTTTTGCTGAAGATAAAAAAGCCTTTTACTATAATCAAAAAATTGTTGGTTTTAAAACCAAAGGTTATGCGAAAGTTGGCTCTTATGAAGTAATATTTAATGAAGATGATACAAGAGCTATCTTAGACTGGGGGCGTGGCGTTTGGACATACAAAAATACTTGGTACTGGGGAAGCGCTACTTCTATCATTGATGGTAATGAAATAGGCTTCAATATCGGGTACGGTTTTGGTGATACTTCTAATGGAAGTGAAAATGCAGTATTCTACAATGGAACTATGCATAAACTAGATCAAGTAACATTTAACATCCCTAAGAATGAAAAAGGTCAAGATGACTTTTTATCACCTTGGACATTTACATCAAATGATAAACGATTTGAAATGGACTTTACTCCTATTCTTGACCGTAAGTCTATCACTAACGTTGGTATCATTTGTAGTAAACAACATCAAATATTCGGATTATTTAATGGAACTATCATTTTAGATAACAATCAAAAAATTGAAATTAAGAACATGATTGGTTTTGCTGAAAAAGTATATAATAAATGGTAAAAAAAACGATAATAGAGTACTCATATGTATTCTATTATCGCTTTTTATTTTATTAATAATCTACTACATTTGCCCAAGAAAGTAAGAATTCTTTTTCTTCTTCTCTACCTTTAACTGATTGTGAAGCAGCTACGATTGGCATCCATGACTGAACATATCTAATATCAGTGTTTGTATATTGGCAGAATAATTGAAGGTATTTTTTAGCAAGTTCGTCTTTTCCTTGTAAACTAAATAGTAAATAAGTTCTTGCGATATCCGCAGATGCATTACCTTGTGTTACATGGCTCCAATCTAGAATATAAGCTAATCCATTTGGAGAAATAATTATATTAGATAAATCAAAATCACCATGGCATAATTTATGGTGTCTAGGCATTGATTTAAGTCTAGTACGTAAGTCAAATTTTAAAGTTTCATCAAGGGAAGATTCTTCAATCTTATTACGCATCTTATCTCTTAATTCAGTTAACAATGGAACTCTTTTTGTATGCATTTCAATTTGTAGTTTTACAAAGAAATCTAAGTATTCATCAAGTTTATCAGGATTTTCTTCTATTAATGCTGCTAAAGTCTTACCTTCAACATATTCACTAACAATTGCCCATTTGCCATCAATCATCATTACTTCAATAACTTTAGGCACATTTAAACCAACATTTTCAACTCTTGCTTGATTTAAAGCTTCATTTAAAACATCAGTTTTAGCATATCCTTCATTAAATACTTTAATTGAATAATTACCATCACGATAAACAGTTTTGTCACTTCTTACAGCAATTACATTATTTAAATTCATTATTTCGCTCCTTTTTGATAAAATGCTTTTAAATAAAGTTCTTTAATTTCACTAACTAATGGATATCTTGGATTAGCTCCTGTACATTGATCATCAAAAGCATTAAGACTCATTTCATCAAGTTTTGCTAAAAACTCACTTTCATCAATGCCGTACTCACTAATACTACCTTTAATACCTATTTTAGCTTTTAATTCTTCAATCATCACAATTAATTGTTCAAGTAATTCTTCATCTGTTCCATTCAATCCTAAACCCCTAGCAAGACTTGCATACTTTTCTAAAGTACGTGGGCTTTCATATTGTGGGAATGTTCCCATTTTTGTAGGAGCAGGATTTGCATTATATTTCATAACTTCACAAATTAATAATGCATTAGCAACACCATGAGGTAAATGGAAATATGCACCTAATTTATGAGCCATTGAGTGACAAACGCCTAAGAATGCATTAGCAAATGCCATACCTGCAATTGTTGCGGCATTAGCCATTTTTTCACGGGCAAGCACATTATTTGGTTCGTTATATACAACTGGCAAATATTCAAAAATTGTTTTGGTTGCTTGTAATGCAAGTCCATCAGTATAGTCTGTTGCAAGCATTGACACATATGCCTCTAATGCATGAGTTAAAGCATCAATTCCTGATGCAGCAGTCAACGATTTTGGTGCAGTCATATGGAAAGTTGTATCAACTATTGCCATATTTGGTAATAATTCATAGTCCGCAAGTGGATATTTAATACCACTTTCTTCATCAGTAATTACAGCGAATGGTGTAACTTCAGATCCTGTACCAGCAGATGTAGGAATTACCACAAAATATGCTTTTTCACCCATTTTCGGGAATGTATAGATTCTTTTACGAATATCCATAAAACGCATTGCCATATCCATAAAATCTACTTCTGGATGTTCATATAATACCCACATAATCTTAGCAGCATCCATTGCACTACCGCCACCTAAGGCAATAATTACATCAGGTTCTACTTCTAACATTTCTTTAGCACCAGCTTTAGCGCAAGCAAGAGTTGGATCTGGTTCTACTTCAAAGAATGTAGTGTGAGTAATACCAAGATCATCTAAGATGGAAGTAACTTTTTCACTAAAGCCGTTTTTGTAAAGGAATGTATCAGTTACAATAAAGGCTTTTTTCTTATTCATTGATTCTTTTAATTCTTTTAAAGCAAGATTTAATGAACCACTTTTAATGTATATTTTTTCAGGAGCTCTAAACCAAAGCATATTTTCTCTCCTTTTTGCTACTGTTTTAATATTTAATAAGTGTTTAACACCAACATTTTCAGAAACACTATTTCCACCCCAAGAACCACATCCTAAAGTAAGTGATGGTGCTAAGTTAAAGTTATAAACATCACCAATGCCACCAAATGATGAAGGTGTATTAACAACAATACGACATGTTTTCATTAGGGCACTAAATTTATTTAAAGTTTCTTTGTCAAGATACTCATCTAAATAAATACTTGATGTATGGCCATATCCACCATCAACAATTAATTGGTGAGCCATTTCAAAGGCTTTATCAATATCATCATACTTATACATCGCTAGAACCGGTGATAATTTTTCATGTGCAAATTCTTCATTAATTGAAGTATCAGTAACTTCACCGATTAAAACCTTTGTAGTAGCTGGTACTTCAAAGCCTGATAATTTAGCAATATCACAAGCGCTTTGACCCACAATTTTTGCATTTAGTGACCCATTAATGATAATAGTTTTTCTTACCTTTTGAAGTTGCGTTTTATTTAAGAAATGAGCACCACGTTTTTTGAATTCTTCTTTAACAGCCTCATATATACTACTATCAACAAGCACAGATTGCTCTGATGCACAAATCATCCCATTATCAAATGTTTTTGAATGCATAATTGAGTTAACTGCTAATACCACATTAGCACTTTTACAAATTATAGCTGGAACATTTCCCGCTCCAACCCCAATAGCAGGTTTACCACTTGAATAAGCTGCTCTTACCATCCCTGGACCACCAGTTGCTAAAATAATATCAGCCTCACGCATTAATAAATTAGTCGCATCAAGACTTGGCACATCAATCCATCCTACTATATCCTTAGGTGCACCTGCTTTAACAGCTGCTTCATAAACGATTCTAGCTGCTTCAATAGTACATCCTTTAGCACGAGGATGAGGACTAATAATAATACCATTTCTAGTTTTTAAAGAAATCAATATTTTAAAAATGGCAGTTGATGTAGGATTAGTTGTAGGAATAACAGCAGCAATAACCCCAATTGGTTCAGCAATCTTAACAGTTCCTAAAACATCATCTTCTTCTAAAACTCCACATGTTAATGTATCTTTATATGCGTTATAAATGTATTCAGATGCATAATTATTTTTAATTACCTTATCTTCCATAACCCCCATTTTAGTCTCTTCAACTGCTAACTTTGCTAGATGTAATCTATTATTACAAGCAGCAAGACTAGCAGCTAAAAAGATTTTATCTACTTGTTCTTGAGTATATGTTGAAAACTTCTTTTGTGCTTCTTTAACAATACTAATTTTTTGTTTTAGGTTTTCAAAACTACACAACTCTTGCATAAAAATAAACCCTCCTTTTATTTTTATTATTCTTTAATATATTATATCAAAAATATTCACGTTGTTCAAGAAATTAAGATTTAAATGCTTTCACTAATAATTCTAAACCTTTTTGAAGTTGTTCAAAACTACATGCAATATTAAATCTTAAGTATGATTCATAATCACTTCCAAAATTGACACCACCACTACAAGTAACACCCCCATTACTACATTTTGTAAGTAGTTCATCTGTTGTTAGTTTAGTATAGCTAAAGTCAAGCCACACTAAGTATGTTCCTTCTAATAATGTTACAATAACTTCTGGAAGTTCTTTATTCAAATATGTCTTTAAGTAGTTATAATTATTTAACAAATGTTCATTTTGAGCATTAATCCACTCTTCACCATTTGTGTAAGCAGCAATCATTGAACGATATCCAAAAACAGATGGATGATTTAAAAACTCTTTATCAGTTCTTTCAACATATAATTTTCTTAAATCTGCATTAGGAATAATAATATATGATGTATGAAGTCCAGCTAAGTTAAATGCTTTACTTGGGGCATTGCATATTGCAATATTATCATATAAATTAACAAACATTCCCCCACTAACAAACTTACGTTTAGTAATATTTAAATCACTATGAATCTCATCAAACACTACAAAAACATTATATTTTTTAGCAAGCATGACAACTTTTTCAATTTCTTCATAATGCCAAATACGACCAACTGGATTATGAGGCGAACATAATATTAAAACTTTATAACCTTTTTTGAATAATTCTTCTAAATTATCATAATCCATAACATAAGTATCATTTGTTTTAATTAGTTTATTTTCGATGATTTTACGGTCCATTCCATTAATTAAATGATGAAATGTATGATACACAGGGGTTTGTAAGATAATACCATCACCAACTTCAGTTAATACATCAAGTAAAACACGAAGTTCTAATATTACTCCAGTTGATGATATAATCCAATCATTATTTAATTTACAACCATATCTTCTATCATACCATTTAACAACAGCTTCATTAAATTCTTTTGGTATTCCGTTATATCCGTATGCTCCATGTTTTGAAACATTTTGTAGTTCTTCTAAGACACATGGTGCACTACTATAATCAGAGTCCGCAATCCAAAAAGGAATATTATCAAGATTTGCTTGATAATCCCATTTAATAGCGCCTGTTTTCTTGCGATTAACTTCTTTAAATAAATTGTCCATATAATCTCCTATTTAACATTAACTAGTTCTTTCTCTATTCCACATTCCATTGTTTGTTTAGTTAATTTTTCATTATTTGTAATACTATTATATAAAAGATATCCACCAACAAAATTATATGCATCAAACCCATTTTGAACTAAAATTCTTGTAGCTATATAACTTCTTAATCCGCTTTGGCACATAACATATACTTTTTTGTTTTTATCTAATTCATTAATTCTATTTCTTAATTCATCAAGCGGGATATGTTTAAATCCTTCTGCCATACCACGAGATACTTCAACTGGTGTTCTAGTATCTAATAAAATAACATCTTGACTTCTTAAATAAGCAAGATCTTCATAGTAAAACTGCTTGACTATTCCTTTTTCAAGGTTATCAATAATAAAGCCTGCTAAATTCACCGGATCTTTTGATGAAGAATATGGTGGTGCATACGATAAGTCTAAATCTTTTAAATATGTTGCGTCCATATTACATTTAATGGCTGTTGCTAAAACATCAATTCTTTTATCTACTCCATCATACCCTACAATTTGAGCTCCTAATAGTTTCTTTGTATCTTTATTATAAATTACTTTCACAGTTAGAGCTTTACTATTAGGATAGTAACTTGCATGTGAAACTGGTGTTAAAATAACTTTCTCATATGTTAGCCCTAATTCCTTACACATTCTTTCATTAATACCGACAGTACCAATAGTTAGGTCAAAGAATTTCATAATTGATGTAGCTGTTGACCCATAATAGGCATCATCAATCCCACAAATATGGTTAGCCGCAACCCTTGCTTGCTTAGCAGCAGGTCCCGCTAAACTAATTAAAGAATCTTGACCAGTAATACTATTTTTAATACATACAGCATCCCCCACCGCATAGATATCAGGATTACTTGTTTGCATATGTTCATTAACAATAATACTACCCTTCGGTCCTAATTCAATTTGTGATGAACTAATGAAACTTGTATCAGGCATAACACCAACTGCACAAATTAAAATATCACTAACAATACTTTCTTTACTATCTAAAATAGTATATAGTTGATTACCTCTTTCAAATACATTTACTACACTTCTGTTTAAGTATAAATCAAGTTTGTTTATTCGAGCAGTATTTTGAACAAAAGAAACCATATCTGAATCAAGATTTGCTAGAATTTGCGTATTCTTATCAACTATACTAACGTTTATACCTAGATTAACCAAATTTTCGGCCATTTCACAACCAATATACCCTCCTCCAACAATTATTGCGGACTTAATATTTGGTGTTAATTTACTCTTTAGTCTAAAAGTATCTTCAACTGTTCTAATCACAAACATTTTGTCAGATTCTTTATAAAAAGGAAGAAGAATCGGTTTTGCGCCTGGTGAAAGAACTAATTTATCATAACTTTCTACAAATTCTTCATTTGTTTTTAAATTTGTAACATAGACAATTTTTTTAAGAGAATCTATTTTAGTCACTTCATGAGAAACTCTTACACCAACATTAAAACGGCTTTTAAAGCTATTTGGCGTTTGTAAAGTTAAACTTGATTCTTTTGTAATCACATCGCCTATATAATAAGGAAGTCCACAATTAGCATAGGATATATAATTTGTTCTTTCATAAATTACTATTTCACAATCTTCATTAAGTCTTCTAAGTCTAGCAGCACATCCTGCTCCACCAGCAACTCCTCCAACAATAATAACTTTCATAAAATCCTCCTTAATTATCTCTATATTATTATATCAATAAAATTTACTTTTACCAAATAAAATGTAATTTTTTGTGATATTAATTTTAAAAATACTACTAACATACAAAAAATACATTTTTGCGTTTTTTTATTTTTTTAATAAAATGTAATATAATATTTTTAAATTTTTCTTAAAAAGAGTAATACAATGGAATTTGAATTATGGTCAATATGGCATTTTTTATATATTGTTAGCCCTTTTATTATTTTTACTATTATTTATTTTCTAATTAGGAAAAAAAGTTATAAAACTAAAAACATTGGAGGCTATATTTTAGGTAGTATTTCAATACTAATTTTATGGATGGTTTGAGATAAATTGGTTCTATGTAATTGTCTTATTAATATTCTTTTCAATTGTATTTGTAGGATTATACTTTATTTCTAAACTTATTATTCATAAATTAAATTAAAATGATTATTAAAAAGGAAGAGATTAACTCTCTTCCTTTTGATTACTTTTCTTTATTTTTTAAGATTGTGAAGATCTTTAATGAGTGTACGGTAATAAACATCACCAATTTGTAAATAACCATCCATTGATGGATGAACACCATTAACCCCAATCATTTCTTTAATGTTAGATCTTGCGTTTACATTCTTTTCAACATATGGCATATTGTATTCAGTATCAAACATAGATTTAACATCTGTATATGATACATTTTGATAATTTTTTACAAAATCTTCTAAAGCACGATTATAATTAAATGCGGTTGTTACTTCACCAAAAGTATCACTATAAGGACCACTTGCGCCATAACTATAGGCAATACCACCTGTTACAGAACATAAAGGAATACCAAGTAATGAGATATGGGCATTAGGGAATGATTGTTGTAATTCTTCAATGATTATTTTTGCGTAATCTAAATGATGTGAGAACTCATCATTAAATGGTTTATATAAGCCATTCCATGTTAAAAGAATGTACACTAAATCAACATCATCACAACCAAACTCTTTGGCATATTTTTTAAAATCGATTTTTTCTTGATTATTATCCCAGAAAGGATTTTTTGATTCAAATGAATATCCAGTACTCTCAATTATTATTGCTGGATCATTTTTAAGACTAAATGTACTTAGGACTGTTGGAAGAATGTTTGTGTTTTTCTCACCACGTTTAAATTTTAGTCTATTTTCTTCAATAGTTTCTAAAATCCACTCTAAATTATTATTTAACCAAATTGAATGTTGGTATTCATCAGTAATTTTATGATTTTTAGCTTCTACCCAAATGTTAGATTTAGGAGTTGCTACTTCATTAGTAACATATGATTTCCAAGTCCAACCTCCATAACCTTCATATCCAAGTTCTTTTTCATCAACAGTGATTTTACAATTACCGATATAATTAAACTTATCAGTTAGTTCATAATTATTATTTTCATTTAAAAGGCGAAAACCTTCACTAACCCAAACACCATTATAAGTTAAACTATCTCCAAAACATAAAACATTTAATTTTTTATCTAAAGTTACTTTACTATCCCAAACATTTAAAATAGTACTAGCTTGTTCAACGATATTATGATCATCATCATATAACGTTAAAGTTAGTGAATAAGAACCTAAATCTTGGATAGTTGGTGTAAAAGTATAATATCTTCTAAAAGGCATTCCTTTTGGACATTCAACATGAATATAGTATTTATATGGATCAAATAATCTAATAATACCACGGTAGAAAAGTTCAAAAGGATGACCAACAACCAAATCATAACTATCCGCAAGATATAAATATTTTAATTCTTTATTCATCACGAAAACTCCTCAATTATTTCTTTTAATGATTTACCTTTAATACTATCACGCATATATTCAAGTTCTGATTGAATAATAGCATCTAGAGCACCCATACCTAAAAGTTCTACTGGGGCTTTGTCATCAGTTAAAACTAATTCAGCTTTAGTAAATCTTTGGGCACCAGTTACTGGGTCAACAAACTTTCTAAATAAATTAGCCATTCTACTTCTTATTTGGTATGATTCATCATTAAATTCAGCAGTAATTTTTTGTGGATCTCTAATTTTTGTTTTAAAGTCTTCAAAGAAATTAACATCATTAGAAGTATATAATAGATGGTTACCAGTTTCATTATAAGCAGAATAAATGTATGAGAAGCCAAACACTTTATTAATTGTTTGTGTTAAATATTCATTAATTGATTTTTCAGATTCATCATACATACAATAGTTAACAATCATTACACCATCTTCTGTTAAATGTTCTTTGACAATTGTAAAAAATTCAATTGTTGACATTTGGAAAGGGATTGTAATATCTTGATAAGCATCAACCATAATTAAATCATACTTCTTTTCAGTAGCTGCAATATAAGCACGACCATCATTAACACTAACCTTTACACTTTCAGGTAAATAGAAATAATCTCTTGCTAGATCAACAATTTTAGAATCAATTTCTACGCCTTCAATTTCAGCATTAGGATAAAGTCTTGCACATTGAGAAGGAAATGTGCCTGTGCCAAGCCCTAATACTAAAACTTGAGGTTTTTCCTTTTCATCTAATTTTGCCATTTTAGCAGATGCTAAGGCATATTCATAATATGTATCTGAGTAAACATCTTGATGAATAAATACTTGTTCTTTATCTTTAGGTTTTTGTGATTGAACACCAAAGATTACATTTGTTGATAAAGAAATTACATCTTCACCATAATAGTTATCTTCAGTTACTCTTAAATAATTGTAGATAGATTCACCTTCATAAACTGTATTAGTTGCCCAAAAAGCAAAGTTTGATTTAGTACCAGTTATAGTTAACATAAATGTAAAAAGTAAAACAATTATTAAAGATGTTTTAATTGCTTTATGTTTATCTACCATAATTGAGATAAAATATGTAACAGCAATTGCAAATAAAATTAAAGCAAAAATAATAAATGTTAAAGCTGTACCTACTGATGGAATAGTTACGAATGTTGGTAAGAATGTACCTAAAATACTACCTATTGTATTTAAAGCATTCATTTTACCAACTGTTTTACCACTATCAGCTAAATTATTCATTGCATATTTACATAGTGTTGGTGTTACCATCCCTAGTAATAAAAGTGGGAAAACGAAAACTAAAAAGCATGATGCAAAAGCTGCCCAAATTAAATAACCCTTAGTTATGAAAAGGGCAAATAATACTGATACACCAGCAATAACAAATTTACCAACAAATGGAATTAAAGCAATCCATATTGCTGCAACAGCAAGTAAAAAGTATAAATGATTTGGATTTTTTCTTTTATCCGCAATTTTACCACCAATTACATTACCTAAAGCCATTGCTATCATAATTGTTCCAATAATAATTGTCCAAACAATTTGTGATGAACTAAAATATGGAGCAAGCAATCTACTAGCACCAAGCTCTACTGCCATAACACTCATTCCTGAAAAGAATTCAGTTATATATAAAAACCATTTTTTATTAATCAAAATAATCCCCTCCGATTTTTGTGAATTCGTATACCGCAACACTAACAGCAGTTTGTAAATTTAAACTATCAATTTGTTTTGTATGTTTTATAACAACCGGAATGCCTTGTTCTAAATAACTATCAGGTAAACCTGTTGCTTCATTACCAAATACTAAAGTATATGGTTTTTTTACTTCTTTTAATTCTTGTAAAGAAACTTGAGCTTTTAACATAAATGGATATAGAGTATGTTTAGAATGATATCTTAAATATTCTTCTAAACTATTATACAAGCTAACATTCATTCTAAAGATTGCTCCCATCGATGCTCTAATTGTTTTAGGATCATATAAATCAACACATGGGGTTATTACAGCAATATTCTTAATATTAAAACCCATAGCTGTGCGAATGATTGTTCCTAGGTTACCAGCATTAGATGGATTAACAAGTAATAAATGATTACTATCATTAAGCTCTAAATAAGTTTTTTTACAAACACCTATAACATAGCAATTTTCTTTATCACTCAAATAATTAACATTCTTATCATCTAGTTCTAAAGGTACTTGATACTTATGACATACAGTCATTAATTTATCAAGTAATTCTTGATGTAATTTAGATGAATAAATTATCTTAATTGCATCACTTGCTCTATTTTGTAATAGTTCAAATACTAAAGTTGTCCCTAATACATAAGAGTATTCTAACTCTTTCTTATATTTAGGATATTTCATCTAATCACATCCTCACTTTGTAAAATAGACCTAAAAATAGCCGAAATTAAAACTTTTTGAGAAAAATCAACTAACTATAGGTATTTCATAATATCTTTTGTCAAAAGTTCTTTCTTTAAATGACATTTTTCATAAATTTGATCTAAACTAACCAAATCATTGAAATCTTTATCTTGACCATAGCATAACACTTTAATACCATATTTAGATAAACTAGCAGCAATCATTTGGCCAAAACCACCACTGACTATTCCATCTTCTAATGTTACAACTAACTTATAATCTTTAATTTTTTCTAAATTAGCACTACTGATTTCAGAATAAACAAGAGGATTAATAATATCAACATTAACTCCTAATTTTAAAAGACTAGCCGCAGTCTCTTTAGCAAGATGATAGAAATTACCAAGACCCATTATTAATACATCACTTGTTTTATTTAAAGCATAACTATTCAAATCAGATGCTACATAATTATCACATCTAATAACACTACTTGGTACCCTAACTACAATTGGACCATTAGCTCTATGAATAGCATAGTCTAAACAATCAAAATATTCTTCAACATAACTAGGAGCAAAACATTCTACCCCTGGCACATTCATCGTAAATGGAATATCGAAAGCACCATTATGTGTAGCATCTCCACCAGTAATTTTTCCATTATAAACAAGTATTACTACATGATTATTATTTAGTGCTAAATCTTGTTGAAATTGGTCATAAGCTCTTTGAAAAAATGAACTATTAATACAAATAATTGGTGTACAGCCACTGCATGCGGCTCCACTTGCGAAAGATATTGCGTGTTCTTCACAAATCCCAACATCAACAAATCTTTCCTTTGCTATATCACGGAACTCTTGTGTTAAGCCAAGTGCAGTAGGGGTTGCAGCAGTAATAACAAAAGCCTTTTTGTTGTTTTGAACTTCTTCTTTCAAATAATTCATTGTAAGCTCTTGATATGTTAATCCACCACCAGCAAATTTACCTTTTTCCCAATGGCCTAATTCTTTATTTTCTTCAGCCCAAGCCAAACCTTTACCTTTTAAAGTATGGATATGAACAATAACTGGATGATTAATATCTTTAACTGAATTAAACGCAGCAATTAAACTTCTAACATCATTCCCATTATCTACATATCTATAATCAAACCCTAATGTTTTAAAGAAATTATGTTCATATGTTCCATTACTTTCTCTTAAAAGTTTAAGATTTTCATATATCGCACCTTGATTAGGAGCAATTGACATTTCATTATCATTAACAACAATAATCATATTGCTTTTAAACATACTAGCATTATTAAGTCCTTCAAAAGCTTCTCCGCCTGAAAGTGATCCATCGCCTATTACCGCTACCACATTATAATTATCACCTAGTAAATCACGGCCTTTAGCTAGTCCACATGCAAGTGAAACTGATGTTGATGTATGACCTACTTTAAACACATCATGAATACTTTCACTAGGAGTAGTATAACCACTTAAAATATTAAACTTTTCAGGATCAATAAAATATTCTTTTCGTCCAGTTAAAATCTTATGCGTATAACTTTGATGTGAAACATCAAAAACAATTTTGTCGACTGGAGAATTAAAAACATAATGTAAAGCAATAGTAGCCTCAATTATACCAAGGTTAGATCCCATATGTCCACCAGTAGAATTAATTTTATTAATTAAAACCTCACGAATTTCAGCACTTAAAACATCTAATTCATCCATAGTACAAGACTTCAAGCACTTAGAACAATTAATCTTATCTAATACTTTCATAACTTCTCCAATCTATAAAATACTTTATACAATAAATTTAAATAGTATATTAATTTTATCACATTTTATATTTTTTCGCACCTAATAAGAATTAAAAAAGAAAAATACCTACAATAATGTAGGTATTTTGATTTTATAAAACTCTTTTTTTCTTAAATAAGAAGAATAATCCTACTGAAATTGCACTGCATACCGCAAGTGTAACCCCTCCAACTACAAATACTGAAATACTTTCAATTTTTTCGCCAAAAGTCTTTTCAATTTCAGTCATGTTTGCATGGAGATCAAGATTACTATTTGGCATTGACAATGATTTAACTTCTTCTTCATTTAGAGTCCAATAATTAAATTCATATTTTTCTTTTTCAAATGGTGTTAAATCAACGCTTTCGCCATAGTTATATACTTTAGTTGAGACAACTTTGTTATCAACATAGTAATTAACGATGTATTTATTAATAGTAAAGTTTCCATAAACATCAATATTTTCAGCTTTCATATTAGTAATAGTTAAATTCCATCCACTAAATGTATAGCCATCTTTTGATTCATCACTTCTCATTGTGACATCAGCTAAATATTGGTAAGTATCAGTATATTTTAATTCATTATCAACATAGTAATTAATATTATAACTATTAATTGTAAATGTACCATCTACTCTTACATCTTCAGCTGGCATTGTTGTTGGTAATTGTGACCAACCACTAAATGTATAGCCAACTTTTGTTTCTGGTTCTCTTGCTACTAACTCTTTATTATATGGAGTGCTTTCAGTATATTTTAATTCACCATCTACATAATATAATACATTGTAATAGTTGATACTTTCATATCCAACTACATCAATATCATAATGTGGCATTGTTGTTGGTAGATTTTGCCATCCACTAAATATATAACCAGTCTTAGCTGTATGACTATATGGAGTAATTGTACTATTATATTCTACACTTTCTGTTTTAACAAGTTTAGAATCAACATAGTAATTAATATTATAACTATTAATTGTAAATGTACCATCTACTCTTACATCTTCAGCTGGCATTGTTGTTGGTAGATTTTGCCAACCGCTGAATGTATAACCAGATTTAACAATATCAGATCTTCTTATAACATTATCATCATATTCAAATGAATCTACGAAAGTTAATACGTCATCAACATAGTATTCAATTTTATATCTATTAATAATATAACTACCATAACAATTAACATCATATGAAGGCATATAATCCATTATTCCACTCCAACCTGAGAATGTGTAACCAATTTTTTCTTCTGGTTTAAATGGTTCTATTAATTGTCCTGGTTCATAATATACAGTTTTAACAAGTTGACCATCTATGTAATAATTTAGTGGTTTTTTATCACCATTGTTTTCAATTTGTTCTTCTAATACTGTTAAACATTTATAGTTATTAGTGATATCCGCATCAGCTGAATCATTTACTACATAAACAGTAGCTAAACCTTCTGTGAAATAATATGAGTTTAATTCAATTGTATAGTACTTAGATTCACCAGATTTAATTGCCCCAAATGCTAGCTCATATAATGCATCTTCTGTATTGTAATTAGATTCTTCTAACATATTGTGAGCACCTTTATCAATATAAATACTACCACTTTCTGCGGTAACAGAACCTATATTCATAATTTGAACAACAATGTAATTAATATTAGCCAAGCTAATTGCTTTAGTATTTAACATTAAATCAGAATATGATAAGCATATAGCAATTTCATTGTTGATGTAATTTTCTTCTTCAATGTTAGTGTAAATTTTAACATTGTATAAAGCTGAAATAATATTTAATGTTAGTGTAAATTCTACTTCTTGACTATAACCACTCAAAATATTAATTTCAACTGTATTATTTTCTATTTCAATAATGTTTCCATTTTCATCATATATTTCAATTGTAATTTGATTAATAGATTGGAAACTATTATTAACTACAACAGTTGTTAAAGTAAATTCTTCATTTAATACTACATTAGCTGAAGTACTTACGTCTTGAAGAATTACATCTTTTTCATCTTCAATTACTTGATTATTAAAACTGAAAATATAAATAGGGTTTTCTTCTTCATTCACAGTTAATGTATCATATGCTTTCACATATTCCATATTAATTTGGTTATTATCTAAATAAACATCATAAGTATAAATAAATTCACGGGCGTTCATATTAGTGACTTGTACTGGATAACCAAAATCCGCAAGAACATTATCATAATATCTAACATATAAATTTGATAAATCATATTCAACATCTATCATTTCACCGCTAACTTCATCTAGTTCACTTACAATCATGCTTTCATCTTTAACATAGAATAACGCAACAACATTACCTAATTCATCATATAAAATTTGATAATCAACATCAAAATCTACTTTTGTATCAATAAATAAACCAACTGATACTAAGTCACCATCAACATAATCAACGATATAAATATTTTCATCTAAATAGTAACTCATCTTATCCATAACAATAGATAAGTCTTCATATGCATCTTCCGTAAATTCAAGTGTACTATTACCAAATTGATTGTCATTTATATGTAATAAATAAATTTCATGATCGGTTGATGTTGGAATGTTTGAATCTTTATCTAGAATATATGCAATGTATGTCTCATTTTCAATTTGTACAACTTGAAGATCTAATAATAATCCATAGCCATCTTTAGAAATAGTATTCCAAGTATTACCTTCTAAATATGAATACCAAATTGAATTAGCTGTAGTTGCATCATAAATAATATCATCAAAATCACTTTCTGTTCCAGGTACAACATTACCTAATTCATCATATTTTACATATTGATAATAGTTAGAAAGACCTAGCATATTATTGTCACTATTTTCCATCCAAATGATAATAGGTGAACCATTAATCATTTCAATATGTAAATTATTAATGTAACTTCCACCATTATCAAGTACTTTTTCAAATTCAAATGATTGACTTTCATTATTAAATTTACTTACACCAACTTGTAATAGTGATTCATATTGTTCTTTGGTTGTGTTACTAATTGTTTTTTCAAGGTGTTTATACACAACATACATTACACCATTTTCTGATACTACGTCAAATTCTGTATCATTTAACTTATTGTCATTAACAATTACTGGTGTTGACCAAACACCATCAACTAATTTTTGATATACAAGTTTAAGATAATTATATTCATCATAACCTTCTGTTTCATAAACAGGATTCAAATATACATTATCAATGTAGAACATATACTTAGAATCATTATGTTCTACAATTACAGGCTCAAGTCCACCATAATTTTCATAAACAGTACCAGATTGTTTAAAGTCTTCATCAAGAACACTTCTTAACGCAAAATTAATTGCGCTGCGAATATTAGTATGACCTTCTAGGTTTTCATAACTTTCTTGACCAACTGTTTCAGCATTAATGCTCTTTATTTCTTTTTGTGTTGGCATCCATTTGTATTCACCCGTTATAGGATCTTTACCATATATAATGTATTCAGTTGGCCATTTTAAGATTTTGTTTAAACTTATTTTGTATGTTAAATCAAAGATACCAATATCTACTTTTAATCTTAATCCTAAATCAAAGGTAAGTTTTAATTCTTCTAATAAAATATTAATACCAACTTGACCACTAGCAGGACCGCCAATTTTTACTAGTGCTTCAATTCCAACACTACCATAAATTTGAATACTTGCTAGAGAGCATCCAACACCTGCACCAGCTGTTACTTCAAAATCAAATTCAAATGATAATGGATTATTTTGCCACCAACTTAAATTTTCATCAAATTCCGCATTATATACAGATAATTGTAACTTACCACTTACACTTAATTCTAAGTCTAGTCTAATTGGTATGTGGAAGAAAACACAAGTCGTACCGACTTCATATTTGAATGATAATTGACCATAAATATAACCTTGATTAACATAGATTTGATTTTCTAATGCATCATAAGCAAACTGAACTGCTCCACCCCATTCTAATGTAACTTTCTTAGACTTAATATCTTCTGCATCTTTAAAGAATTTATTATTTTTTAAAGTATCGTGAAGTCTATTGAAGTAATCTTTAGCTTTATCATCTTTATAAGGCCAGTTTACAGTTTCACCAGTTTTTGGATCTTTAACATCAATTCCATCTTTATAATCATGTTTATTATGTTCATCATAAACATCAGCAGAGAAATTCATCGCAATTGTGAATTTATCTTCTTCATATTCAAATTCAAGACCAAATAATTTTGTAATTTCGATACTTAAATCTAAACTTCCTAGATAAGGAATATCTTTTGCGAAATTTAAATCAATTGAACCGGCTTCATCCATTAATGTACTAGTATCAATAATTTTTTCATAAATTGTAAGATTTAACAATGTTTTTGTTTCATATCGTTTGCCCTCATATGTGAAAACCATTCTTACATAGTATTCATTTTGAGCATTTTTTGTTAAATCATCTATATCAACTGCGAATTTAAATAACCCATTTTCAAAATCATAAGAAGATAAACTATTAGATTTATTAAATCTTTCAGTAACTCCTTCTTCAAATAATTCATTTTTAGTAAATTCACTAATTATTCTATCATTTTCAATAATTTCAAGTGAAAGAATATCAGTTTGAGCACCTTTAGTTTTATCCCACATTGCTTTCGCAGTAATATATAATTGTTCTTGATTATATACATACTTACCATCTTTAGTAACATACTCTCTAAGTCCTGTGCTACCACCGAAGATTGAACCTGCTTTTATTTCAGTTTTAATGTATTCCGCAAGATTAACAATCTTAGTATCTACATCAATTAAGTCATCTTCGCAATATAGACCTATAACAGTACCCTTACTAAACATCATCGCATAAGAATATTTAGTATATAAATCTAGTGGATATCCTCCTGAAACATAGTTTCCATCCGCATCAACACTACATTCTACTTTATAATCATAGTATATACCACTAGGGTCAGTTAAATGAATATTAACTTTATTTTCATCTAAGAAACTATCACTATCAGGTAATGCAAATTGTAAATATCCAAATTCATCACTTACAGCTTTTCTTTCACGACCGTTAGTAGTTAAAAGCATATTGATACCTTCAATAGGGTTACCATCACCATCAACTACAACAATAACATATAAATCAGCTGATTCTTCTGTTTGATTACCAATTTCTTGAATAACATTATATTTTTCAACTCTATCTAAATAACTACTCCAGAATGAATAATTATCGCCAAGCCATGCCATCACTTCAGGAATACAACCAATTGTAACTCCACCTGCAATAGCTCCACCTGTACTATTAAATACTTGTTCATGAATAATTGGTGCTTCAAGTGTTCTAAAATAAATGTATTTTAAATATACGCATCCGTTAAATGCTTTAGCGCCAATTTCTTTTACACCTGATGGAACTATTAATCTTTGTAGGTGCATATTATTTTGGAAAGCTTCTAAAGCAATATATTCAACGCTTTGTGGAATTGTAAATGTAATACGTGAAATTCCTTGAGCGTACAATAATAATTTAGTTTGATGTTTATCATATAAAATACCATTATTGTCAGAATAATAATATCTATTTTCTTCATCAACCACAATATTACTTAGCACATAACAATTATTAAATACTTCTTGTTCATATACTCCATAATATCTTTCTAATGTTTCATTTGCTTCTTTAGTTACTACTTCTAAGAAGCTAAGTGTGCCTTCTACATCAGTAGTAATTTCTACACCGATATAAACCACATTTTTACCAATATTAATTTCTCTTAATCTTACACAATTTTCAAAACATGCTTTACCAATTGATAAAACATTTTCACCAATTGTCACTTCTTGAACATATGAATATGCAAAGGCATATGCTTCAATATATTTAATTACTTTATTAAGACCTTTTTCAGTATTAACATATTCATTGATAATATATTGACCATCTGTATCATAGTCGGATCTAGCAGGATGTTGTAATAATACTACATATTCACCAAAGTCTTCATATAGTGTACCATTATCATCAACAATATATTTAGTCGAAGTTGATTCAAACTTCATTAAGCCTTGACAATTTTTGAAGACATATTTGCCTAAAGATGTTGGAACACCAATATAAACATTTTCTAATTTCACACAATTAGTAAAGGCCATATCACCAACTGAATCAACATTATATAAATTAGCTTCTTCAATTAATGTATTTTCAAAGGCATGTGTGCCAATTTTTGTAATTTTATCCCATGTAAATCCACTTAATTTAGATGAATTAGCAAAAGCATATGCTTCAACTGTATTAACATTTGCGTTAAATGGTGTAGTGCTATAATTTAGTATATCTTTGCCTGCTTTAACAATCTTTAGTGCAACTTTAGATTGAGTAACTGGATGTTTACCTAATTCATATAAAACTTCACCATTTGATCCAGAATTTGAACCTTTTTCTTCAGCATATAACTCGTTTCGATCATCTACTTCAAATTCTGTTAGATTACGAGCGTTTCTAAATGAACAATCCCATACCCCCGCAAAGAAAGCAGAATCTTCATTATTAACATTTTCTCCTATAAATGCACCCATTGATATTTTTTCTAAAAATTCACAATTATAGAAAGCATATCTACCTATTGAAACAACTTTATAATATACTCCATCTGACATAACATAATCAGGTAAAATTACATTACCTTTTTTGCCACTATAATATCCATCACCATTATATTTTGATGTGTTAGCTGAATCATCAGTTTCTAAACTATTATAAGAACCAACATATGCAACGCCATCTTTAAATGTATAGTATATTCCTTGTTCATCATATCCATCTTGAAGAATATAGTTAACATAGTAATTATTTCCTTCGTAAATAGACACTTCATAATTTAAAACTATTTGTAATGAATCTTTTGTATTAGTAAAGGCATTATTACCAATATTTAAATCACTAACAGCACCTACATATACTTGTTCTAAATTAGTACAACCCGCAAATGCATTATCACCAATATTATTTAAATATTCACCTGTTCTAACACTAACTAATGTAACTGCATCTTTAAAAGCTGAATCAATTATCTCATCAACTTCATACACATTTCCATCATAAATAACTGATGTAGGAATTGTTATATTTGTTTCCGAGAATTCTTTGTTGTAACCAGCTACTTTAGCGATACCTGTTTCTTTATCAACAAAGTATTTGATACCATTTTTATCATATGAAACAATATATGATTTCCCATTAAATACTTCTTCTTCAGTTATAACATTAAAGATTAAGAAGTTATTTGATGAATAAATTACAGGCCAAGTAGCAAGGTTTGTATTTGTTGTCCAAGTTCCTTCTTTAGTTAAACCTACACAGTCAATATTCCAACCCTTAGTAGCTTTTTCAATATAAATAATTGTATTAGTGTTATTTCCAAATATATCACCATTTACTAAAGGACAATTTCCTGTAAAATAAACATATTTTAATTCATCATTTAAAGTAGCAAAAGCAAATTCATCAATTTGATTAACACTTTCACCTACTACTACTACTTGTAGTCTTGTACCACTAAAAGCATTTTTGTCAATTGATACAACATTATCCGGTATAACAATTGAAGAGACAGTTGTTTCTTTAAACGCATTTTCACCAATTGAAATTAGCGATTTTGATAAGACAATATTTGATAATGCATAACAATTTTCAAATGCACTAGCCGCGATTGTTTCTACTGTATTAGGTAGGGTTAATTCTTTTAATCCTGATGCGAAGAATGCTTTTTCACTTATTGTTTTTAATTTATTATTCCAAGTGATATTTGTTAAATTAACACATTTACTGAAAGCTTCTTCTTTAATTGTTATTAAATTTCTAGACATTTTAACATCAGTTAAATAAGAACAATTAGCGAATGCAGAATTCATTACTTCTTCAATGTAATCATGCATAATTACTTTGGAAATATTTTTACCGCTAAATGCATTTTCACCAATTTTGATTACTTCATAAAATTCATTATTTATCAAAATATATCTTTGTAATATAACATCAAAATTAGAATTATCAGTTGTAATAATACCACTGATTAAAGCTTTATGATTATTTAATAATTTATACTTTAATCGATATGTTACAACACCAGATTTAATTTCTTCACTAATATATTCATCATTTTCATTTGTTAAATTATCTAAAACAATAGCATAATTAGTATTATCAGTAATATTTTCACAAGTGACTATTGTATGAGTATTAACATAATTAGTTAATAGATCATCATCATTTTTAAAATTTGATATATCTGTTAAATTATAGCCTAATAATGATCCACCATATGTATTGTAATTGATACTTGAGCTGTCAGTTAAAATAATATTATCAGAATTATTATAACTTTCTATAATGTTACCATTTAGACTATTAAATCCAACTAGCCCACCTGCGTATAAATTATAATCTAATGTATACTCAATCTCTTCATTTACAGTAGTAACAGTATGTTTATAATTAGTACCAGGATCACCTAATCCACCAGGATTCCCAGCAGATCCACCTCTAGCTCCTGCTCCACCAGCGCCTCCACCAGTGCCTCTTTCACCAACAGTATTATCAATAACATTAACAGTACCACTTTGAAGCAAAATAGTATCACAAATAAGAGGAGCATTACAACTTCCGCCAGCACCGCCTTTTCCACCAGTACCACCTGTACCACCATTATTAGAAGGCCAAAGCGCATCGCCGCCTTTTCCACCAGCACCACCAGTACCACCAGCACCACCAGCACCAGACTTAATATTAAAAATACTATTTGTAGTTATATTAACTAATAATGTATCACAAACTAATCCGCTTGCGCCTGTACCACCAGCACCGCCTTTTCCGCCTTTTCCACCATTATCAGGTGTTTCAAATGTAGATGTAGTACTGCTACCACCAGCACCACCAGTTCCACCAGCACCACCAGCGCCACCAGTAATATTAACAGTAATATCATCATTTTTATAATTATCAACTATTAAAGTTTCTACAGTAATTGCGATACCACCAGCTGTACCAGCTGTAGCATCTGTACCTGGATCACATGGTCCAGTACCACTTTTTTGTGCATTACTACCTTTAGTTCCATCTGTACCATCGCCACCTTTTGCGCCTGTAATATTAAATTCGCCTTTAGAATTTAATATGTACATATTTTTGGCAACAATTGCACCTTGTGAACGGAAATGATTTGAGGCAGTAAATCCATTTTGTAATGAAAGGATTAAATTATTTGCTTCAATTGCAGAAACAAAACCTTTTAATTCAATGCTTGCATCACCAACAATCATCACATTTGATTTAGGAGCATAAATACTATGATTAATTGATGTTTCAAATGAATTATGACTACCATTTGAAATTACTAACACATCAATACTATTAGTATCGCCAGTTGTAATTGCAGCGGTTGTCAAATTAGTTGTTCTAAAGTCTTCAAACTCAATTGCAATATCATTACTACATTCAGATAAATCTAAACTAAAACTTTCATATTTTTTAGAAATATCACCTTTAATTTTTATAGCATCAACATTTTTAACTTTAATTGTTTTTAAAGTAGAATAACCAAAAGTGCCTTTTTCTAAATTTGTAAAATCAAGTACGACTTTATTGTTTTTATAACTATCACCATTAATTATTTCTGGAATATTACTATTAGTAGTAAATGATAGTTTTGTATAATCAACATTTTCATCTCCTAAGAAATAATTATATTGATTTAGACTATTAGTACTAATTTGGCATTCTGAACTACTATTAATAATTTTACCTTCATTATATCCAACAATCCCACCAGTATAAGCATCTTGATAACTTACTGTTGAATCAATACTACCAAATGCATGACAATTATTAATTTCAGAATTCTTATTGTACCCCGCAATCGCACCACTATAAATGATATCTGTTGATACACCATCAATATCAACAAAAACATCTAAATTAGAAATTGTAGCGCTATCGATATATCCAAATAGTCCAAAATAATCTTCATTAATATCAATAACTTGATTTTTATCAATCTTAACATTAGAAATTGTGTGATTATTACCATCAAAATTTCCTTTAAACCCAAAATCTTTAGAAATACCTATTGGACTCCAACTTAAATTATTTAAGTCTAAATCACAATTAAGTTTAATATATTTGTTTAAATAGTTTATTCCTGAATTTACTGTATCTCTAAAATACGCAAAATCACGAGCATTATTAATCAAATAAGGATTTAATGAAGACCCATCACCTGTTTCAAATTCAACAGACGATTCTCCATCCCATATTGTTAAATCAGCTTTAATCTTCGTATTATCAATAAAACATAGGCAAGAAATACATATTATTATTAATAAACATTTTTTTATAAAATTTCCAATATTACTATTTTTCTTCATATGCTCCTCCAAAAACTAAATAATATTATTAATTTGCTTAAATATTTATGCTTATTATACCATATTTTTTATTTCAAAACAAACTATAGACTTATTTATAAAACAAAAACACCCTAGCCACAGTTAATATGACCAAGGTGTAATAATGTTTAGTTTAATTTTTCAATCTTACTAATGGTTTTAGTGATCTTGTAATTTTCTATTTTTGTCTTCATTTGGATTAATGTTTTATTAATTAAATCATTAGCACTATCAATAATCTTATCACTAGCTTTTTTAATTGCTTCAGCATTTGTGATAATTGATGTAAGTTCTTTTTCAAGTTTAGCAATTGGTTTATCAATTAAATCATTTTTAAACTTTTCAAATTCTTCTTTTATTAAATTAGCATCTTTGAATAATTCTTGTTCTTTTATTTCATCAATTAGCAATTCTTGATACTTTTTACTCATTGAATAAATAATGCTTAAGAAAGTGATAAAATATTGAGGTCTTACAACATACATTTTTTCATATTCTTTTACTTTACGAATTGGTAAATCATTGGCTTGATCCCATTCAAGTTCACTTACAAGTAAAGCATATTCACAATTTTTCTTTTTGCGGTCTTTATCTAATTTTAGATAATGATCGGCATTTTTCTTTTTATTAGTTGAATTAGGAGATTCATTTTTCATCTCTAGGGCAACTGATGTTAATTCATATTTTTTACTATCATCTGTAAATACTCTAAAGATGTAATCAGCTTTTGATCCTTTTCCTTCATCATCATTTTTTATAGATGTATTATCTTTTTCCCAAGTGCAACCATCAAACCCACATTGTGCGTAATTTTCATATTCAGTGTTACACCAAAGTTCTAATTCTTCACCAAGTTTTTTAACATTAAGCATGCTCTTTTCAAGTCTCAAACTATTAATAATACTATCTTTTTCATGAAGCGCTAAATCAAACTTAGCTTTATTTAATTCATCAATTTGGCTTAGTTTATTTTTAAGTGTATCAAGTTCAGTTTGAAGTTGTAATTTTTCATTTAATAATTTAGCTTCTTGTTCTTTTAAAAGATTTAAATATTTAATCTCTAAATCTTTTTCCGCATTTAATTTAGCAGTAACTAATTGTTCTTTTAATTTGATGTTTTCTAAAGATACTTGATTAACAGCTTCTAAAACTGATGCTTTCTTTTCTGTTTCAAAAGCCTTACGCGCTTCTTCTATCTTTTTAGTAAGTTCTTTTTGTAATTCACTATTAATCTTAGCTTCAATTAATGAATTATCGATTTTACTAATTTCTAATAAATCAATTTCATCATTAACACTTGCATTTTCATTAAGTCTTAATGTATGTGAATTAACAACAGTCACGTTAGTTATCTTTGCCATGATGACCTCCTAAATATTCTAATCTAGTGATACTACACATTCCTAAATCTCCAATGCCACTACTAGTAGCTGCTGCTAGGCGTTTTACACCTTCAAAAGTCATACCACATTTTTCCATAACTTTTCTAGAAGCAATATTTCTTGTGTCAAATGTTGCGCGAACAACATTAACTCCTACACTATCGAAGAAATATTCAATTATTCTTCTAAGTGCCTCACTTGTCAAACCCTGATTCCAATATTTTCTAGAAATACAATATCCGACTTCAACAGTCTTTGTATTTTCTTCAAAGATAACACTTGAGATGTTCCCAATTAAAAGTTTTTCTTCTTTTAATTCAATGCCCCAATGATAGAATTTTATATCACTATAAAAACTAACCCATCTTTTAAGAATTTCTTCTGTTTCGCTTTTATCTTGATGGGTGTGCCAAGTCATATATTTGGTAACTTCATTATCACTTGCCCACATCTTAAACATGGTATCAGCATCACTAACTTTCATCTTTCTAAGATTAAGTCTTTTGGTTTCTAACTCTTTAGTTCCAATGTGCATATTTATCACCACCATTATAGCATAATTAAATAATTTTAGCAAATCTTATTTTAGTAAATTTTTAAAGATGTAATTAACAGTTGGTCCGTATTTACTAGTAATGAAATCTTGTACTTCTTTTTGAGCTAATGCTTCTACTAATACTCTAGTTTTTTCACTATCTAAATCAGCTGTTCTAACGGCAATGATATTTGGATAAGCAACTTCAATTGATTCACCAAAGATTTTATATTCAGAAGCTTTTGTTGCACCCCATGCGGTTAAGGCATAGTTACCAGGAATAACCGCATAACCACCTTCTGCAACTTTACGATTTAAAAGACCTGCGTCAATACATTCAATAGTAACATTTTTACTTGATGTATAAACAGGATGTTGAGGATTAAAATCTTCAACACTGTAAGAATCAATTAAACCATTAGCGAGTAATAATTGAAATGCTCTTTCAACATTTGATTTATCATTGATAATACTAACAGTTGTATTTGTCCAATCTGTTTTTGGTGTTAAACCATATAAATTAAGCGGTTCATTATGAACTTCACAAGCAACAGATAATTTATATCCTTTTTCCGCAATTTCACCTAATAAGTAGTCTGTATGTTGGAAATAGTTTGCGTCAATCCCTTCATCATTTAATGCTTTATTAGGTGTTACATAATCTTGATATACTTTAACTTCTAGAGTATAACCTTTTGATTCAATATAATTTTTAACAGCACTACAATTTAATATTTCCGCATGTGGAGATGGTGTTGCGCCTACAACAATCTTCTTTTCATCTTTACCACATGAAGCTAAACATAAAATGCTAACTAAAACAAAAACTAAACTTAAAAATTTTTTCATTATTATTTTCTCCTTTTATCAATTTTTTTAGAAATCAATAATCCACCTTCTTGGATTATTTGTACGATAATTACAACAAATAAAATACAAATCCACATTCCTAATTTATCAGTCCCATAATAACCTAAATTGAATGCTTCAACAATTAAACCTCCGCCTGCAATGTATCCCGCAAATGATGTATAACCTATGATTGATACAACAGTTACTGCGAATCCACTTATTAATGAAGGTCTCGCCTCGGTCAATAATACTTTAGTAATAATTTGGAAATTTGATGCTCCAAGTGATTTAGCAGCTTCAATTACTCCACTATTTACCTCACTTAAACTTTGTTCGACCATTCTCGCAATAAATGCAAATGAAGCAAATACTAAAGGTACAATCATGGAATACCAATTACCTGACCATGATCCTTTACCAAAAACAATATTTGTTAATGGAATTAATACAATTATCAATAACAAACATGGAATTGATCTGAATATATTAACAATTGTTCCTAAAATGAAATTAATCCATTTATTAGGTCCAACAATTAAATTCATCCATTTATTAGCCCCTAGTCCATTCTTAGATGTTATATAAAGTAATATTCCAAGAGGTAACCCGATGACATAAGCAATCAAGGTTGAAATCCCTGTCATTAATAAAGTATCCTTAGCGGCCTTTAAGAGAATCTCCCAATTCATCAGATTCCACCTCCTTATATGCAATATTCTTTAAATCTAAATAAGTTTTTAATCTATCAATATCTTTTTCATGGTATGGTAATTTAATCATTAATTGTCCATATATTTTATCATCTACTACCCAAGAGTTAGCATATACAATAGAAACTAAAATATTACATTCTTGAATAATATTCGCAATTAATGGTTGATTAGTATCACCATTAAATTCAAATTTAATTAATTTAGAATCATGTAGTTTTGTCACAACATGCCCAGAATATATTAATTTTCTAGCTGCTTCAGTTTGAGGATTCAAAAATACCTCTGAGACATCTCCACATTCAACAACCTTATGTTCTGATAAAATGGCTACCTTATTACAAATGCGTTCAATTACACTCATTTGGTGAGCAATGATAATAATCGTTAATCCTAATTCTTTATTTAAATTTTTTAACAAATCAAGGATTTGTTCAGCAGTTGTTGGATCAAGTGCACTGGTTGCTTCATCACAAAGTAAAATCTTCGGATTATTAATTAAAGCACGTGCAATCGCAACACGTTGTTTTTGACCACCTGATAATTCACTTGGATATGAATTTTCCTTACCACTTAAGCCAACAAGTTTAATTAATTCATTAATGCGGCTAGCATTTTCTGCTTTTTTATGATGATGTTTACCTAAGGTTAGAGGAAATTCGATATTTTGATAAACTGTTTTTTGATTTAATAAATTAAAGTCTTGAAAAATCATTGAAACTTTTTTACGATAATTTCTTAAGCTGCTACCATATAATAAACCTACTTCTATTATCTCATCATCATTAAAATAAATACTCCCACTATCAGCTTGTTCTAAACGATTAATACATCTAACTAAAGTACTTTTACCTTCACCTGATAACCCGATGACACCAAAAATATCACCTTTATTTATTTCTAAAGAAATTCCATCAAGTACTGAAGTCACATTTTTACCTGTTTTAAATGATTTAGAAAGATTTTTAATTTGTAAAATACTCATCAATCATTCTCCTTTCAATCACAATAAAAAATCGCCCTTTCAAACGAAAGGACGAGACTATTCCCGTGTTACCACCTTAATTCATTATTACCTCACGATAATAACCTTATCGAGTACTTATTATTGGTTAAATAATTTTTATACTCTATCGCTATAACGTGCGAAACACGTCCTTGCCTAACTATTCAGCAAAGCTACTCAGAGGCCATCTTCAACATTAGCTACAATACTTATTTCCACCAGGCATAAGCTCTCTATAAAAGTCTCTAATATTTACTCTTCTCTTCAACGTCATTTTATTGATTACCAATATTATAATAAAAAATCATAAAAAAGTCAATTTATTAACTCTATTTCGAAATTTAATTATTATTAAAGCTACAAAATTACCAAGTTTCTTTCAATAAGAATTCTGCTATATAAATTATTTCAATTCCATTTTCATTCCCTTTAGAAAGGCTATCTTTAGTTACCACATATTTATGATAGTGATCTTTAATTCACATTAAATTTATTAGTACCTTCTTCGAATGTCATTAGTATGTATCTATATTTTATCACTAAAATTAAAAAATTAACATCATTTTTTTCAAAAATAAAAAGTAATGATGAAAGATTCATCATTACTTATATTAAGTTTATTTTAAAGATTCAATTGCATTTTTAATTCTAGCATCCACTCTATCTTTACCAATAATTTTCATTACATAATAAAGATTTGGAGATTGCATTCTTAATGTTACTACAATTCTTAAGATTGCGGCTACATCACCAACATGGCCTAAGAAAGCTTCCTTATTTTTCTTAAATTCTTTAGGAGTTGCGGCAAAACCACATTCAACAGCTACTTCTTTCATTACCGCAAACCAATCTTCTTCAGTTAGATTTAAATCATATTTTGCAAGATAAGTTTCAAGAACTTTAATAATTGTTTCTTTAGATAGATTTTCATTGAATAAAAGAGCATCTTGTTTCATGCTTTCATAATGATCATCATAGAAGAATTTAATAAGTGGTAAAATATCAGAAAATTTTTCATAGTCCTTACGTGGATTTTCTTTTTCACGTTCAATTGATACAATTTGTGAGAAATAATCATAATCTCTTTCTATTAAAGCTTTTAATTCTTCATTATATTCTTTAGCCCATGTATATGCACTGTTTGCGAATTCTTTGGTATTCATATGACCAAGTTTTTCTTTACATAGGTTTTGGATTTTTGCAAGGTCAAATAAAGCTCCATCTAATGACATTTTATCAAAAGACATTTTAAATTCATCACGACTTAAGTCTTTAAATTCATCACGCCATGCTTCAAAGTTAGAATTTGCGATTGTAAATAAATATTCTAAGAAACCATCAACAGGATATCCTTGTTCTAAGAAATAAGATACTGCGGCTTCTAAGTCTTTACGTTTTGATAACTTACGACGATTACCATTATCAAGTTTCATGATAACAGGTAAGTGCGCATAAGTTGGTTTTTGCCATCCCATTGCTTCAAATAATTCAATATGAACTGGTAAACTTGGTAACCATTCTTCACCACGAGTAATATGTGTAGTTCTCATGAAGTGGTCATCAACAAGGTGCGCAAAGTGATATGTTGGAAGTCCATCACTCTTTAAAATTACAATGTGTTGGTCATTTTGAGCAATTTCAATACGCCCACGGATTGCATCATTAACAACAATTTTATTGTGATAATCACCAGTTGATCTAAAACGAAGAACATATGGTTCACCATTTTTGATTTTTTCAATTGCTTCTTCTGGTGAAAGTTTAGAGCATTTGGCATATTCACCATAATAACCAAAGTTTTCTTTTCTTTCATCTTGTTGTTTTCTCATTGCTGATAAGTCATCAGCTGAACAAAAACATGGATAAGCTTGATTATTAATAATCATTTGTTTAATAACACTTTTATAAATTTTTGCTCTTTTGCTTTGAACATAAGGTCCATAATTACCTTTTTCTAAATTATCACCAAGATAACCTTCATGTGGGTAAACACCGAATGCCGCAAGTTGTGAAACTAAACTTGCCCCACTACCAGCGATTTCACGTTTTTGGTCAGTATCTTCTAAACGGATGAAAAATACACCATAACTTTGATAAGCAAATTTGCTGCTAATTAGTGCCGCGAATAAGCTTCCTGTATGTAAGAAACCAGTTGGACTCGGAGCAAATCTTGTTACATAAGCTCCCACTGGTAAATCTCTTTTTGGATATTTAGCTTCTAATTCTTCAATAGAATATAAATCTTCTTGAAAAATCAAGTTAGCAAGTTCTACATATTTATTCATAATAATACCTCTATTTTATTTTATCACTTGATTATTTTACCATAAAGTGCATTTTTTTGCATATGATATGATAAAACTTATCACAAGTATAGACTTATATCATATATTAATAATAAAGGAGGAATAAAAATGGTAATCCTTGATGCAGGGCATGGCGGTTACGATCCAGGAGGAGGATCTAATAATTCTTTTAAAGAAAAAAATAAAGCTAAAGAAATTACTGACTATCAATATCAAAGGTTTAAAGATTTAGGGATTGATGTTGTATTAACAAGAGTTGGTGATGAAACATTATCCCCTAGTAATAGAATCAAAAGAGTAGCTCAAATAGGAGCTAGTTCTAATGATATTTTAATATCTAATCATATTAACAGTGGAGGCTCAGCTGGTGGAGAAATTATATATACATTACGAGGAAATGGCGCATTACCTCTTAAAATTGCGGATAACTTAAAAAATGCTGGTTTACCAATTAGAAATGTCTACCAAAGAATGGGTAATACAGGAAAAGATTATTATTTTATTTTAAGAAATACAACGCCTCTTAATGCGATGATTATCGAATACGGATTTGCAGATAACTTAAATGATACTTACCGCTTAATATATGACTATCCAAATCTTGCAGAAGCTGTTGTTAAAGCAGTTGCAGAATATTTAAATGTTCCATATAAACCACCACTATACAAAACATACATTGTTAAACCTAACGATACTATATTCAAAATAGCTAATAAATTTAATACTACAGTTGATTCTGTAAAGAAAAATAACAACTTAAAAACTAGTATCATTTTCCCAGGTGATATTTTAAAAATATATTCTTAATTTATAAAATATTTCATACATTTAAATGGTGTATGAAATGTTTTTATTTTTAATTAGCCTCTTCTACCTAATAATAATTATCTTTTTTAGCCAAGAAGCATCTACTTCGGTAGCTAATACTTGTAATCTATTTCTAAAAGTTGTAATACCAAGCATTATCCCTTGCTATTTTTTTGGTAATATGCTTAGTGCAGGTGGTTATGTTTTAGAAAAAATAAAAAAGTTTTTTTTCTTTTTCCCTCTTAAAAATGGATTCATCGTATATTTAATAAGTTTTATATGTGGTTTTCCTACAACAGTTTATTTGATTAATGATTTGGTTAAGAACAAAGAATTAACTCCTAATGAGGCTAAAATCCTTATCAAGTCTTGTGGAATGTGCTCACCGGTCTTTATTTTTATGATTTTTAATAAAGGAAATTTTCCTATAATATATCCAATTTTTCTAATATTTTCTATTTTAATCTATTATGTATTAGTAGGCATTTATTATAAATTTAAATATCAACAAACATCAACTAACATTACAAATCATAACTTTGATTTATTTTATATTCTTAATAATATTCCTAACATTCTACTATCAATTTTTACAATAATGATTATCACTAACTTAATATTAATTCCATTTAAAGTCTTTAATATCAACCTTTACATCACCGATTTTTTAGAACTAACTACCGGATGTAATAATATCATAAATTATAATTTTAACCCTTTTATTAAATTATTAATGATGTCTTTTTTAATTTCAACTGGTGGATTTTGTATTATCTTACAATCAATTAGTGGACTAAAAAAAGAGATGGAAGTATCATACATTCATCCCATCTCTTTTCTATTTAATAGATTAATATGTGGTATAGTGACAACTATAATTTTTAGCTTATTTTTGATATTTTTTAAATAGTGCTTCTTGGACAATTGTTGGAACAAATTTAGATACATCGCCATTAAAAGCTGCTAACTCTTTAACGTTACTTGATGATAATCCTGATAATTCAGTCTTACATGGTAAGAAAATTGTTTCTATTTCAGGGTTAATATCACGATTAAAAATAGCTAAATTATACTCAAAGTTAAAGTCAGTTGTATTTCTAATCCCTCTAATTAAGAAGATGTGCGCATCTTCTTTTTCTCTTAAGTTTTCACAATAATTAACAGTTAAAAGGCTTGTACTTTCTACACGAACATTTGGCTTATCTTTTAATACTTCTTTAAGCATTAGTAAACGTTCATCAACAGTAAACAATGATGATTTACGAACATTGGTTGAAATTAAAATATGTAATTCATCAACTAACTTTAATGCTCTTTCTATAACGTCTAAATGTCCATTTGTAATAGGGTCGAAAGTCCCTGGATAAATAGCTATTCTTTTCATTATTCCACTCTTTCTAAGATTAAAACTTCACTACTTGAGTATCTTCTACATAAGTGAACTTCTAAATTCTCATAATTTTTTCTTACAATATCTTCTTTAGGATATTCACAAACAATGTATCCACCAACAGATAATAAGTTATGTTCAATAATGTATGTTATTAATTCATCAATAACTTTTAATTTAAAAGGTGGATCTAAAAAGATTAAATCAAATTGCTCAGTTGGTTTAAATCTTTTCATTATGTTTAAACATTCACCTTGTAAAATATTTGTTTTTTGAAATAAACCTAATGTTTTAGCATTTTGTTTAATAATATTAATCGCATCTGGATTATTATCGATAATTACTGCGAAATCGGCTCCACGGCTTAATGATTCAAGTGATAATGCTCCACTACCACCAAAACAATCAAGTACTCTGATCCCTGAAAAATATGGACCAATACTACTAAATACAGCTTCTTTTGTTCCATCTAACATTGGACGAGTTGCTAAACCTTCAAGAGTTTGTAATTTACGGCCTCGATGAGTCCCTGCTATTATTCTCATATTTTAGAACTCCTTTTGATATTCTTCTGATTTTTTGTCTAACTTTTCAATATAGTAATAAGTTTTATCATCACTCATTCTCACTACATATGGAATTTCATCAACCGTAAAATAAGGATATTTGTCACCTTTTTCCAAAGCAGTATTATGATGTAAAATGATAGTATTTCCTTCATCATCTAATCCGCCTTGTTCAAGTGGTCGCATATACGCAATAACCCAACCTACTTGGTTTTCAACTAAATAATCATCACGTTTAATTTTACGGCCATTAAAATCATAAGCATATTCTTTATCACCAAACTCATGATACCATACCTGTAGAGCTTCTTTTTTTGTCATATATACCTCACATATTAAATTTCATCAAACATTTTTTGTGTCTTTTCTTGCATAAATTGATTTCGATATAAATCGAAATAGTATCCTTTTTGGTTTAATAATTCTTTGTGGGTTCCACTTTCAATTATTTGTCCATGTTTTAAAACAATAATTTTATCCGCATCAACAATAGTAGATAAGCGGTGAGCAACTACTAAACTGGTGCGTTCTTTTAAAATTGTATGAATGGCTTCTAAAATTACTTTTTCATTTTCAGTATCAATTGATGAAGTTGCTTCATCTAACACTAAGATTGCGGGGTCCGCGACAATAGCTCTTGCGAAAGAGATTAATTGTCTTTCTCCAACTGATAATTTTGAACCACCTTCACCAACTAAAGTATCATAACCTTTATCAAGTTTTTCAATAAAGTTAGTAGCATTGGCAATCTTGCAAGCTTTTTCTATTTCTTCATGAGTCGCATCTAGTTTACCATAACGGATATTTTCTTCAATTGAAGTTGAGAATAATTGTGGAGTTTGAAGAACATATCCTAAATTACTATGTAACCAGCTAATAGAACGTTCTTTGTAATTTATACCATCAATTAGAATTTCTCCCTCAGTTGGTTCATAAAAACGGGATATCAAATTAACAATTGTTGACTTCCCACTACCAGTTTCACCTACTAAAGCAACCATTTCACCAGCTTTAATTTTTAAATTAAAGTCTTTTAAAACATAAGTGTCAGTACCTTTATATTTAAATGAAACATTTTTAAATTCTATTTCACCATTAATCTTTTCCCAATTTTCTTTTTTATGATTGAGTAAATCACCATATTTTGAAATTACTTCTTCTTTATCATATACATCAGGATCTGTCTCAATCAATGAAATTACCCTCTCCGCCGAAGCTTGAGCTTGTTGGAAATCTGCTAAAACCCTAGCAATTTGAATAACAGGATCAAAGAATCTAATTGCGTAATCAATAAATAAATATAAAGTAGAAACACTGAAAATTCCTTTACTTACAATAACTAAATTACCACCAATAATTGATACTAAACCTACGCCATAATAACCAATTACTAAAATAATTGGCCATATCAAGCTTGACCACATGGCGGCCTTAATTGATCTATTACGCATACGATTAGCAATCTTAGTAAATTCTTCTTCATTTTCTTTTTCAAGAACTAAAGTTTTACTAGTATTTGCACCCATAAAGCTTTCATTATAACTTGCGGTAATACTAGAATTAATTTTTCTAACCTCACGATATTCTTTTAAAATCTTTCGGTTTAAAACAATCGCAACTACCATAAAGATTGGTAACATCGCAAGTAGTAGTAAAGCTAAGCGGTAGTCAATAATAAAGCTAGCTACTAAAATTCCTCCCATTAAGATAAATCCCCATAAGAAGTCTACTAATCCCCATGAGATAATAGTTGATAATTTTCTAGCATCTGAAGTCATTCTAGCCATTACCCATCCAGATGGAGTAGTATCAAAATATGAGAAAGATAATTCTTGTAGACGATGGAATGCTTGTTTACGCATTTCATAAGTAGTTGATTCTTCAACTACAGCAGCAGCTCTAATAAACCAGAAAACACTAAGTCCCATCATTACTGCAGCAGCGGCATATAATGAGATGAATAAGTATTTATTACTAAAGTCATTTTCCACAAAGAATTCATTTAGAGCATAACGGTTAAGAATTGGATAAAAGACATCAATACTTGACATAAAGATTACCGCAATTATCATAAAGACTAACGGTTTTTTACTTTTTAAGATAACTTTTAAAATCTTTTTCCAAGTATTTATATTAAGTTTCTCAGAAAGAGCTTCATTATCATCTTCGTAATGCATCTTTATCACCTCCACCATTTAAAACATTCAAGAATTCAAGTTCTAAATTACCTTGAATTTCCCAAAGCTTTTTATATAACCCTGGTGAATTAATTAACTCATCATGAGTACCCATTTGACTAACACATCCATTATCTAAAACAATAATTTTATCAGCAGTTTTAGCAGCAGTAATACGATGTGTAATAATAAATGTAGTAGTTTCTTTGTTTCTTGTTTTTAAAGCATTTCTAATCATTAAGTCAGTTTCAGTATCTAGTGCACTTAATGAATCATCAAAAATCAAAATAGGTTTTTCTTCTAAAACCATTCTGGCAATCGCAATTCTTTGTTTTTGACCACCTGACAAAGTAGCACCTTTTTCACCAACTATTGTATCGTAGCCTTTCTCAAAACCTTTAATATCTTTTTCAATTGCACTTAGTTTAGCAGCTTCATAGACTTTATCATTGGGAACTGTCTTATTAGTAATTGCAATATTTTCATAAACAGTTTTTGAATATAAGAATGGTTCTTGTAAAATTAATCCTACATTTTTTCTTAAATATTCTTTTTCAATATCTTTTAACTCAACACCATCAAGCTTAATTGAACCACCTTGATAGTCATTTAAGCGAGCTAATAAGTGAGCAACTGTACTCTTACCAGAACCTGTTTTACCAATTAAGGCTATTGTTTCCCCTGCTTTTGCTTCAAATGATAATCCTTTTAATAAATGTTTGTCAGTATCATCAAATTTAAAGTATACATCATCAAAAACAATATTGCCGGTAATTATTGGAGTTTTAGTACCATTATCTAAATATTCACTTGGTAAATCAAGAATTTCTTTTATTCTGCCAGCAGCAACTGCACTTTTACCCATATTACCAATAGTTCTACCTAAACTTCTTACTGGCCAAATGTATGTTCCAACTAAAGTAATTAATGTAATTACATCAGCAAGATTTAAACTCATATCTCCTTTTTCAACTAGGATTACTGCATAAGTCATAGTTAATGCCATTTGAGCAAGAGTTGTAAAATCACTAAAGCCCCAAAAAACAGCTGATATTTTTTGCATACGCAAGCTTTTATCATGATAAGCTTTATTTTTCTTTTCAAATTTATCTATTTCAAACTTTTCATTAGCAAATGCTTTAACTACTCTTACACCAGATAGATTTTCTTGCATCACTGTCATTAATTCAGCTTCTAAGTTTTCTACTTTTTCATATTCTTTTTGTACATATAAACAATAGAAGAATGAACTAAAGAAAGCAACAGGTAAAATGATTAATGAAATCCATGTTAGATTTGGACTAATACTAAACATTTTAAAGATTGCGGAAAATAAGACAGCGAATACACTTACTACAGTTGGAATATCATTACAAATAAATCCTTGTACCGCATCAACATCGCTTGTACAACGTTGAATTAAATCACCTAAATCTGCATTAGTATGATAAGAGTAAGATAAAGTTTGAATATGTTTATATAAGTTTTTACGCATCTTAACAATTATATTTTGGCTCAAAGTATTTCTGAATAAACCCATTATGAATTTAAAAACGCCTCTAAAAGTTTGGTATAACATTAAACCTATTGATGCATAAATAACAACCATTAAAGTTGTTTCACCTTTTAAGAATATATTTTGAAGGAATCCCCAAAGTTCACCTTTGTCACTACTTCCTTCTAATGTCGCAATAATAAACTGCACGAAAATCGGTACTTCAGTGTACAATGCAGAATCAAGATAAGACATTACTAAAACAATTAAAATAAGGGGTAAGAAAATCAAACTAAGTTGTAAAATATATTTATACCCTTTTGTGGATGTTTTCACTTAAAGCACCTCCTTTTCATTATTATATATTATATCATATTTTTATGATATATTGATATAAAATGCTAATTCACATTCATCCTAAATAAAAAGACCTAAGAGAACTGCTCTTAAGTCTCATTTTAAACTATTTTGCAAGGGCGATAGAAACAGCAACTGCTACAGCTACTGTTGCTCCTACCATTGGGTTATTACCCATACCAATTAAGCCCATCATTTCAACGTGAGCAGGAACACTTGAAGAACCAGCAAATTGTGCATCTGAATGCATTCTACCCATAGTGTCTGTCATACCATAAGAAGCAGGACCTGCTGCCATGTTGTCTGGATGAAGTGTACGGCCTGTTCCACCACCTGATGCAACAGAGAAGTATTTCTTACCTTGTTCAACACATTCTTTTTTGTATGTACCAGCAACTGGATGTTGGAAACGAGTAGGGTTAGTTGAGTTACCTGTGATAGATACATCAACACCTTCTAAATGCATGATTGCAACACCTTCACGAACATCATCAGCACCATAGCATCTTACTTTTGCACGGTCGCCATTTGAATATGCGTGTTCAGATGTGATTGCAACTTTACCAGTTGTATAATCAAATGCAGTTTCAACATGAGTGAAACCATTGATACGAGAAATAATTTTAGCTGCATCTTTACCTAAACCATTTAAGATAACGCGTAAAGGTTCTTGACGAACTTTATTAGCTGTTTTAGCAATACCAATTGCGCCTTCAGCTGCTGCGAAACTTTCATGACCAGCTAAGAATGCAAAACATTTAGTTTCTTCACTTAAAAGCATAGCCCCAAGATTACCATGGCCAAGACCAACTTTACGATCATCAGCAACACTTCCTGGGATACAGAATGATTGTAAACCTACACCGATTAAACGTGCAGCTTCACTTGCAGATTGAGCTTTTTCTTTTAATGCGATAGCCGCACCAACAGTATATGCCCAACAAGCATTTTCAAAACAAATTGGTTGAATTGATTTAACTAAATCATAAACATTAATACCTGCTTCATCACAAATTGCTTTAGCTTCTTCAATTGAAGCAATACCATATTTATTTAATGTTTCATTGATTTGGTTTATACGTCTTTCATAACTTTCAAATAATGCCATGATGAACCTCCTATTCGCATCTTGGATCAATATATTTAGCAGCTTCATCGAAGCGTCCATATTGACCTTTTGCTTTTTCTAGTGCTTCTTCAGCTTTCATGCCTTTCTTTAAGAAATCCATGAATCTTCCAACACTTAAATATTGGTAACCGATGATTTCATTATTTTCATCTAGTGCCATTTTTAAGATATATCCTTCTGTTAATTCAAGATAACGAGGACCTTTTTCTAAAGTACTATAGCTTGTACCAACTTGGCTTCTTAAACCTTTACCTAAGTCTTCTAAACCTGCACCGATTGGTAAACCTTCTTCACTAAATGCAGATTGAGTACGACCATAAACGATTTGTAAGAATAATTCGCGCATTGCTGTATTGATAGCATCACATACTAAGTCAGTATTTAAAGCTTCAAGTAATGTTTTACCAACAATTGCTTCACTTGCCATAGCTGCAGAGTGAGTCATACCACTGCAACCTAAAGTTTCAATTAAAGCTTCTTGAATGATTCCTTCTTTAACGTTTAAAGTAAGTTTACAAGCACCTTGTTGAGGAGCACACCATCCAACACCATGAGTTAAACCATTGATGTCTTTGATTTCACGTGAATATGTCCATTTTCCTTCTGATGGAATTGGAGCACAACCATGACTTGCACCAATTTTAACTTTACACATTTCTTTTACGTCATTTGTATAATTCATAATATTATCCTTTCTTTTTAGAACAATTTTTTACTATACTATTATATCAAAAACTGTTATTTTTTTGTTATAAATTGCGTTTAGTTTTTTTGCAGTACTAATACATATGTATAGTAGCGACCTTCCAAAATAAATTTATATTCATACTCTTCATCTTTTTCACAACGTCCTATAAACTGACGTCCATCATTTGTAACAACTTCCCAGTATGATTTAAGTTTAAAAATTTCAAATCTTTTCTTAAACTCCCCTTCTACTTCTTTGTTATCTAATACTGCTTTAAAAGTTCCATCTTCAAAAAATTCGAATAAATATGATGTTTTTGTAAGTTTAACTCCACCACAAACATCTCCTTCACGAAATACTTGATCACCTGATACAATTTCTACAACATACCATTTTTTTGCTGCTTTGAATGGTTTTTCATTACAACCACATAGAACAAACATACATACTATTAATAAAGCTATACTAATTATTTTATTCTTCATAATTACTCCTTAATATTAATAAAGTTGTCTAGTTTTTCACAATCATCAAAAAACTCAAAATATAAATCATATGAACCACAATCATCATCTTCACTTAAAACAAATGTCCAAGTTCTAGTAATTGTATCTTTATTTTTAAATACCATTTTACGATAGTCTTTTGTCACGGGAACATCAAGTGGTCTAATAATATGACCATCACTATTTTTTAAATAAATAATAGCACCTATAACTGTTGAACTACCTTCATAATGAAAGTCCTCTAAAGAAGTATTAGTCGTTGTAACTAACACATCAAATGTATCCCCAACCATCACATCAGACGTTGTCATAACTACCGCTGTGTAAGTAAATTTTTCACCGACACTTCGACAAGATGTCAAAGCTAACATCAATGTAAATAATAATATCTTCTTTAACATCTTAATCACCCTTTCTTAACTATTTTATCATTTTTTAAAAGCTTTTGCCATCAATTAGAATTAAAACAAAAAGCAAATTCTACCGTTACCAGTAAAACTTGCTTTTTTTATTTAAAATGATAAATTTCCTACTAAATCAAGCTTATTATTTAATTGATAAACTTTAACAGATTCGCTAGATAATAAATAGTAGTAATTACCAACAAATACCATTCTCTCATAGTAATCATGATAAGAAGTCGCTTCATGTTTTTCATCTAAGATAATTTTTAGTGGATCATCACTATTTACATCTATCTTCATTACAATATATCTATTAGTATGTCGATATTTTGAAGAAGACCCAGAGCCAACATAATCTCTACTATTAATACTAAATCCAAAAATACCTTTTGACATATTTGACAATAAAACCTTTGGATTACTAATCACTTCAAAGCCATAATAATAATCAGCAGTATGAGCATTTACATTAATCAGTGATGCCGCATCAATTGACCCATATATGAAAACATGAGGTTTTCCAACTTGCTTAATATTATACTTATCACTTACATCGAATAAGGCAATTTTATACCCCTTTGTTACGCCACTGCTATTTGCTTCATATCCAAATCCGATTACATAATTTTCATTATATGGATGTTGATATACTGTGAAACCACTAATTTTAAGTTCACTTGTAATAACAGGGTGATAATGATCTGTTAAATCAATGTAATAAAGTGGATCAGTTTGTTTAAATGTTACCACAGTTGCGCGATTTCCATTGAATCTTGCGCTATACATTGTTTCCCCAATTTCTCCTAACCCTTCAGTTATTGAACTAATTTCTTGATATTTTCCGTCACTATCAAGTTTAAAAATTGTTAAATAATTAAAAATACTTGAAGATGAAGAATATGGGTATTTCCCCGCAAGTAGTTTTTGTTCATTTTTACTTCCTGTTGATGCTATACGTAAAAAGCCTTCATATTCATCTATCCAATACTTATCATTAATTCTTCCTTTAACAGTAACAACATCGACTGGCTTAATTTCATCTTCATAATCAAATACTAATACTTTAGATGTATTATAAGATGTTAAAAGATTATCTTTTGTTTCACTTATTGAACCTGAATATCTTATTAAGTATAATTTATCTTTTGTCGCATATAAGTTTCTAATATATGGTGTTAAGAAATAATAGTCTTTAATTTCAATTTTATTATTTAATATAACTTTATAAATAATCACATAAGAATTAATGTTTGATCCAAAAAATGGGCAATAATATATTGTTGATACTAAAGGTTCAATCATAACATCATCAACAAAGTATCTTGGTAACATTAAATTCATATTTTTCTTATAATCATTGTAATTATTAACAATAATCAATTCATTTCCAACTAGTCTAGTACTAACATTATTACCAGCAGTTTGAATTTTTTTCACTAGTTCATACGTATTAATATCATAAATATGATATTCAGATATGTTTTGATATTCACTAGTATAAGTTCCATTTTGAGATTTAGTTGTCACTTTAGTATAAGTCTCTGCATCAGCACTAACTATTAAATATAAATCTGTATAATACATATCATTAAGAGTTGTTTCGGTTACTCGGTAAGCAATTGCCTCTTCATTTTCTGATATTACAACTTCTTCTTTGCCAAAACTATAGTTTTTAATTTCTGTTACTTGTTCTTCATTTGTTTTAAGAATATGTAACATCTTTGTTTTTCTTGAAATATAGTAAATAAACTTACCATTTACTTTAACAATATCTGCCTCATCCACACCATTTACTTGTGTATTTGTTTCATATACTTCTTCTTTAATAGAAGGAATAATAACATCAATATCTGGCGATACCCCTCCTACAATTCCGTACGACGGCTCTCCTGGAGAAGTTGGCACCTCAACTTCAGGAGAGTCTAAATCTTCATCAAAACTATCATTAAATTCTAAATTTCCATCTGAAAGAAGTATTTTTAATTCTTGTAGACTATTAACTTTGATGAAATCACCAGTATTAGTCGTTGGTGTATTTGGATTTATCACACTTTGATTATTTTGATTTTCCTTACCATTTGGTTCTACTTTATTATTAAATAATCCTATGCCACCAATAGTTAAAACAATTACTAATGTTGTAACTAAGACAAAATTTAATCCTAAGCTTAAATTAAATTTTGACTTTTTATTTGCCATTTTAAATTTATTTAGTTGATATAGTTGATTAGGATTATTTTTTTGTGATGGCTCAATAGCCTTTTTTGAATTTTTAATTCTTTCTTTAAACTTATCCATTTTTTACCTCCCTAGCCCTTATTAAATTTCTAGCTCGTTCTAGTCTCTTTTTACATGCTGATTGAGAAATCGATAAAATACTTGCGATTTCCGCAATCATTAAATCTTCATAATAGTATAAGACAATAACTTCTTTATATTTTCGAGGAAGTGAGTATATAATTTCAAATAAATCATCATTTGAATCAGAATCATTGTTTTTTTGTTTATCAATTGTTTCCTCATCTAAGATGACTTTTTTACGCCAACTAGACGTAACAAAAGACTTTGCAGTGTTTATTGTCACTCTGATCAACCAATACTTTTCATTATTCTTGCCGGCAAATTCTTCAGTTGATTTAAGGTATTTTAAGAATACTTCTTGGACAATATCATCTGCATCATGAACATTGTGAACATACGTATACGCAATATTATAAATCATTGGTTTGTACTGATAATATAGTTCGTTGAATGCTTCATTTGAAATCTTTCTCATAATTTATCTCCTCATATATAAGACTAATATAGGGATTAAAAGGTGACATTTTTAGAAAAAATAAGCAAAATATTTTGCTTATTTAGTTTCTTTTTCTTCTTTTTTCTTACTTTGTTCGAACATTTTTTTCATTTGTTCCATACGTTCAGCTAATTGTTTTGGCATTTCCCTTGATACTGGGAACACTTTAGCATTAACAAAATTATCAGAGAATTTAGCCATAAATTCAACTGTTTTAATAAATGCATCTGGGTCTAAATATTTCATAGCATCACGACGAGAGTGAATTTCAGCTCCACCTCTTGGTTGAATACGTGCGAATGTTACAGCTGGAACGCCAGCAATCGCAAATGAAGATGAGTCTGATGAATACATATCAACACGTGTTGAAATAGGGAATCCTTCTATCTTACCTAGGTAATCAATATATTTTGCGACTGCTTCTTCACATGAGCATACAGCTATTTCAAAGCCTAATAAAACACCAGTCATATCGACATTAATATTAAATAAATATTTATTAAGTTCTTCTTTTCTTTTTTCGACAAAATCTTTTGAACCAATTAAGCCAATTTCTTCACTACCACACCAAATAAATTCAACTGTACGTTTAGGTGGATTAGCTAAGAAATAATGCATTAATTCCATGATTGTGATACTTCCAGTACCATTATCCCATGCACCACTAGAATAAATTACAGAGTCGAAGTGTGCACTAAATGCAATAATTTCATCTTTTTTCTCAGTTCCTTCAATTCTAGCAACAACATTGTGTGATGTTCCTTTTTTGTCTCCATCTTGTTTTAAACATAATCTTAGTGTCTCAGGGTAGCTTCTTAATAATTTTTCGGCATCAGTAATATGGATGATTACACCTGGTAGATTATAGTCTTCATCTGCTTTTTTACGAGCATTGCCAGTACGAATTTCAGGAATCATTTCTTCCGGATCATATAAAGAACCAGCTACTAAAATATATCCTTTTGCGCCTTTATCGTAAATTTTTTTCATTTGCTCAGGACTAATTCTTCCTGTAGCAAGTACTATTTTACCAGCTACATCTAAAATATTTGCATCCATCGCATTTTCAATATAACATAAAGGTCCTTCTACTCCACATTCATCAGTATTACCACTTTTACCAATACCTACACAATTAATTTTCCATGGAGTTGGTGATAAAACTTCTAATGATGCAGAAATTACTTCTGGCATATCAATTTCAAAACTTTCTAAATGTGCCTCTACACCATATTTTTCGCATTCTGCTTTAATTATGTTTGCGGCTTCTAATTCTTTATCAGTCCCCGCAATACGTTCAAAGCTTATTCTTTCTAAAACTTCAAAAGCACGTTTTTTACAAATACTCATAAATTCCTCCTACTGTTAAATTATTTACTTAAATTATATCATTTTCACATCTATTAATGCAATTAAATGAAACACTTTTATATAAAAATGTTTTCTTGTTTTTTAATATAAATGATTTTATATTAATTCTAATTAGTATGAAAAACAAATAAAGTAACATATTATTTCTACTATACAATTTTAATATGATTGTAAAACTACTAGATTAAATTAAAACAACCCCAACCAATTATGGTTGAGGTTATTTATTTTTTATAGATATTAATTGAAGTTCACAATATATTGTTAAACTTATCAACTAGAGTATAGATTTAAATATTAATTAAGTATGCTCATTATAACATCCCAAAGTGGAGTGCATTCAATTAAAATTGGGACTAATATTAAAGAAATAACTGACATAAGTTTAATTAAAATATCCATTGAAGGCCCTGCTGTATCTTTTAATGGGTCACCAACTGTATCTCCAGTTACAGCAGCTTTATGAGTATCACTACCTTTACCGCCAAAGTTTCCACCTTCTACATATTTTTTAGCGTTATCCCAAGCACCACCACTATTTGCCATAAACACTGCAAGCATAATAGCAGACACAAGTCCACCAATTAATAGTCCACCTAATCCTTCAGCCCCAAGAATAAAACCACAAACAACAGGAGAAACAATCGCAATAACACCAGGTAGAATCATTTCTTTTAATGAGGCTTTTGTAGAAATATCAATACAACGATTATAGTTAGGTGTACTCTTTCCTTCTAAAATTGCAGGATCATTTTTGTATTGTGCACGAACTTCTTCCACCATTTTATTAGCTGCTTTACCAACTGATGCAATAGTTAGAGCACTAAATAAATAAGGTAACATTGCTCCTAAAAGCATTCCAATTAAAACCTTTGGATCAGCTAAAGAAATAGAGAATCCTTCAACTTCTTTTGAAACAGCCTCAATAAATGAAACAATAAATGCTAAAGATGTAAGTGTTGCAGAACCAATGCAGAATCCTTTACCAATAGCGGCAGTTGTGTTTCCAACAGAATCTAGTGTATCAGTGATTTCTCTTACTTCATGAGGTAGTTCAGACATTTCAGCAATACCACCTGCATTATCAGCAATTGGACCATATCCATCAACAGAAACAGTAATACCAACAGTTGATAGCATTCCCACAGCGGCTAAAGCAATTCCATATCCGCCTTTAAAGAAATAACTTACAGCAATTGCAATAACTAAGCAAGCAATTGTTAAAGCAGTTGATTTCATCCCGACACCTAAACCAGCAATAATATTAGTACCATGACCAGTTTGAGATTCTTTGGCGATTTGTTTAACAGCTTTATAATCACTAGATGTATATAATTCAGCAATGAAACCAACAGCGATTCCAGCAAGTAAACCTGAAATGACACAAGCAATGATTTTTGAATCTTTTACATATACAAGTGCTAAAACAATTGTAGTTACTACAACAATAGCAGTTGCAATGTACGTTGCTATATTTAGTGCTTTATGAGGATTATCCCATTTACGTGCGCGAATAATCATAACAGATAAAATCGATGATAAAACACCTACTCCACAAACTAAAATAGGGAATAAAATGTATTTAAATTCAGTTGTTGGATTAAATGTAAGTAAAGCCATTGTTAAGCATGAAATTATTGAACCAACGTAAGATTCAGTCAAGTCAGACCCCATACCGGCAATGTCACCTACATTGTCACCTACATTATCAGCAATTGTTGCAGGATTTCTTGGATCATCCTCAGGAATTCCTGCTTCTAATTTGCCTACTAAGTCAGCACCAACATCGGCAGCTTTAGTATAGATACCGCCACCTACGCGTGAAAATAATGCGATCATTGAACAACCTAAACTATACCCAGTTAGAATTTGAATAGGTGTATTAAAACTTTTAGTTATTGCAAAACCCACTACAAAAATACCAGTAAGCCCAAGTAACCCAAAACCAGCTACAGAAAGCCCTAGTACAGCACCACCACTAAAAGCTACTCTTAATGCACTAGGCATTCCTTCTTCATTAGCTGCTTGAGTTGTTCTTGCGTTAGCTTTTGTGGCAACTAGCATTCCTATCCAACCAGCAAATCCAGAGAATAAAGCACCAATTACAAAACAAAGAGCTGCTTGCCATCCAACACCTTCTGCACCTTTAAGTGCAGGAATAAATCCTAAGATCGCTAAAAGCGCAGCAACAACAATAATAAAAGGAATAATGATTTTATATTCTCTAGTTAAAAAAGTCATTGCACCTTTATGAATGTGATTGTGAATTTCATCAACTTTTGGATGGTTGATTTTTATTCTAGACACTTTACGAAATAATACAAACACATAACATAATGTAACTACTGCAGCAAATGCAGTCAACAATAAAACAATATATATTTCATTCATAATATACTTTTTCCTTTCTTTTTTATCTTATAATATTTTACCCTATTTTTTATTTTTTTGCAACAAATATCATAATTTGGTCTCACATCATTGATAAATCAACATAAAGATGTGCCTATAGGTTCAAATCCCATTAATTGAAGAAAACTATAAATATCCATAGAAAATAAAAAAATTGCATCCATTTGAACCTGTTCGGTAAAAACGGAAAAGTTAAAAAAAGACACTATTAAGAGTTATCTCCCTAAATTCAAGTGGAGTTAGCTCTTTTAATTTTTCTTGTAATCTTTCATTTCCATATTATCAAATGGATACTCTCTTCTAATTATAGGACCAGCATGAAATATAGGATAGTCTTTAATTTTTTCAATATTACTCTTTATATCATCATTTTGATTATGCATTACAAAAGTAATAATATAATATTTTGATGCATCTTTAATAAATCCAACATCACCTGATTCATCAATAAAAATGCTTAAGACTTTCCCCATA
>JAFQPO010000003.1 GCA_017411715.1 Bacilli bacterium | reverse complement strand
ATTAGTTCAAATACAATATCAATCGGTACAGATGCATTTTCTAATTGTACTAATTTATTAAATATAGAATTAGAAAATAGTGTTACAAGTATAAGAAATTATGCATTCAAAGATTGTAGTAGTTTAATAGATGTTTACTATAAAGGAACAATAGAAGATTGGTGCAATATAGAATTTAGTAATTATGATTCTAATCCAATGTATTATGCAGAACACTTATATATGAAAGATTCTAATAATGAATATTGTGAAGTAACTGAAATAGAAATACCTAATACAGTAACAACGATAGGTGATTATCAATTCTTTAGTTTTGATAATATAACAGAAGTAACTATTTCGGATGTTGTGTCAACTATAGGTAATGCATCATTTTATAATCGTGATAGTTTAGAAAGTATAACCTTACCATTTATAGGTAACACATTAAATGGAACGACCAATTCACATTTTGGATATATCTTTGGAGCAAGTTCATATAAAGATAATAATACTTATGTACCAACATCATTAAAAAAAGTAATAATAACAGGTGGAACATGTATAGATGATTATGCATTCTATAAATGTAGTAGTTTAACAAGTATAACAATTCCTAATAGCGTCACAAGTATAGGTTATTATGCATTCTATGGCTGTAGTAGTTTAGAAAATGTATACTATAATGGAACAATAGAAGATTGGTTTAATATAGAATTTAGTGATTATGGTTCTAATCCAATGTCATACGCAAAGCATATCTATATGTTAGATTTCAATAATGAATATTATGAAGTAACAGAAATAGAAATTCCTAATAAGATAACAAAAATAGGAGATTATCAATTCTATGGTTTTGATAATCTAACAAAAGTGATAATTTCTTCTAGTGTCAAAAGTATAGGAGAAAGGGCATTCTCTGGATGTAGTAGTTTAACAAGTATAACAATTCCTAATGGAGTCACAAGTATAGATGATTATGCATTCGAATGTAGTAGCTTAACAATTTATTGTGAAGCAACATTTAAACCTAGTGGATGGTCTTCAGTGTGGAATAATTATAATAGACCAGTATACTGGGGAATAAATGAAGCTAACTTCTATGAAGAAAATGGAATACAATATGTACTTAATGTAGAAACAAAAGAAGCAACAATTTCTAGATGTATAGGAAATGCTAGTGAAATAGTGATAAAAGATACAATTACTATAAATGAAGTAGAATATAATGTCACAAGTATAGGAGAATATGCATTCTCTAGATGTAGTAGTTTAACAAGTATAACAATTCCTAATAGCGTCACAAGTATAGGTTATTATGCATTCTATGGCTGTAGTAGTTTAACAATATATTGTGAAGCAACATCTAAACCTAGCGGATGGAATGATTATTGGAACTATTATAATAGACCAGTTATTTGGGAATATAATAAATAGAAAAAAGGGCCCTTTAACTGAGTTTGGGCTCTAAAAAGTAAATAGGCGGTCTTCTAACGAAGGCCGCTTTCCCACACAAAAATTATTTATATTTATTTTTGGAGTGTACCTTTAATAGGTACGTTTTTATTTATTGAATATGTTACTCTATTTCTAAATCCATTGAAATTTCTAAATCCATTAGCTGATTTCATCATTGTTTTTATTCTTGAATTTATTCCTTCCATGAGCCCATTAGATAACCTTTTACCATTTACTCTAATAAATGAATTTTTAATATTTATTTTCCATCTATTTAATAATTTTCCAAATGTCCTAAATTCTTCTAAATGACTGTTTCTAAACTCAGCTATTAGTTCATTTAGTTCCTCATCACAAGATTCATATGAAGCTGTTAAATTAAACTATTTGTATTTTTCTTTAAGATAATAGGCGTATTTCAAATCAGGATCAATGGACATAAGGTATCTTCTAATTTCATACTTATCCCATTTTGTTCGATACTTTCTAATTTCTATTTGTCCTGAATAAATGCCCTCGAAATTTTAGTGAGATTAGTGAAAATTTTTAAACATATAGTAATACATATCATTAGCTATTAAAGACTTTGTTCTTTTATCAAATTTTCTCATTATCTTTAATCTAATTGAAACAATAGCTTCATTTAAATGCTTTATTACATGAAATGAATCAACTGCAATTTTAGCATTTTTAAAGTATATTTCTCCTAAATCTCTATAAGTATCCCACATATCTATTATAATATAGTCAATATTATCTTTTTCTGCTTTAGGAATATGAGAAAAGTTTTGTGTTAATTTATTTTTATGTCTTGATGAATATATTTCTATAATATTGTTATTCATAAAGTCCACCATAATAAATGCGTATTTTTGATATGATTTTCTAGAAGTATATACTTCATCAAAACAAATAATTTTTGGTAATTTAACTCTGTGATATTCTACATATTGATCAAATATTCTAATTACAGTAGTTACACTTAAGTTTAAATTTCTAGCCATATCAGTAAATGTATTTGTATGAGATTTTAGTTCATCTAAAACTTTATAAATTGTGTAAGTAGATTCTTTATCGTTTTTTAAAGAAAATGGATTTCGTTCATAGAAAATAGAATTACAATATTTACATTTATATCTGCGAGCTTTTAAATAATAAAACAAGGTTATTAGTAGATATTGAATGAATAATTCTTTTTGTTTGATAAACCTTTATAAATAGTTTAGCCCCTCCACATAATGAACAACTAGAAGTAGTAGGTTCTAAGGTGATATAACAATATAGTATATTATTTATTTTTGAAGTTTCAATCTTTTTTATTTTTATGTTAAATTGTTCTAAATTTAGTAATTTTATGATATCATTATATATGATGACTCCTTTCATAAAATTTTGTGTGGTAACTTAATTGTATCAAGGAGTCTTCTTTTTTTATACAAAAAAACACCTATAACTAAGATTGTGGAGACCCCAAAGAAAGTTATAGGTATATGCTTACCCCAAACTAAGTTATATAATCGAAACAAGTTGTTTCCCTTTTTTATAATGTTACATCTAGAATCATCATGATTAAAAATCCTAATAAAAAACCTATGCCACTTGTTACTTTATTTTCAGTGAATGATTGAGGTATTAGTTCACTTGATACAACACTTATCATTGCGCCGGCTGCCATACCAAGCATGAATGATAGGGCGTTATTAATTGTTAGCGCAAGTAATACGCCAATTAATGCACCAAAGATTTCTACTACTGCACTAAGGGATCCAAATAGAAATGAATACATTCTTGATTTTCCATTTTGTCTAAGAGGAATTGAGATACAAGCTCCTTCTGGGAAGTTTTGAATGCCTATGCCTAAAGCTAGTATTAGTGCACTTATAATGCTTAGTTCTTGGTTTCCTGTTGTACCAAAAGCAACTCCAATAATTATTCCTTCTGGGATATTGTGGAATGTAACTGCACTAAAAAGTAAGATGTTTTGTCTTGCTGATTGATTGTTTTCTAGTATTTTAGATAAGATTATATCACTTAGAATAATTAGTAGTCCACCACATAAAAAGCCAAGCATCGGGCTAAAAAGGGGCGTATTTTCAGTATTATTAGCCATTTCTATAGAAGGAAGAAGTAATGACCAAAAGCTAGCTGAAATCATTACTCCTGATGATATGCCTAATAAAAAGTTTAAAAATTGTTTATTAATACTTTTAAAAAAGAAGATTAAACTAGCCCCTAGGGCGGTCATAGAAAAGGTAAAAAGACTTGCTAATAGACTTTGTAAGATAGGATTTAAATTAATAAACCAGTTCATATTTATCACTCTATATTAGTATATGTTAGTTTTGATAATTGGTTAAAAAAAAGGATTGAAAATTATTTCAATCCTTATAATATTTCTCTATTAAAATGTCCTCTTGTATTAGTTTGTTCATTAAATGTTTTAATTTTTGCGCCTTGTAAAATGGCTTGGAGTGTTTGGATGATTGAGATAGATTCATTGTAATCTTCAGTTGTTAAATTAATTCTATAATGACTGATATCTGGTAATTCATCTATGTTATCAAATAGGTTTAAAATCTTGCCATTTAGTATTTTAATTTCACAATCATCACTTCTTAATATAGGAAATAATCCTTTATCATCTTTTAAGAAAAAATTCTTTTTTTGACAAGTTCCACAAAGATTTTGGGTCTTTAAAGGACAGTATGTAGTTTCCATTAGTGTTTGTCTGCCATACACAATTAGTTCTAAATCAGGTATTTGACCAAGTTTTGTTTTAAGATTTTGAATTAATTGATAGATACTTTTTTTATTTAGTTCATGAGATAAAGTAACTCTTTTAACTCCTTGTGATAAAAGTTTAATAACAGAATTAGAGTTTGTTGAGTTAAGAGTACTATCGGCTATCATATCAACATTTTTATCTTGATAGTATTTAATACCATTTAATCCGCTAACAAGTAAATAGTCTTGTTCTTTATGATAGATTGTTTTATTACGTCTGATAATATTATCACCAAAGTATATAACACTAATTCCACATTCTTTAGCCGCAAGATATTGTTCTTTAGTAGTTGCAAAAACAGTAATTGTTTTTTTATCAGAAGAAGTTATTTGTAGATTAACTTGTTCATGGTTTTTGATTCTTTGATGTGATTTATTAGTTTTAATTTCATCAAGTAATTCTACAGTTTTTCTTCTAAGTTCATTTAGTTCTTTTAATGGAATAAATGAATCAGATGGAATATTGACTTTTAATTCATTAAGTTCATAACTCGTATTACCTAATTTTGATAATTGGTTATAGATAGAATCATGTGAGGTAGCTTGATTAATTGCCTTAGATAGTTTAATAGTACTGCTTACTGCTACTTTATGATTTTTATATTTAGTTAAAAGTTTGAATTCTTCATCAAGTTTTCCTACAATCATCATATCAATTTTATCTTTTTTGTGATAAGTTCCATATGCTTTTTCTAATTCTTTAATATATTTTAAATCTTTAGTTTTATAAACTTTATCGCCAATATTAACTTTTTCACTAACTTCTAAGAAAATAATATCATTTGCTTTAGCAGTGTTAGTTAGATTCATATCTTTGTTATACAGTTTATTAACACAAGTGTTTATTTCATTAGTGCTTGCGATACGGATGTTATCTAATTGATTTAATGTTTTAGAAAGTTTAATTTTGATAAATCCTCTGGTTTTTCCAATCACTTCGCCGATTAAGAAACCATAGTTATTTGGCTTTGAAATGTTAGAAATGTTTTTCTTATCTTCACCAAAGATATAACCTTTAGTATATGTGCGGTGGAAAGTTTTTAATAAATCATCTTCGATATCTTTTAAACTTCTAGTTTTATCAATTGCTTCACGGTAAGATTTAGTGGCACACGCAACATAGGATTCATCACGCATTCTACCTTCAATTTTTAAAGTATCAACATAGCCTACTAGTTTGTCTAGATGACTTACGGTGTTTAAGTCTTTTGTGCTTAGGATGTATGATTTGTTAATAGTGTTGCCTTCATCATCACAAAGCTCATATTCTTTTCGGCAAGCACCTACACATCTACCACGGTTACCACTGCGAAGTCCTATTAAACCACTCATTAGACAATTTCCTGAATATGATACGCATAGTGCACCATGAGCAAATACTTCTAAAGAAATGTTTGTTTCTTCTTTAATTTGTTTTATTACTTCAAGACGTGTTTCGCGACCTAAAACTACTCTTTTAGCACCTAGACTTTCAGTCATTTTGACGCCATTTACATCATCTATTCCCATTTGTGTAGAAATATGGGCTTCTAGTGTTGGGTAATTAGATGTGATATAATTAAGAAGGGCTAAGTCTTGAACAATTATTGCGTCTACACCACATAGAGCTAAATGATCAACAGCCTTAAAAGCAGCATCTAGTTCATCTTCAAAAAGAATTGTATTCATTGTTACATAAACTTTTACATTTCTAATATGGGCATAATCGAGTAATTCTTTAATATTTTCAAGACTAAAGTTTTTAGCGTATGCTCGGGCACTAAAAGTATCAAGTCCAACATAAATACTATCGGCACCATAACTGATGGCAGCAATGGCTGAGTCCATATTACCAGCTGGAGCTAGTAATTCTAGTTTTTGATTTTTCTTTTTCATATTATCACCATTTTCTCAAGTATTATATCATAGATTACATAAAAAAGTTTTTTTAAAACTATAATTATTGCAAAAATCGACTTTTTTTGATATACTTTAAAAAAGGTGAAATATATGGAAAAACGAGAAAATGTTTGCCCAGGATGTGGGGCATATATGAAAAGTAATGATAGTGGTATATTAGTATGTGAATACTGTGGAACACAAGTTATTTACAATCATAAGAAAAAAGAAGAACATCCAAATGATTTTAAAAAAAGTAATACAGAAAGACTTCAAAAGACAAAAACTCATAAAAGATTCTCAGTGCTTGATGCGGGGAAATCATTATATTTTTTAATGGGAATATATTTTGTTACTATAGCTTTGTCTTTGGTTAATTATTTGATAACACTATCATTAAATATTGAAAATCCAATTGCTATTACAATTTTAGTTGGATTATTTATAATTATTATTTTATTTATTTTGGCTTTGAATTTTCCAGCGTTAATTTTATTATTAATTGCTAATCGACGAATTCATAGTAGAGATAGTAGCGAAGGAAATAAAAGGATTAATAAATTAACAAGAATATTAGCATTAATATATATGTTTGCCTCAATATTAGATGCTATATTATTAATCGTTTTAATTATTATTTAGATTTTAGTAAAATTTTATTTTTATTTCACACAAATATATATAAACTATGATATAATAAATGGAAACTAACATAGGGGGAAAAGAAATGGAAGAGGTAATTAAATTACAGTTAAATAATATTACTAAAGATTATGAATCGTATGATTCCGTTGTGCATGCATTAAAAGGGGTAGATTTATCTTTCCGTTCAAGTGAATTTGTCGCAATATTAGGTCAATCAGGATGTGGAAAAACGACACTACTTAATATTATAGGTGGTCTTGATAGATATACTGATGGTGACTTAATTATTAATGGAGAGTCAACTAAAAATTATGAGGATAAAGATTGGGATCGTTATCGTAACCATTCTGTTGGATTCGTATTCCAAACATATAACTTAATACCACATCTAACAGTGCTTGGGAATGTTGAATTATCTTTAACTCTATCTGGTATTTCTAAAGCAGAACGTAAACGTCGTGCAATTGAAGTATTAGAAAAAGTGGGATTACATGACCAAATTTATAAAAAACCTAATCAAATGAGTGGTGGGCAAATGCAAAGGGTAGCAATTGCTCGTGCTCTTATTAATAATCCAGATATTATTCTAGCTGATGAACCTACAGGTGCTTTAGATACAGAAACAAGTGTTCAAATTATGGAAATCTTAAAAGAAGTTTCTAAAACAAAACTTGTTATTATGGTTACACATAACCCTGAACTTGCGGAAGAATATGCAACTAGAATTGTTAGAGCTTTAGATGGTAAGATTATAAATGATACTAACCCAGCGCCATTTATTGAAGCAACTGATCAAACTGAAAATAAATACTATCCACTTACAAAAACAAGAAAAACATTTAGAGTTTTATTTGGAACAAGTCTTGTTAAATTAAAAGAAAAAGTAAAGATGCCATCAATGAGTTTCTTTACTGCACTTGCTTTATCATTTGGTAATTTACGTACTAAAATCGCAAGAACAATTTTAACTGCTTTTGCAGGAAGTATTGGTATTATTGGGATCGCATTAGTATTATCAATTTCAAATGGTTTCCAACAATATATTGATAAAATCCAAGTTGATACAATGTCTACATATCCTTTATCAATTACTGAAAGTACAATTAATATTGGTGCTTTAGAGGATATGAGTGGATTTGAGGAAATGGAAAAATTTCCAACTGTTAAAAAACTTTATGTAAGAGCTTTATATAAGACACTGCTTAATATGCGTTCTAAAAATAATATTACTGATGAATATGTTAAAGAATGTATTGAAACTATTCCTGAAGAATACTACAATGCGATTACATATAATTATGGTAATAGTATTAATGTTGCGACTCCTTTTAAAATGACATTGCCAACTGGTGGTTTAATGGAAGGATATAGTATTACAGACATTAAAAATAGCGCCATGGGAATGTGGCAAGAAATGATTGATAATGAAACATACACAAGCGAACAATACGATAATATTTCTAGTGATTTAACTGGTGATATGCCAAGTGAATGGAATGAAGTTGTGTTATTTGTTGACCAATACAATCATATTCCAGACTACGTTTTAATTGCTCTTGGTTTATATTCTACTGAGGATACACACACAGAAATTTCTTTTGATGAAATAATAGGAAAAGAGTTTAAAGTTTTATATAACGATGCATTATATGTTAAACTTTTTGCTGGGGCAAATAAGTTTACTGATTTAGGTGCTCAAAACTTCTTACCAACATCAGTTGTTGATGAATTAGAAGAAGGCGTTACTTATGATACAATTAAAATCACAGGTATTTTACGTATTAATGAAAATTCTACTACTGGTTTTATGAGTGGATCAATTGGTTACACTAAAGCATTAAGTGATAAAGTTAGAGCTAAAAATGCGGAAAGCCAAATTGTTAAATGGCTAAAAGATGAGGCTAATAAAAATTTAGATCCGTTTACTGGAGCACAGTTAATTGTTGATGCTGGTTCTAGTGTTGAAGAAGAATTCTACTCAGTTATGCGTAAGTATGGTGCAGTTGATACACCTAGTGGTATCAATATTTATCCAAAAAGCTTTGAAGCAAAAGATGAAATTAAAAAACATCTTGATGCATATAATAATAAAATAGAAAAACCTGTTGTTTACACAGATATTATGTCAATTATGATGGGGGCAGTTAAAACTGCGATTGATGCAATTAGTTATGTTTTAATCGCATTTTCTTCTGTATCACTAATTGTTTCTAGTATTATGATTGCGGTTATCACATATATTTCTGTATTAGAACGTACTAAAGAAATTGGTGTTTTAAGAAGTATCGGGGCTAGTAAGAAAGATATTACAAGTGTGTTTATCGCAGAAACATTTATTATAGGTGCTATCTCTGGTATTTTAGGGGTTGTTATTACATACATATTAAATATACCAATTAATCTAATTTTAAAAGCTTTAGTTGATATTAATAATATTGCTAAATTGAGTATTATTCATGCGGGCGGATTAATTGTTGTAAGTATTGTAATTACAATTCTAGCAGGTCTTGTACCATCACTTATGGCAGCAAAACAAGATCCTGTTACTGCACTTAGAAGTGAATAGAAAAAGTAAAATATGAAAGAACCGATTTTTCGGTTCTTTTTTGTTTGTATAAAAAGAAGATAGCTGTCTATAATAAGAATGAATGAAGCATTTAGGTGGACAAAACTAGCAAAAAGGAGTATAATACTAGAGGTTAAAAAAGTAGACGGCTAAAGGACTGATTTGGCCTATATTTTATTGATTATTGAAACGCCCGGTTATGTGGCTTGAATTTAAAAAAGAAAGGAGATATTCTTGCATGCCAACAATTAATCAACTTGTACGTAAGTCTAGAGAAGATAAGATCAGAAAGTCAAAATCTCCACATCTAGGTATTGGTTTAAATACTTTAAAGAAGATTCAAACTAATGTTCAATCTCCTCAAAAACGTGGAGTTTGTACTCGTGTTGCTACAATGACACCTAAAAAACCTAACTCAGCTATTCGTAAGATGGCCCGTGTACGTTTAACAAATGGTATTGAAGTAACAGCTTACATTCCAGGTGTAGGACACCGTTTACAAGAACACAGCGTTGTACTAATTCGTGGTGGTCGTATTAAAGACTTACCAGGGGTTCGTTATCACATTATTCGTGGTACACTTGATACAACTGGTGTTGAAAAACGTAAACAAGCTCGCTCTAAATACGGAGCAAAACGTCCAAAAGACGCTAAAAAGTAATAAGAAAATTTAACATAAGAATGAGAAAGGAGGAACAACATGCCTCGTAAAGGACATGTGCCAACTAGACAAGTCTTACCAGATCCAATTTATAATTCAAAATTAGTTACTAAATTAATTAATAGTGTAATGTTAGATGGTAAAAAAGGTGTTGCTCAACAAATCATTTATGGTGCTTTTGAACGTGTAGCTAAAACTACAGGTCGTGATGCTCTAGAAGTGTATGAACAAGCTTTAGAAAACATTATGCCTCAATTGGAAGTTAGATCTCGTCGTGTTGGAGCTGGTAACTACCAAGTTCCAGTAGAAGTACGTCAAGCAAGACGTTATACATTAGGCTTAAGATGGTTAACTAACTATGCTCGCCTACGCAATGAAAAAACAATGGAAGAAAGATTAGCAAAAGAAATTATGGATGCTGCAAATGGAATGGGTGCTGCAGTTAAGAAACGTGATGACACTCATCGTATGGCTGAATCTAATAAAGCTTTTGCACATTACCAATGGTAATATTAGTATAAGGAGAAAATTATGCCTCGTGAAGTATCGTTAAAAAATACGCGTAACATCGGAATCATGGCTCATATTGATGCTGGTAAAACAACATTCACAGAAAGAGTCTTATACCACACAGGTAAAATCCATAAAATTGGGGAAACACATGATGGTGCTGCTCAAATGGACTGGATGGAACAAGAACAAGAAAGAGGAATTACCATTACTTCAGCTGCTACAACAGCTTATTGGCAAGGACATCGAATCAACGTTATTGACACTCCAGGACACGTTGACTTTACAGTAGAAGTTAGCCGCTCACTAAGAGTTCTAGACGGTGCTGTTACCGTATTAGACGCACAAGCGGGGGTAGAGCCTCAAACTGAAACTGTGTGGCGTCAAGCTACAGAATATATGGTACCTCGTATTGTATTCGTTAATAAAATGGATAAAACAGGTGCTGATTTCCGTTTCAGCTGTGAGTCTTTACATAAGCGTTTAGGAGCGAATGCTTGCCCTATTCAATTACCAATTGGTGCTGAATCTCAATTTAAAGGTATCATTGATATCGTTGAGAAAAAAGCATATATGTATCGTGACAATAATGCCGATGAATTAAATGATGAAATCGCCATCCCTGAAGAATTAAAAGATGATGTTGATTATTATCGTGATGAATTAATTAATGCTGTTGCAGACTTCGATGAAGAATTAACAATGGCATATCTTGAAGGTGAAGAAATCACTGTTGAAATGTTAAAACGTGCAATCCGTACAGCAACATTAGCAGTTAAATTCTTCCCAGTTCTTTGTGGAACTGCCTTCAAAAATAAAGGTGTAAAATTTGTACTTAATGCAGTACTTGATTACTTACCTTCTCCAGTTGATGTAGCTGAAATGAAAGGTACTGACGAAGATGGTAAAGAAGTAGTAGTCAAATCTACAGATGATGCACCATTTGCTGCTTTAGCATTTAAAGTTATGACTGACCCTTATGTAGGTAAGTTAACATTCTTTAGAGTTTATTCTGGTACATTACAATCAGGATCATACGTATTAAATTCAACTAAAGATCATAAAGAACGTATTGGTCGTATTCTATTAATGCATGCGAACAATCGTACTGAAATTAAAGAAGTTTTCGCTGGTGATATCGCAGCAGCTGTAGGGTTAAAAGACACTACTACTGGTGATACACTATGTGCAGAAGATTCACCAATTATTCTTGAATCTATTAACTTCCCAGATCCAGTTATCTCAGTTGCTATTGAACCAAAAACAAAAGCTGACCAAGATAAAATGGGTGTGGCTCTAGCAAAACTTGCTGAAGAAGATCCAACATTTAAAACATATACAGATCATGAAACTGGCCAAACTATTATCGCTGGTATGGGTGAATTACACTTAGATATTATTGTAGACCGTATGCGTCGTGAATTTAGAGTTGAAGCAAATGTAGGTGCTCCTCAAGTATCTTACCGTGAAACAATCAGTAAAACTGCTGAAGTTGAAGGTAAATTTGTTCGTCAATCTGGTGGTCGTGGTCAATATGGTCACTGTGTAATTAAATTTGAACCTAACCCTGGTAAAGGATTTGAATTTATCGACGAAATCGTTGGTGGTGTTATTCCTAAAGAATATATCCCAAGCGTTGGTAAAGGTTTAGAAAATGCTTTAGAAAATGGTAACTTAGCTGGATTCCCAACTATCGACCTTAAAGCACACTTAGTATTCGGGTCATATCATGATGTTGACTCAAGCCAAATTGCCTTCGAAGTTGCGGCAAGTATGGCATTTAAAGCTTCAAAAGAAAAATGCGGACCTGTTCTACTTGAACCAATCGCAGCCGTTGAAGTTATCGTACCAGATGAATATTTTGGTAACGTAATTGGTGACTTAACAAGCCGCCGTGGACGTATCGAGTCTCAAGAAGCTCGTGGCTTACTTCAATCAGTTAAAGCAATGGTACCACTTGCAGAAATGTTTGGTTATGCAACTGCATTAAGATCAAATACTCAAGGACGTGGTAACTACACAATGCAATTTGACCACTATGAAGAATGCCCTAAATATGTTGCAGAAGAAGTAATTAAAAAACGTAATTCGTAAAAATATATAGTTATCTTCTTGCAAAATAAATAAAAATGTTATAAAATATTAAAGTAATCTAATTAATTGAAAGGAATTTAAATTATTATGGCAAAAGCTAAATTTGAACGTACTAAACCCCATGTAAATATTGGTACAATCGGACACGTTGACCATGGGAAAACAACTCTTACTTCTGCTATTACATTCGTATTATCAGAAAAAGGTTATTGCAAAAAAATGGATTATGACCAAATTGATGGTGCTCCAGAAGAAAAAGCACGTGGTATAACTATCAATACTTGCCACGTTGAATATGAAACTGAAAGACGTCACTATGCACACGTTGACTGCCCAGGACATGCCGACTATGTTAAAAACATGATCACTGGTGCTGCACAAATGGATGGTGCTATCTTAGTTATCGCTGCTACAGATGGTCCTATGGCTCAAACTCGTGAACATATCTTATTAAGCCGTCAAGTAGGTGTTCCTCGCTTAGTTGTATTTATGAACAAATGCGACATGGTTGATGATGAAGAAATGTTAGACTTAGTTGAAATGGAAATTCGTGAATTATTAAGCGAATATGGTTTCGATGGTGATAATACTCCAATCATCCGTGGTTCTGCATTAAAAGCTTTAGAAGGCGATGCAAAATATCAAGAAGCTATTATGGAATTAATGTCAACTGTTGACGAATATATTCCTGATCCAGTTCGTGAAACTGATAAACCTTTCTTAATGCCTGTTGAAGACGTATTCACAATCACTGGTCGTGGTACTGTTGCAACTGGTCGTGTTGAACGTGGTACTGTTAAAGTTGGTGACAACATTGAAATCGTTGGTATCAAAGAAACTCGTCCTTGTGTAGTTACAGGTGTTGAAATGTTCCGTAAATTACTTGACCAAGCTGAAGCAGGAGATAACATTGGTGTATTATTACGTGGTGTTTCTCGTGATGAAGTTGTTCGTGGACAAGTTCTTGCAAAACCTAAATCAGTTAATCCTCATACTGAATTCCAAGCTGAAGTATACGTATTAACTAAAGAAGAAGGTGGACGTCATACTCCATTCTTCACTAACTATCGTCCTCAATTCTATTTCCGTACTACTGACGTAACTGGTGTTATCGAATTACCAGCTGGTACTGAAATGGTTATGCCTGGCGACAATACTCGCATGAACGTTAAATTAATTCACCCAATCGCAGTAGAAAAAGGTACTAAATTCTCTATTCGTGAAGGTGGACGTACTGTTGGTGCAGGTAGCGTTTCTGAAATCGCTCAATAATAAGACGATTTAATTTATGAAATAAAATAGCAGTTTCTTATGAAACTGCTTTTTTTATGACTAGATAAAAATAATTAAAGAATTTAATTTTTTAATTTTTGTTTGTAAAAAAATTACAGATATGGTATAATAGTAAAAGAGGTGTTATATATGAAGAAAATAGTTGTAGTAATAATGCTCTTGACTATTTTTTTGATGAGTAGTTGTACGTTATTTAAATCAAAAGAAGCAACTGAATCAGGAATAGTAACGATATCTGTTATAGATATTAATAATCAAATAGTAAAAGAAAAAGAAATTTCTTTTAATGAAGGTGATACTTTAGTTAGTTTGGTTCAGAATAATTTCGATAATGTAGTAATGGATGGGACTATGATTATGTCTATTGAAACATTAACAAACCCTGCTGATTGGTCTACTTTTATTTGCATTAAAGTAAATGGCGAAGATTCTATGGTAGGAATTATGGATATTGTGTTAAAAGATGGAGATCATATTTCTTTTGTTGATACGGTAAATATGTATGCGTAGAAAATTTAATATATTAGATATTTGTCTAATATCGATACTTTCAACAATCCTATTCGTTCAAGAACAGGCACTATCTTTTTTACCAAATATTCAATTAACCATTTTATTGTTAATATTATATTCAAAAAAATTAGGTTTTGTTAAAACTTTTATAGTTATTATAATTCATGTTGTTTTGGATAATATATTTATGGGAAGTTTTGGGCCAATTATGATACCAATGTTAATTGGCTGGACTTTTGTTCCAATAATTATTTGTACAATATTTAGAAAAACAAATAATGTATTTTTATTATCACTTGCTTCAATTTTATGTTGTACTACATATAGTTTAAGTTTCGCAGGATACACTACAATTATAATGAAATATAATTTACGCCTATATTTAATCGCTGATTTACCATTTACTTTATTGTTAATTGGTAGTAGCATTTTAAGCGTATTAATTTTATACATACCACTTAGTAAAGTAATGGATTATATAACTAATAAAACAATCATCAAAGAAAACTAGGAGAATTATATGAAGAAAAGAATGCAGTTTTATTTAATATGTGGTTTAATATCGAGCATTATCAGCATGGCTATGGGAATAGCTGGGTATATTACAGATATTGACAACAACATAAATATTTTATCATCTAGTTTAATTTTATTTGGCAGTTTAGTTACATTAATAGGCAGTGTTATAAGTTATTTATATCATGATCGTCATGGTGGTCTAATAATGCTTTTTGGTGTTTTACTAACTGGATTTGGTAGCATGATAGGTTATTTAGTATTTGACCTTTGGCTTTCATTATGTTTAACAGTAAGTTTTAATGCAGGGTTACTAGGAATAGTTGTTTCAATATTTAGATTAAAGATTAATCAAAATGTTTTTGATAACAAAATATTTGGTGATATTACTAAAGGTAGTTTAGTTTCTTTGATTGTTAGTGTTATTACAAGTTTTATTATCGTTGTAGAAGTAGTACTTTGTTTTTCACAAGAGTTAGTAATTTCTGGTGTTGTTTTAATAATTACTTTATTATTTGTGTTATGTGGTGAAGTAATTAGCTATTTTGGATTGTCTAGATTTGGATCTTTGTTATTAACATCAGGCGTAATTAATGCGTTTATTTTAGTTAATTATTTTGAAATAATAATGTTTACAACTACAACTTTATTCTTAATTGTTATATACATTTTATTATCAGTTCTATTATGGGTAGAATGGGTAAGAAAAGTAGAAGAAGGAATAGAGGTTCAGATCGGACCTAAAGAATACATAGGTGATTAGAATGATTGATACACATTGTCATTTAAATATTGACCGCATTTATGAAAAAATAGAGCTTGTTTTAAAAGAAGCAAAAGAAGCAAATGTCAATAAAATAATTGTTCCTGGGTTTGATCTAGAAAGTTCAAAATTAGCGCTTGAAATAGCTAAAAAATATGATAATTGCTATGCCGCAATAGGTTTTCATCCAACCGAAATTAAAGGTTATGATGAAGAATATGCGTGGTTGGAGATGGCTGCAAAAGAAGATTGTGTTGTGGCAATTGGGGAATGTGGTTTTGATTTTCACTGGGATACAACTACAAAAGAAGAACAAATTGAAGCTTTTATTAAGCAAATCGAAATCGCTAAAAGAGTGAAAAAACCATTAATTATTCATGCAAGAGAAGCTAATCAAATAACTTTTGATACGTTAAAAAAGCATGATGCAAGTGTTGTTGGAGGCGTCTTACATGCCTATGCGGGAAGTTTGGAATTAGCAAAAGAATATACAAAAATGAACTTTTGTTTTGGAATTGGTGGAGTCATAACTTTTAAAAATGCATCTAGTTTACCAAGTGTTGTTAAAGAGATTGATTTGAAATATTTAATAACCGAGACTGATAGTCCGTATATTACTCCGGTACCTTTTAGGGGAAAAGAAAATGCTCCTAAATATATACCATACATAGTAGAGAAAATAGCTTCGATTAAGGAAATTGATCAAGAAGAAGTAATTAAACAAGTTCAACAAAACGTTTTAAAATTATTTAAGATATAGGAGGTGGCATATGAAAAAATCGTTTAGTAAAAAAATGATTGTAGGGGCAGTTTTAATTTTATTATTCGTTTGTTGTGGGTGCTCATCTTTAATAGGTGGGGATAAAAATGTTAATAATATTATTATTAATAAAACAGTAGAGTATGAGGAAGTTGATATTTCTTCATTACAATCAGGAATGCAAATGGCAATTGAAAAGGCTGAAAATTCATCAATTGCGATAACTCATGAAGAGGGTGTGATTTTGACATCATCTGCTTTAGGAAGTGGTGTTGTAGTTAAAAGAACTGCTAATTTAATTAATCCATCACTTGGTGAAGTCAGTGGAAATATTAGTAGTTATACTTATTATGCGGTAACAAATAGACATGTTATTTTAACAACTAGAAATGTTGTTAGTTCAACTCTTGTTGTGTATGTGGATGTTAAAAATCCAATTGAAAATTCACTAACATCTAAAGCAAAAGTAGTAGCAGTATCACTTGATGATGATTTAGCTTTGATTGAGTTCACATCACCATATTATTTAGGTGTTGCGAAGTTTGCTGATAGCAGTAAACTAAAAAAAGGAGCAATTGTTTTAGCAATTGGAACTCCTTATAGTTTAGAATATTTCCGCTCATCTACAATGGGAATTGTTTCTTCACCTTTAAGACCAATTACAGAAGAAGTGTATGAAAAAAGTTATGCGAATAAATATGAAGTAAGTGGTACTAAACAAATGTATTTTATTCAACATGACGCAGCAATCAATGGTGGAAATAGTGGTGGAGGATTATTTGATATTAACGGTGATTTAATAGGAATAAATACTTCTAAACTAGTTGATGAAAGTAAATCGATTGAAGGAATGGCTTTTAGTATTCCATCTAATACTGTCTATGCAAAATTTGCTGAATATTTAAAATAAAACCGGTTTTGTCAAAACCGGTTTTTATTCATTGTTTTCTTTCTTTCGATTAAATAATTCAATATACCACGGAATATTATGTTTTTTAAAATATAATGTTTTTGTGTAATCATTAAATCCACCATAAAAACCTGTTAAAGGGGATAACTCAATCCCTATAATATTATCAGGCTTATTATACCAATAATTAATTTGGTCTTTTTTTATATTGTGATTATAATATTCTATGATATCTGCCCACATGTATTTAGCGAAAGTTTTTTCATCACTAGTTGTAATAAATGAATTATCATCATAACCGCTCCAAATACCTAGGGTAATATTAGGATTATATCCTATCATGTAATTGTCAGTATCTGTTGAACCACTTTTAGCACTGTACTTAAATGATAATAAACTAGCAATTCTTGCGCCGGTCGGGCGAATACTATAAATCATATTATTATCAAAAATAGAAGTCATTGCCTCAGATAACAAATAAACATCGTCTTCATTTGCTACAACTGTTTTATCTGTTTTGTGTTCGTATATTATTCGATCATTCATACTTACGTATTCTATGAAATATGGTTCATAGTATATACCACTTGATGCTAGTGCGTTATAAGCAGAAGTTAATTCAAATAAACTTACTTCGTTAGTTCCTAGCGCTAAAGAGGGAATACTTTCAAAGTTAGATGAGAATTTAAATCTTTTAAGAGTATTAGCTAGTTTGTCACAACCTAAAAATAAATGAGTTTTGACCGCATAAATGTTATCACTTGTTGCTAGCGCATAGACCATGGAAATATCAGTATCTGGGTAAACATTACCATAGTTTTGAGGAGCATATGATGAACCATTATAGTAGAAAGTTGTTTTTTCACTTTTAAAAGTTGTTGCGGTAGTAAAACCTTCTTCAAGGGCGGTTAAATATAAAAATGGTTTAATAGTAGATGCAGGTTGTCTTAAAGATTTTATAGCCCGATTGTATGTGCTTACGCTATAGTCTTTTCCACCAACACATGCTAATACTTTACCAGTATATGGCTCAATCGCGACAATAGATGTTTCAATTTCTTGATTAGGGATTCTTTTTTTGATGGATGATTGAATTTTATTATTGAGGCTTAAATCTAAAGTTGTATAGACTTTTAAATTATTGTTATTTAAATCAATAGGAAGATTTAAGTTTTTTAATTCATTTAATACTAAATCTTGAAAATACGGAGCGCTATTATTGTCATCTATTTTGTATTCCCCATATAATTTAATTTCCTCATTTAATGCTTGAACGTATGTTTGTTGGTTAATAATATTATCGTTTAACATTTCTTTTAGGATGAGTTCTTTTCTGTTTTTAGAATTAATGGGATTTTTAAGAGGAGAATAAATAGATGGTCCTTTAGGTATGGCTGCAAGGGTAGCACATTCAGCGATAGTTAAGTCTTTAGAATGTTTATTAAAATAGAATAAACTAGCATCTTCAACACCGTAAATACCATGATCAAAGTAAATATTATTTAAGTACCCTTCTAAAATTTGATCTTTAGAATATTTTGTTTCAATGTTAGCCGCGATTAGGATTTCATTAATTTTTCTAGTTATTTTTTTATCGCTACTTAAAAAAAGTAACCTGACATATTGCTGAGTAATAGTAGATGCTCCCTCTGCGAAAGATAGTTTTTTGATGTCTTTGATAATAGCACCAATAATTCTCCGCAAGTCAATACCATTATGTTCGTAAAAACGTTTATCTTCAATAGAAATAAAAGCTTTAACTAAGTATGGAGATATTTCATCTATTGTTACATATTCTTGTTTTCTACCACCAACATATGATAAATACATAGTCTCATTTTGGTCATAGAGTTCAATATGTAAAACATTAGGTAGTTCATATTCAAGATTTTTACTAACAAAATAAAAACTTATACCGATAATAATAAAAATAGTTAAGGTTAAAATTAGCGAAGTTATAATTAGTCTTTTTAAAAAATGTCTTTTTAAAATGTTTTTAATCATTGATGTCACCATATTTATTATGACCAAAAATAGGTAAAATATTGTGTGGTAAAAAAAAGCAATTAAATGATTTCACTTTTTTGACGTTTTATGGTATACTACATTTAAGTTAAAGGTGGGTATATGAAAATTAGATGTAAAAATTGTTATCGTGTTTTAAATCATGATGAAGAGTATTGTACAAGATGTGGTGAAAGAAGTTTAGAAGTTGTTAAATTAATGAATGGAGAAATTATTGATGATGCCATCGACTATAAATTTAAAACAAACTTGTGGATTTATCTAGGAGTTGCTTTTTTATTAAATGGTGTTTTATCAATTATTTTATCAGTCTTTTTTAAAAAAGCTAATCCAGATTTATTAATTACAGAAGTAGGAACAGCACTACCAGAAAGTATTGCGTTTTTCTCTTTTTCAAACGCTGCCCTATGCACAGGGGTAATCATTCTTGGCGTTTTATTAATAACATTTTATAAAGATATTTTTTTACAGATTAAAAAAGATTTTGTTGTATTATTTCAAAAAAAGATGTTGCCACATTTATTATTTTTGATAATAGTTGCTGGTGCATTAACATTTATTATAAAATTCACTGATGTACTAGTAATACCACCATATTTTAAATCTTTCTTAGATGGTAGTTTATCTAGTGTATATGATGAAACTAATTTTGGTGTTTTAAAAATTTGTATAACACTTGCAATTTATTCGTTTGTTATTGAATATATTTTCAAACATATGTTGTATGGTTATTTACAAGAAGTTACTTTAATGAAAGAAGGTACAATCTTAACACTAATGGTAGTATTATCAATGTTAGCTGAGTTTTTAACTTTTGGTTTTACATCTACTTTGACATTGAACACATTTTTATATTGGTTATTAGGTGATTTTGTTTTGAATTATCTATTAGCCATTTGGTATACAGCTGGTAATAAAAATTTATTACTAAATGTATTAGTTAGAATAATTTTATTAGTATTAATAGTTTTGTTTATATAAGGAGTAAATTATGAGTTTAACAGCAGGTATTGTAGGTCTTCCTAATGTAGGGAAAAGTACATTATTTAATGCGATTACAAAAGCAAAAGCATATTGTGCGAATTATCCTTTCGCGACAATTGAACCAAACGTGGGAATTGTTGAAGTTAAAGATGAGAGATTAGATAATATTGTTAAAATTGTCAATCCTCGTAGTATCGTTCCTACATCATTTTCATTTACAGATATTGCGGGGCTTGTAAAAGGAGCAAGCCAAGGTGAAGGACTTGGTAATCAGTTTTTATCACATATTCGTGATGTTGACGCAATTTGCCATGTTGTTCGTTGTTTTGATGACCAAAACATTATTCATGTTGAAGGTCACGTTGATCCAATTAGTGATATCGAAACAATTAACTTAGAGTTAGTTCTTGCGGACATGGAAGTTGTTGAAAAAAGAATCCCTAAGATTGAGAAAAAAGCCCAATGTGAACCAACTAGCGACGCAATGACAGAATATAAAATTTTAACTAAAATTCTTGAAGTTTTAAAAGATGGTAAACCCGCAAGAAGTGCTGGTCTTAGTGAAGAAGAAAAAGAATTTGTTAAAAACTATAGTTTCTTAACTATGAAGCCAATGTTATATGTTGCGAATGTTTCAGAAGATGATGTCGCAACAGGTAATAAATACGTTGAATTAGTTAAAGAATATGCCAAAGCTGAAGGCAGCGAAGTGGTTATGATAAGTGCTAAAATTGAAGAAGAATTAAGTGAATTACCTGAAGAAGAAAGTAAAATGTATTTAGAAATGATAGGACTTACTGAATCAGGATTGAATGAATTAGTCCGTCGTGCATATGATCTATTAGGACTAGCTACATTCTTTACAGCTGGTGAAAAAGAATGTCGTGCATGGACTTTTAGAAAAGGAATGAAAGCTCCACAAGTAGCAGGAATCATTCATACAGATTTTGAAAAAGGCTTCATTAAAGCAGAAACAATGAGTTATGATGATTTAATGTTATATGGAACACAATTAAAAGTAAAAGAAGCAGGAAAGGTTCGTCAAGAAGGAAAAGAATATGTTGTTCAAGACGGCGATATTATGCTATTTAAATTTAATGTATAAAAATTAATTTAAAAAAGGAGTATGCAAAATGGATAAAAAAGCTTATTTTGCAAGAGGACAAGAAATTGTTAAAAGATTAAATGATTTAACATATGAAGCTTATTTTGTTGGTGGAGTAGTTAGAGATTATTTAATGGGTGTAGAATTTAGTGATATAGACATTGCGACAAGCGCAACACCAGAACAATTATTATTAGAATTTCCTAATCTTGATATGCGTTTTGCATCTAATGGTTGTTGTGTCTTACGTGAGGGTGAGTTTGTTTATGAAATTAATACTTTCAGAGAAGAAACTTATTTAAATAGAACGCGTAAACCATCACAAGTTCATTTTTCAATGAATCTAAGAGAAGATGTAAAAAGACGTGATTTCACAATCAATGCTTTAGCGATGACAGAAAACTTAGATGTTGTTGATTTAACAAATGGACAAAAAGACTTAAAAATGAAGAAAATACGTTTTATTGGTAAACCTAAAAAACGTATTGAAGAAGATCCATTAAGAGTACTTAGAGCATATGAGTTAATAGCTCGTTTTGGTTTTCGCTTTACAAGAGGAACAAAAAAAGCCATTAAGAAAATGACTCATGTTTTATCTTTAATTGCTGATCAAAAAGTACAACTTAGTTTACAAAAAATCTTCAATGCACCATTTGGTAAAAGAGCTATTAAACAAATGATTAAGCTTAATTCACACACAGGACTTGCTGATTATACTGATGGATTAGAAATTATTGTTAGAAAGTATAAAAAATTAACGATTGTTGAAAAATTTGCTTTATGTTACAAACTTGGTAAAAAAGTACCTAATGATACAACTTTTGATAAAGATATGCATAACTTCTTTAAAAAAGTTACTGAAGTAGCGTATTTATTAGAACATGAACCAATTACAAGATTAACTGTTTTTAATAATGATGTTGGTGTATTAAAAACAGCAGATAAATTAAATAGTTATACTATTCCAAAATATAAAGCAAATCAAAAACTGATTGAAGAATATGATCGAACAATGCCAATTAGAACAATTAATGATATGGTATTTAAAGGATATGATGTTGTTAATTTAGCTGGTGGGGCTAGTGGAGCTTTTGTTGGTGAAATCATGAATAATCTTTGTGAACGTGTAATTATGCGTGAAATTGCTAATGATTATACAATCTTAAAAAGAGAAGCAAAAATCTTATTAAATAATTACCGTTTACAAAATCAAACTTTTGCTAATTACGACTTAAGTGAAGTCTTAAAACAAGAAACACTAGAAGAAAAACCAAAACAAGTAATTGATGAACCAAATTTTGTCCCGTTTGAATCTACTTCTAAAGAAGATTTATTATCGTTAAATGAAGAATACACTGAATTATTTGATCACATCATGTCTCAAAAAGAAGAAATGATTAATGAAAGTACTATCAGTGATGAAGAAAAAACAAAGGCCTTAAAAGAAATGGCTGAAACAATAAAAAAACAATTACTTGATACTAACCCTGAGTTTAAAAAACTATTTAAGGAGGAATAATAATGAAATTTAAAGAAATGCAAGTAGGCGACAATAATGTTGTATTTAACGCTTTAGTAATTGATTGTAAACAAAAACAAACAGTTAATCAAACTCCTTATTATGGGTTAACTTTATTTGATGGAGAAACTAGTGCTGATTCTAGAATTTGGAATGTCAATATTGTTCAAGAATTAAAAGCAGGAATGATTGAATCTGGTAAGGTTTATACATTCACTGCGAAAGTAAATGAATATAATAGTAAAAATCAATATATTGTTACTAAAGTTGAAGATATTGATGAAAGTGTTGTTAACGTTAAAGAATTTTATCGTTATGCGCCTGTTGAAGAAACTGTTTTAAAAGCTGGTATTAAAGAATATATTAGTAAGATTGATAATAAAGTTTTATCATCACTTGTTAAAGTATTAATTGGTGAACACGCCGAAAGATTTTTCACATATCCTGCTGCGATGACAATGCATCATAATTATTTATCTGGTCTTGCATATCACACTTATTCAATGCTAAAACTTGCGGATGCATTTTTAATAAATTATCCGAATTTGAATAAGAATTTATTGTATGCGGGAATATTGATTCATGATATCGGTAAGATTGAAGAATTCACTGAAGCTAAAAGCCCAACATATTCACTTAAAGGAAATCTTTTAGGTCATTTAGTAATTGGTCTTACCTATTTAGAACAAGCAGGTCAAAAATTAAATGTTACAGATACTGAAGAATATTTAGCACTCCAACATATGATTGCTGCTCATCATGGGGAACTAGAATATGGTAGTCCTAAAGAACCTGCTATTGCGTGTGCAGTTGCTTTATACTTAATTGACTTAAGTGATTCAAAGATGGCAGCTATCAATGATGAACTTGGAAAAACAGAAAAAGGTACAACAACTAATCCGATTCCTACTTTATCTAAAAAAGTATTATACGTACCTAATATTGATTAAGGTGAAACATGAAAAAAATTATAACAATTGTTAGTGTCTTATTTGGTTTGTTTTTAATAGGATGTACACCTCAAACAAATCCTAATAAATATCAAGTAACTTTTAAAGGATTAAATGATACTATTATTAGTACTATTGAAGTAGAAGCTAATCAAGTTGTATCATATCCAGTTGTTCCATCAGAAACAGGGCATACTTTTGTTGGTTGGGACCAAACAGTTACTACTATCACAAAAGATACTATCATTTCTGCTATTTATCAAAAAAAGGTTTATACAGTAAAATTCTATGATATAAATAATCAATTACTAGAAACTAAAGAAGTAGAGTATGATTCACAAGTAGTTGCTCCTACTGCTCCAATAGTTGTAGGATATGATTTTTTAGGTTGGAATCAAGAACTTGAAAATATTTGTAAAAATCTAAATGTTAAAGCTCTTTATAAACAAAAAGAGTACACTGTTACATTCTATGATGCAGATGGTAATATATTAGAAGAACAAATAGTAAAACATGGTGAATCCGCAAGTAAACCTGCTGATCCAACAAAAGATGGTTGTCTTTTCCTTGAATGGGATCAAGAATTTTCTAATGTAACTACTAATTTAGATATTAAACCAATCTTTGAAGAAAATGTGTGCTTAGTAGAATTTGTTGACATGTATGGTGAAGTGATTTCTTCTCAAAAAGTAGGAGTTAACATGTCAGCTGTTGCTCCAGATATTCCAAATGTTGCGTATCATTCATTTATAGGTTGGGATCAAGAATTTGATAGAGTAACATCTAATATGACAATTAAAGCATTATATAAGAAAGACGAGGCAACTTTTGTGAAGACTGATGTTAATTATTGGTTAAAACAAGTATCGTTTAGTTCAAACATTAATAAAGAATTACTAACAAGAGCTGAAATTAATGATTATAATGACAAAATTACTAGTAGTTATTCAAGCACAAAAGTGATGGATGTTTGTATGATTTCAAAAACACAAACTTCAATGTATGTTAAATCATTAATCAATAAATATACTAATATTAATAAATATAACGTTTATCATGAAAATTCAAAATCAGTTTTATCAAGTAGTGATAAAGAGACGATTTTAGCCAATCGTAATCTTGATAACATTTTAGAAACTGTAAATGTTAAGTTTGGGATTGTAACTACACAAACATGGGTTAGATCATATCCTACTAATCATTATTCAAATGATTATGATATGGACCGTTTCCAAGAAACTGCTTTAATCATAGGAGAAGGAGTTGCAATATACCATACTAGTTTAGATGGCAATTGGTATTTTGTACAAGCAGAAAACTATAATGGTTGGGTAGAGGCTAAAAATATAGGTCTTTGTTCACAAGAAGAAATGGTTAGCTTTGTTAAGCCTGAAAATAGATTATTAGTTATTAGTAACTATGTAATGATTGAAGATCAATGTGCTAGAATGAGTGCAGCTTTCCCATTATTATCTGAGTTAGAAACAACTTATCAAATTTCATTCCCTAAAAGAACAAATGAAGGATCACTTGAATTAATTGACTTAGAAGTTACTAAGAGTAGTGATTATTCTATTGGATATTTAGAATATACATATGAGAATGTCTTTAAACAAGCATTTAAACTTTTAGGTATTGACTATAGTTGGGGAGATAAAACGATGGCTGGTCGCGATTGCTCTTCAACAATGAATGCCATTTATAAATGTTTTGGTTTTATGATGCCAAGAAACACAAGCAATCAAGTCGCAATACCTGGATATGGAAAAAAACTATCTGGTATTAATAATACAGCAATTCAAGAGTATTGTCCTGGTACGATGATTTTTACAAGTAGTCACGTTATGCTTTATATTGGCACAGATGAAAATGGTACCGCATATTTATTACATAATACGAATGCGGGAAACGGAGAATGTATTTTACAATCTCTAAATGGTTATGGCCCAAGTAAAATTAATGGTGTTTTAGAGTTACAATAATTTAAGATTTACCTAAGTTATTTTACAATATAAAATGAACTAAACCTCCTTAAGATAATTTTATATCCTAAGGAGGATTTTTTTATTAAAAAAAGACGGTTTATTACCGTCTTTTTATGTGGAGCGTATACTCACCACTTTAGATTTAATTAGTTATCGAATTGCATCGCGGCTGAGATTAACTCTAACTAATCTTCACAAGAGCAATTATCCTTCATACAATCTTTAGTCATACAGTTGTTAGTTTTACCCATCATGCATTTATAGGCAACAAACATACCTGCACCTAAAGCGAACATTGCTCCGCAAATAGGTAAAAGTTTTTTCATTTATTCACCTCAATTTGTAAAAGCTGTGCACGCTGCTTTTACAATATTAGTATGAGAAGAAAAATTATTTTTATAAATAACAAAAAAAGGAAAATAACGAATTTAATTATTTTCCTTCTCGTCTAAGAAATCATATGGGCTTAGATCATTTAATTCATATTCTCCAAGCGTTGAAAATGCTGATGAATCATCATCAATGATTGTTCCTTTAGTATCTAGATTTTCTTTTATTCTTGATAATAAAATTGTGCTACGATTAGCTTCGATTTGTGAGATACCATTTTTGAAAACATTTATATCACCAAGAAGGATTAAATGATTTTTACTTCTTGTAATAGCTGTATAAATTAGTTTTCTTTTAAATAGTACATAGTAACTATAGCTAAGTGGCATAATTACTGTATCAAATTCACTACCTTGTGCTTTATGAATACTAATAGCGTAGGCAAGTTTTAAGTCATCGATTTCATTTAGAGCATAATCAACCACACCAAAATCAAAAGCAACACTCATACTATTAATTTCACCATCTAAATATGAGAATCCTTTGACGTATCCAATGTCACCATTCATAATATTTTTTTCAGTACGATTGACTAGTTGGATAACTTTATCATTAATTCGGTATGTAATACCTCCTGCGACTAGTTCATCTTCATCATCTTTTTTCGGATTGATAGCTTGTTGGACTAAATCATTAATTTCATTAATTCCACTTTTACAACGATACATTGGAATTAAGACTTGAATATCTTTTAAAATGTCTTTGCCTTTTTTGACTAATCTTTCAACTAGTTCAACAATCATCTTACTTAAGTGTTCTGAATCTGTTGGGATAAAGGTGCGGTCTTTGAATTTAGTTAAAATATTATCGGACACGATACCATTATTAGCATCATGAGCGAATTCAATTATTTTTGACCCTTCTGATTGACGATGGATTTTCTTTAGTCTGATTGTTGTGATTTCTTTTGAATCAATTAAATCTTTTAAAATTTGTCCTGGGCCAACAGAGGGTAGTTGGTCAACGTCTCCAACAATTATAACCCTTGAGTTTTGGGTAATTGAAGTAAATAGTTGGTAGGCAAGTGGCAAATCCATCATTGAAGATTCATCGACTATTATTAATGATTCAGTTGTTTTGTTATCTTTATCATAAGAAAAATGTCCATCACCGGTATAGCCTAAGTATTTGTGAATAGTAGAAGCATTTATGCCACATACTTCACTAAGGCGTTTAGCTGCACGACCTGTTGGGGCTAGTAAAGCAATTGAAGTAGCAGCTGTAGTGTTAGTCTTTTTGTTAGATAATAATTCAATGTATAAGTTGATGATATTTCTAATAATAGTAGTTTTACCTGTACCAGGTCCCCCAGTGATAATAATCATTGGTTCTTTAAATGCAGAGTTGACAGCAGTAAGCTGTTCATCGTTTAAAGTAATATTAGAAGATTTAGTAATCTTTTGGAATGCTTTATCAATTTTATCATCTGTAAATTTATCACTAAAGCATGGAGTGCATTTTAGTTTAGCTGCAATTTCATGAGCTAAATCATTTTCTTTTTGATATAGATCAAAATCAAATACTTCACCACTAGCATTAATGAAAATTTCTTTTTTAATAGTTAGTTGTTCTAGAATACTTGTGTATTCATCTTTAGTCATTTGATGTTCTTTTAGGTAATTGTTTGCTTCTTTTAAAAGAGTTGATTTTGAAACAAAACTATTACCAGTATTATAAATGGTGGTATTAAGAATGTATTTGATAATTGCAGAAAGACGTTTAGGACTTTTTGGTTCTAGACCTAATGATAGCGCAAAATTATCGTTTTTAATAAATCCAAAGTGATCTAATCTTTTCATTAAAAGATAAGGTTCCTCTTTGATAATCTCAATGGCACTTGGACCAAAAATCGCCGCAATCTTATGGCATAAATCAATTCTAATTCCATGACTTAAAAAGAACATGATGATTTGTTCATTGATACGATTATCAAGAATTGCGGTAAAAATTGTATCTTGGTTTTTAGCAGATATTCCAAGACCGTTTAGCGCATCTTTGTTATTAGCAATAATGTTTATTGCGTCGACACCAAGTTTGTTAACAATAGTTTTGGCTGTTTTAATTCCGATGTTTGGAAAAATTGGACTTGATAAATAATTGATAACACTTTCTTCAGTATATAATTCACATCTTGAAAAACTATCAAATTTAAATTGTAAACCATAGTTGATATCTTTTACAAATTCACCGAAGAAGATGTATTCTTCATTTTCAATTGGCTTTCTGTCTAAACTACCAACGACCACTAATTGGTTGCCTATAAAATGACTTTTGGTTCTTTTGATTTTGTAATCTTCCTCATCTAGTTTAATCATTAAAACAGAGTAACCATTAGTAGTATTGTAGTATGTGACTCTAGTAATAGTTCCTCTTACTTCCATAGGACTAATACTTTCTTAATTCATCATTGAAGTATACTTTATCAATTATTCCTCCGCCAAGGCAGTATTCACCATCATAGAAAACACAAGATTGACCTGGTGTTACAGCTTTAACTGGAGTAAGTGATGTTACTTCAACTAAATCATTTTCTAAATATTTAACTTTTACTTCAATATCAGTTCCGCGATATCTGAATTTCGCAGTGTAAATTTTGTTTTCATCAAGTGGACCATTTATAAAGTTTACATCAGTTAAGATAGCACGATTGGCATAAAGTAATTCTTGTGATACGCCTTGACCAACGTATAAAGTATTAGTAGTGATGTCTTTACCGATAACAAACCAAGCATCACCTTCGCCACCGATACCTAAGCCTTTGCGTTGACCGATTGTATAGTACATTACACCATCGTGAGTACCTACAATGTTCCCATTAGTATCAACCATGTTTCCTTTTTTAGCAGGCAGATAATTTTTTAAGAATTCTTTGAAATTACGTTCGCCGATAAAACAAACACCAGTTGAATCTTTTTTCTTAGCAGTTACTAAATCATATTCTTCCGCAAGACGTCTAACATCAGTCTTTTGCATTTCTCCAATAGGAAATAATGCTTTAGATAATTGTTCTTGTGAAAGCTGACATAAGAAATAACTTTGGTCTTTATTAGCATCAAGGCCTCTTAAAAGATAGTGCTTGTCACCATCATGAATTACTCTTGCATAGTGTCCCATTGCGATGTAATCCGCATTTAGGGTTTTTGCGTAATCTAGGAATGCCTTAAATTTGATTTCTTTATTGCACATAATATCAGGATTAGGGGTTCTAGCTTTTTTATATTCATCAATAAAATAACTAAAAACTCGGTTCCAATATTCTTCAATAAAGTCAATACGATGAAGCTTAACGCCAAGTTTTTCTGCTACTTTGATTGCGTCTTGATAGTCAACTTCTTGAGGACAAACGTCATCATTTAAAGTGGGATTGCCTAATAAATCGTTATTAGTAGCAGAGTCCCAGTTGCGCATAAAAACAGCTTCTACGTCATAGCCTTCTTCTAATAATTTGATGATTGCGACACTCGAGTCTACTCCGCCTGATAATCCAATAACAACACGTTTTGCCATAAGTATCCCTCCTTTTTTAAACTAATAAGAGTATATCATATTTCTTGATATTTATCAAGTAAAAAAAGATTAGGAAATTCCTAATCTTTACATTGATGATTTTATTTCTAAAATAGTGTCTCTTAAAATCATTGCTTCTTCGAAATTAAGTTCTTTAGCAGCTTTTTTCATATTATCTTCTAATTCTTTAATAAGTTTACGTTTTTCAACAATTGATAAATTAGATACTTCATCAAAATCAATTGAAGTCTTACTAGTTGCTTCTTGAATGATAGAAAGAGAATCACCGATTTCTTTGATGATAGTTGTTGGAATAATATTATTTTGTCTATTATATTCTTCTTGAATAGATCGTCTTCTGTAAGTTTCTTCAATTGCTTTAGCCATTGAATCAGTAACTTTATCCGCATACATCACAACATGACCTTCAGAGTTTCTAGCAGCGCGACCTATTGTTTGGATTAATGAGCGTGTACTTCTTAAGAAACCTTCTTTATCCGCATCTAAAATACAAATTAAACTAACCTCAGGAATATCTAATCCTTCACGTAAAAGATTAATTCCAACAATACAATCATAAACTCCTTGTCTTAGTTTTCTAATGATTTCTAGTCTTTCTAAGGCTTTGATTTCAGAATGTAAGTAAGCTACTTTAACTCCCATTTCTTTTAAATAAGCTGTTAAGTCTTCACTCATTTTGATTGTTAAAGTTGTAATAAGAGTTTTATGTCCATTTGCGATTTGTTTTTTTAGATCTTTTAAGATATTATCAATTTGATTAGCGGTAGGTCTAATTTCAATAGTTGGGTCTAATAGACCAGTTGGTCTAATAATTTGTTCGACAACTTCATAGCTTCTTTCAAGCTCATAGTCACCAGGGGTTGCGGAAACGTATACTACTTGATTAATTTTATCAGTAAATTCATCAAAGTTTAAAGGTCTGTTATCAAGAGCGCTTGGTAAACGGAATCCATAATCAACAAGTGTTTGTTTTCTACTTCTGTCACCATTAAACATTCCTCTTACTTGAGGTAGTGTGACGTGTGATTCATCAATAACTAGTAAGTAGTCATCACCGAAGAAGTCTAGTAAAACACTAGGAGTTTCTCCTTCAGCTCTTAAACTTAGATGTCTTGAATAGTTCTCGATGCCTGAACAAAAGCCAACTTCTTTTAACATTTCTAAATCATATTTAGTTCGTTCTTTAATACGTTCAGCCTCAAGTGGCATTTTATTTTGTTCAAAGTAGTTTATTCTTTCTTCTAGTTCTTTTTCAATACGTCTAATCGCTTCTTCCTTTTTATCACTATTTAACATAAAGTGAGTAGCTGGGAAAATTGTAATAACGTCGATGTAAGTTAGTAAATGACCAGTTGTTACATCAAATGTTGCGATCTTGGATACTTCATCAAAATCAAAAGAAATTCGGATACCTTCATTAGTATAAGAAGTAGGGATAATGTCTAAATTATCACCTTTGACTCTAAAAGTACCACGACTAAATTCGATGTTGTTTCTAACAAATTGCATTTCGATTAATTTTTCAATAATACTATCACGAGAAATTTCTTGATTCTTTCTGATAGTTAAACTAGCATTTTTATAATCATCTGGATCACCGATACCATAGATACATGAAACACTGGCAACAACAATTGTGTCATCATATTCAAGGATTGAACTTGTCGCAGCGTGTCTCATTTGGTCGATTTCATCATTGATGGAAGAATCTTTTTCAATGTACATATCTTTACTTGGGACATATGCTTCTGGTTGATAGTAATCATAGTATGAAATGAAATATTCAACATGATTGTTAGGGAAGAAAGATTTTAATTCACTGTATAATTGACCAGCTAAAGTTTTGTTGTGTGCTAACACTAAAGTTTTTTTGTTTGTATTTGCGATAACCTTGGCAATCGAGAATGTTTTACCAGTTCCGGTTGCCCCTAAGAGAGTTTGTTCTTTAACACCATTTAAGATGTTTGTTGTTAGTTTCGATATGGCATCAGGTTGATCTCCTTTTGGTTCATAAGGAGATACTAAATCGAAATATTTTTTATTCATTCTAAGCTCTTAAATAAACAACGTTTTTAGGATTCTTTGCGTCATAGATGATATCAACATATTCTTCTTGAGTTTCACTATAAAGGTATGAAGAAATTCTTGTGTTAATTTTTTCACCAGTAGAAGTATAGTATTCAATTTGCATTGCTGATTCACGGAATCCTTTTTGATTTTTAGTACCAACAAATTTAAATGTTGTTACACGTGCTTTACTTCTGATACCATAAAGTTTTAAATAGTTTTGATTGTCACCTTTAGGTGCGTTGATTAAACTATCAACAAGATAAGTAATTAAGACAGTGTATAATAGTAGGATAATAAATGGATAGAAATAGTTACCATATAATGTTACAATAGTTACTTCATTGTTAACGAAAGCATTATTTAAGAAACATTGTACTAAATGATTAACTGTACCATATACAGCTACAAGTGTCATAAGAATGTTAGTGAAAAGTGGGCCTTTATCTAATTTAATTTTAGAACCTTTTAGAAGAAGAGGGAAGTTTAAAACTTTCTTTTCGTCTTTAACATCATTGTAAATTAAAGTTACTTTTTGACCTTTGTAATAATCTTCAGGATTAATTTCACCTGGTACAAATTCATATTGATGTGTAAATGCAGTGTAAGATACAGGGCTCATAAAGTCAACTAATAAGAAAATTCTTTTTCCATTTGATTGGATATCTTTAACAGTTGCATCAATTTCACAAGGTGATGTGCGAAGAGCCTTTTTTGCTTTCATGTCGCGCTTTAACACGAGGATAAAGTTAGTAAGATAAGCGGCTAAGAAAACAACGTTGACAGCTAAATAAGAAATGTTTATTGCAATATTCATAAATTATAATTCCTTTCTATTTGTGATATTCTTTGTGATTAATGATTGTATAAGCACGATAAATTTGTTCTATTAAAATTAATCTCATTAGTTGGTGGGGAAAAGTAAAACTAGAAAAAGATAAACCAAAGTTTTTTCTTTTGATTACATCATTTGATAAACCATTTGAGCCACCAATAATAAATACAATATTAGTAGTTCCGTAAGTTTTTAAGTTTTCTAGCTTGTTAGCCAATTCCTCGCTAGTTATATTTTGACCTTTAATTTCTAAAGTAATAACATAGTCTGCAGGATTAATTTTAGAAAGAATCAATTCGCCTTCTTTTTTAATGTTTTCTTGAATTGGTAAGTTAGTTGTTTCTTTTAACTCAACTATTTTTATTTGTTCATAGATTGATAGTCTTTTTAGATATTCATTGATCCCATCTGTTAAATATTTTTCTTTTATTTTACCAACGGCTAAAATTGTAATCATGCGGTCTCCAAATCAAATAGTTCAGTTGCTTCATGTTGATTAGCAATTGATAGTTTAACATTTTTGGCTTTACATATTTCATAGCTTGCATTATATGCAGCCTCAGGTGTGTTGCAGTCTTCACTTAAATGAGCAAGAATTACATGTTTTGTTTTGCTTGAGACAACATCTTTTAAGAGGTTTGCGCATTCTACATTAGATAAATGTCCATATGGTGAAAGTATTCTTTGTTTTAGAGTGAAGATGCGGTTACTATTTAGTAACATATCTACATCATGATTAGATTCTATTATTAAAAGCTCAATGGTTTTTAAAATAGGTAAATACTTTTTATTGACAACACCAGTGTCTGTTAAGTAACAAGCAGTGTGTTTGTCGGTTTTAAATAGATAACCAAAAGTATTTTTAGCATCATGACTAGCAATGATAGGAACAAAGTTTAAATCTTTAATTTTGTAAATAGTATCTGCTTCAATAAAACAATACTTGAATTGCATTTGATCTATTTTCGACAAAGCATTAAAACTTTTTTCATGAATATAGACTGTTGCTTTAGTGTTTTTAGCAACAGTTGCTAAATGACCAATGTGATCAGAGTGTTCATGAGTAACCAAAATAGCATCGAGTTTATCAAGTGTAAGATGTCTTTCTTGAAAGCGAGTTTTTAGTTGTTTATAACTAATCCCCGCATCAATCAATATTTTAGCAGATTCAGTTTCGATATAAGTGGCATTACCTTTAGAGCCACTAGCTAAAACAATTATTTTCATAACTTACCTCTAACGAAACTATTATATCATAATTAGAATGATTTGTCTAGTTAAAAAGAAAACGCAAAGCATTACTTTGCGTCTTTAGGGATAGTTAATTAGAATGCCCAGCAAGCACCAATAATAACTAACAAAATGAATAATACAAGGATAAATGCATATCCGTATTCTTGACGACATTGATTCATAATGAACCTCCTTCCGCTTTTATTCTACGTAAATCCAAGGTAAAATGGCCATTATAAATGCCTAATTTTAGAAATAAAAAAATAAGTTTTGGGAAAAATAAAAAAAAGAAGATGAAGTTATGTGAAATTTATATGAAATAATGGTATTTCATTTGTTTTTTTGGAGGAAATTTGGTATTATATTATTGTTAACTTTATGACGAATGAAGGAGTGTATAAAACATGAGTGGAAAAAAAGCGCTTAAAGTAGCTTTACCCGTTATTTGTGGGTTATTAGTAATCTTAGTAATCACACTTATAGTTGGGTTATTTACAGGGAAAGTTAAAAACCCTAAAATTGAAGATCCAAAAGGATCATATGCTGTTTTAGATGGATACACAATTACTAATGAAAAAATGTATATCAATCTAAGATACTCATACGGTGTTTCTAAATTAAAAGATTTAGTTGACACAGATTTATTAAAAGGTCTTACTGTTGATACAACAAGTGAAGAATATATTGAATTTGTAAATGAAGCTGTTTATGGCACAAATTATAAAGAATTAGATGCAGAAGAAAAAGCAGAAGCTGAAAAAGTTTACAAAAACAATTTAAAATTACAAGGCTATCGTACAGAACAAGATATTAAAAATTATCAAGAATTAAATTATCGTCGTTATCTTTACGCAAAATCTGCATTTGAAGCTGAAAAAGCTGCTGTAGATTTTACATTTGATGAATATCAAAAAGGTTATGAAGGTAAATATGCTGACAGCCTTGCTGCAAGTGCTACTGGTATTGTTGTAGTATTTGATAGTGAAGCTCAAGGTAAAGCAATTCTTAAAAAATTCGGTATTGAATTATCTAGCTCTGGTTGGGTAAATTTATTTGCAAATAAAGCTAATGAAATTAAAGTTGCTGAATTAGAAGTTAAAAAAGATGAATTAGAAGATGAAGCAAAAGCTAATGAAGCAGCAGTTAAAGAATTAGAAAAAACTTTAGATACAGATGCAATTAAAGCTGCTGAAAAAGCTTTAAATAGTGCTAATTCAGAATTAGAAGATTTAAAAGATGCTTTCGATGAATTAAAAGAACCTAATGCTGAAGTTAAAGCTGAAAAACAAGCTGAAATTAAAGCTAAACTTGCTGAAATCGAAGCATTAGAAAAAGCTTATAAAGAAGTAGCTAAAGAAGCTGAATTTGAAGCATTAAATCATGTAGAAGAAATCAAAGAAATTGAAGCTGAAATTAAAGAACTTGAAAAAGATAATTACTTAACACAAGCAGAAGTAGAATTATTATTTGTTGAAATTTACAACTATTTATATGCATACTTTGTTGCTGAAGGTGATGTAAATGTATTTGACGTTGAAGGTAATGTAAAAGCTGAATATAAAGTTCTTAAAGAAGGCGTTCATTATGAAGTTATTGAACATGAAGAAGAAACTGAAAAAGTAACTGATAAATATACTGGTGAAGAATCAGATAAAGTTAAAACTGAAGCATATACAGAAGTAAAATTCAACTTTGAAAATCTTGCTAAATTCGATGGTAAAGATTCTGCTGAAGGTTATAATAAATTCTCTCGTTTTGTTTTCAGTGGTGATGAAGCAACTGCAATGAATTCAAAAGTTAATTCTCAATTATTCACTACTTTAAAATTCCCTGGTGAAACTGAAAAAACTGAATTCACTGACACTTATACAAAATCATCATTAATTAACTATGCTGGTCAAAGTACATCAGTTACAATGGATCAATATTTCTTAGCTATTAAATTAGCTGGCCAAAAAGCTAAAAAGTCAACTGAAGTTGTAGATTTCGCTGCATTAACTGGTGAATTACAACCAAGTGAAGCTTTAAAAGCAGAAATCAAAGCTTATTTATTAGAAGAAAAATTAACTTCTACTGAACAAGAACGTTTATTATATGCTAACCGTGCTAAAGCTGGTTTAAAAATCTATGACCACGTTATGGATCATAAATATGGTAGCCAATATAATGCTTTACATGGTACTACATTAAAACTAACTGAAGGTGTAGATTATACTGCATATAAGCTAAACAAGAAAAATAGCAAAACTATCGCATTCCAATATGAAGTAGATGGTGCAACTAAAGAAGTTACTGCTCAAAAATTATTTGAATTATTAGAAGAACAATATGGTGCACTTGTTATTGATAACTTAATGTATGTTCATATGTTATTAAGCAACAAAGAATTCAATAAAGTTTACAATCCTGAAACTGGTGAAAAATACGATAAAGAAGCTATTAGAACTGCATTAAAAGATAATGTTAAAACTTTAAAATATTACTTCAATGCTGGTTACTATGAAACTTCTGAAGGTTTCGGTGGTGACTATGGTTGGGATAACTTCTTACGTGATGTATTATGTATGGAAGATGAATATGAATTAATCGCTCGTTTAGTTGCACAAAGCGACGCAGAAGAAGCTTATATTGAATCAACTTATACTGATGCTGAATTAAGAGCTGAAATCGAAAAATTATGGGATGAATATTATGAATTATCAGTAATCAACTTAGTTGTTTATGTTGACCAAGACTTAGATGGTAGTGCTGCACAAACTGACTACTTAACTAAAGAAGGCGCAACTCAAGAAAAATGGTCTGCAAAACAAGAAGAATTAGCAGTTGAACTTGCTAATAAAGTATTTGCTGAAGCATCATTAACTGGTAAAAAAGGTTTATATGAACAATTAGCTTATATTAAAACTGTTTATGGTGAAGCTGATATGACTGATCCAGAATGGGGTAAATATAAACAAGCTGGTTTAAAAATCAAACCTGAAAATGCTGCTACATATAACAATAGTTCAAGCTTAGTTCAAGGGTTCTTAGATGTATTAAAAGAAGAATATGCTAAGATTGAAGCTGCTGGTTATGTTGGTGAAACATTCTCAAGCCCATATCATGTTGATAACGTATTCCCAACTGAATTCGGTTATCATAAGATTGCTATCGTATCTACTTCTGAAAAATTAGTATTCGATAGTGAAACTGAAGCAACTAAAGCTGCTCAAATTGACAAAATGTTCTCTGCTAAATATTTCGAATTATATGAAGAAACTCTATTAGAAGAATGGAAAGATGCAACATATAAGAAAGAAAAATTAGTTGAATTAGGATTTGCTGAAGATTATGAATTATCTAAAGAAATGACTACAGCATTACAATACTACTATGATGGTGCAATTGCTGAAGTTGAAGATGAACTTTTATTAGAAGAACATCGCTTAAATGCTACAGAAGCAAAAGTAGAAAGCACAACTAATGGTCAAAACTATAAATTCACAGACGCAAAAGCTAAAGAACGTTTTGATGCTTATCTTGCAACAAAAGAAGAAAAATTGGAGTTAAATAAATAAGGAGGGTGAATGAAATGAGAAAAAATATTTTTAAAAATTTATTATTAGTTCTAGTAGTTGCCCTTTGTGGATTAACTCTTGTATCATGTGGGGATGATGAAAGTTATAAATACCCAAGTCAAGTACCTACAATTTCAAATCCTAATGAAGTTTATGTTACATTAGGTGAATATAAAGTAACTAAAAACCAAATTTTCTACAATGCTTTATCAAGTCATGGTGTAGAAATTATGTGTGATATGTTAGATGATGCTTTCTTACCAGCATTTAACAATGAAGGTTATGAAGCTTATTTAAATAATCTAATTTATGGTGATGAAGATATCACAGCAGAAGAAAAAGAAACTGAAGATAACAAAAAATTATATGAAGATTTCATGGATGGTATGTTAACTGAAGGTTTATATTCTGAAGAAGCAATTGATAAATATCTTAAATTAGATTATCGTCGTTATCTATATTGCTTAGCTGAACTTACAAAAGAAGCTAACGCAAAAGAAGATTACTTCACAGAAGCTCAATTAGAAAATGCTAAAAACCAATTAGCAGAAGCAAATGTAACAGTTATTTTAGTTAACTATCGTAGTGAAGCTGAAGCTCGTCATGCTTTAGAAGCACACAATGTTTATACTAAAGGTTATATGTATGATGGTTTATATAAAGTTGCTGCTGACGGAACTCGTGGTGAAAAATTCACTGCTTCAGAAGTTGAAACTTTATTTAAAGCTTTATACAAAGAAGCATATGGTAAAGATTATGCAAAAGATGTTGCAGGTAATGGAATTTCAAATGCTAAATTCACAAGAGCTGAATTAAATGAAGTAAGTACTGCAATCGCATCAACTGTATTTGATACATTAGAAGATGGTGAATATACAACTGCACCTATCTCTTATGCTAATGACAATGCATATATCGCTTATAAATATGAAGCTAGTGAAACTCCTGTTACAGATGCAGAAGTTAAAGCACAAGCTATTAAAAATGCATTAACTTCAAATCATATTAATTACTACTTATTCAAACTTCGTGAAAGCAAAAACATCAAAATTTATGATGAAGGTTTAGAAGCATTATTTGCTGCATCAATCGCTGGTGCTTATGCAAATATGAAAGTTGAATATGCTGGTTTCGCTAAAACTACTGAAGAATCAAGTTCTGTAATGTTTAGTTATGATGGTGGTCAAAAAACTGCTGATCAATTATACACTGAACTTGTTGGTAGATTTGGTATTGAATCTGCAGTAGGTTATATGAATCAACACTTAGTATTAACATCTACATCATTCAAAGATGTTTATGACATCGTTAATGATAAAGTATTAGATAGCACTAAATTCCAAAAATATTATGATAGCGAATTAGGAGCATTCAAAACTCAATTAGAAGCAGGTGCATTAGTTGCTGATGGATATGCAAAAACTTATGGTTTTGAAAACTTCTTACGTGATCAATTTGGTGTTGTTAAAGCTAATGATGTTATTATTAGTGGTGCATTATATGAAGATGCTTTAGAAGAATACAGCAAAAATCGTTATCCATATTCTAACGATGCTTCAAAAGCAATTGCTGCTGAATTCGATAAATATATCACTAAATATAATGCATATCGTACAGCTTCTTACGAAACTTCAAATTATGCTACAAAATTAGCTGATTTTGAAGCTGCTAAACAATCTTATGAAGCTGTTAAAGCTGCAAACAGTGAAGCTGCATTCTATACATTACAATATCAAATGCAATTAATTTTCGATAAATTCTTCTCTGTAGAAGGTTTCGCATTAGAATATTTTGCAGACTTAAACGGTGATAATCTTGCTGATGAATTCGAAGAATTAGCAACTGCTGAAACAATTCATACATATGGTAAAGCATTAGTTGCTTACCTAATTGAAAAAGCAGAAGCTAAAGATGCAAGTGGTGCTTATGTTACTCGTGGTGCTACTGCATATGACCGTGTAGCTGAAGTTGTTCGTCAATATAATGCTTCAAGTGTTAATAGTGATGAAGTAGTTTCTGGTCAATTAACAGTTGCTACAATTAAAAAAGCAGGTGTTAAAGTTGCTGTTACTGCATCAACTACTTATAGTCATGCAAATGATTTAGAAGAAGAACAAGTTGCTTTATTAAAAGCAGCATGGGATGGAATCACTTTAGGTCTTGTTTACAACGAAGATGGCGCAATCGAAAAAATTGCTTCACAATTTGCTTCAAGTAGTTCTAAGAAACAACTAGAAAATACTTACGTTGTAGATGGTTTCTATGAAACTGAATCTAAAGGTGGTCAATATGTATTAACAGCTGCTACATCAAGCGTTTATAATACATATGGTTCTACTTTCTTACCAAGCGAAAGCTTAATTGAAAAATATTATCAATCAATTGAAAAAGATTCTACAGTTAAATTAAGTACTGCTGAAACAAGAATTATCACAGCTTATTACTTAAAAGCTATGGAAGTTGTTGAAGATGAAAGTGAATTAGGATTAGTACTTGCACGTACTCGTAAACCTGTATTCGCATCTGAAGCAGTTCAAGCTAACTATAATGCATTAAAAGCATTATTAGAAAAAATTTACGCTGAAGAAGAATAATTGAGTAAACAAAAGCCACCAATTGGTGGCTTTTTTACTTATTAAATTTATTATTTCTTAGACATAAAACTAAATATATGATATAATTTTTACAAAGAGGTGATTTTATGAAATTCAAAAACTTTATGCGTTTTGCGGGATTCGGGGCTAAAACCATTCTTTTTAGAAAGAAAAAACCAATCCTTGGTACTGTCATAATCACTGATAAATGTAATTTAAAATGTAAACATTGCTCAGTTAATAACATTACAGCTATTATTCACCCATATGAAAAAATCAAAAAAGAGATGACTACATTATATGAAATGGGGATTAGAATTTTATTCTTCTGTGGTGGAGAAACATTCTTGTGGCGTGATGGTGATAAAACGCTTAGAGATTTAGTTATTGAAGCTAAAGAAATGGGTTTTTTAATTGTCAATGTTGTTACTAATGGAACTTTTAAGTTAGACTTACCTGAGGCTGATTTAATATTACTTAGTCTAGATGGAGATAAAAAAGATCATAATACAATTCGCGGTAATACATATGATACAATTATGGAAAATATTGAAAACGCAACTAGTGATAATATCTGCTTTTATATGGCTATTAATCAAATAAATAAAAATAGTATAATGGATGTTTGTATGAAGGCAAAAGAAATGAAAAATGTTAGAGCTGTTTCTTTTAATTTTCATACTCCATATCCGGATACTACTATGCTTGCTTTATCAAAAGAAGAAAAAGCTAAGTGTTGTGAAGTAATTAAAGAAGCAATGAAATTAAAGGCACCAGTTTTTAATTTGAAAAGCGCATTTCCTTATATAATAGAAAATAAATTTCCAACGCCATGTCACCAATGTGTAGTTATCGAAGATGGCAAGATTAGTACATGCGGTAGATGTATTGAAGTAGAGGGACTTTGTGATAAATGTGGCTATTTCTTTGTGGCAGAATACACTTTATTATTTAGAGGAAATATTAAAATTATTTGTGAGATGTTAAGAACATATCTAAAATATATTTAATTTAGAAAATAGATGATGTTTATAAGAATGTTAGTTGATTCTAGCATTCTTTTTTTTATTTTTTCGATAAAAGAAAACCTTGATAAAAAATAATCTCATGATATAATGTTTTTGAGGTGTAGTATGAAAAAGTTTTTGTTTTTGATGTTGTTTTTATTATGTGGATGTGGTGATGAAGTAATATTAGAAGAAGAAATTAATAATCCTGAACAATACGAAAAGATTATTATTGATATTCAAGGGGCTATTAACAATCCGGGAATATATGAAGTTTCAAAAGGAATTTATTTATATGAAATAATAGAGTTAGCAGGCGGTCTTAGAAGTGATGCGGATGTAGGGTCATATAATGCGGTTGATGTTATAGAATCATCAACGGTTATTAGGATATTATCACTAACTTGCCCTGAGACAAGTTCATTAATTAATATTAATACAGCTAGTATTCAGGAGTTAATGGCATTGCCAGGGATTGGATCATCTAAAGCAAACACTATAATTGAATACCGAAATAAAGTTGGAAGGTTTAAAAACATTGAAGAGCTTAAGAATGTTAGTGGAATCGGTGAAAGCCTCTATAATCAGCTTAAACCATACATTACTATTTAAAACCTTAAAAAACCACTGTTTTTTGCTGATATTGCCATCTTTATTGATGCTACTTGTAATAAGTGGGATTCAAAATAAAAGTTGGTATAATGTTATCTTAATTTCAATTATTATTATAGTTTTGTTAGGATATTATCATCAAAGAAATAAAATTATTTTTATTAGTAGTTTAATCATTATTAGTTTAATAATATTAAACTATGGAACTAGAAAAATATACTATCATTTATATACTGATGAATTATCTAACACACTTGTTAAAATAATAGATAAAAAAAGTATTAATGACCAATATAGATATTTAGTAAAAACAAAATATTACAAATATTATATATACACAAAAGATAGTTATAAAGTTGGAGAACGTTTTTTAATAAGTGGGAAACTACTTGAAAATGATACAGTACATAATAAGTATTCATTTAATTATCAAGCTTATTTAGAAAATAAAGGTATCAAAGGAACTATTGATATATATCAAATAAAGTATATTGATTATAGGATTACGGTCATGTTTTTAAATCAATTGTTAAATGATTATATTGATAACCATTTTAAAAAGACAACCAAAGGATATATCAAAACCTTAGTAATAGGAAATGGTGAAGATTTAGAATTAGATAGTTTTAAGAAATTAGGTGTTAGTCATTTATTTGTTATATCAGGGTTACACGCAAGTATTATTGCGGCAGTGCTTGCTTTTGTATTAAAAATTATTAAAATACCTTCTAAGTATCATGATATTATAGTATTAATAGGACTTGGATTATATGTAGTCATTTGTGGATTTATGATATCATTAATTAGGGTGTTTTTATCAGCTTTGTTAAAAATGATTAATAAAAAGTTTTTCTTTTCTTTTACAACCCTTGATTTATTTTGTTTTAATATATTATGTGTACTTTTAATTAATCCAAAAATTGCTTTTGACTATGGCTTTATTTTATCTTATTTATTATCTGGTTCATTAATATTAGCCTCAACTAAATTATTAAAAATAAAAAATCAAAGTAAAGTTAAAAACTATATTCTTTCTTCATTAAAAACATGTTTATTTTCATTTCTAATTTCATTACCGATTGTGAGTGTTTTAATGAACGAAATAAATGTTTTAAGTGTTCTATTTAATTTATTATACATTCCAATTGTTACATTTATAATTATGCCTTTATCTTTTATAGTTTTTATGATATATCCTTTAGGTAATATATATGAATATATAATTTTAAATTTTAACAAACTATCGAATTTCTTTTCTAGCATTACATTTTGTACGTTTAATGTTCCCAAAATACCAATAGTGATGATTTTAATATATTATGTAATATTGGTTTTGTGTTTTTCTGTTTTGGAAACTAAATCCAAAAACAAAAGAAGAATTTTAAACTTAATTTATTTAATTATCTTTTTTTGTATCTGGTTTATTAAACCTACATTTAATTTAAAAAATCAATTAACTTTTTTTGACCTACAACTAGGTGAATCAACACTAATATCAACTAAATATAAAAGGTGCAATATTTTAATAGATACAGGTGAGAAAGATTCGTATCATGATGTAACAAAATACTTAATAAATGAAGGAATAAAAAAACTAGATTATATTTTTATCACTCATAGTGATTCTGATCATATTGGAGAACTTGAATATATTTGTTCAAAAATAAAAGTTAAAAATGTTTGTTTTAATAAATACGATAAAATCAGATTAAATCTAAAAAAAACAAACATTCTTTACTTAAAAGCTGGTGATAGAATTAAAGAAAAGGATGTTATAATTGATGTCTTGCACCCTAAAAAAGATATGTTAGACAAAAATGATAATAGTTTGGTTTTGATGTTAAAAATTGAAAATAAAAAATGTCTTTTTTTAGGAGATATTGAAAAAGCTGGCGAAAGCGAATTAGTTTATAATAACCATAATATAAAATGTGATTTAGTAAAAATAGCTCATCATGGTTCACTTACATCAACTACTACTCATTTATTAAATGCGGTTGATTTTAAAGAAGCTGTTATTATGCATGGCTATAAAAATATTTGGGGTTTTCCCAATCAGATAACGATTGAAAAATTAAAGAACAAAAAAGTAAAAATTTATTTAACTAAAGAACTTAAGACATTTACATTAAAATTTTAGTTATTGCTTTTTGCTTAAAAAAAATAGCTAATTGTGATATAATAATGACAATAAGGAGGGATACAAATGGCTAACATTGAGGAAGTTTATTTATTTACCGGAACAGAAGAAGTCAGAAAACGTAATAAATTAGATCGTTTATTATCTAATTTTGATCCAGAAGAAACTAGTGTCACTAAATATGACGCAGAATTAACATCAATTCAAGAAATTATTGCTGATTGTATGACAATTCCTTTTCTAGCTGAACAAAAGGTTATCATCGTTAAAAACCCTCTATTTTTAACAACACAAAAAACATCAATTAAACATGATGTTAAAATGTTTGTTGATTATATAAAAAAACCAACTGATACAACAGTTTTGATCATTGATGCGGTTGGACATAAATTATCAAAAGATAATGAAGCTTATAGAATTCTACAAAAGAAGGCTTATATTATTGATACACAAGAATTAGATGATGTGGAATATAAGGCTTGGATTATTAGAAGCTTCGCGAAAGAAAAAGTAGAGATTAAAGAAGATGCACTAGTTATGTTAATGGAATATGTTAATAAGAATTTAGTGCGTATGGAAAATGAAATTATGAAATTATCAGACTATGTTGGTGCTGGTGGTAAGATTAGCACTAAAGAGATAGAAATGCTTGTTCCACGCGATTTAGAAAGTGATGTTTACACGTTGATTAAAGCATTGGTTGCGAAAAACAAATCTGAAGCATTAAGAATCTATCACGATATGAGTCAAAACACGCAAGATATTGTTGGTATTATGTCACTTGTAGGGAAAACATTTAAAGACTTGTTAACAGTAGCAAAAATGTTGAAATCAGGTTTTAATCAAAGTGATATCGCAACAACATTTGGATATTCAAATGGTCGAGCTTATTATTTAGTAAAAGACGCCAAATCATTTAAACTAGAAGTCTTAGAAAAATATGTGGTATCTTTAGCAGAACTTGATTATAATATTAAAACAGGCAAAGTAAATCCTCAACTTGCAATGGAACTGTTAATATTAGAAAATATATAGAAAAAAAGGAATCAAATTTTTGATTCCTTTTATTTCATTTGATTTAAAGCACTAGCTAAACGTGATTTTTGACGGCTAGCATAGTTTTTATGATGAATTCCTTTACTTACTGCCTTATCAAGTTTTTTGCAAGCAAAATTATATGCTTCTTGAGCCTTAACTTTATCACCTGCAAGAACAGCAGTGTGGAATGCTTTTACTGCAGTTTTTAGGGATGAATTAAAAGAAGCGTTTAATAATCTCTTCTTGTCATTAGTGATATCACGTTTCATTTGTTGTTTGATATTTGCCATAATATTTCACCTCCGAAGATTAACGTACTTATTATATCATAAAATTTACTATATTTCAAGTGATTAACAAATTATGTATTAAAAAAATAAAAAAGGAACACAATATACATGAGGTGATAATTATGAAAATGAATGATAATGTAAATTTTAGAACTGACTTGGCTTATGAAGATACGATTAGGATAAAAAAAGATAATGATATTTTTGTTAACAGCCATCGAAAACTTTTTGATATTGATGTCCATATGACCAAAGTATCGGATTATTTATCAAAAGAAATAAACAAAAAACCGGGTACTTATTATACAATTAATTTAGGCCAACTTGATATATGTGATCATCTTGATAATAATAAAATCATTGAAGTTTTAAAAATGGTTCTACTAGAATTAATTGATAAATATCATTTGAAAAATAAAAAAGCTATGATTGTAGGGCTTGGTAATATTCATGTGACTCCAGATAGTTTAGGGCCATATGTTTTAGATAATGTTATTGTAACTAGACATTTATTTAAATTAGATAGTATTAATCCAGGATATAGCGAAGTTAGTGCGTTATCACCTGGCGTTATGGGAAATACAGGTATTGAAACATTTGATATTATTAAAAGCGTTGTCTCAAATGTTGATGTTGATTATATTATAGTAGTAGATGCTTTAGCATCATCATCAATTTCAAGAGTAAATAAAACGATTCAAGTTACTGATGCAGGGATTAATCCAGGTTCGGGAGTTGGTAATAGTAGAAAAGAATTAAGTAAAGATACTTTAGGTATTCCGACTTTCGCAATCGGTGTACCTACAGTTGTTGATGCGGCAACAATTACATCAGATATTATTGATTGTATGTGCGAATACTTTGAAAAGCAAGTAAAAGATGAAGAACTTGATACAACTAGACATTTTTTAGGTGAAGTTGGTGTTTTAGATAGTAATGAAAAGAAGTCTTTGATGTATGAGATTTTGGCTGATAATGGTTATAATATGATGGTTACTCCAAAAGAAGTAGATGCTGATATAGAAGCTTTGGCAAAGATAATTGCTGCTTCAATTGATTTAGCATTGCATCAAGCATTAGGTGAATAATAGTGAAAAAAATTTATTGGTTTTTATTACTGTTTGTTTTTGTTATGGGAATGATTGTATCTAATATTCCAAGTCATGGTATTAATTATTATTTTGAAATAGAAAAAGAAAAGTTTGAAAATAGTATTGAAACTGAAGAATATCATAATCTTGATTTACTACCAAAGTCTAATAAAACAACTAAGATTGCGAAAAGTGTAGAAAGTAAAATATATAGTTTATTTGATAAATTAAAATCAATGATTTAATGTTTAACATTATTAATTAAAATATGGTATAATCTTTGTTGTGAAAGGAATATAAATTATGGCAAAGATTAAATTATTTTCAAGAATTTATCAAAAAATTATGAAAGTGGCTTGCTATTTCATTAAATGGCCTAAACCTTTTGTGATAGAAGGAACTAACTCAAGTTTAGAAATTGTTAATGTCATTAAAGAAAACAAACTTCAAAGACCTTTAATAATAGTAGATCCTTTTATTGATCAAATTGGTTTAATGAAACATACACTTGACAGTCTTGACCAAAATAATATTAAATACATTAAAAATATCGATGTTAAATCAGAACCAAACGTATTAATGATAGAAGATATTGTTAGTATTTATAAAGAAAGTAATTGTGATTCAATTATTGCTGTTGGTGGTGGGTCTATTATAGATACTGCTAAACTAGTTGGTGCTAGAGTTACTAATCCGAATAAATCAATTTCTAAAATGAAAGGTGTATTAAAAGTAAGAAAACAAATACCTTTTACAATTACAATTCCTACAACTTCTGGTAGTGGTAGTGAATGTACTGTTGCGGCTGTAGTTAAAGATGGTCATAGTAAATATGCGGTAAATAGTCCAAAACTTGTACCTAATGTTGCGGTACTTGATCCGATGTTTACAATTAGTTTACCAGTATCTTTAACATTAACAACTGGTATGGATGCTTTAACTCATGCGATAGAGTGTTATATTGGAAATAGTAATACAAAAACAACATATCAAGATAGTATTGAAGCGATATCATTAATTTTAAATAGTTTAGAAAGTCTTCTTGCTAATACTCAGGATGTAGAAAAAAGGTTGCAGATGCAAAAAGCCTCATATTTAGCAGGTGCTGCTTTTACAAGAGGATATGTTGGATATGTTCACTCAATTGCTCATGCGCTTGGCGCATATTATAATATTCCTCATGGTGAGGCAAATGCAGTTCTTTTACCACTAGTTTTAGAAAAATATAAAGAAAAAATTAAAAACAAAATGTTGAAACTAGTTGATAAATTAGATGAATCAAATCTACCAAATGAAGAAAAACTATCATTGTTTTATTCTAAAATTAAATCATTAAGCTTAAAAGTTAAAAAGTCAATTGGTTTTACCAAAATAGATTCTAAAGACTATCAAGAACTAATAAAACATATACAAAAAGAAACTTGGCCACTATATCCAGTGCCAAGATATTTAGAAGATAGTGAATTAATAGATATTTTTGAAAAAGTGAAAGAAAATGCATAATTTAGCATTTTCTTTTTTTTCTTTTTAGTTGTTTTTTCAACCAAAGAAAATATATACAAATAAGTAAAATAGTGATATAATTAAAGTAATAGAAAGTAAAAAGATATAGACTAATTCAGTAGATTTTTGGTGAAAAATATGTTATAATATGTATGGTGATAAAAATGAATTTACCTAATAAAATTACATTATTTAGAGTTATTTTGATTCCTATTCTAATTGGCATAGGTATCGCAACATTATATGTAGAGGAGTTGTCTACTCCTTTATGGGCAGAACTAGGTTATTTTAGTCTTGGTAATTTAATTATGCTTATTATTTTTGTAATAGGTGTTTTTAGTGATTTCTTAGATGGTTATCTTGCAAGAAAAATGAACTTAGTTACAAACTTTGGAAAATTTGCCGACCCACTTGCGGATAAACTTTTAGTTCTTGCGTTAATGGTTGTATTAGTTGAACAAAAAAGTTTGTTAGAAGGCTGGGTTGTGACAATAATTTTAGCCAGAGAATTTATTGTCACTGGCTTTAGAGTTGTAGCTGCTAGTCGTAATATTGTAATCGCGGCAGGTTGGCTTGGTAAAATAAAAACAAATTTACAATTCGCAATGGTAATATTATTACTTGTTATTGGCCCACATACACCAATTTATTATGGTGGTCTTAATTTCTTTGAGATTTTAACAATGGTAGTTGTTTACGCAACAGCTATTATGACAATAGTCAGTGGTGCTGAGTATATAATAAAGAATATTGGTGTACTTAAGGAAGGAGATTAGTATGACAGAAGATAAACAAAAGGCCCTTATGGAGGCGTTTAAATCGATTGAAAAACAATATGGTAAAGGCGCTGTAATGAAATTAGGTGAAAAGAGTAATGAATCAGTAGAAGTAATTCCAAGTGGATCAATTGCTCTTGATGCTGCACTAGGTGTTGGCGGATATCCAAAAGGACGTGTTATTGAAATATATGGTCCTGAAAGTAGTGGTAAAACAACTTTTGCTTTACATGCAATTGCTGAGGCACAAAAACAAGGTGGTTATGCGGCGTTTATTGATGCTGAACATGCCCTTGATCCTACGTATGCTAAAAATCTAGGTGTTGATACTGATAATTTAATTTTATCTCAACCAGATAATGGTGAACAAGCATTAGAAATTGTAGAAGCGTTAGTTCGTAGTAATGCAATTGATATTATTGTTATTGACAGCGTTGCAGCCCTTGTTCCTAAAGCTGAAATTGAAGGAGATATGGGAGATAGTCATATTGGTTTACAAGCAAGATTAATGAGCCAAGCAATGAGAAAACTTGCAGGTACTTTAAATAAAACTAAAACAGTTGCTATTTTCATTAACCAAATTCGTGAAAAAGTTGGCGTTATGTTTGGTAGTCCTGAAACAACATCAGGTGGTCGTGCTTTAAAATTCTATTCAACTATTAGATTAGATATTAGAAGAGTTGATCAAATCAAACAAGGAACTGAAGCAATTGGTAACTTAACAAGAGTTAGAGTTGTTAAAAACAAAGTAGCTCCTCCATTTAAAGTAGCAGAAGTAGATATTATCTTCGGTAAAGGTATTTCACGTGAAGGTGAATTATTGGATATGGCTGTTAATATGGATATTGTTGCTAAGAGTGGTTCTTGGTTCTCATATAAAGGTGAACGCCTAGGTCAAGGCCGTGAAAATGTTAAAGAATTATTTGTTCAAAATAAAGAATTGGCTGCTGAAATTGAAAGCCAAGTTCGTGAAAAATTACGTGGATAAAAAATGAGGAACCTCAAACGAGTGTTTGAGATTCCTTTTTTTATAGTTTGTGTTCTTCAAGCCAAAGAGCTATTTGTCTCATAACATTTTCAAGTGATCCTTCTTCAAAAGGATTGTTCAAATTAGCAACTTTTAATAACTCAGTGAAAGGTTTTGATCCTCCTGCTTTGCATAATTCATAGTAATCATGCCATGCATTATCGTGATTTTCTAGGTTTTTAATAAAGAATTGTTGAGCACAAACTTGAGCTAAAGTATAATCAATATAATAGAAAGGAGAAGAGAAGATGTGACCTTGTCTAAACCAGAAAGTACCACGTTCTAAAACTTCATTGTCATAGATTTTATATGGTAAGTATTGCTTTTCAATTTTACGCCATGTTTCTTTTCTTTCTTCTTTGGTCATTTCCGGATTTTCATAAATAGCATGTTGAAATTCATCAACACAAGCACCATAAGGTAAGAATGTAATAGTTCCACAAACATGACTATAAAGATATTTTTTAGCATCTTTTTCAAAGAATGATTGCATCCATGGATGCGCAAAGAATTCCATACTCATAGAGTGAATTTCAGCAGCTTCATAAGTTGGCCATAAGTATTCAGGTAAGATAGCATCGCGACTAGAGTATACTTGGAAAGCATGACCTGCTTCATGAGTTAATACATCAACATCACCACTTGTTCCATTGAAATTTGCGAAGATGAATGGAGATTGATAGTTTTCGATATAAGTACAATATCCGCCACTTTCTTTCCCTTTTTTAGCTTCTAAGTCAAATAATTCATGTTCGCACATAAAGTCAAAGAATTCGCCAGCTTCTTTACTCATTTCATGATACATTGTTCTAGCTTTTTCTACTAATTCATGTACATTACCTACAGGCTTTGGATTACCATCTAAATAGAAAAGATTTAAGTCGTAGTTTTTTAAATCATCGATATTAATTCTTTTGCCTTGTTCAATTACAATAGAACTAGCTAGTGGTACAACATATTTTTTAATTTGTTCACGATATTTTGCGACCATCTCTGAATTATAATCAGTTCTGCCAAGTCTATTATATCCTAATTCAACATAATTTTTATAGCCAAGTTTTTTAGCAATTCTAGTTCTTACCTTAACAAGTCCATCATAGATATCATCAAATTCTTGTTCGTGTTCTTTAAACCATCCACAAGAAGCATCATTTGCTTTTTTTCTAGTTTTACGGTCAAGAGATTCAGTATAAGGTTTAAGTTGAGAAAGATTAAGAGATTTACCATCAAATTCAATATTACTTGAGGCAATTAGTTTACCATATTCGGTAGCAAGTTTATTTTCTTCTTGTAAATCTTCAATTATTTCAGGTTTAAACGTTTTAAGTGATACTTCGATTAGATTAAAAAAATGTTTACCATATTTTTTAATTAAATCATCTTTAAATTTACTATTGAATAATGTAATTGATAGTTTATTCTCAAGTCCTGAATAAATTGGTAGATATTCATCTAAGTACTCTTGTTCCGCATTATAGAATTCATCAAAAGTATTAACTGAATGTCTAATTTGTGCTAAATTTATCATTGTTGAAACATCACTTCTAATTTTCCCTATTTCATCAATAAGGGCAATAGCTTCTGTAGGGGTATCCGCATTTTCAAATTTTTCACAAAATTCATTAAACTTTTTTTCTATTTCTTTAAAGTCAGGTCTAATATAGACATATTCACTAAATTTCATTAATTAATCCTCCTAATTGTTTAATAGATAATTATATATTTCATTAACGATAGTTATAGATGCACTTGTAGCAGATGTAATAATAATATTTTGATATTTAGATGTATTGATATTTTTTAGTTCGTTTAAATTCTCAATTAATAATCCATCACATTGTGATTTTTCTAGAATGGTTTTAAGTAATTTATTGGTATTGTTACTTAATTTATCACCGATTACTAGATATAAGGTTTTTTGATTGTTTTTGTATTTTTCGATAATTGATAGTAGTTCAATTTGTCTTTTTTTAGTTGCTTCACAACATGATGATAATTGTAAAATATTAGGATACTTAGTTTTAAGTGCTTCTAAGACTGTTTCTATTTCATAAGGTGTAACAGTAGTTTGTGTCACAAATCCTAATTTTGTTTTTTCTGATAGTTGAGGTAAAGAAGTAATTTCATTTATATTTTTAATAATATAAATATTATTTTTGCCATGAGTTAAACCAATTACTTCTTTATGATTTTTTTCACCTAATAAAATTAGTGTATAACCTTGTTTTAGATGATCGTTTATGATTTGATGTGTTTTATTAACAATAGCACATGTTGTATCAACTAATGTTAAGCAAGAATTCATAAGCTTATTTTTTAAAGAATCACTAATGCCATGAGCAGTTGTGATGATTGTTCCTGCTTTAAGATTCTCAATTTCACTTTCATTTATAATAATAGCCCCTAAACTTTCTAGTTCTTTAGAAATTAGTTTATTGTGAATTAAGTAGCCAAGAATATAAACTGGTTTAGGAAAATGATTGCTTTTTAAAACATTAGTTGCGGTTTCAATTGACTTTGTAACTCCAAAACAAAAACCAACGTTTTCTAATTTAATTATATTCATCAAATCACCTCAATTATATATTTATTTTACCCTAAATATTAAACAATTAAAAGCAAAACGCAAAAAAAATTACGTATGTGTTGAATTATTATGAATTTTTTGGTATAATAAATAGAAGATAAAAATAAATACAGAATGAAAGGATTTATTACAAATGATTACTACAAGCGATTTTAAAACTGGTATGACTATTATTTATAATGGTGACCCATGTGTTATTTTAGATTTCCAACATGTTAAACCTGGTAAAGGACAAGCTTTTGTTCGTACTAAATTACGTAACTATCGTACTGGTTCAACAGTTGAATATTCTTTCAACGCAGGTGTTAAAGTTGAACAAGCTTTAATTGAAAAACGTAAAATGCAATATTCTTATTCAAGTGGTGACACTTACTGCTTTATGGATTTAGAAACTTGGGAACAATTAGATATTCCAGCTGAACAAATGAAATGGGAAGCTAACTTCATTTTAGAAGGTATGGAAATTGAAATTGTTATGTATGGTTCTGAAGTTTTAGGTATCAACATTCCTGAAAAAGTAGCTCTAGAAGTTGTTGAATCTGCTCCAGCTGTAGCTGGTAATACAGCAACTAACGCGACTAAAGAAGTTAAATTAGAAACTGGTTGGGTTGTTAGAGTTCCTTTATTCATCGATCAAGGTGAAAAAATTATCGTTACTACATTTGATGGAAAATATTCATCACGTGCATAATGAAGAAAGCGCTCCTTAATTTATGGAGCGTTTTTTATTTTAACAAAAAAAATAAGTGATATAATATAGAAAAGAAACTAGAGGTGAAAAATATGCGTATAATGAAAAAAATGTTTTTATTAATAGTACTTTCGCTAATCTTTGGATTTAGCTTTGTGGCAATGAGCAAAAATGTTAGTGCTGTCCCTGCTGAATTTCCAATGTGTGAAGCTGAAGTAGGAAACGAAGAAGGAAAAGCAAGATTCCGCACAACTAGTATTGTTGAAGCAAATAGCTTGTTTGCGGGGATCCAACATGTTAAATATATTGCTGAATGTAGTACTCCTTTTTCTGGATTTAATGCTGCTGGTAGTGGTGGCGGAGGCGCAACTGTTGCGGATCAATATTATGCTCAAAGTGTTAATGTTTTAACTATTCCTAGCACTAAAGATGTTAAAATCGTTAACTGGACATATACTTCTAGCACAATGTCTGATGAATGGGTTAAAGCTACTATTGTAGATATGGCAAAAAACTTTGAAGCAAATAATCCTGGTTGGGTTGTAATTGCTGGTGTTAATGGAGATTTCTTTGATATTAATGGTGAAGGTTCTTATGGTAATTTATTATATCAAACAAGAGGTGCTGCTGTTCAAAATGGTGAAGTTATTAGACCTATTAGTTACAGTAAAAATGAAGTGATCGGGTTTAAGAATGATGGATCAAGCAATCCTGTTGTATATGGTGAAGAATTTACTGTTTCTGAATTCCCATATTTAACTATTTATAATGAAAATGGTGAAGAAACTGCTGAATTTGAAGTTAAGTATTTAAACGAACAACCTGCTACAGGTGAAATTGCGGTATATTATAATTATGCTTATGAACCTAATACATTCACTGTGACAACTACTTTACCTAATTCTTATTTTGCACAACTTTCTAAACGTATGTTAGGTATGGATGAAAAACACATCTATGCAAAAGGTACTGTAAAATATACTGAAGAAGCAAAAACACTTACTAATGATCAATTTGCTTTATATACTGAGAACGAATCAATTCAAAAATTACTTGATACTGCATATGAAGTAAGAGTTCAATATAAAGTTACTGGCGCATATGCTGATTGTGAAAGTATAACTGCAGGAAATGTTACATTAAATGCAAATGGTGAAGGACTATATTCAACTGATAAGAATCGTCATCCTCGTACTATGATTGGGTATAGAGAAGATGGCACATGTGTATTTGTTACAGTAGATGGAAGACAACCTGATGGCAATATGTACGGTATGACTAATATGGAAATGTCTGCTACTATGGAAGCATTCGGTTGTTATGCAGCTACTAATATGGATGGTGGCGGATCAACAACTATGATTATTCGTGAAAATAACGAATTTAGAGTTTTAAATAGCCCATCTGATGGAAATGAAAGAAGAGATTCCAATGCGGTATTAGTTGTAATGCCAGCTCTTAAACTTTCAGTTGAAAATGTTAGTGATACAACAATTGAATTAAGTGTTCCAAAATTTGGTAATGATGTACAAGTAAGTAACATTAAAGCTACAGTTGATGGTGGTAAAACCTATTTTGAAGCAGCTGATGGCAAATTAGTTATTAGTGGTTTAGAAGCTTCAACTGGATATACTATTGAATACACATATGATATAACAGTTGATGGTTCAACTTCATCTAGAGTGGGGGATCCATTTAAAGTAGGTACAGGTTTAATTAAGCCAATCGTAAAAGTAGTTGATTGGAATTGGGACGGAGCTAATTATCATATCGAACTTGATGTTCAAGACCCTGATGGAACATTACAACTTGTTTGGATTAAGGCTAAGAAAAATCATTATTTTAAAGCTGATAATGGATATGTTTTAGATATTCCATCTACAGAAAAATTAGAATTAGAATTAGTTTATAAATATAATTTAAAAGCTGTTTATTCCGATACAGAAACTGTTAATATTAAAATAGGCGATCATGTTATTTGTCCTGAATGTGGTCGATGCATTGCTGCTGACTGCCCAATCGAGACTGATAAATGCTTAGGCCATGAACCAGCAAAAGCCGGTGGATGTAGTTTTGGCTTCATTACTACTTATTTAATGTTAGTTCCTCTTTGTACAATTGTTTTAATCGGTAAGAAACATTAATTATAATAGCCCCTATAAAGGGGCTATTTTAAATTATAGATACAAAATGCTTGCACTATTAGTTAAATTATGATATAATAATAAAGCAAATTAAGAGACGCGGGCGTGGCGGAACTGGCAGACGCGCTAGACTTAGGATCTAGTTCTTCGGAGTGCAGGTTCGATTCCTGTCGCCCGCACCATCTTGGTTCCATGGTGTAGTGGTTAACATGCCAGTCTGTCACACTGGAGATCGCGAGTTCAAGTCTCGTTGGAACCGCCATTAAAATGCGCCCGTAGTTCAATTGGATAGAATACTTGACTACGGATCAAGGGGTTAGGGGTTCGAATCCTCTCGGGCGCGCCATTTAGATTTATTTTCTTGACAATTGAATGAAAAAGTGATATAATAGTAAAGGTTAACGGGAAATAGCTCAGCTTGGTAGAGCGCTTGGTTTGGGACCAAGATGTCGCAGGTTCGAATCCTGTTTTCCCGACCATTATGCGGGTGTAGTTCAACGGCAGAACTTCAGCCTTCCAAGCTGACTACGTGGGTTCGATTCCCATCACCCGCTCCATTTTATGAAATCTATAGGTCTTCTGAATGAAGGCTTATTTTTTTATACATTTATGAAACATTTAGATTTAAAGTCTAGGTGAGACTGACCACAGACTCGAACCTTTTACTTATGGGATTCGAATGTTAGGTTCTTATGGGACTCGAACCAATAAGAGATAATGGTGGAAATATATTTGGAATTATGGTATAATAACTATTAGATAAATTAGAATATATAGAATAGGAATGATAACAATGTTGATAGCGATTATAGGAGAAAACTGTGTAGGGAAATCTACATTAGCAAATAAATTGAATGAAACATTAAATGCAAAGATATATTCAGGTAAAGATTATTTGAGATTAGAAAAGAATCCAACTATGGCATTAGAAAAATTTAAAGTATTGTTAAAAGAATCTGTAACAGGAGATAATGTTATTTATCTTATTACAGAAAAAGAACATTTATATTTGTTACCAGAGGGAACTTTTAAAATAGTTCTAACAGCAGAATTAGAGGTAATAAAAGAAAGATTTAAAGGAAGAATGAGAGGTAATTTACCACTACCACTTGAAAAAATGTTAGAATCAAAACATGGAATGTATGATAATTTAGAATGCAATGTAAAATTAGATTCTAGTTACAATATTGAAGAAGTTTTGAGTTTACTAAATTAGAATTTGATGAGGTGAGAATATGGCTATGTGGAATCCATGGCGAGGTTGCAGAAAATACAGTGAAGGTTGTCTGCATTGCTATATACATAAAGGCGATGCAAAACGAGGTGTTAATACAAACGACATTGTAAAAACAAAAGATTTTTGCAAACCTATTGAGAAGTTGAAAAACGGAAACTACAAAATGAAAGCAGGGATAGTTTATCTTTGCTTTTCAACAGATTTTCTGATAGAAGAAGCAGACGTATGGCGCAAAGAATGCTGGGATATGATAAAAGAGCGACAAGATTGTACTTTTCTTTTTTTGACTAAACGGATAGACAGATTTGCAGATTGTGTTCCTGCCGATTGGGGCAACGGATATGAAAATGTTGTTGTGTGCTGTACTGTTGAAAACCAAAAAAATGCAGATAAAAGATTGTCGTTATTTGAATCACTTCCTATAAAGCACAAATGCATTACTGCACAACCGTTGCTTGAAAAAATACATATTGAACCGTATCTTGATGATGTTGAACTTGTAGTTGTGGGTGGAGAATCAGATAAATTTGCAAGACCTTTTGATTATGCATGGGCATTAGATATTCGTGAACAATGTATCAGAAAAAATGTTTCTTTTGAATTCAGACAATGCGGAACTCACTTTATTAAGGACGGTAAAGAATATAAATTACAGACAAAAGACCTGTGTAGTCAAGCAAGAAAAGCAGGAATAGATTTTATAGCAGACAGATAAATTCCAATTTAT
>JAFQPO010000002.1 GCA_017411715.1 Bacilli bacterium | reverse complement strand
TACTACACCAAATGCTGGTGTTTCAGGTTCAACTTCATGACCAGCACATTTTTCTTCTGGGCAGTCTTCTTTTAAACATTTACCACATTCAGGACATAAATCATGTTCATGTGTTGGAACTTCTGGTTGTTCTGGAGTTTCGCCACCTGCTGCGAAATAAACTTTAATTGATTCCCAATAGAATGTATAACCTAAGTCATGTTCTAAATAAAAGAATGTATAAGTTGAAGCGTCTGGAGTAATTGTATATGATTTAACACCAGCTGCAGTTGATAATTTTGTTGTATAAGCTGCTTCTTTTGCACTATTACCAAATGTGAAAATTACAGCATCAGCATTTGCATATGTTACATCTTTTGATGCAGAATAAGTTAATTCAATTTTAACAATACCAGCACCAAATGCAGATGTATTCCATAATTGAGAAGTATTTCCGTTTTTGTCTCTCATTTGAATTCCATCGCCATAGTTACCGATTTGAATGAATTCAAATGCAACACCATTGATTGTAGCTGTACCAGCTGCATATGTTTGAGAAGCAATTCCTAATGAATTAACTGTAAGTTCAGCAACACCACTTTGTGGTTGTTCAGGTTCTACTTCATGACCAGCACATTTTTCTTCTTCTGTTCCTGTGCAATCTTCAGCTGTACATTTACCACATTCTGGACATGCAGTATGAACATGTTCTTCAGGTTCTGGAGTTTCACCAGCTGCCATAGCCATTAAAATTTCTAAACCAGTGATATTTTTGTAATTAACAGTATAAGTACCTCTAACAACTACTTTAACACCAACTGCTAAACCAAGTTGTTCTTGAATTGAAGGGAATAAATAATTACCTTCAGCATCTTTACCGAAACCACCATAAATTGTAACTGTTCCGCCATTAGCGTCTTCTAATACAAAGTTTCCGTATTTGTCAAGTTTGCTGCCTTCAGCGATAGTACCATGAACTAATACTTCTAAACCATCGTTTGCAGCATCAGCTAAACCAGCTGTAGCTTTTGTAGCATCAACACTGACAGAAACGATTTCTGTACCAGTAACGTTATTATAGTTTGTAGTATATTTACCTTTAACAACTACATAAACACCTACTTCGATACCTAATTGTTCTTGAATAGAAGGGAATAAATAATTACCTTCAGCATCTTTACCGAAGCCACCATAAATAACAACAGAACCACCTTGTGCATCTTCTAATACGAAGTTTCCATATTTGTCAAGTTTGCTGCCTTCAGCAACGAAACCACCAACATGTAATACAAGACCATCATTTGCAGCATCTTGTAAACCAGCTGCAGCTTGAGTTGGAGTTAATACTTCAATTTTGCTTGATGGAACTGTAATTGTGAATTCTTTTGTATCACTTAATTCGCCAACTGTAACTGTAGCACGAACAACAACTGTTTGTTCTTCTGCAGTTTGAGTAACTTTTAATACACCATTTTCGATTGTTGCATTACCTTCAACTACTTCCCAAGCAGCTTCTGTAGATAATGTATATTCAGATTCAACAGTACCTGGTAATTGTAAACCAGCTAATAAGTTAGCTAATTTTTCTTCATCAGTCATTGTAGGTGCTTCTGCAGCTTTAACTGATTCAGCAACGATAGCAACACGTTTAACAATACCCATACCATCTTCGTTCTTTTGGTCGTATGTAGCAACATTAATTGTTACATATTGTCCAAGATATGGAGCAAGTAAAGCTTCATCATCTTTTGTGAATGATTTATAATAAACTAATACGCGTTCTGCAGTATAAGGATCGATTAAGAAATAATTATCATAAGTATTTGCTAAATATTTTTCATGAACTAGTTTACCATATAATGTAGCAGCTTGACCACCGAAGCAACCATCAGCTGTATCTTGGTTAACTAAATCAGAAACAGTAATATCTTGTGCATAAGCTTCTTCACCTTGTAAAGATTTAAGTGGTCCTTCAGCAGTGTAAAGTACATTACCGAATTCATCATGATATAAACCTTCAGCGTCAGCTTCAAGAACTGTAACAGCACCACCATCTTTAGCGATTTGAAGTGTTCCATAATAAGTAGAGAATACACCTTGAACGTTTACAACGTCACCAACTTTAATACCTTCACATGCGATATATACATAAATACCAGTTGTACCATCAGTAACGAAGAATTGTTGTCCGTCTTTCATTACAGCAGTAACTGTAGCATAGAAGTTAGTTGAATATTCAGTTTTACCATTTGCAGCAAGTTCTGCAGCAGCTTTAGCTTTAGCATCTGTTAAAGTTTCAGCAGGTTCTGATTTAATGATTGTTAATGTATAGCTTTTTTCATCACTAACTGATTTTGTAGTACCATCAGTATCAGTATATTCAACTGAAATGGTAGCAGTTAAAGTAACTTGTACATTTTCTTCAGAAGGTTGAGGGCGAGTAACTTTTGCGATATAGTTTGCGCCATCAGCTTCGATTTTTAAGTGGTTTTCATCACTTGATTCCCAAGTAACTTTAGCACCAAATTGTACTAATACACCATTTAATTTAATATTATCTACAACATTATTTAAATCCATTGTGTGTTCAAGTGCAATTTGGTCAACTGCATTTTTTAAATTTTTGCGAGCTTCAGTTGCTTCCGTTGATGTTGCTCCAATACTACAAGCAACAAGTGCAAACATCATTACTAAAGTAGCAACGAAAGTTATAAATGTTTTCTTAAAGTTTTTAATACACATTTTTTTCTATCCTCCGTAAATTAATTATAAGAAATATCTGAGTTTTGTGTAATAAGAATTTGGTATATAACTTGTGCACCATTATATGGTTGGAAAGTAGCTACGATACCAACTACGCTTTCAAATGTTTTACCTTCAAAAGCAGTCCATGTTTTGTTTTTCTTTCCATTAATTCTGATTGTTGTGTTTTGATCAACACGTAGATTTATTACTGTACCATCTTCTGTTACAGTATAGATATCATATGAATCAGAATCATCATCATCTTTTCCACCTGTAACTGTTAAGTTTTTAAATTCAACTAAACGATATTTATATTGACCTTGATTAGCTGCAGTCCACATACTACCATCAAGTTGAACTGGTGTAACTTCTACTCTTTCTTCTTCTAATAAATCAACAGAAGTATTAGAAACACCTACTAATTGGATTGAACCATAATGATAACTAATGTTAGCATTTGTATAAATTACAGTACCAACTTCGTCAAATTTCGTAACTTCATTGTATCCACCATATAAATAAATACCATAAGTTAACCCATCACCTTCAACAACAACTTCATTACCTTCTTCATCATAAGTAACATAACCATTGTCTACTTGTTCGATATACGCAGAAGAAATACCTACTTTACGTACAACTGTACCTTCTACATAAACTTTTTTACCTTTATCTTTTTCTTGTTCTATAGCTTCTTTAGTTGCATATGTATCAAGAATTTGTTTGATAGTCATTTTAACGCCATCTTTATTATAATCAAATGTAGGGTCTTTTTCTCCCCAAATACGGTCGCCAAATGCTTGTGATCTAGCATTTGCTAGTCTAAATGTTTCTTCATATTGAGTATCTAAATAACTCTTAGCATCTGAATATGCTTCTTCAATAATTTCAAGATTTAATAATCTGAAATCTTCGCCAGCTGATGGTTGATACCAAACCCAGCAAAGATAACGTTCATTACCATCTTTTAAATTTCCTTCTTCAGCTTGTAAAACGATTTTACCGCCGTTATTTTTGGCTTGTTCTAATTTTGATTTTGTAAATTGAGCAGCTTTAATACCCCATGCTTCTACTTTATAAGTAGATTCAGGTGTATCAATACCTAAATATCTAACAGAGATTTTTTGTCTTCCATTTGACATTGATACCCAAAAGAATGTTGTATCGCCGTCAACGTAAGAACTAACTGTCGCTTCTGCAACATAATCAACATCTAATTTTGAGCTTGAACTTACAACTTGAGTAAGTTTTGTTTCATTTGTATATTTTGTTCTAACTGCTGTTGAAGTAATTCTAGCTTTAAAAACAGCAGTAACACTTAAATTTTGTTGAACATTTTTGGTAGAAGAACTCCATCCTGTAAATTCATAATAGAAGTCAGGATCAGAAGATTCTTTTGTAGGTGTAGCTGCTGTATAAACAGCAGTTTCACCTGGATTCACTTTAACTTCTTGCAATTTTGTACCATCTTCATTTAAGAATGTAACAGTGTATTGATTACCACTAGTTTGTGTACAACTAGCTAATAATACAAATAAAGTAACTAAAACTAAACTAAATAATTTACTAATGCGTTTCATTATTTTCCCATCTTAGAATCGATGTTTTTAATTGCAAGTGCGTATGCTTCTTCTAAAGTCATACCGCTGTATAACATAGCTTCGATGATACCTTCAGCTTCATCACGAACGTATGAAGAACCAACGAATGCAACGTTTGTAAACATATAATCTCTTTGTGAGAAAACGATTTGTTGTGTTAATTCTTTAACACCAACTTTATGATCAGAAACATGGTCGCCGTTTTCATCTAATACGAATTCACCATCTTTATCTAATTTCCAACCATTTAGGTATGCTTGATATTCATTACCTTCATAAACGTCTTTACGAATTGGGAAATAAGCAGTATTTGTAGCCCATAATAATGACATTTCATAGCTCATTAAATGTTTCATAAATAACCAACCAGCCATTTCTTCATCAGCAGATGCACATTTAAATAATGTGATATTTGTACCTTGTTGGATAACATATTTTTCTTTACCACTTTCTAAAGCAGTTGCACGTTGTGGATAATGTGTAACACCAGTTCTAAAGTGACCATCACTTGCAACGTTATAACCAGCACCAGCAGATGAACCTAAAGTCATGATTGTTTTATCACCTACGAATGCATTTGATGAATAATCTTCACCGAATTTAGTAGCAGTTGCGAAATAACCAGCTTTGAAACCATCAGCAAACCATTGGATAGCTTCTTTACCTTTAGCACTATTTTGGAATAAATAAGTTAATTTACCATCAGAACCTTTACCACTATATGCATTAACTCCACCCCATTGTTGGTTTAAAGTAATGAATAAGTTAGATGCAGAGTCAGCAGCGAAACCTGCAGCTTTAGATTTATCTTCAATATCTTTATATTCATCAGTTGTTAAGAAATATTGAGCGATAGCTTGTACTTGTTCCCAAGTTGGATTTGGCCATTCAACATCTGTAACATTACCATCTTTATCAGTTTCAACAGCTTTTACGCCGTATTGTTCTAAATTAGCGAAATGTGCACAGAAGAAATCTTTGTTATAGAATAAAACTTCTGAACTTTTGTTAAATGGTAAGCTAAATGTACCAGCTTCTTGATAAACTCTACCTTCTTGTAAATATGAAGGGAAAATTTGATCTAATTCTTCTTTAGCAATACCAATTTCTGGATCACTATGATTAATGAAATCATCTAATTTTCTAGCATTTTTTGTTTGTAAATATAAAGCAACGTGGTCTTGATAAGTTTGAGCAACAGTTGGTCCTTCACCTGCAGCACATCCATAGATAATTGCTTCACGTAATTCATCATAACCGCCTTTACTATAAGGGCTTACGATAATATCTGGATATTTTTCGTTAAAAGATGCGATCATTTGATCAATAACAGCTTGGTTTGATTGACCCATAGCATGCCAAAATTCAATTTCAATTTTGCCTGTTGGAAGTTGTCCAACTTCGTTTTCACCTTCATTAATACCTCCACCTGAGCATCCTACTAAATAGAAAGCAAAAGCACTAATGAAAAGAATTGCAAATAAAGATAAAATTCTTTTTTTCATAATTTTTTACAATCTCCTTTTTATTTTTTGAATATATATTTTTACTAAAACAATTTTAGTTTTAGCCTTTAATACCACTTCTTGATACTCCACGCATTAAGTATTTGCGTAAGAAGATAAACACAAGAAGTAGAGGTGCAGTAACAAATGTTGTTGCTGCCATTTGTAAGTGTGATGTGATACGTGAATATTGGTCAGTACCACCATCTTCTTCAGCTCTGAATGAGCCCCTGATACTATTTGTTATCAATTGCCAATTTCGTTTTTTCCAATCTGGAAGAGTAATACTCTTACTTGCTGATTGGTCACTATTAACTAGATTTGGCCACATATAAGAGTTCCAAGAACCCATCATCTTTAACAATAGAATTGTAATAATTGTTGGCGTTGCAATAGGTAACATAACTTTGAATAAATATCCAAGGTCTGTTGTACCATCAACTTTAGCCGCATAATACAATTCATCCGGAATTTGTTTAAATGTTTGTCTTAATAAATAAATGTAGAAGACACTTACTAGGAAAGGAACAATCAGTGCTTGATATGAATCTTTCCAACCCAAAATTTTTACTACAGTAATATAATTAGTAACAGTTAACATTTCACCAGGAATCATCATTGTCGCCATAAACATTGAGAATAATGCATCACGACCCTTAAAATTAAGTCTAGCGAATGCGAATGCTGCAAATATTGTAATAATTAATGATCCAGCTGTTGAAATAACACCAACAATAATTGTATTAACTAATGTATCAGCAAAGTTAGCTTGTTTTATAGCTACTTTATAGTTATTCCATTGTGGATTAAGTGTATATGGTAATTGAATTTTTTCATTTAATTCCATTGGAGTTTTTAATGATGTAAGAATCATCCAATAGAAAGGAACAACTACATATATCGCAATAACCACTAAGAATGTATATACAACAATTAGTTTCAATACTTTAGCAGCCTTATCTCTTTTAATAGCTTGTTCAACTGTAGATACTTTTAAATAACCTAAATAATAATAAGCCATCCAACCTAAGAAGCAAAGTGCAAGAATTATAATTAATGCACTTAATGATTTAGTTAAATATAAGATAAGCGCAATTGCTGCTGCAATCAAAATTGCTACAGCTATAATAAATAAATTTTTTAAAGTTTCTTTTCTTTTTGTTGCTTGATTTAATTCACTTAAATGTAGTAAATCAACATAATAATATGCGATCCAACCAAGAATTAAAGTCACACACAACATAACAATAATAGCTATGAAGTTAGGGCAATAAGTTATTGGCATTACTAGCAACATTCCCATTAAAATATAGATAGATGCTAAAATTATTACTTTTTTAATTTGTACATATTTTAATTCACGTTCATCTAAATCTTTTGTTTGTACTAAGAAGTAACTAGCAACACACCACGCAGCTGTAATAACAATTGCAGCCATTAATGATATAAATAATATTAATTGTAACATAATCATCTACCTCCTAGTAATGTACGAATTTATTACTAATCCAAGAGTTAAGTCCTGTGAATAGTAATATAATCACGAACAAGATTAATGCAGCTGCAGAAGCGACGTGAGGCATCATAACTACGTTATTATAAATATATAATACGATTGTACCAAAATAAGGGATATTTGCCCCAGTTACTGGGTAACCATCTTTATTAAACAATGCAACAACTGAATTATATTCTTTAAATGATCCAATAAATGAAGTAATCATTAAGTATATAATTTGTGGTGAAAGTAGTGGGACAGTTATTCTCATTAATGTTCTAAACTTAGATGTACCATCAATTTGAGCAGCTTGGTAATATTGCTTATCAATACCTTGTAAACCACTTAATAAAATTAAGATTTTAAAAGGCAGAGCTTGCCAAACAATATATATAATCAATACTGCCATCCCTGTAAATCTTATCATTAATGCCGAACTATTACCATCTGTTGCGGCACCCAACCAGTCAATCGCATTATTTCCCATACTAATTAGTAGAGAGTTAATTAAACCATTCGGGTTTGATCCAAACATAACTGCGAATACCATACCTAACGCAATTGAGTTTGTAACATACGGCATAAAGAAGATAGTTTGGAAGAATTTTTGTAATTTTTTAATTGAGTTTAGTGCAACCGCAATTAAAAGCGATAATGTAATTGTTAATGGAACAGATACAAATACGATAATTAGTGTATTGACCATATAATATGACCAGAAGTATTCGTTTTTAAATACTGTTCTAAATGCACCAAAACCATAATTTAATCCCGCAAAATATGATTGAATACCATCAAAACCATCAGCAGGATATACTAATTGTAAAAGACCAAAGCCGATTCGGTAATCATTTCTAAAAGCAACTATTGTAGTGATAATAAGTGGAAATGCCATAAATACCAGCATCAATATGATGGCTGGTGCTAAATACACCCACCCTATCCATTGATTCTTTTTTGTTTCCATAATTATTGAAGTCGACTTTCTGTAGTTTTATCGAACGCAAAGCACTTATTAGGCTTAATATTACCTTTTAAGTATTTACCAACTTCAACCCCTTTGATATCCGCATCAATAATGAAACGGAAAGTAGGGTTTTCAGAATTAGGATTAGTAGCAACAATAGATTTATCACGACCAATATATTCAATTTGTTCAACTTTAACAGTTAAAGAACCATTTTCAGCAACTTCGAACCCTTCAGGTCTGATACCAACACATACTTCTTGATTAGGAAGTTTTGAATCTAAAATTCTTTCTTCACCAATATATAATCCGCCATTTTTAACTTCACCATTAAAGAAGTTAATTGGTGGAGTACCTAAGAATTTAGCAACAAATTTATTAACAGGGTTGTTGTAAACTTCTTGTGGAGCACCTTTTTGTTGTTCAACACCGAATTTCATTACAACGATTTCATCAGAAATACTCATTGCTTCTTCTTGGTCATGTGTTACGAAAACAGTTGTGATACCTGTTTCGCGTTGAATTCTTTTAATTTCTTCACGAGTTTGTAATCTTAAACGAGCATCTAGATTAGAAAGCGGTTCATCTAGTAATAATACATCTGGTGATTTAACAAGTGCACGTGCAATTGCAACACGTTGTTGTTGACCGCCTGATAATTGTTTAGGTTTTCTGTTCATTAAGTTACCGATATCAACTAAATCAGCTACTTTTTGAGCTCTTTCTAAAGCTTCTGCTTTAGGAACTTTCATGTTTTGTAATGGGAACAAAATGTTTTGTCTTACTGTTAAGTGTGGGTATAATGCATAGTTTTGGAACACTAAACCAATACCTCTTTTTTCAGGTGCAAGCTCTGTAACATCTTGATCTCCAAAATGAATTTTACCGCTTGTTGGATTTAAAAGTCCAGCAATCATGTAAAGTGTAGTTGATTTACCACAACCAGAAGGACCTAAAAGACCAACTAATTTTCCAGATGGAATTGTGATATCTAAATTATCAACTGCTCTTACTTCTGAATCTTTTTCAGAAAAGATTTTTGTTAGATTCTCTAATCTAATGTCCATTTGTTTTTTCCTCCGTTAAATTTAAGTTTTTTCGATATAAGCCAAAAGCCCCCAATATCTTCAACTTATTATACCATATTTCGCAAATTATTACAAATGATTACTTTTATTTTTTTCTTTTTATTTTTTTAAAAAAACAAAAAGCCACTCAAAATGAGTGACTTGTTTTTTTTGATTTAACAATTTTTTCCTATATAACGAAAGAAAATAAACTCCAAAGCGCAACCACTATAACAAAAATTAACCCTATAACGATTGCGGTCTTAATTGTTTTTTTCGCAACCGAAACACCACCAATAATAGCTAAAAATAATACAGCTAATAGAATTAAAATTTGATTTAATCCTGACATTTTCATAAAGTTATTTAACAATATTTCTACTAGTAAACTACACTTTTCATTGATGAAATCTATAATCATTTTTTATTTATCTCCTAGATTCTAAAGCCCTACCAATGGTTCTTTCATCAGCGTATTCAATGTCTCCACCAGCTGGTAAACCATATCCAATTCTTGATATTTTTAGATTATCTCTTGATAGTACTTTTTCTAAATAAAGCGCAGTAGTTTCTCCTGCTGGAGTAAAACTTGTTGCTAAAATAACTTCCTTACAATTGGGATTTTTTGTTATTGTTTCTAATTTATCTATTTGTAATTCATCAGGTCCTATACCATCTAATATAGATATAAGTCCACCTAATACATAATACTTACCATTATATGTTCTAGCTTTTTCAATTGATAATATATCTTTAGTATCTTTAACAACAAGCACTTGCGAATCATCCCTTGAAGGATCGCTACATATTTCACAAACATCTTGATTAGTTAACATATTACAGCAGTTACAGTGTTTTACGTTTTCGTGTGTTTCTTTAAAAGCCTTTATTGCGTTTTCAATGTCTTCATCGGTAAACTTTTCTGCTACATAATATGCATATCTAGTAGCGGTTTTTTTCCCAACCCCTGGAAACTTTTGAAAAAACTCGATTAAGCTTTCTAAAAATTTTACTTCTTTCACTATTACATCATTCCGCCAAGTAGCGATTGGTATTTTCCTAATTTTTCTTCAGTCATTTTTTCAATGCGTTTATATGCATTTGAACATGCAGCAGTAATCATATCTCCTAACATTTCAAAATCTTCAGCAGATTCAGCTTCAAATGATGGATCAATAATAACTTGTGCTAATTCTTTTGTTCCCATTACAACTACAGTTACAACTCCACCAGCTGATTCTCTAAATTCAGTTTGTTCAATCTCAGCTTGAGCTCTCATCATTTCTTGTTGCATTTGGCGAACTTTTCTTAACATAGCTTGTTGATTCATTTTTATTCTCCTTCTCTAATTAAACTTTTACCAAATAATTCTTCAGCTTTTTGAATAGCTTCACTTCTTTCTTTGTCAAAAGTTTCTTTTGTAATATTTAGAACCCTAAGTTCTGAATTAACAATTGGTGAAAGTTTTGGATATTTAACACCAATTTGATATTGACCATGATATTCATTTCTCTTTTCTTGCCATGTATTTTCTGGTAAAGCTATAAAATCATAATCTTTTGAATATACGGCTTTTAAAATTTGTTTAGCATCGAAATGAATTTTTTCACTCATTAAATGATTACATACAGATGCATTTGGATAAGTAATAATAATAGTATTAAACCCATTTACCACAAACATACCTTCTGTTAATATTTTTGCTACGCTAGCAAGTGATGCCCCAACTCTATCTCCAAGGCGCTTCCATGTGCTAGCAATACGGATTTTTTCTTCTCTTGCTTTAGGATCTCTTGATTGATGCATTGCTTCTTCAATCTTTTTAACATCATAAGCTTTACTTGTTACATCATCCATTTGAGGAGTCTTCTTTTCAATTATAGGCTGTAAAACTTGTTCTTGAACCTCAGGCTTGTTAACAACTTTTGGTTCTTCTTTTTCTACAACAACTTGTTTTACTTCCACAACTTTGGTTTGTGGTGTATTATTTCTTAATTTTTCTTCAACATCTGCCACTCTTGCGCCTAGCTTAATTCCATATTCTTTTACATTTTCAATCTTAGCGCTAAGTGATAATATATATTCTTCATCAATTTGAGGAATTTTAATATTTTCAACTTTAACATTTAATTCATTGTATTTATTTAATATATCATTGTTAGAAGCTTCACTTTCTGAAACCTTATGTTCAATGGCATTAATTAATGAAGATATTTTTTCAACTTCTTGATTAACATTTGCCACCGCAGTAGTAAGTTTAGTTATTTCTTCAAAGCTTGCAGTTTCATTTGGAACTATTAATTCATCAAGACCTTCAAAATTATCAAACTCTTCTGCCACTGGTTCTTCATAAATGATTTCATCTGCTAAATGAAGTTCTTGGTGTTCTTCATTTTCTTCTATCGGTTCAGTTTGAACTTGTGGTTTAACATTTTTACTCATTTCAATAACGTCATCGACTTTTGCATTTAACACGTTATATATATTTTGTACATAATCTATTCTTTCAGATAATGCATTAACTAATGATTTATCAACAGATTCTTCCTTATCTTTAGTAGCTGTTCCTTGTTTTAATTCATTAACTTGTGTAGCAAGTTCTAAGATTCTATTTTCAATTCCTTCTAATTGAACATCAGGAGACTCTTGTAATTCTACAATTTTTCTTTCTAACAATTCAATTTTTTCGCTATCTTTAACACTAGCCACAGCCTTAGAAGCAATATCTTCTAAAAAAGCCATTTTGCTTATAACGTGTTCTTTAAAGTCACTTAGTCCTAATCTTGTTAGTTCGCCTCGAAGTCTAGAAATATATGTTTCTAGTTGAGCCATTTTTTCTTCAAGTTCAGAATTACTTGCATATACAACCGTATCATTACCTTGTTCTTGAACACTTAGAGCCGGTGCATATTCTTCTTTAGTAACACTTGATAATTTGATAATCGCAACTTCAAGATATATTTTTTGTGAAACATTATACTTTATCTTATTTTGTGTATCATTTAATATATCTATATAATGAAATATTTTTCTTCTTTCTGTGTGAGAAGCAAGTTTTTGAAAATCAGGATCATCAAAAATTGATTTATGATTTTCTTTTGTGTTTGCATTTTGATATAAAAGTATATCTCTAGATAATTGTAACAAACTTTGAATAAGTCTGCTTGCTTCTTTACCCATATCTAATAATTCATTTAATATTTTGATAGATTCAGCAGTTTGGTGATTGTTAAAACATTCCATTAAATCAATTAATTTTTCATCAGATATTTTGCCAGTAACATTATATACATCATCAAGCGTAATTTCACCATCACTATATGCTATTACTTGATCTAAGATACTTAACGCATCACGCATTCCACCATCTGATGCTTCTGAAACCTTAACCAATGCTTCATCGCTAATATCGACTTTTTCTTTAAGTGATACTTTTTTAAGTGTTTCAAAAATTTCATTTGTATTTAATGGTTTAAAATTAAATCTTTGACATCTAGATAAAATAGTTGCTGGAACTTTATGTGGTTCAGTTGTAGCTAAAATGAATACTACATGTGCAGGTGGTTCTTCTAATGTTTTTAAAAGTGCATTAAAAGCAGAAATACTAAGCATATGTACTTCATCAATTATATATACTTTTTTATTTAGTGTACTTGGTAAAAAGTTTACTTTTTCTAGTAATCCTCTAATTTCATCAACGCCATTATTACTAGCAGCATCCAGTTCAATAATATCACTTGTTTCATTTTGTAAAATTTGTTTACAAGATTCACATTCATTACAAGGAGTTCCAGAAATTGGATTTTTACAATTTATTGCGCGAGCTAAAATTCTAGCAATTGTTGTTTTTCCTATTCCTCTTGGACCACTAAATAAATATGCATGACTGATTCTGTTAGAATTAACAGCATTTTGAAGAGTTTTTATTATATGTTGTTGTCCCGCAACTTCTTCAAATGTTGATGGACGATAACTACGGTAAAGTGCTAAATATGCCATAATCACTTTCCTTTCTTTACTTTTTTATTCTTATATATATTATATCATATTTTTATTTTTTTGTAATGATAACCGCTAACTTTTTTTAACACGCATTTTATCTCTAATTAAGCACTTAGGTCCATTGCCTATTAGGTCTAATCGTTTAGCTTTTACTAAGGCTTTGTATACCAAATCATAGTTTTTAGGATTCTGAAATTGTAAAAGAGCCCTTTGCATAGCGCGTTCTTCTTTTGTTTTCGCAACATATATTGGTTCCATCGTTCTAGGATCAACTTCTGTGTAATACATACATGTTGCTAATGTCGATGGTGTAGGATAAAAGTCTTGAACTTGTTCTATATATGTCTTATTATCTCTAATATATTCGGCTAACATAATTGCATCTTCTAATGTAGAACCAGGATGACTGCTCATAAGATATGGAACTATATATTGTTTTAAATTATATTCTTTGTTAAGTTTATCAAATTTATCACAAAACGCAAAATATAGTTCTTTTTTAGGTTTTTGCATGTATTTTAAAACTCTACTGCTAATGTGTTCAGGCGCAACTCTTAATTGACCAGATATATGATATTTAACCAATTCTCTAAAAAAATCATCTTTTTTATCATACATTAAATAATCGTATCTAATTCCGCTTCGAATAAATACTTTTTTAACGCCTTTTAAATTTCTTAACTCTCTTAATATATCTAAATAGTCATCGTGACTAACAATTAAGTTTTTACATTTTTCTGGGTCTAAACATTGTTTATTAGCACAAGCTCCAAATTTATCTTGCTTTTCGCAAGCTTTTTGATAAAAGTTTGCGGTTGGCCCGCCAACATCGTGTATATATCCTTTAAATTCGGGATCCTCTAAAAATATTTTAGCCTCATCAATAACTGATTCTTTAGATCTTGCTTGAATAATTCTGCCTTGATGCATAGCTATTGCACAAAAGCTACAATTTCCGAAACATCCTCTATTTATATTAATACTATATTTAACTTCATCTAATGCTGGGATTTTTTGTTTATAAGACGGATGAGCTTTTCTTTCAAAAGGAAGAGCGTAAACCCAATCTAAATATTCTTGCGGTAAAGGTTTTGGTGGTGTATTTTGAATTACAAATATGTTTCCATTTTTTTCCACTAGTGGTTTAGCCGAAAATGCATCTGAATTTTTATATTGTACCATAAAGCTTCTTGCATACTCTAACTTATCTTTTAATAATTCTTCATATGTTGGCAAAATTATCGCATCACTTGGAATTAAATTTTCATCTTTTGTTTTAAAAACTGTTCCTTCTAAATATGTTAAATCTTTTATGCTTATTCCTGAATTTAATGCATCCGCAATATCAACAATGACTTTATCTCCCATACCATAAGATATCAAATCAGCGCCGCTTTCTAGAATAATTGATGGTTTGATTGTGTTAGATAAATAATCATAATGAGATAATCTTCTTAAAGAAGCTTCTATACCGCCTATAATAATAGGTGTTTTTTTATATAGACTTCTTACTTTTTGTGTATATTTAACAACCGCATAGTCATATCTATATTTTCTAATACCACCTTCTGAGAAAGAATCTTCTGTTCTTTTTCTTAAACTAGATGTATAATTATTAACCATTGAATCTATACTACCAGAAGATATTAAAAAAGCAAGTCTTGGTTGTCCAAATTTTGTAAAATCATCGTTGTTATTTAAGTTAGGTGTTGCAATCATACCTACGCTATAACCAAATGCTTCTAATATTCTACAAATAATAGCCGGTCCAAAAGATGGATGATCAATATATGCATCCCCACTTATGTATATAAAATCAAATTGTTCAATGTTTCTTTCTTGCATTTCTTGTTTTGTCATAGGTATAAACATATTTTCACCTCGTTATATGTATTATATGATAACTTTTTCTTTTCTTCAAGCCTTTTGTATAATTATACCTTTTTTTCACTATAATATAAGGACACAGAATTACATATATATAACTTATAACTAAATTTTAAAAACATTTTTTTATGTTTTTATATTGTTAAAGTGAAAGTTATATGAATTTATGGTTTATCGTTTGAAAAAACAAATCAAAAATGATATAATAATATGAATTAAAATATTTTATGCGAGGTATATATGAAAGTTAAGAAAAGTATTATTTTAATGATTGCTCTTCTTTTCCCTCTAATTGTAACTTCCTTTGTTGGACTTTACATGTATGGATATGTCGGGAACTGGACTAACAATCAAGAAAAATTTAAGGAAACTATGTTTTCTCCAGATGTAGAAACATCTACATCTATAGATAATTATTTAAAAGTTAATTATCAAAATTATGCATATAACAAAGACAACTTTAAAGTCTTCGATTATGATAAAGAAGGATTTACTCCTCAAGGAGCTTTACTTCCTAGTGAAAACGGGAACTACACAGATACAACAAGTGGTTTCAGTATCACTTCAGCGAGTTTATCTACTATAAATGATGGTGTAACTCATCCTTTCTTCCTTACAAACATCAATCATAACAAAGTGACTCCTAAACAAGTAGTTATGTTAGTTGTTCAATATGATATAAATGATGTTGAAGAAAGTTACGCAAGATTAGCTCGTGCTTATGAAGAGTTTGATGAAATGTATTCTGGTAAATTAGATGAAGAACAAAAAGGATCAACTGGTGGTGCTACAACTTCAGGTACTGTTTCAGCAGGTTATCCTATTTATGACAAACACGCTATACTTCATCAAACAGATACTACTGCTACAACTCCTTTCGTAGTTCGTATAACTCCTGTTAGAACATACGCTTTATATGAATTAGATGAATCTAACGAAAGAATCGAAAATGCTTACGGTGAATATATTAAAGAAGATGCTACTGAATATAGCAAATTAGGAAATGCTCTATTTGCTTTAGTTGAATATTATAGCGACTATACAACAGCTCCTTTATGCTACGGCGAAATTAAAGATATTTGTGCAACTGGAACTCAAGTTGCTAATAGATTTGATTCTATTAAAGGTGTTACTGTTGTAGACAGTGATTTAAAATCACTTGAAAATGCTGGATACTTTAAATTTATCTGGCCTACAATCTTATGGCAATGTGCAATTGCTTTAGCTGTCTCTGGTTTACTTGCTTTCGCCTTCTACAAAACTTGGATGATGGACGAAGATAAAAAAGATGAAAAATTAAATAAAGTTAAGAAAAATCAAAAATCTAATAAAGTTGTTGAATATTTCAAAGGTGTTTTCTCAACAGGCGGTTGGTTCACAGCATTATTTATTGCTATGTTAGCTGCTCTTGTGTTAATTGAAGCAGTTTCTATTGGCTTCTTTACAAGCGCTGCCGAAAAATATGTTTCATCTTTAGGAATTTTCACAGGTGTTATACTATTATGCTTAGTTGCATTTGCTGTTTTAGTTGTAAAAAAATTAAAATCTAACAGTTCTAATACTGCTGATCAAGCGTTATTTGGCTTAAACGCTTGGTGGTTAATCGTTGCTGTGTTCTTTATTTTTAAAGGATTTGATTCATATCTACTATATTTGTGGATTATTTCAGGTGTTATCTCAATTAGTTTAACTGTTTTAAGAGTTTTATATAAACCTGCTACTTTAAAACAACAAAAAGAACAAACTCAAGACGTTTCTGAAAATAATTATTTTAAAAATTTATTCTCTAAATACGGCTATATCCTTCCAATCGCAAGTGCATTAGTTGTTTATGTACTATTACTTCTTGCTGATTTAATGAACGCGGTTACTTTTATTGAGAACGCTAGTACAATATGGCTTGTTATTGATAGTGTTGTAATGTTATTCCTAGTTATTTATTTACCACTTGTTAGTTTAAGTGAATTAAAAAATAAACAACTTGGATGCTTCGACTTAATTTTAATAATATTTGATATAGTTACATTATTACTTGGTATTACTTTTGTTCTACTAGGTGGCCATGTATTTAAATATATCTTATGGTTAGTTTTATTAGTTATAGCTGCATTATTAACTACTACTCGCTTACAATCATTTAACAAAAAGAAATAATAAAAAGAACTCAATTTGAGTTCTTTTTTTACTTCTAGAATTCACAATTTCTTGGAGTTCTTGGATAAGGGATAACATCTCTAATGTTTTCAACACCTGTAACATACATTATTAATCTTTCAAATCCCATACCAAATCCAGAATGTTTTGTCCCACCATATTTTCTTAAATTGATATACCAATCAAAATCTTCTGTTTTCATATTTAATTCTTGCATTCTTGATAATAATACATCTAATCTTTCTTCTCTTTGTGAGCCACCTACTAATTCACCAGCACCTGGTACTAATAAATCAACTGCTGCTACTGTTTCATTATCATCATTTAATCTCATATAGAACGCTTTGATTTCTTTTGGCCAATTTGTCACAAACACAGGTGCTTTAAAATGAACATCTGTTAAATATTTTTCATGTTCTGTTGCTAAATCTTGTCCATATTCAGGTTTTGTTTCAAAGTCAACTCCGCTATCAAGTAAGATTTTAATAGCTTCTTTATGAGTACAAACCTTCATTTCAGAAGCAATTAGTTCTTCTAATTGTTGTTTTTTTCCTGGAGCAACAAATTGATCAAAGAATTTAATTTCGCTGCTTGCATTATCAAGAGCATATTTGATAACGTATTTAACCATTTCTTCAATCAACTTTATATCATCGCTTAATTCAGCAAATGCAATTTCAGGTTCAATCATCCAAAATTCAGAAGCATGTCTTGTTGTATTTGAATTTTCTGCTCTAAATGTTGGGCCAAAAGTATATACTTTTTTAAATGCTTGTGCATATGTTTCAGCTTCTAGTTGTCCTGTAACTGTTAGGTTAACAGGTTTACCAAAAAAATCTTTTGAATAATCTACTTTACCTTCTTTAGCAATTCTATTTAAGTCAAGCGTTGTTACTTGGAACATTTCTCCTGCACCTTCACCATCATTAGATGTAATAAGTGGTGAGTTTACATATATAAAGTTTCTTTCTTGGAAGAATTTGTGTATCGCGAAAGCTAAAATGCTTCTCATTCTAAATACTGCACTAAATAAATTAGTTCTAGGTCTTAAGTACGCTTGTTCTCTTAAGAATTCTCTTGTATGTCTTTTCGGTTGAATAGGATAATCTTCTGGACAATCTCCTTCTAAAAATACACTATTTGCTTTAATTTCAACAGCTGCTTTTCCTTGCGATTCAACAACAACTCCTGTTACTCTTAACGCACATCCAACACGATATTTTGATATTTCTGAAAAGTTTTCTAAAGTTGATTCATATACAACTTGAATATTGTCTAAATAAGAACCATCATTTAAATTTATAAATCCAAATTCTTTTTGTCCTCGGTTACTTCTAACCCATCCTTCAACTTTAACTTCTTTACCAATAAATTCGCTTGGTGATTCAAATAATTGTTTTACACTAATTAACATATATATTCCTCCTAAAAATATTTTCTTTCTTCTTTCTTATCGATTATGATTGAATACATTTCTTTGTGTATATCTTTTAGAAAATACGGCAATTCTAATTCGAAACCATCAGCTAGTTTTAAGTTTGTAAGGTTATTAAAATCTTCCCACCATACAATGCCTTCTTGACTACTTGTTAATGTTCCTTTAAACTTAGATGTTTTAAATAAAACCCCTACATTTCTAGTATTATCTTTTTTAGAGCACCAATCTCTAATCGTTAATATTTCAGGATCTTCTATATCTAATCCTGTTTCTTCTTTAATCTCTCTAATAACCGCTGTTGTTATGGGTTCTAACTCTTCCACATGACCACCTGGAAAAGTTATTCCTGGCCAATCACCGCTTCTTTTTATTACTACAACTTTGTTATTTTCTAAATTATGTATCATACACATAACAGTCAAAATTATTTTTTCCATAAAAGCTCCTAAAAAAAGCCCTTTAGCTTGTTTGCTAAAGGACGAAATTATCGCGGTACCACCTTTATTTTAAGAATTTCTTCTTACACTTAATTATCTTTAACGGGATTAGCCGAGCAGTTCTACTTAATTTCTTCTGCCTCTCATAGGTGTTACAAAAAGCTTATATTTTTTTAGGTTCCCACTATCCCTAAATCACTTTAAAAATATTCCTTAGCTTTAAGCTCCTAATCATCGATTTCTTTAAAATTATATAATATTTTTTTTATTATGTCAATAATAAGACTTATTTACCTAAACAAAATTTACTAAATAAATTGTCTAACAAATCATCATCTTCCACATTTCCGATTATTGATCCTAAATTAAACCAAGCATCTTTTAAGTAAAGTTCAATTATATCTATATCCACTTGATTTTCTATTGATTCTAACGCAATATCTAGTGCTTCTTTAGCTTTTTGCATACAATTTAATTGACGAGCATTACTAATATAACTTGTTTTTGAAGGATCAAAGTCTTTAGATATAACAATGTTTAAAATTTCTTTTTCTAAAGCATCAAGGTTATCCTGTGTTTTGGCAGAAACATATATATATTTATCAAGTTTTGTTATATCTATTTTTTGTTCTAAATCACTTTTATTAATTATTGATATATGTTTTTTGTCTTTGATTTGTTCTAAGATATCATAATCTTCTTCTGTTAGTTCTTTATTTCCATCAAACATAGCTAAAAGTAAATCAGCGTTTGCTATTTTTTCTTTTGTTATTTGTACACCTATTTTTTCTACAACATCTTCTGTTTCTCTAACACCTGCAGTGTCGATTAAATTTAATGTTATTGTTCCTAAATTAAGTTTAGCTTCTATTGCGTCACGTGTAGTTCCTGGAACCGATGTTACAATTGCTTTGTTTTCACTTAATAAAGCATTCATTAAACTGCTTTTACCAACATTAGGTTTTCCAACAATTACTGTATTTATTCCGCTTTTAATTTTAAATACATCTTTAGCTCTGTTGATTATTTCTTCCGTTTCTATTTTAATCTTTTTAATTTCAGGTTTAATTACTTCATTTTCTAATTGTTCTACATCATCGTATTCTGGATAATCTATATTAACATTTATTTGGGCAATAATATTTATTAATCTTTCTTGTAATGAAAGTACTACTTTTTTAATACTTCCATTCATTGTAGAATTAGCAACATCTAAAGCTTTTTTGTTTTCCGCATCAATTACATCCATGACAGCTTCTGCTTTGGTTAAATCAATTCTACCATTAAAAAAAGCTCTTTTAGTAAACTCGCCAGGTTCTGCGATTCTGGCACCTAATTCTACAAGTAAATTAAAAATGATATTAGTCACCAAAATACCACCATGACAATTTATTTCTACAACATCTTCTTTTGTATAGCTTCTCGGACTTCTAAATATAGACACTAATACTTCATCAATTATTTTGTCATTTTTACTATCATATATATGTCCGTAAGTAATTGTGTGACTTTTAGCGTTTAAAAGATTTTTCCCTTTAAATACTTTGTTTACTAAATCGATAGAATTATTACCACTTAATCTTATTATTGAAACCGCTCCTTTTTCAAGAGCTGTTGATATTCCAACAATTGTTTCATCAAACAGTGATTTAAAATTCATTTTATCACCTCTTTGTTACATTATATCAAAAAGCCTAAAATTACGCCAACTTTTGATTTATATTTTTTTGTGTAAACATTTTCAAAAACTTAATTATATTGTTTTTATTTTTTCTATGTTATAATTATTTTGTCTTTGTAATTAACGCTCCTTTATTATTACAAAGATCATAAAAATTACTTTTTTAATTTTTATTTTATTCAATTCTCGTTTCTTTTTTTATAAAAAAGAGGGAAAGGTTTTACCCTTTCTCTCTTTTTTATTTTTTCTTTGGTTCGATAATTAAATATCTTTGTGGTTCTACACCTTCTGAATGTGTAGTAACATCACGCCAATCAGCAAGTTTATTGTGGATAACTTTTCTTTCGTATGAATTCATATAGTGTAATTTAACAGGAACTTTTGTTCTTGCTACATCTTTAGCAATTCTTGTTGCCATTTTTTCTAAATTTTCATCGCGTTTTTTACGATAGTCTCCAACGTCAACTTTGACAATTAAGCCACTTTCGCTTTCTTTATCAAAATATTGATTCACTACAAGTGATGACAAATATTGAAGCGCTGTTAATGTTTTTGAGTTTTTTCCAATTAACACTGCATTTGCATTTTCTGTGCTAATTCCATATTCTACAGTATTATCTCTCATTTTTCTTTCGATAAATCCCATGATATTTGCGTTATCTAGATATGTTTCTAAATAGTCTTTTCCTTTTTTTACAGGATTAGCATCAACCATTACATGTATTTGGATTTCTTCTTTTGGTGTATTTTCATCTGTTAATACATCAAAATATAAATCATCTTTACTAACACCTAAATCTTTTACAGCTTGTTGTTCAACTTCTGCTAATGTGTTACCAGTATATATTTTTTCTTTCATTATGTTCACCTTTAATATTTGTAACTTTCATATTTTGATCTTAATTTTTCTGCGCGTTTTTCGCTTAATTTGTTATTTATAATTGTTTGTACTGTTGAATAAATATTACCAATTAACCAATAAATACCAAGGCCTGCTGCACTTTGCCATACAAATACAACCATCATAACTGATAAGAAAGCCATCATATATTTCATGCTAGAGTTATTAGCAGATTGAGCGGCTGCTTGTCTTCTATATGCTGGGATATTTTCTTGTGCTTTTTCTTGAGCAGCTTTTTGTTTAATTTCGTTTACTTTTTGATTTATTTGTTGAGTTAATAATACCAATATGATTATCAATATAATAGCCCAGAAATCATTTGACCAAAGTTCACCATGATCTTTTAATAAATCAATGCTTGCAACATGTGTGTTTAATTGAGATAACCAATTACTTGTTCCTGGTACTTCACCTGTTGTATAAGGCATTCTATTTACAGCATTAAATACAGCAATAAATATAGGGAATTGTAAGAATTGCAATAAGCATCCGCCAATTCCTACTTTATATTTTTTGTATAGTCTTGCTTGTTCCATTCTCATTTGGTTTTGAGATTCTGGATCAGGACGATTAGCATATTTTTCTTGAAGTTTTGTTAATTCAGGTTGCATTAATTGCATTTTAATAGTCATATCGTTTGTTTTCGCATAAATTGGCCATGCGATTGTACGAACTAAGACTGTAGCTAATAATAAACCTATAACATAATATCCACCAAATAATACAGATAAAGTTTTCATTAGCCATCCAATAGGGAATACTAAGAAATTGTTAAAGAAATTACTAAAGAAACCACCAAAGCTTGTAATTGGTTTCCAACGAATAGGTTCTTGATATTTTGTTGATGTGTAATTCGCAACATCTAAAGTGAAATTTTTTAATATTTGATATCCGTTAGTTGCGTTTTCTACATTTTCATCTTTAACATTTGAATAATCTAGTTCTGTGACATTTTCTAATTGTTTTTCAAGTTTTTCAAATGATTTATCTGCTAAAGCAATTCTGAAGTCTTCTGCTTCTTCTAGGTGGTTGTCTTTATAGTTTTTCATTTCACCTACTATAGCTTCTTTTGTTACACTTATAACAATTGCTTTGATTTTTGTTGTATCTATTACCGCAGTTCTTGTTTTTTCAATTACCGCAATATATGTATTAATATAACTTTCTACATCATCATAAACTTTTGATAATAATTCAGTATTTGTTCCTAAAGTTACACCAAGTAAAGCGTTTGTGAAAATTTCTTCTAATTCTGCTAAAACTGCATCTTGTAAAGATTTTGAAACCCCTTCAACAGATACATAACTGCGAATTTTATCTTTAAAATTTTTTGCTACTGTTTCTGATACTAAACTAGAGTCAGTTTTTATTTCAGCGAATTTATTTAATAATGCAACTTTTTCTTCATTAAATTTTACACCGTCTTCTTTTGTTCCGGCTATAACTGTTTCAATTTGATTATTTAAATTTTTATTTGTATCTGGATCTGCAAGTTTTTGTGCTGCATAATTGATGCGATCAATTAGCGCTGCTTTTTCTTCATCACTTGTCATAACTGTTGCTAAATTTTTATTTAACTCAGTTACAAGCGTTGTTTGTTGGGCATTTAAAACTGCACTTGCTGAATCTTCGTATGTTTTATAAGTTTTATTATTACCACAAGATGTTAGTGTTAATAACAAAACAAACACAAAAACACAAATAGCACTTAATTTTAAAAATCTTTTATTTGTTTTCATTATTTTTTTGTTCCTTTCTTTTAAATATTTCTATAATCTTATCTAAATCTTTTTTCTTTTCTTGAAAACTTTTTAATTTACTTGGAGCTTTTATTACTAATACTATGTTATCTTTTGGTAATGTATCATAATATTCTCTTATTATCTCTCTCGCCACTCTCTTTGCGTAGTTTCTTTCTACTGCTGTTCCGTATTTTTTTGAAACTGAAAATGCGATTTTTGTTTTTATATTATTTTTTTGATAATAAAGGTTATAGCATTCTCCGCATATTCTTTGTCTAATTTTGACAACTTTAGCGATTTCATGGTTTTTCTTTAATCTAAATTCTTTTTTCATGCTAACCTCCTTTTTACAAAATAAAAAGACCTCTTCTGTAATTTAGTGACAAAAGTGGTCCAAGTAAATAAATTGTTTATAGTAATTTTTAAGCAGAAAGGACTTTGCGACCTTTTAAACGTCTGCGTGCTAACACTTTTCTGCCTCCTACTGTTGCCATACGAGCACGGAAGCCGTGAGTTTTACTATGTTTACGTTTGTTAGGTTGGTATGTTCTTTTCATTTGAGCACCTCCATAAAACCATGCTAATATATTATAGCCTATTTTGTTTGTTTTGTCAACTTATTAAATTTAAAAAAAACAAGCAATTGTTTTTTGCTTGTTTTTTATTTTGCGTTTTCTATTTCTGCTATATCTAATTTAACTCTACTTTGAGTTGTTTTTCCACTTTCTGTTCTTAACGTAACAAGAATATATAATTCAGATATTTTATAATCTTTTGGAACAGAAATTGTAGATCCTGTTAGTGGTATTCCTGATTCTCTTTGAGTAAAAATACCATATACATGCAATAATTGAACGTAATCGCTAATTACATTATTTTTGTCATTTTTATCATTAGACACTTTTGCGAATACCGCGATTGAAGAATCATCTACGTTAATTCCTGCTTTACCAATTTCTTCTTTACTATAATTTAAATCAACATTATATCTATAATCATCATCAGTATGATTCTTTTTAAAAGATATTGAATAAAGTTTGTTCGTATCTTTTAAATCTATAATATATTCATCTTTATTTTCTTGAGCAGTTGTTATTTCATATTTTGTAAAATCTTCTTGTGAACTCTCTATTACATCAAATTTATAATCAATTTGATGTTTTGTCCACGTTTTTTCATCTTCTTTTGATTGCTTTTCGTACATAACAGTTAAATATCCGTATCTTGGTGATTCATCTTTTACTTCAAATTCATTAGTTGTACTATTTTTTTCTTCTTTTAAGCTGGTAATCCCTGTAAAACTTGAGTAATTAGAAATATATGAAGTTTCTAATTTCGCTTCTTCTGGTTTCATTTTTTCATTATAAATTAATTTACCAGAGTTAGTTTCTAAAATCAAATAAGCATTTACATTTTTGTATTTCGCTGAAGAATCTAATGAATTAAGTGTAATTCTAGCATTCCATTTAGCTACTTCTCTTGAGTTTTCATCACTAGCTTTTGATGGAGTTCTTTTTTCAAAAAGCATAACAGCAACTTCTATGTTTTCATCATGTGCTAAGAATTTATATTCTTCAAATTTGTTTTCTTTTTTCATTAAATTGATTGAAAGTGCAGATAATAATATTAATACTAATGTGTAAGCTACTAACATTAATATTTTAACACTTGTTTTTAAACTTGATACAAATTTCATATTGTCACCTCGTTTTAGTATTTTATCATAATTAACTATTTTATACACGAAAAACGCTTATTTTGTTTGTTTGCATATTTATACACATATCCACATGTGGAAATAAATAATTTTAAAAGTGGATAAATAGAAAAAGTTATCCACAAAATTTTATGTGGATAATATTTTTTAAAAAAAATACTATTTATATGATTTTTTTGTCAAAGTATGGTATGATAAAAAGAAGAAAGAAAGGTGATTTTGTGGAAAAAGCAATCCAACTTTGGAATTTAACAAAAAATGAATTAAAAAATTCTAACACTGTTTCTTTAGCTGACTTTGAAGCTGTTATAGAACCTATCGTATCTGTACACAAAGTTTTAAACAATTATATTTATTTAATTGTGGAAAACGGTCTTGCAAAATACAGATTTGAAAAATTCTACCTAGACTCAGCTAATGAAGCTTTAAAGAAATTTACATCCGAACCTACAAAATTTAAAGCTATAATTTTAGAGGATGCAAAAAAAGAAGATGCTGAAAAAGCAAAAAAAGAATTTAATAAACCTGATGAAAGTGAATTAACAAGAAATAATAGAAAACTTCGTGTTGAATACACCTTTGAAAACTTTGTAACGGGTGAATCTAATCGTTTTGCATTTATTACTGCAACAAAAGTTGCTGAATCTCCTCATGTTACTTTAAACCCTTTATACATTTTTGGAGATGTCGGTCTTGGTAAAACACATTTAATGATGGCAATTGGTCATTATATATTAGATCGCGACATTAATTCTAATGTTATTTACACAACAGCTCAACAATTTGCTGACGATTATTATCTAGCTACACGTAAAAAAGACGGTACTGGATTAGATCAATTTTATTCTTATTATCGTTCAGCTGATGTTTTACTTGTTGATGATATACAATTTTTAGCAAAAAAGGAAGGCACTCAAGAAGAATTCTTTAAATTGTTTGAATATTTGTTTGAAAATAACAAGCAAATAATTATAACTTCTGACAGAAAAGCTAGTGATTTAGAGAATATAATGAGTAGATTAAAGTCTAGATTTGCATGGGGTGGACTTATTGATATAAAAAAACCTGACCCTGATCATAGAAAAAACATTTTAAAACATAAATTAAATCAATTAATTAATAATCCTTCTGATATTCCTGATGAGGTTCTTAACTACATTGCTAACAATTTTAGTACTAATATCAGAGATTTAGAAGGGGCTTTACGCAGATTTATCAACTTCTGTGTTGCGTTTAATTATCCTTATACGCTTGAAAATGCAAAAAACGCTTTAGATGTTTTGTTAGAAACTTCTTCTGAAGCAATTGAAGATGATAATGAACAAGGTATTAAAACAATAAAAGAAGCTGTTGCTAAGTACTATAACATCACTTTATCTGATTTATGTTCAGCAACAAGAAAGAAAGAAATTGTTCTTGCAAGACAAATAGCGATATATTTGGTACATACTTTATATAGTCCTACTTATAAAACTATTGCCACACACTTCGGTTATAAAGATCATACCACAGTTATGTATACTCTAGATAAAATCAAAGCTCTTGTGGAAAATGATTGGACTTATAAACAAGCTATCGCAAACATTTCCAAAGATTTAGAATCAAAATAATTTGCTATAATATAAGGACAGAGAATATGTCTCCTATATTTAGTTATCCACATTTCCACATCACTTAATAATAATAAATTAATTTTAAATAAATATATAAAAGGAGTTTTTTTATGAAGTTCAGTATAGCTAGAGAAATTCTTCTAGAGGCATTAAACAACGTTTCTAAAGGGTTATCTTCAAAAACACCACTTCCTGTTCTAACAGGTATCAAGATTGAAACTAATAATAATAAATTAATATTAACAACAACAAATCGTGAAATCTCTATTCAAGCATGCATAGAAAATGAAGAATCGTTAGTTATTGAAAACGATGGTTGGTGTGTAGTTCCAGGTAAATACTTTATAGATATAGCAAAAAAAATAGATGGTAAGAAAGTAGAGTTTTCCACATTTGAAGAAACTACAATCAAAATTCTATCAGATAGATCAAACTTTACATTAATAGCTCTAGAAAAAAATAATTACCCTGTTATAAATTTCGAACCAATAGGTGAAGCAATCCAAGTTAAAGCAAGTCTTATAAAACAATTAATCAAACAAACTGCCTTTGCTGCAGGTTCATCAGAAGCTAGAATCACTTTAACAGGTGTTTGTTTAGAACTAGAAAATAACAAATTAAAAGCAATAGCGACAGATAGTTACAGATTAGCAAAGAAAGAAATTGAGCTAGAAAACAATCATACACAGTTCAGAGTCAATGTTCCAAGTAAAGCTTTAGAAGAATTATGTAAGATAATAGATGACGATAAAGAAGATATTTTAATGTACGTAATGGCAAATAAAGTATTATTTGTGTATAAAGATGTTAAATTTGTAACAAGATTAATTGAAGGAAGCTTCCCAGACACATCAAGTCTATTCCCAAAAGCCCATTTAATAGAGATAGTTTTCGACAAAAACGCATTAATTTCAACAGTTGATAGAGCATCTTTATTCACAAATATGGATAGTTCAAGCATTGTAAAATTCATTATAAATAACGATCAAAGTATTCAAATTTCATCCAATTCTAACGAGATTGGTAAGGTTGTAGACGAGGTAATTCCATTAAAAAGTGTTGAATTACCACCATTCCAAATAGCATTTAGCGCAAAATACTTCTTAGAGGCTTTAAAGGTGTTTGAAAGCTCTCAAATTACTATAAAATTCACAGGAGAGATAAAACCTTTTGCAATAGAGGCTGAAAACGACCCTAATTTGATACAATTGATATTACCAGTAAGAGTTTGTTAGAAAAATAAAAAAAGTCCCGAAAAGGGGCTTTTTTTTGGCTTAAATACTATAATTTGATGTCATCAAAGATGCTTTGAAGCTCATTTTTGACAGTTATTCGGTTTTTTTCATGGAATTTGCTGTCTAATTTCTCAGAATCGAATAAAGAAAGGCCTAATTCTTGGCAATTTCTAATTACTGAGCGATCAGCAACAGGAGTTGTTACAACAGCCTTAGGAGTATACTCTGCAACCTGCTTTTTAAGTTGTTTTAAGGCGTTTTTAGGAGCAAGCTTTACAGGGTGGTATCCAGTAGGTATAATGTGGCTAATTTTATCTAAATTTATGTCAGAATCAACAAAATATTGAATTGAGTTCAAATAACCGTCTAAACCAAGAGTATCAAGGCCAACAACTAAAAGAATATTGTCACTGATATCCAGCAAAATTTCACTCAAACGACTACTTGAAGGTGGGAAATCGATGAAAATATAGTCAAAAAAGCGGGTAAAATCAGCAATTGTGTCTCTTAATTTGCGTTCTTCAGCTCTTTTTAAGGTTAAATTCATCGAAAGTGTGTTTGTATTTAAGGTTTTAATGATATACATATTTATTCTCGCTTCACAAACGATGTCTCCAGGCTCACATTTGCCTGCTAACAAGAATTCAAAGTAATCATCGTTAGAATTTGTGATAAAATCTCCTTTACCAAAAATTCTGAATATACTATTTTGATCATCGGCGCTAATAATTAAAACTTTGTTTCCTTTTGTAGCATAATAGTGTGCTAAGTAACCAAGGAACGTTGTTTTACCTACACCACCTTTTTTACAGAAAGATGAAATAATTGGCATCCTACTTCACTCCTTCTCTTTGTAATTTCTCAATACATGCTTGTTCTACGAAAGTTTTGAATAAAATTCCGCGTCTAGCACACTCAATTCTAATTTTTCTTCTTAATTCTTGATCCATTGTTGAAGTATATTTGTCTCTAGCATTGTTTTGTGGTTGCACATAAACAGGTTTTTGTTGAACTCTTTGAGGTTTTGGTGCGACATAAGTTTGTACAGGCACATATTCTTCAACAATATCCTCTTCAATTACTTCTTCTTCAACAATTTCAGGTTTTTTTGCAACTGGTTCACTTTTTAACGGAGTTGCAAAAGGGTTTGTACGTTTTTGCATAATCTCACTCTCCTTTTTGATACACTTAATTATAACAAAATAAAAAACTAATTTCAACAAATTAGCATTAAATATTTTTTTATTGCTATACATAAAAACATAAACAACACCAAAAAAATTAAAAACACTGTATACCGATTGTTTTTTAAAGAAAATTAAAAAAATGACTTTTGAAACAAAGTTGAAATCGAAAATGAGGCCTTTTTTGGTCCAAATCTCGCGTTTTTAAAAAAAATCCGAAATCCAATTCGGCATTTTGGTGAAAAATGCGAATTTGGCGCCAAAATTACGTTTGCAAAAAAATCAACTTTTTACAACTTAAAACCTGTCAAAAACATAAATAAATACATAAATAAGTTTTTATGTAAAAATGTCGAAAGGTGATTGATTCAAGGATAAAAGAATGAGCAAACGCTGAAACAAAAAGCAGTTAAATGCTTTTAAATTAAAAGAATAATCGAAGTAAAAAGTTTTAAATTAAAATTATTTCTAAGGTATTTGCGTAAAAATAACTTTTAAATTAAAATTAAATAAACAATTGTTTTAATTTAAAAGTAAAAAATTATCTTCGACAACAGAAAAAGTTTTAAAATAAAAGTGTTTGATGTTGCGAAAGGTTTTAAAATAAAAGTTAATTTTGTAAAAAAGTAGAACAGCATTTCTAAAAATGCTTTTAAAATAAAACAAAAAAGTGTGTTTTTTACCGAAAAAGGTTTTACTTTAAAAGTTTTTAAAATTATAAAACAAGTTTTTATTTAATTATTTAATTGTGTAAAGTAATAAAGCTTTAAAACAAGATGTAAGCAATTAAATATAATTGTAAATATTTTTATATTTAATTATTTATAAAAATAAATATTCTTTTAAATAAAAGTATAAATAAATATATATGTTTTTGCTTTTTTAAATAAAACATTAAAAATGTAAATATTTTTTTATTTAATGTATTAAAAAAATAAATATTCTTTTACTCTTTTATGTAATCGTAAAAAACTTGTAAATTAAAACTTTTAAAAAAAATGACAAAACGGCTTAAAAATTACTGATTTTATCTAAAAAAAACAACACAGGAATCTTTTTGAAATGCACTTTTAATATATTATATATAAAATAAGGAATATACATAAATACATACAAAAAAAACGGTTTAAACGAGATAGAATTTGAAAATGTCAAAAAATGATTAGGAAATTTTCGCTTAATAAAATTTTTAGTAAAACCAACGAAAATGCTGTGAAAAACGTCATAAAATTAATTAAAAAACAAGGGGCAAAAAAAGAGGCTAATTTGTGGCAAAATAAGCGTGTTTATGGTATAATAATAAAGTAAGGAGAGGACGGTTATGAAAGAGGTTTCTATTAGTACTGAATACATTACTGTTGGACAGTTATTAAAGTATATGGGAGCTGTCTCAAACGGCAGTGAAACAAAGACGTTTTTATCGGAAAATGTGGTTGAAATTGAGTCAAATAGGGTGTTTGAGAGGGGTAAAAAGCTCTATCCAGGGGTTGTTTTATCGATCAATGGGCATTTTATTAAGGTTGTAGCTGATTAATGTACATAGAGAAACTATATGTAAGTACTTTTAGATGTTATAAGCAGTCTTTTGTTGGCTTTAAAAAGGGGCTAAATATAGTGGTTGGAGATAATGCGATAGGGAAAACAACCCTTGTTGAGGCTATTCATACTCTTTGTTTGGCTAAATCGTTTAGAGCTAAAGCAGATGCTGAAATGATTCAATATAATGCTGATAAATTCGCCATTAAAGGTGAGTTTAGTGATGGAAAAAGCAAAAAAACCGTGATACTTTTATATTCAAACAATTTAAAAAGAATTAAGGTGGATAATGAATTTGTGAAAACCTTGGGAAATTACGTTGGAAATTTGCCTGTAGTATGTTATAGTCCATCGAATATAATGTTCTTTTTAAGCGGCTCTTTATTTAGGAGAAAATTTATAAACACTATGTTGTGTCAACTTTCTAGAGAATACCTTTTTGTATCGAATGAGTACAATAAGATATTAAAAGAAAGAAACGCTTTGTTAAAAATAATGCAGCAAGACAGTTCAGTAAGAAATAAAACGTTGCTGGATACACTTACTGAACGGTTGATTGTAGAAGGAAATAAAATAATTGATATGAGATGTTCTTTTGTTAACAACATAAATAATGTTCTTGATGGGACATACAAAAGAATGTTTGGTTCTTTCGATGAACTGAAGTTGGTTTATTTACCTTCTGTTGAGAAAAAAGAGTTTTGTGAAAAAACAAAAGCGCTATATTATGAAGAAGTAAAAAAAGGGACCACGCAATATGGTCCACATAAAGATGACTATATTTTTATTATAAATAATAAAAATATAGGAGAGTACGGGTCTCAAGGGCAACAAAAAGCAGCGCTTCTATGCGTTAAAATTGCTTTATCTGAGATGTTTTGTAAAGAAAAAAAAGTGAGTCCGATAGTTCTGCTAGATGACGTATTCGGAGAATTAGATGCGTCAAAACAAAATAAACTACTCTCTTTGTTTCAAAATGTAAAACAAGTAATTATGACAACTACAACGTTGTCTGATATAGATAAGAAGATGCTTATTAATGCAAATGTCATATATTTAAATGAAAAGGAGGAAACTCAACATGGCAGAAAATGAAATTAAAAATTCTTATGATTCCAGTAGTATTCAGGTCTTAGAAGGCCTTGAAGCAGTTCGCAAAAGACCGGGGATGTATATTGGGTCGACCGGCATAAGAGGGCTACACCATCTTGTATGGGAAATTGTTGATAACTCTATAGATGAAGCTTTAGCTGGATATTGTAACGAAATAAATGTGGAAATCTTTGGGGATAACTTGATAAAAGTTGTGGATAACGGAAGAGGTATGCCTGTTGATATTCATCCTAAGACAAAAGTTTCAGCGGTTGAAACGATTTTTACTGTACTTCATGCCGGTGGAAAGTTTGATAGTTCGAGTTATAAAGTTTCTGGTGGACTACACGGCGTAGGCGCATCTGTTGTTAATGCTTTAAGCGAATGGTTAGAAGTTTATGTCGCAAGAAATGGTAAATTACATTATCAAAAGTTTACCAGAGGGAAAAGAGAATGTGAATTAACAGTAATTGGTGATGCGGATTATACCGGCACAACTGTAATTTTTAAACCCGATTCAGAGATTTTTAGAGAAACAACATCATTTGATTATGAAACTTTACGTCAAAGAATACAACAATTGGCCTTTTTAAATAAAGGATTAAAACTAAATATATCAGATAATAGAAATACTGAAGCACCAAGGGGCATTAAATACTGCTATGATGGCGGGATAGTTGAATATGTTAAGTTCTTGAACAAGTCTAAAACGCCGATTCATACTGATATTGTTTCTATTTTTGAAGAAATTGAAGGAACACAAATTGAAATTGCGTTCCAGTATACAGAAGATTACACATCAAATCTATATTCTTTCGTTAATAATATTCATACTCATGAAGGAGGAACACACGAAGAGGGATATAGAACAAGCTTAACTAGAATATTAAATACATACGCCCGTAATGCGGGTATATTCAAAAAAGATGAAAGTTTATCAGGAGACGATGTTAGAGAAGGATTAACCGCAATCGTTTCTTGTAAGGTTAGTGAACCTCAATTTGAAGGACAAACTAAGACAAAACTTGGTAATACTGAAGTAAGAAGAATTGTTTCTCAAGTTATGAGTGATCAATTTGATGCATATTTGAAAGAAAATCCTGGTAGCGCTAGAACTATTGTTGAAAAAGCAGTGCTTGCTCTTCGCGCTAGAATTGCTGCCAAAAAGGCTAGAGAAGCAACTCGTAAGAAAAGTCCACTTGATTCGTTGGGTTTTGCCTCTAAACTTGCAGATTGCAGAAGTAAAGACCCTGTTATAAGTGAAATGTATATAGTCGAAGGTGATTCTGCCGGAGGTTCAGCAAAACAAGGTAGAGAAAGTTTCTATCAGGCTATTCTTCCTTTAAGAGGAAAAGTGTTAAATGTTGAAAAAGCAAGAGTGGATAGAATACTTAGTAACAAAGAAATTATTTCTATGATACAAGCTATAGGAACAGGTATTCAAGATGATTTTGACATTACATTAGCTAGATATCATAAAATTGTTATAATGACCGATGCCGACGTCGACGGCGCACATATTAGAACGTTATTATTGACCTTTTTTTACCGCTATATGCGACCTTTAATAGAGAAGGGCTATATTTATATAGCTCAGCCTCCATTATTCAAAATTGCGCAAAATAAGAGGGTAGAATACGCATATAGTGATGAAGAGTTAGAAGAAAAACTAAAAACATTCGGACCAAAGCCAAATATTCAACGTTATAAAGGTTTAGGGGAAATGAATGCAGAACAATTATGGGACACTACAATGGACCCAAGATATAGAACTTTAATAAGAGTATCACTAGAAGATACAATTGAAGCAGATAGAATTTTTAGTACATTGATGGGAGACGATGTAGAACCTCGTCGAGAATTTATTGAAGAAAATGCTGTCTATGTTCAAAATCTGGATGTATAGGAGGACTGATGTATGAGTAAGAAAGATAAAATAAGTTCTGAAGTGCAAGTTCTTCCTGTAACAACAGAAGAAATCGCACATAATGTTGTAGAAGTAGATATAAATCATGAAATGAAAAACTCATTTCTAAGTTACGCAATGAGTGTAATTGTGTCTCGTGCGTTACCTGATGTTAGAGATGGTATGAAACCTGTTCATCGTAGAATATTACATGCTATGAATGAATTAGGTGTTTATAGTGATAGACCACATAAAAAGTCTGCTCGTATCGTCGGGGACGTAATAGGTAAATATCACCCACATGGTGATACTGCAGTTTATGAAGCTATGGTACGTATGGCTCAAGACTTTAGTTATAGATATCCATTAGTAGATGGACATGGTAACTTTGGTTCTGTCGATGGTGACCCAGCAGCAGCAATGCGTTATACTGAAGCAAGAATGTCAAAACTTGCTAGTGAAATGCTAAAAGATTTAGACAAAAATACGGTTGATTTCCAAGATAACTATGATGGCAGTGAAACAGAACCTGTAGTTTTACCATCTAGATATCCAAATATTTTAGTTAATGGCGCAACAGGTATCGCTGTAGGTATGGCTACAAATATTCCAACACACAACTTAACTGAAGTTATTAATGGTGTTTTAGCATACATTAAAAATCCTGATATAACTGTTGATGAGCTAATGGAGTACATTCCTGCACCTGACTTCCCTACTGGTGGGTTGATTATGGATTTAGCGCAAGTTAAAAAAGCATATCACACAGGAACTGGAACTATAACAATAAGATCAAAAGTAAAAATTGTTAAATTATCTAATAACAAACAAGAAATTATAATTACAGAAATTCCTTATCAAGTTAACAAAACTAGATTACTTGAAAGAATCGCAGAACTTGCATCTGAAAAAATTATTGAAGGTGTTACAGATCTTCGTGATGAATCAACACGTAAAGGGATGAAAATTGTAATTGAATTAAGAAAAGATGCTAATGCGAAAGTAATTTTAAATAATTTATACAAACATACACAAATGCAAATTACTTATGGTATTAATATGATTGCGTTAGATCATGGCCAACCTCGTGTTTTCAACCTAAAACAAATAATTGAATGTTATGTAGATCACCAAATTGATGTAATAACTAGAAGAACTCAATATGATTTAGATAAAGCAAAAGCGAGACTTCATATAGTTGAAGGGTTATTAATTGCTTTAGCAAGTATTGATGAAGTTGTTGCAGTAATCAAAGCTTCACCTTCACCAGATATTGCTAGTAGCAAACTAATCGAAAACTTCTTATTAACAGAAATTCAAGCAAAAGCAATTCTAGATATGAGACTTCAAACTTTAACAGGTTTACAAGTTGAAAAATTGCAAAATGAAAAAGCAGAATTACAATCAAAAGTGGAAACTCTTGAAGAAATTCTTGCAAACCATGATAAGAAAATGGCTGTTATTGTGGAAGAAATTTCTGAAACACAAAGAAAGTATGGCGATGACAGAAAGAGTCAAATTGACTATACAAGTGAATTAGATGTAAATGATGAAGATTTAATTCCAGTTGATGATATTATTATCACAATAACTAACAAAGGTTATATCAAACGTATGAGCGTTGATACATATAAGGCTCAACGAAGAGGCGGTAAAGGTATAACAGGAACAAAAATGCAAAGTGATGACTTTGTTGAACATATTATTTATTCATCAAGTCATGATAACTTATTGTTCTTTACAAATTTTGGTAAAGTTTATACAATGAAGGCGTTCCAAATACCGGCTGCTAGTAGAACATCAAAAGGTCTACCTCTTGTTAACTTATTACCATTTGAAGAAAACGAAACTTTAACTGCTGTAATCAATGTTGAAACTGTAGAACAACCAGGAAAATATTTGATTTTCGCAACTAAAAAAGGTGTAATCAAGAAAACCGAAATAACAGAATATAAAAATATTCGTTCAACAGGTATTAGAGCAATTCTTTTAGCTGAAGATGATGTATTAATTGATGTTGCGTTAACTGATGGTACAAAAGATATTATTTTAGGCGCATCTAATGGTAAGGCAAGCAGATTCCAAGAAGATACAGTAAGACCAACAAAACGTGCTGCTTTAGGTGTTAAAGGTATTAAAGTTGCTGATGGTGAAAAACTTATTGGAATGTGTGTTGTTAATAGCGAATCTGACGAAATAATTATCTTAACATCTAACGGTTATGGAAAACGTACAAGCGTTGAAGCATTTAAAACAAAAGGTAGAAATGGAAAAGGCGTTAAATTTATGAATTTAACAGATAAAAACGGAATACCTGCTTGTATGCATATTGTTACTGGTGATGATGATTTAATTATTGTTACAGATAAAGGAATGGTTGTAAGAACTCATCTTGATCAAATATCTACAATTGGTAGAGATACTGTTGGTGTAAGAATTATTACACTAAATGATGGACACTCAGTTGCATCTATAGCAGTTGTTCCTCGTGGAGACGACGAAGAAGATGAAAATATTGAATTAAATCAAAATGATGAGTTAGAACAAAATGAAGTTGTTATGCCGACTGAGTTAGAAGAATTAACGTCTGATGAAGAAGTTGATGACGACGAAGAATAATACTGATTATTTGTATAAAAATTGACAAATTGTAGATAATATAATATAATTTTAAAGTAATCAATAAAATCGATGAAGAGGAATAGTAGTTATATTTCTTATTGTAGAGAGTTAATGGTTGGTGAAAATTAACTAAGAAGTATTATGAATCTACCTTGGAGATGTCTTCGAAAGAAGAACCGGTAAGACCCGTTATGTCTTTAAGAGAGAGTTTGTACTCTAATGTGGGTGGTACCGCGGATAAAAACATTCGTCCCTGTATAGCGTTTTTGCTTACAGGGACTTTTCTATTGAAAGGAGATATTATGTTAGATATTAAATTAATTAGAGAAGATGTAGAAGAAGTAATAAGAAGATTAAACACACGTGGTGGAGACTTTTCTTATTTAAGAGATGTTCAAGCTATGGATATTAAAAGAAGAGAACTTCTTACTACAGTTGAAGCTTTAAAAAATGAAAGAAATCAAAAAAGTAAACAAATTGGCGAATTAAAAAGAAATAAACAAGATGCAACTGAAGTTTTACAAAGTGTTGCTCATTTAGGTGATGAAATTAAAGCAATTGAAGCAGAAGTTACAGAACTTGAAGAAAAAATCAGATACAATATGCTAATTACACCAAATCTTGTTAACTTAAATGTTAAAGTTGGTAAAGATGAAACAGAAAATAGAGTAATGAAAACTTTTATGGAACCAACTAAATTTGACTTTGAACCAAAAGATCATGCAGAACTTGGTGAAAAACTTGGTATTTTCGATTTCGGAAGAGCTGCTAAAGTAACAGGGTCAAGATTTGTTATTTATAAGGGCTTAGGTGCTAGATTAGAAAGAGCTTTAATTAGCTTTATGATGGATTTACATTCTAAAAAACATGGATATACTGAAGTAATTCCACCATATATTGTAAACCGTGCTAGTATGATTGGTACAGGACAATTCCCTAAATTTGAAGAAGATGCATATCATGTAGTTTCTGATGAAGAAGATTGGTATTTAAATCCTACTGCAGAAGTTCCTACAATTAATATGTATCGTGATGAAATTATTGATGGTGATTTATTACCTATCAAATATGCATCTTATACTACAGCTTTTAGAGCAGAAGCAGGTAGTGCAGGACGTGATACTAAAGGTATCTTACGCCAACATCAGTTTAATAAAGTTGAATTAATTAAATTTGCTCGCCCAGAAGAATCATATAAAGAATTAGATGAAATGGTTTTAAACAGTGAAGCTGTATTAAAAGAATTAAAAATACCTTATCGTGTAGTTGAATTATGTACCGGTGATATGGGATTTGGTATGGCAACAACTTATGATATTGAAGTTTGGTTACCAAGTCAAAATACATATCGTGAAATAGCATCTATTAGTAACGCTGAAGATTATCAAGCAAGACGTGCAAACATAAGATTCCGTCCTACAAAAGATGCAAAAACTGAATATGTACACACACTTAATGGTTCAGGCCTTGCTGTTGGTCGTTGTGTAATCGCAGTAATTGAAAATTATCAACAAGCAGATGGCACAATCAAAGTCCCTGAAGTATTAATTCCATATATGGGAGTAACTGAAATTAAATAAATAAAAAACAACAACATTGAAAAAATGTTGTTGCTTTTTGATAAAAAGAATTATTAATTATTGATTAAATCACAAAGATTTTTAAGTTCATCAAAAGATGGATTAGTAGCTGATGGGCATAATTCACAATTATCATTCTCATATCTAGGAATAACATGGAAATGCAAATGGTGAACGGTTTGCCCAGCTAATGTACCAGAGTTATTTAAAATATTAACATTTTCAACGCCTAAAGATTTTTTTAACTTTTCTGTAACAGCTTTAACAGAATTCATTATGTGATGTAATTCTTCACAAGGTGTTTCAAAAATGTTTGCGAAATGTTTTTTTGGTACAATTAAAGTATGCCCTTTTGTTGCTTGTGATAAATCTAAGAAAGCTAAAGTATATTCATCTTCATAAATTTTATAAGATGGAATTTCATTATTGATAATTTTACAAAAAATACACATATATTATTCTCCTTGACAAGTATATATGTATATTTTATCAAAAAGAAAACTTAAAAACAAATATAAAGATAAAATGATTAAAATTGTAACATACTATTCATATGGGTATTCATATTCAATGTCTTCATCAAAGGTAACATATGATAGATATATTGTGAGTAATAAATATGTGGCGTTGGTTTGCTGATCTTTTAAGATAATGTGATCTTTACCAGCCGCGATGATTGTTCCTCTAAATATTTTAGATCCCCATTGACTTCCTTCAAAGCTCATGTATACTGTAGCAAACTTTCCTTTATTAAGTCTTAAGATGTTTTCAACATATGATTGTTCATCGGCTAAATAAGGATTTTGTTCAGGTGAAAAGCCTTGTGGAGGTGGTGGAAAATACCCATATCCTGGATAAGGTTGAGGCGGATTTTGATAATTAATTGTCATAATTAAATAGGAAATATTTATTTAGCAAAAGTTATAAAAATTTCCTTCTTCCTTTCTTAAAATTAGGTTAAATATAGCAGTTTTCGCTATCAACAGGCGCATAAAAACAGTGTGATTTATAGATACCGCTATTCCATTGTCCCCACCATTTACTTTGGCAAGTACCTGATTTTGTACTATAGAACCAAAGAGCTTTTGTGGCTGGAACATATCTTTCTCCTTTTAAAGATCTTTTGGCAAGTTTAATATCAACATTTCTTGCTTTTTGATAAAAGTAACTTTTTAATGTTGATTCAAAACCGCCAGGTCTTTGAAAAACCATTTTAGTAACGGTATTTATATTTTTGAAGTCTAGGCATTTTGCTAGTACTCTGTTAACTCCAACGTTTCCAACTAGCAACATTCCTTTTTCTCCTTCACCTTCAGCTTCTGCGCGCATTAAGCGAGCTAATAGTTGAACTTCTTTTTCGTTGTATTTAATAACTGCCATATTCTCACCTTGTCAATAAAATATATGTAATAAAAATATTATTATGACTAAATAAAAAATATTTTATGGTAAAATAAATAGGAGGTATTTATGAATTGTAATAATGATTGTTCTACTTGTCAAACTTCATGTGGGCCAAAATGTCCTGTTTGTGGTGCAGCTGGAATGCATGTAGAATCAATAACAGTTGCACATATGACAAATAATAAAGTTAATTTAGATGATATGTATTATTTGTGTATTAATAAAAAATGCAATGTGGCGTATTTTAATGATAAAGATGTGACAATACCTAAACAAGATGTTAAAGTAGATATATGGTTTAAAGAAAATCTTAATAAATATATTATATGTTATTGTCATAACATTAAACTCAGTGAATGTTTTGATGCGGTAAAACATATATATAAAGATAAAAAAGATGTAACAAAACAAGATGTACTAAGTTTTTTGAATAAGCAAGATGAACCTGAAAACTGTTTATTAGAAAATCCAACAGGCAAAAGCTGTGATAGATTATTTGAAAACGCAATAGCTGCAGCGATTAACCAAATTGAAAATCAATAGGAGGTATATATATGAATGTATGGCATGATATTAAAATAGAAAGAATTACACCTAATAAATTTGTTGCGGTGGTGGAAATTGAAAAACAAAGTAAAAATAAATATGAACTTGATAAAGAATCTGGTTTATTGATATTAGATAGAATTCTTCATACATCTACACACTACCCTGCTAATTATGGGTTTATTCCTAAAACATTAGCTGAAGATGATGATCCACTTGATGTTTTAGTGCTTTGTAGTGAAGCCATTAAGCCTCTTTGTATGGTAGAATGTTATCCAATAGGGGTAATAAGTATGAGTGATGGTGGAGTTGCTGATGATAAGATAATTGCGATACCATTTAATGATCCTAACTGGAACTTCTATCAAGATTTAACTGATTTACCAAAACATTTAATTGAAGAAATTATGCACTTTTTTGAAGTATATAAACAATTAGAACACAAAGAAACATATGTTTTAATGACACAAGGAAAAACTGGTGCTATTAAGATAATTGAAGAAAGCTTAGATAGATATAATAAATGTTTTAATAAATAAAATAACGAGGTATATATATGATATTAGATGGAAAAGACTGTGCTGCAAAGTGGAAAGATGAAATAAAAAACAAAGTTTTGGAATTAAATAATATATATAATGAAGAAATTACATTAGCAATTTGTGTTGTTGGTGATAATGAAGCTAGTAAGATATATGTAAGAAATAAAGTAAAAGCTGCTTCTTATGTTGGTATTACAGCAAAAGTATATAAATATGAAAGTGATATTACTGAAGAATATCTTTTAGAAGAAATAGAAAAACTAAACAAAGATGCAAGTGTTCATGGTATAATTGTTCAACTTCCTGTTCCAAAACATATGCATGAACAAAGAATTATTGATACAATTTCACCATTAAAAGATGTTGATGGATTTAGTACTTTAAATAAAGGTATGTTGTTTGCGGGGGCTGAAGCTATTTTGCCAGCAACACCATATGGTATTATTAAATTATTGAAAAGTTATAATATTGAAATATCCGGAAAAGAAGCTTTAGTTATAGGCAGAAGTAATATTGTAGGTAAACCAATGGCTCATTTATTACTTCAAGAAAATGCAACAGTTACAGTTGCCCACTCTAAAACAAAAGATTTACCACTTGTTTCAAAACGTGCTGATATTGTTGTAGTCGCAATAGGTAGAGCTAAAATGATTACAACAGAATATATTAAACCTGGAGCTGTTGTTGTTGACGTTGGTATGAATAGAGATTCTTTGGGCCTTTGTGGGGATGTGGATTTTAAAAATGTAAGCAATATTGCATCATATATTACCCCTGTTCCTGGAGGAGTTGGACCTTTAACAATTGCGGGACTTTTAGAAAATACAGTTAAAACATATATATTACAAAAAAAGTAAGGTGATAAAATGTTATTAGTAGGACTTGGCAATCCTGGTAAGAAATATGAAAACACAAGACACAATTGTGGTTTTATGTTTGTAGATGAAATTGCTAAAGCATATAATGTATCATTCAAAATTGAAAAGAAATTAGAATGTATTATAGGAAGCTTTGAAGCTTTTGGAGAAAAACACTACATCATTAAACCAACTACATATATGAATTTATCAGGTAAAGCAGTGAGTTTGGTAATGAATTATTATAATATAGATATTAAAGATGTAGTAGTTGCTTATGATGATATGGATTTATATATAGGAAAAGTTAGAATTAGAGAACGTGGTTCTAGCGGCGGTCATAATGGAATGAAATCTATTATAGCTAGCGTTGGTACACAAGACTTTACAAGAATAAGAATAGGCATTAGTAAAGCTAATTCAGATGTAATTGATTATGTTTTATCTAAATTTAATTCTGTTGAAAGAAAAGATTTAGATAAAATATTACAACTTGCACCAGAAGTTTTTTCAACAATTGCTCAAAAAGGTGTTGTTGAGGCAATGAATAAATATAATGGTGCATAATATGAACATGAATTATTTTGATATATTAAAAAAATGCCCGACTATTTGTGAGGCATCTTCGAAAATATCTAATGTAAATGATGATTTATATATATATAATGCATCTTTTAAGTCAAGAGTCGCAACTCTTGCCGCGTCTTTTTTAGAGAATAAAGAAACAATATTAGTTGTTTATGCAAATATTTTTCATGCGAATAATGCATATTTAGACTTTTTAGAAATATTAGGGGCTGACTTTGTCAGCTTTTTTCCCGTCGAAGAATTAATAACCCAAGAACTTTTAGCTACTACAAGTGATTTTAGACTAGCAAGATTATCAACAATTAAAAACATAATTGATAATAAACCACAAATCATAGTAACTAATTTAGAAGGTTTTTTAAGACATGTAATGTCAAAAGAAAAGATTGTTGATTCATTTGTTAAAATAAAAGCAGGAGATATATGTAAAAAAGAAACACTCGTTGAAATATTAACATCAAGAGGATATAAAAAAGCATCCTTAACTGAAAGTGTGGGTCAATTTAGTACTAGAGGTAGTGTTATTGATATATATATAGTAGGCGACAAGTATCCAGTTAGAATAAATTATTTTGATGATGAAATTGAAACCATTAAATATTTTGATCCTAATTCACAAATGAGTATTGAAAAAATATCTAACATTGAGATTATTCCAATGTATGAAATATATTATGAAAAAGATCAAATTGGTAAAATAATTGAAAATATAACATTAGAAAAAGATAAAAATAATATTAGTGAATATAATAATCTTGATTTAATGTATAAATATTTACCATTAATAGATGAAAAATATATATCTTTTTTAGAATTAATAGGTAAACCAAAAGTTGTTTTCAATGAAATTAATCATATTTTAGAAAAAGAAAAACTAAACATTCTAGAATTAAGTGAGTTTTTTAAACAAAACGAAAACATCAAAGATTACGGACTTTTTAAATCAGTAAAAGAAATTATGCCTTTTGTTTCAAAAAGTGTCTATTTTGACCAATTTTCGCCTGATTATACGAATTTAGAGTCAAAAAGTATGACTGAATATAACCTAAAAACAAATGAGGTTGAAGATTACAATAATAATTTTAAAAGTTTAATAGATGAATTAAATGTAAATAATAAAAAAACATATATATTAACACATACTGCAGAAGATAAATTAAAGTTTATTGAGTCTTTACTTGAAGCAAATAACGTCAAGTATCAAAGAATAAATGATATTAATGAATTAAAAAATAATACAATTAATACTGTAGTATTAGAAAATGCCTTAGGGTTTAATGCGTATGGAGATAATACTGAAATAATAACTCCGCTAGAAATATCTAAAGGCAAAGTTACAAGACATCATAAATATCAAAAACTATATAATGAATCAAAGCAAATATATAGTAAAGAAGAATTAAGCCCTGGAGATTATGTTGTACATAGAGATTATGGTATTGGTATATATAAAGGTATTGAATCAATTACTTTAGGACAAACCGTTAATGATTATATTAGAATTGAATATGCAAATGAATCAAAGCTATATATACCTGTTGCGAACATATATGTTTTAGAAAAATATATCGGTAATAGTGAAAGAATACCAAAACTTTCTAAAACAAATTCTAAAGAGTGGGAAAAGAAAAAAGAAAAAATTAAAGAAAAGATAAAACTTGTCGCGAAAAAACTAATAGATATCCAAGCAAAACGTGAACTTATGCAAGGATATATATATGAAAAAGACTCAGAAACTCAAAAAGAATTTGAAAATGACTTTGGTTTTGTTGAAACACCGGGTCAATTAAAAGCATGTCAAGATGTTAAAAATGATATGGAATCCACAAGACCTATGGATAGATTAGTCTGTGGCGATGTAGGGTTTGGAAAAACAGAAGTAGCTATGCGTGCTGCATTTAAAGCAGTAGATAATGGAAAACAAGTCGTATATTTAGTGCCAACTACAGTACTTGCTAGACAACATTATTATTCATTTAAAGAAAGATTTGAAAAATATGGTGTTAGAGTTGAATTATTAAGTAGATTTGTAGACAAAGAAACAATTAAAAAAACACTTGAAGGATTAAAAAGCGGGTATGTAGATATTGTAATCGGAACACATAGATTATTATCAAATGATGTAAAGTTTAAATCACTTGGTCTTTTAATCATAGATGAAGAACATAGATTTGGTGTTGAACACAAAGAAAGAATTAAAGAAATTAAAGCTAATATTGATGTTTTGTCTCTTTCAGCAACCCCAATTCCTAGAACAATGCAGATGGCATTAACAGGATTAAGAGATATGAGTCTAATTGAAACTCCACCGGTAAATAGATTAAGTGTACAAACATATGTATTGAAAACAAATGAATCAGTTATTAGAGAAGCTATTAATCGTGAACTTGGTAGAGGTGGTCAAGTATTTTATTTACTTAATAGAATAACATTGCTTGATAGTGTTAAAAGAAAAATTAAAAGACTTGTTCCTAATGCTAAAGTCGCAATCATCCATGGCGGAATGGATAAAGATGAAATAGAAGATACATTGTCTTTATTTTTAGATAAAATGTATGATGTATTAGTATGCACTACAATTGTTGAAACAGGTATAGATATCCCTAATGCGAATACTATAATTATAGAAAAAACAGATTTGTTAGGTCTTGCACAATTATATCAAATAAGAGGACGAGTTGGTAGAAGTGATAAAATAGCATATGCATATTTAATGTATGATAAAGAACACACGCTATCTGATGCAGCTAGAAAACGTCTTGATACAATCAAAGAATTCACAACACTTGGTAGTGGATATAAAATAGCAATGCGCGACTTAGCAATAAGGGGTGCTGGTGATATTTTAGGTAGTGAACAATCTGGTTTTATTGATGATATTGGCATTGAACTATATCTAAAAATGCTAAATGAAGCAATTGATGAACAAAAAGGGAAAGTTACAAAAGAAGAAACTAGAAATATTAATGTTAATACATCACGTCATATTGATACAAACTATGTTGATGATGATGCTATAAGAATAGATATGCACAAATCCATCAGCAAAGTTACATCTAGAACACAAATATTTGATTTAATAAATGAGTTTCAAGATCGATATGGAACATTATCTGAAGAAATTAAGATATATATAGAAAGCAGATATTTAGAATATTTATTAAAACAAAAAGGAATAGAAAGTTACAAAGATAATGAAAAAGTAGTTGAATTTAATTTTGATAAAGAAAAAACAAAAACAATCAATTATAAAAAGATTGTGGATTTATCTATGCATTATGGAAAGGCATGGAATTTTAAATATCAAAAAGAAAGAATATATGTTATCATTACTTTAAATGATTATCTAAAATCTAAATCTAAAACTAACTATATATATTACTTAACAAAATTCTTAGAAGAATTTTAATTTAAATGTATATATATCATAAAGTCACCAATAATATAAAAGGAAGAAAAAGGTGGTGATTTTATGAAAGCAACTGGTGTAGTAAGAAGAATAGATGATCTAGGAAGAATTGTAATTCCTAAAGAATTAAGAAGAACAATGAGAATTAAAGAAGGCGAATCACTAGAAATATTTATCGATGGAAGTGATCAAATTATCTTAAAAAAATATTCTCCTGTTCAAAATGTTAATGATTTTGTGATTGAATTCGCAGAAAGTATATATAATTCAAATAAAAAAGATGTAGTTATTACAGATAATGAAAGAGTAATAGCTGCGGCAGGAAATTACAAAAAAGATATTGTCGGCAAAAAAATCTCACTAAGATTAGAAGATAAGATATCTAAAAGATCAACTATTGTTGTAAATAAGACAGATAAGATAGAAATATGTGATAATGTTGAATTAAAGAAACCATCTATTATTAAACCAATCAATGTATATGGGGATATAATTGGTTGCGTAGTAGTTAGTAGTGATAAAGATATTACAGATGTTGATAAGAGCTTAGCAGAATTTAGTGGAGTTTTTATGAGCAGATATTTAGAAGGATAAAAGGTTCTTATATAAGGACCTTTTTGTTTTTTTAAAGTATATATATTTGCAAAAATCTTTATCTTATGGTATACTTTTACAGAAATATATATAAAAGGAGTGATATAAATGCCATTAGTAAATATGGTTAATATGCTACAAAAAGCAAAAGAAGGAAAATATGCAGTTGGTCAATTCAATATCAATAACCTTGAATGGACTAAAACTATTTTAACTACAGCTCAAGAATTAAATTCTCCAGTAATCCTTGGTGTATCTGAAGGTGCAGCAAAATATATGGGTGGATTTAAAACTGTAACTGGTATGGTTAAAGGTTTAATTGAAGAATTAAATATTACTGTTGATGTTGCTATTCATTTAGACCACGGACAAAGCTTTGAAAATTGTAAAAAAGCAATCGATGCTGGATTTACATCTGTTATGATTGATGGATCACATCATCCAATTGCAGAAAATATTAAAATGACTAAAGAAGTTGTTGATTATGCACATGCTCACGGAGCAAGTGTTGAAGCAGAAGTTGGTACTGTAGGTGGTAACGAAGATGGTGTTATCGGTGGTATCAAATATGCAGACTGCGCTGAATGTGTAAGACTTGTTAAAGAAGCAGGCGTTGATGCTTTAGCACCAGCACTTGGTTCAGTACATGGTCCTTATCAAGGCGAACCTGTTTTAGGATTTGTAGAAATGCAAGAAATCTTAGAAGCTACAAATATGCCTTTAGTATTACATGGTGGTACAGGTATTCCTGATGACAAAATTCAAAAAGCTATTTCATGTGGAACATGCAAAATCAATGTTAATACTGAATGTCAATTAGCGTTCAATAAATTATTAAGAGAATGGGTTGCTGATCCTAAAAACGCAAAAACATATGACCCTCGTAAAATCTTAGGTCCTGCTTGCCAAGGTATTAAAGCTGCAGTTACTGAAAAGATGCACGTGTTTGGTTCAGTTAACAAAAACTAATAAAGTGGCTTATGCCACTTTTTCTATAGGAAAAAATTATTTAATAATTAAAAAAGTCAAAAAGTAATTTAATGGATTGAAATTAGCTAATATGTTAAAATTTAGGAGGTGATATATATGAAAATAATAGTAGGGCTATTTATTAATAAAAGAATTGCGACAAAAGAAGATATCGATAAATATACACGCGATATGATGACATATGTTAATTCTGCTGATAAAGTGCTAATTTTTAATATTTCTGGAACAACACAAGATTCATTTTATAGTGTTTTAACTAGATTTAAAAATGTTGAATATACTACTTGTCCTGATTATGGAGAAGTAGGTAATTATAAATTATTTATGCATCAAGCTGTTAAAGAAGGATTTGATTATGCAATTCCTATGGAACTTGATTATTATTATCATGAAGACACTTTTTTAAATTTGAAAAGAATGTTATTAGAATGGAAAAATGAACTTCCTTGTATCCTTTCACCACAACCATTATTCACATGTGAAGAAGAAAAACCATCATCAATACAATATAAAGAAATAATGGGATGCCATTTAGTTGGTGCTTTTGTGAATGTTGCTGACTATAAAGAAAGCGACGGCTTTGATGAAATATATTACCAAACAACTTTTGATTATGATTACTGTCTTACTCAAAGATCAAAAGGAAAACATATATATGTATCGCCATGTAATATACTTAGAAATAGAAATTTCCGAATCTTAGAAAGAAAAATATTATTATTAACAATTACAAGTTATGAAGTTGGCGCATATCATTTATATTATGAAACTAGAAATAGAATGTATTTGTGGAACAAATTTAAAGATATTGATCCAAAATACATTAAAAGAGATAAGAAATATCAAAGAGCTGAATTAAAAGAAATGCGTATTTGTGATAGAGATTATAAAGAAAAACGAAAAATCATGATTTTAGCTAAATATGATTATTCAGTAGGCCAAATGGGCAAAAAGTTTGAAACGGTATCGTTCCACCAAAAATCAAAAGTTTTACAAGATGGAACAGAAAATAATGAAATTTCAGATTAATTTCAGTTTTTAATCAAGCAAAATACATATTTGAATTATATAATGCTTGCGTAAATGCTTTTTTCAAACTCCGTAAAATTTTCCTAAAAAGAAAAAATAGGCGAGATTTCGATATGAAATTCTCGTCTTTTTTCTTGCTCAAAAAATCTTTTTATAAAAAAATATACTAATAAAAAGCATATTGTTTGCTAAAAATGAGGCAAAAGAGTATAATATCAAAGGCTTGAAGGTAGGCATAGATTTGCGAGGTTGCTGATACACAAGGAAGCGTTGCCGTGACGCATATCAGGGAATTCGTAATGAGCCGAAAGCTTTAAAAATAAAGTATTAAACAGGAGGCTTACATGGCAAAAGAAAAAAAATTAAGAATAAGATTAATTTCTTATGATCACAGATTACTTGATGAATCTGCGAAAAAAATTGTTGAAACAGTGAAAAGAACTGGGTCAAAAGTATCTGGTCCTATTCCACTACCAACAGAAAAGGAAGTATTTACAATTATCCGTTCACCACACAAATATAAAGATAGTCGTGAACAATTTGAACGTCGTACTCATAAACGTTTAATTGATATTTTAAATATTACTCCTAAAACAATGGATGCGTTAGTTCACTTAGAACTTCCATCTGGTGTCGAAATCGTTTTAAAATAATGGGAAAAATGGAGGTGTAACTCATGGCCAAAGGAATCTTAGGTAAGAAAATCGGAATGACACAAATTTTCTCTGAAGCAGGCACTTTAATCCCTGTTACAGTGATCGAAGTAACTCCGAACGTAGTTTTACAAAAAAAGACTGTTGAAACTGATGGATACAATGCTGTTCAATTAGGTTATGGTAATAAACCAGCTCGTTTAGCAAACAAACCTGAAACTGGACATGCTGCAAAAGCTAAAACAGACCCTAAGCGCTTCATTAAAGAGATCGCTGGGGAAGAGATGCTAGCGTTCGAAGTTGGGCAAATGGTTAAAGGAAATATATTTGCTGTAGGCGAATTAGTAGACGTTACAGGAACATCTAAAGGTAAAGGGTACCAAGGTGTTATCAAACGTTACAACTTCGGTAGAGGGCCTATGGCACACGGATCTGGTTTCCATCGTGGAATCGGTTCTATGGGTGCAATTGCTCCTGCTCGTATTAAACCAGGTAAGAAAATGCCAGGTCGTATGGGTGGAGTAAGAAAAACTGTTCAAAACTTAGAATTTATCAAATATGATGAAGCAAACAATGTAGTACTTATCAAGGGTAATGTACCTGGTGCTAAAAACTCATATGTAATGATTACAAATGCAGTTAAAGCAAAAAATCCAGCATTAAACCCTGAAAGTCTAGCATAGAAAGGAGATAAAACATGCCAAGTGTTGTATTATTAAATCAAGAAGGTAAAGAAGTTGGTTCATTACAATTAAGCGAAGATATTTTTGCTCATGCTGAACATCAACAAGCAATCTTCGATACAATTATTGCTGAACGCGCTGCTATGCGTCAAGGTACACAAAAAGCTAAAGGACGTTCAGAAGTTAGTGGTGGTGGAAGAAAACCATGGCGTCAAAAAGGTACTGGTCGTGCTCGTCAAGGTTCTATCCGTGCTGCACAATGGCGTGGTGGAGGCGTAATTTTTGCTCCAACTCCTCGTTCACATGCAATTAAAGTAAACAAAAAAGTTGTTAGATTAGCAATGAAATGCTCATTAAGTGAAAAAGTTAGTGAAGAAGCATTTATTGTTTTAGATGCTCTTAACTTAGATAACTTCAAAACTAAGAGCTTAGTTAAAGTATTAGATGATGTTAATTCATTCGGTAAAGTTCTAGTAATCGTTGATCAAGAAAATCCAAACGTAGAACTAGCTGGAAGAAACATTCCTTATGCATGCGTATCAGATGTTCGTCGTGTATCAGTATATCAAATGAAAAATGCTGATTGCGTAGTTATCACTGAAGCAGCAGTTAAATATTATGAGGAGGTTCTTAAATAATGAAATCTGTTTATGATATTATAAGAAAACCTATTATTACTGAAAAATCAGCTCAATTAGCAGAAACTCTTCAATATACTTTTGAAGTAGCAAGTGATGCTAACAAAGTTGAAATCAAAAAAGCAGTTGAAACAATTTTCAATGTTAAAGTTGTTGCTGTTAGAACAATCAATGTTCATCGTAAAGCAAAAAGAATGCAAAGATATGAAGGCTATAAAGCAGGATACAAAAAAGCAATCGTTCGTCTTGCTGCTGGTCAATCAATTGATGCATTTGAAATTTAATTTGGGAGGTCAAAGAAATGGCTATTAAAAAATATAAAGCGACTACTAATGGTCGTCGTAACATGTCTACATTGACTTTTGAAGAAATTACTTGTGACACTCCTGAAAAGAGTTTGCTAGTTAAACTTCCTAGTCATGCTGGTCGTAATGCAAGTGGTAAAATCACAGTTCGTCATAAAGGTGGTGGAGTTAAACGTAAATATCGTTTAATCGACTTTAAACGTAATAAAGATGGTATTGCTGGTAAAGTTGCAACAATCGAATACGATCCAAATCGTAGTGCATTTATTGCATTAATCAACTATGCAGATGGTGAAAAACGTTACATCATCGCTCCTAAAGATTTAACTGTTGGAATGACTGTTATGTCAGGTGCTACAGCTGACATCCGTGTTGGTAACGCACTTGAAATCGCAAATATTCCTGTTGGTACAATGGTACATAATATTGAATTACATCCAGGTCATGGTGGACAACTTGCTCGTTCAGCAGGTGCTAGCGCTCAAATCCTTGGACGTGAAGAGAAATATGTATTAGTTCGTTTATCAAGTGGTGAAGTTCGCCGCGTACTTGGTAATTGCCGTGCAACTATCGGTACAGTTGGTAACTTAGACCATGAATTAGTTAACATTGGTAAAGCGGGTCGTACTCGTCATATGGGTATTCGTCCTACTGTTCGTGGTTCTGTTATGAACCCTAATGATCACCCTCATGGTGGTGGTGAAGGCCGTCAACCAATCGGTCGTAAAGCTCCTATGACTCCTTGGGGTAAAGTTGCTTTAGGTAAAAAGACAAGAAAATCTAAAAATAAATCGAACGCTCTTATCGTTCGTCGTAGAAATGCGTAGAAGGGAGGAACTCATAATATGGCACGTTCACTTAAAAAAGGTCCTTTTATTGATGCTCATTTATTAAATAAAGTAGAAAAATTAAATGAAGCAAATCAAAAGAAAGTTATTCAAACTTGGTCAAGAAGATCAACTATCTATCCTGCCTTTGTTGGACACACTGTAGCAGTTCATAATGGTAAAGAACATTTACCAGTATATGTTACTGAAGACATGGTTGGTCATAAATTCGGTGAGTTCGCACCAACTAGAACATACCGCGGACACGGAAAAGATAAGAAAGTTGGCAAGAAGTAGGTGTAATTATGGAAGCTAAAGCATATTATAGATCAGTTAAAATGTCACCAAGAAAAGCTAAACTTGTTATCGATTTAATTCGTGGTAAACAAGTTGGTTACGCACTTGGTATCGTTAATAACGTAGAAAGTACAGTTAAAGAACCAATTGGTAAATGCTTAAATTCAGCAATTGCTAATGCGGTTAACAACAATCAAATGGATGCAGAAAAATTATATATTAAAGAAATTTTCGTAACTCCAGGACAAATGTTAAAGAGATTCCGCGCTCGTGCAAAAGGAAGCGGAAACAGAATTTTAAAAAGAACTAGCCACTTAACAATCGTTGTGGCAGAATTAGATAAATAAGGAGGTCTTCATCTATGGGTCAAAAGGTTAGTCCAGTCGGTCTTCGTATAGGTATTGTACGTGAATGGGATGCAAAATGGTATGCTCCTAAAACAAAAGTAGCAGACTTATTACATGAAGACTTAAAAATTCGTGCTTATTTAAATGATTTCTATAAAACAGCATATGTTGCTCGTATTGAAATCAAACGTGCTGGTAAACGTGTAATTGTATCATTACACACTGCAAAACCAGGCGCCGTTATTGGTAAAGAAGGTTCTAAGAAAAATGAAGCTGTTAAAGCATTAGAAAAATTAACAGGCAAAAATGTTTTCTTAACTGTTGTTGAAATTAAAAACCCTGATTGTGATGCAACATTAATTGCTAGAAAGATGGCTGAAGATTTAGAAAATCGTGCTTCATTCCGTCGTGTTCAAAAAATGGCAATTCAAAAAGCATTAAAAGCAGGTGCTAAAGGAATTAAAACTGCAATTTCTGGTCGCTTAGGCGGTGCTGAAATCGCACGTAGTGAAGGTTACATCGAAGGTAGCGTTCCACTACATACACTTCGCGCTAACATTGATTATGCTACAGCTGAAGCTGCAACAACTTATGGTAAATTAGGTGTTAAAGTATGGATCAATAAAGGTGAAGTTTTAACTGCAAAACAAACTACTGCTAAGAAGGAGGAACGATAATTATGTTAATGCCAAAAAGAACTAAATATCGTCGCCCTCATCGTGTAAGCTATGAAGGTAAAGCAAAAGGCGGTAAATATGTAACTTTCGGTGAATTTGGTTTACAAGCTCTTGAAGGTGCATGGGTTACTGACCGTCAAATTGAAGCTGCTCGTATCGCCATGACACGTTATATGAGACGTGATGGTAAAGTATGGATCAAAATTTTCCCTCACTTAGTTAGAACTAAGAAACCTCTAGAAGTTCGTATGGGTTCTGGTAAAGGGGCTCCTGATGGATATGTTGCAGTTGTTAAAAATGGAACTGTTATGTTTGAAGTTGGTGGAGTATCAGAAGAAATCGCTCGTGAAGCGTTACGTTTAGCTTCTCATAAACTACCTGTTAAAACAAAATTTGTAGTAAGAGAAAGTGGTGAATAAGATGGCTGCTAAGAAAGAAAAGAAACAAGTCGTTAAACTATCTCAAGTTAATAAAATTAGACAACTTGAAAATGCTGACATCGAAAAGAAAATCGGTGAATTAAAACAAGAATTATTTAACTTACGTTTCCAAGCTGCAGTCGGAAAATTAGAAAACACTGCTCAATTACGTAAAGTTAAGAAAGAAATTGCACGTGCATATACAGTATTAACTGAACGTGCTAATGCTAAATAGGAGGGTCAACATGGAAAGAAATACTCGTAAATCATACGTTGGTACAGTTGTATCTGCAAAAAATGATAAGACTATTACTGTTAAGGTTGAAACTTACCGTAAACATCCTTTATATAGTAAAAGGGTAAAATATTCAAAGAAATATGCTGCACATGATGAACAAAATGTAGCTAAAGTTGGAGATTTAGTAGAAATTATGGAAACTCGTCCACTATCAAAAACTAAACGCTGCCGCTTAGTTAAAGTTCTTCAAGAAGCAGTAATCTTATAATTAGGAGGTAAATCATGGTTCAACAAGAAACAAGAGTAAATGTTGCTGACAATTCAGGCGCAAAAGAACTTCTAATTATTAAAGTATTAGGCGGTTCAAGACATGTATTCGCCAACATTGGTGACATCGTTGTATGTAGTGTAAAAAGTGCATCAACTGGTGGTGCAGTTAAAAAAGGTGACGTTGTAAAAGCAGTCATCGTTAGAACAAAACACGGGTTAAGAAGACAAGATGGTTCTTATATTAAATTCGATGATAACGCTGCTGTTATTATTCGTGAAGATAAGACTCCTCGTGGAACTCGTATTTTTGGTCCTGTAGCTAGAGAATTACGTGAAAAAGATTTCATGAAAATTGTATCTTTAGCTCCAGAAGTATTATAGGAGGTTCACTATGAAGATTAAAAAAGGTGATGTCGTTTGTGTAACAACTGGTAAAGATAAAGCTACACGCGGTAATTATAAAACTGGTGAAGTTTTAGCTGTATATCCAGAAGCAGAAAAAGTTGTTGTAAAAGGTATCAATATTGCTACTAAACATTATCGTCCTTCTAATGCACGTCCAAATGGTGCAATCGAAAAGAAAGAAGCTCCTATCCATGTATCTAATGTAGCTTATTTAGATCCAGTTAAAAAACAACCAACAAGAATTCGTTATGAATTCGAAAAAGACGCAGATGGCAATTATAAATTAAATGCTAAAGGCAAAAAAATTAAATATCGTGTAGCAGTATTATCTGGTACAAGAATTGATAAATAGGAGGTGTGTGACTGATGAATCGTGTGTTACAACATTATAAAGAAGAAGTAGTTGCGAAACTAACTGAAAAGTTCGGTTACACAACTGTTATGCAAGTACCTAAAATTGACAAAATCGTTGTTAATATGGGTGTTGGTGATTCAATCACTAATTCAAAAGTTTTAGATGCAGCTGTAGAAGATTTAGCAACAATCACTGGTCAAAAACCGCTTGTTACAAAAGCTAAAAAATCAATCGCTGTATTCAAACTTCGTGAAGGTATGTCTATTGGTGCTAAAGTTACTTTAAGAGGCGAAAGAATGTATGAATTCTACGACAAACTAGTATCAATCGCTCTACCTCGCGTAAGAGACTTCCGTGGTGTTAACCCTAACTCATTCGATGGTAGAGGTAACTACACTATCGGTATTAAAGAACAATTAATTTTCCCTGAAATTAATTATGATAAAGTATTAAAAATTCGTGGTATGGACATTGTAATTGTTACCACAGCAAAAACTGATGAAGAAGGCCGTGCTTTATTAAGCTTACTAGGTATGCCTTTTAGAAAGTAGAGGAAAGAAATTATGGCTAAAACATCATTAAAAGTAAAATGCGCTCGCAAGAACAATAAGTTTCCTGTAAGAGAATACACTCGCTGTGAACGTTGTGGAAGACCTCATGCAGTTTATCGCAAATTCAAATTATGTAGAGTTTGCTTCAGAGAACTTGCTTATAAAGGTTTAATTCCTGGTGTCACTAAAGCGAGCTGGTAAAGGAGGTAAACAATTATGTCAATGACAGATCCAATTGCTGATATGCTTACTAGAATCCGTAATGCTAATCAAATGAAACATCCAACTGTTGATGTTCCTGCATCACGTTTAAAATTAGAAATTCTTCGTGTATTAAAAGAAGAAGGTTATATCAGTGATTTCGAAAAGAAAGAAGACGACAAACAAGGTGTTATCACAATTACACTTAAGTATGTTGATAAAGTTAGAGTAATTAAAGGTATTAAACGTATTTCTAAGCCTGGTCTTAGAGTATATGCTAAGAAAGAAGAACTTCCTAAGGTATTAAATGGTTTAGGTGTTGCTATCGTTTCTACTCCAGGTGGAGTTATGACTGATAGAGAAGCTCGTAAACAAAACCTTGGTGGCGAAGTTATCGCTTTCGTTTGGTAGAGGTGTATTTATGTCACGTATAGGAAATAAACACATTATCATACCTGAAGGTGTTACTGTAACACTTGATGGATCAACTGTAACAGTTAAAGGTCCTAAAGGAACATTAACTAATACATTTAATCCAATTATCTCAATTAAATTAGAAGAAAATACACTTGTAATTACTCGCTCATGCGATGAAAAAACTCATCGCTCACTACATGGTACAACAAGAGCTTTATTAAATAATATGGTTGTTGGTGTTCATGCAGGTTTTGAAAAAGTTTTAGAAATTCAAGGTACAGGTTATCGTGCTCAACTTCAAGGAAAAACTTTAGTAGTTAACGCTGGTTATTCTCATCCATTTGAAATGCCAATCCCTGAAGGATTAACTGTACAAGTACCTAATCCAACTGAAATTCACGTTTTAGGATGTGACAAACAATTAGTTGGTCAATTTGCGGCTGAAGTTCGTATCATTCGTAAACCAGAACCTTATAAAGGTAAAGGTATTCGTTATCGTGGTGAATATGTTCGTCGCAAAGAAGGAAAGAAAGCTAAGTAGGAAAGGAGAACGATTAAGATATGATTACTAAAAAGTCAAAAGATGCTGCACGTCAAAAGAGACACTATCGCTTAAGAGCACATTTATCAGGCACTAGTGAAAGACCAAGACTTGCTGTGTATCGTTCTAATAAAAACATTTCTGCTCAAATTATTGATGACGTTAAACAAATCACATTAGTTTCTGCATCAACAATTGAACATGGCAACAAAGTTGCTGTTGGTTCAAATCTTGAAGCTGCTAAACTAGTAGGTACTGCAATTGCTCAACGCGCTTTAGAAAAAGGTATTACTACTGTTGTATTTGACCGTGGCGGATACTTATATCATGGACGTGTTCAAGCATTAGCAGACGCTGCTCGTGAAGCTGGATTAAAATTCTAGGAGGTAACAAAATGCGTAAAGAAAAAGCACTAAGAGAAATCGAAGAAAAAGAATTTGATGAACGCGTTGTCGTTATCAACCGTGTAACAAAAGTAGTTAAAGGTGGTCGTCGTTTCCGTTTTGCTGCACTAGTTGTAGTTGGTGACTATAAAGGCCGCGTTGGCTATGGTACTGGTAAAGCTCAAGAAGTTCCAGAAGCAATTAAAAAAGCTGTTGAAGATGCTAAGAAAAATCTTATTCAAGTTCCAATCGTTAAAACATCTATTCCACATTCAGTAACTGGTATTGCTGGTGCTGGTCAAGTATTCTTAAAACCTGCTCCTGCTGGTACTGGTATCATCGCTGGTGGACCTGTTCGTAACGTAGTTGAACTTGCAGGTATTCAAGATATCTTCTCTAAATCACAAGGATCATCTACTCCAATTAATATCGTACGTGCAACTTTTGAAGGGCTAAAAAATTTACGTACTGCTGAACAAGTAGCTGAATTACGTGGTAAAACTGTTGAGGAAATCAGAGGTTAATATATATGCCAAGAGTTAAAAAAGAAACAGTTAAAATGTTAAAAATCAAATTAGTTAAAAGCCCTATAACTTATGCACAAAATCAAAAAGACACTTTAAAAGCATTAGGTTTAACAAAGATGCAAAAGGAAGTTATCAAACCAGATAACGCTCCTATTCGCGGAATGATTAAAACTGTAGCACACTTAGTAAGTGTTGAAGAAGCTTAGGAGGTCAAGATGAAACTTTATGAATTAAAACCCGTTGAAGGTGCTAGACATTATAAAAAACGCGTAGGTCGCGGTACTGGTAGTGGCATGGGTAAAACATCTACTCGTGGTGCAAAAGGTCAAAATGCTCGTAGCGGCGGTGGCGTTCGTCCAGGATTTGAAGGCGGTCAAACTCCATTATTCAAACGTCTTCCAAAACGTGGATTCACAAATGTTAATCGTGTTGATTATGCATGTGTAAATGTTGAAGATTTAAATTGCTTTGAAGCAAATACTGTAGTAGATGCTGCATTACTAAAAGCAAAAGGATTAATTAAGAAAGAATATGAAGGAGTGAAAGTATTAGGCAACGGAGAATTAAAAGTAGCTCTAACAGTTAAAGCTAAAAAATTCTCTAATTCTGCGAAAGAAAAAATCAGCGCAGCTGGTGGATCAATCGAGGTGCTTTAATATGAAAAAGTTCTTTTCTAAGAATAAAACTCTTATTCTTGCAATCTTATTTACATGTTTAGCGCTAGCTATTTGGCGCTTTGGAACATTAATTAAAGTTCCACTATTTGAACTTGATGGTCAAGTAGATAGTTCAGACGTATTCGGATTTTTAGATATCTTTACTGGTGGAGCTTTATCTCAATTCTCTATTCTTGCATTAGGGATTAGCCCATACATTACATCTTCAATTGTAATGCAATTATTACAAATGGATATTATTCCTCAATTTAAGGAATGGGCTGAAGAAGGCGAATCTGGTAGACAAAAACTTAATCAATGGACAAGATACATTGCTTTATTACTAGCATTCGTTCAATCTGTTGCATTAATTATTGGTATGAAAAATAGTAATTTCAACTTATATTTCTCAGAATATATGGCTGATAATGCATTATCTTATGTTTATATGGCATTAGTAATGACAGCAGGTTCTGCATTCTGTATGTGGCTTGCTGACCAAATCACAATGCGTGGTGTTGGTAATGGTTCTTCAATGATTATCGTTGCCGGTATCGTTGCTTCATTCCCTGGAATGTTCGTTGACTTATACAAAGAATTCTTTGTAAGTGCTGAACCAACAGTTGCAAATGGAATCAAATTTGGTGTTATCGTATTATTATTTTTACTAATCATTTTAGGTGTTGTATGGATGGAAGGTTTACAAAGAAAGATTCCTATTCAATATGCAAACCGTCCTGCTGCTGCACAATTAAGAGGAAAACAAGATTCAAATATTCCTATTAAAATTAATTCTGCATCAGTAATTCCTGTAATCTTCGCTTCTACAATTTTAAGTTTACCACTTACAATCGTAGGATTTACAGGTTCAACTAACCCTTGGTGGGAAAGAATTTTCAGTTATAAAGAACCAATTGGTTTTGCGATATATGTAATCTTAATCTTTGTATTTGCATTCTTCTATGCATTCTTACAAATTAATCCTGACAAAATGGCAGATAATCTTAAGAAACAAAATGCATATATCTTAGGGGTAAAACCTGGTGAAGATACAGCAGTTTACATTTCAAGAGTATTATTTAAAGTTACACTTTTAGGTGCAACTTACTTAACAGTTCTTGCTTCATTACCAATGATTATTACTGCTATCTTTGGTATCACTTCTGCAAGTGTATCAATCGGTGGAACAAGTTTAATGATCGTTGTTGGTGTTGCTATCGAAACTGCAAAACAATTAAAAACAAAATCTGAATCCCAAGAATATAAAGGATTCCTATAAAAAAAGGTGAATTATGCACTTGATTATAATGGGTGCTCCGGGAGCTGGAAAGGGGACATATGCTGAAGGTATTTCTAAATACTACGGCATCCCCCACATCTCTACAGGAGAAATATTTCGAGATGCAATTAGTAAAGAAACCCCTATGGGTATTCTTGCAAAAATGTATATTGATAAGGGTCAATTAGTTCCAGATGATGTTGCAAATGCAATCGTTGAAGAAAGAATTAAACAAGAAGATTGTCAAAAAGGTTTCTTATTTGATGGTTTCCCAAGAACCCTTAATCAAGCAATTGAATTTGAAAAAGTGTTGGAAAAAATCGGTAAACAACTTGATGCTGCAATTAACATAGATGTTCCTGAAGAAGTGATTATAGAACGTATTGTTCATCGCCGTATTTGTACTAAATGTGGTAAATCATTTAATGTGGTAACATTACCACCAAAACAAGAAAATATATGTGATGATTGTGGTGCAGAATTATATCAAAGAGATGATGATAATTATGAAACAATTAGAAAACGTCTTGATGTATATTATGACTTAACAATGCCGCTTATTGATTTTTACAAAAGCTTAAACAAATTAGTTAATATAGATGGCGTAGGAAAAAAAGAAGAAGTTACAAAACTTATAATTGACTCATTGGAGGCTCTATGATAACTATTAAATCTAATAGAGAAATAGAGTTAATGAGAGAAGCTGGTCACATTGTTGCTTTAGCTCATCAAGCTGTAGCAGATGCAATTAAACCAGGAATTTCAACACAAGAACTTGATAAGATTGCATATGATGTAATAGTAAGTCATGGTGCAACTCCATCATTTCTAAATTATAATGGTTATCCAGCAACTATTTGCGCATCTATAAATGAAGTAGTCGTTCATGGAATTCCTAACAAACGTACTATTTTAAAAGATGGTGATATCATCTCTGTAGATATTGGAGCTTGCTTCAAAGGATATCATGGAGATTGTGCAAAAACACATTTAGTTGGACATGTTTCAGAGGAAGTAAAGCAACTTGTTGAAGTTACAAAAGCTTCGCTTCTTGCGGGTTTAAAATTTGCTCGTCCTGGAAATCGATTATCAGACATATCTCATGCGATTGAAGAATATGTTTCTAAGTATGGATATGGTGTAATTAAAGATTATACAGGTCATGGAATCGGTCATGCTCTACATGAAGACCCAGCTATTCCAAATTATGGTCCTAGCGGTCGTGGAGTAATATTAAAAAAAGGTATGACACTTGCGATTGAACCAATGATTGCACTTGGTACTTGGCGAGTACGTATCTTAAAAGATGGATGGACATCAGTTACAATTGATAATTTACCTTGTTCACATCATGAACATACAATTGTAATAACTGATGATGGATATGAAATTTTAACTAAAATTAAAGGAGAAGAAATAGATGTCTAAAGATGACGTTTTTGAAGCTGAAGGAACAGTAGAAGAAGTATTACCAAATACCGTTTTTAAAGTGAAACTCCAAAACGGACATGTAATAACAGCCCACGTTTCTGGTAAAATCCGCATGCATACAATACGCATTTTACCAGGTGATAAAGTTACTGTTGAAATATCACCATATGATATAACACGTGGACGCATTACTTATCGTCATAAATAAGTAATCAATTAGATAAAACAAAATAAAAATTATTAATAACGCAATAATATAGGAGGTTCAAAATGAAGGTTAGACCATCGGTAAAACCCATTTGTGATAAATGTAAAGTTATTAAAAGAAAAGGTCGTGTTATGGTAATTTGCTCTGCATATCCAAAACACAAACAAAGACAAGGATAAGAGAGGTAAATACATATGGCACGTATATCTGGTGTAGATATTCCTAGCAACAAACGCGTAGTAATATCTCTAACTTATGTATATGGTATTGGGAAACCAACATCACAACAAATTTTAAAAGCTACTGGTATTGATGAAAACAGACGTGTTAAAGATCTTACCGAAGCTGAATTAACATTAATTAGACAAGAAGTAGCTAAGTACCAAGTTGAAGGGGACTTAAGACGTGAAACTGCAATGAACATTAAACGTTTAATGGAAATTGCTTCTTATCGTGGTTTACGTCATCGTCGTGGATTACCTGTTCGTGGACAAAGAACAAGAACTAATGCACGTACTCGTAAAGGCCCAGCTAAGACTGTAGCTAATAAGAAGAAATAAGGAGGCGTAAACAATGGCTAAAAAAGTAGTTAGAAAACGTCGTATTAAAAAGAATATACCTTTAGGGGTAGCACATATTCATTCAACTTTCAATAACACAATCGTTACTATTACAGATCCAGTTGGTAACGTAGTTGCATGGAGCAGTGCTGGTGCAGTAGGATTTAAAGGAAGTAAAAAATCTACTCCATTTGCTGCACAAATGGCTTCTGAAGCTTGTGCAAAAGCTGCTATGGAAAATGGTATGCAAAAAGTTGAAGTTACAGTAAAAGGACCAGGACCTGGTCGTGAAGCTGCAATCCGTTCATTACAAGTTGCAGGTTTAGATATTACTTCTATCCAAGACGTAACACCTGTACCTCATAACGGATGCCGTCCTCCAAAAAGACCTCGTGGATAATTATTAAGAATTATCATTTAAACTATATATATTCTTAAATAAATCTCAAGGAGGAATGAAATGAGAAAAATTGAATTTATCAAACCTAATATGGAACTTGATGAAGAATTTGCAAGTGATAAGAAGTATTTAAAAATAAAAATTTCTCCACTTGAAAGAGGATATGGACAAACATTAGGAAACTCATTAAGAAGAGTACTATTATCTAGTCTACCTGGTTCAGCTGCTGTGGCAATTTCAATTGAAGGTGTTGCACATGAATTTTCAACTGTTCCTGGTGTCTTAGAAGATGTAACTGAAATCATTCTAAATATGAAAAACGTTGTATTCACTATTGATCATGACAAAAATGAACAAGGTTTATACGATGATGAAAACACAGTATACGAAAGTGTTTTAGTAAAAGAAAATGATACAAACGAAGAAATGGAAGTAACAGCTGCTGATATTAACTTAAACTTCACACAAGTTCTTCCATATGGTGAAAACCATATTCCTACTGTTACTGTTGTTAATCCAGAACAAATTATCGCAACTCTTGCTCCAAAGAGCAAAATAACAATGACTATTCGTATTCGTACAGGTGTTGGTTATGTTAATGCGGATGAAAACAAACGTTATTGTAAAGAAAACAATAACCGAATTATTGGTTTATTACCAATTGATTCAATCTTTACTCCAGTTACAAAATGTCGTTATACAGTTGAAAAAACTCGTTATGAAGACAATTTCAATTGTGACTTATTAACATTTGAAGTTTGGACAAACGGATCAATCGAACCAACAACAGCATTCAGTTTAGCTGCTAAATTCTTAATTGAACATTTCAAAGTTATTGAAAACTTAAATGAATTCATTAAAGAACGTGATTATATTAAACAAACTGTTGCACCTGTTGCAAACAAAAAACTTGATATGAAGATCGAAGATTTAGACTTATCAGTTCGTTCTTACAACTGCTTAAAACGTGCAAACATCAATACTGTTGGTGAATTAACACAAAAGACAGAAGAAGAAATGATGAAAGTTCGTAATCTAGGTCGTAAGTCTTTAAAAGAAGTTGTTGAAAAACTTCGCGCAAATGGACTTAGTTTAAAACCAAGTGAAGGTATGTCAATCTTCGGTGATGATGAAGATGATGATTACCAAGAAGAATTCGATATAGAAGATTCTGAAGAATAGTTCGTAAAAATAAGAAAAGGAGATCAATAATATGTCAATGGGCTATCGTACATTAAGTCGTAAAAGTTGGCAACGTAAAGCTTTACTTCGCGATTTAATCACTGATTTAATTATTAATGGTCGTATTGAAACTACTGAAGCAAAAGCAAAAGAATTAAAACGTTTAGCTGATCGTATGGTTACTTTAGGTAAAAGAGGTGACCTACACGCTCGTAGACTTGCAGCTAGCATGATTCGTTTTGAAAAAGCTGAAGATGGTCAATTCGCAATTCAAAAGCTATTTAGTGAAATTGCTCCAAAATATCAAGACCGTAATGGTGGTTATACAAGAGTATTAAAAACTACTGTTCGTCGTGGTGATGCAACTCAAATGGCTATTATTGAATTTATTTAATCTAAATTCATATATGTATAAAATACTGCTACTAATTAAGTAGCAGTTTTTTTATTGAAATATATATCTTTTGCAAAATTAACTAAAATATGGTAAAATAATTGAAGATAATATATATGATAGTTGTCTAATTTTAAGAAAGGAATAAATTGTGATGAAAATAGAATTTAAAAATGTTTCATTTTCATATGACAAAAATGAAGGTGAAGTATTAAATAATATATCTTTTACAATTGAATCTAATAAAATGACTGCTATCATAGGTCGAAATGGTAGTGGTAAAAGCACTATTGCGAAATTAATTACTGGTCTTTTAATTCCAAGTTCTGGAAATATATATATAGATGAAGTAGAATATACAGAATCTAATGTTGATGATATTAGAAGAAAAATTGGTATTATATTTCAAAATCCCGATAATCAATTTGTTGGATCAACTGTTGCAGATGACATTGCATTTGGATTAGAAAATAAATGTCTTGCTCCTAGTGAAATTAAAGCAAGAATTGATAAATATAGTAAAATGACTAAGATGGATAAATTTTTAGAATATAATCCAGAACAATTATCAGGTGGACAAAAACAACGTGTTGCTTTAGCTGGTGCACTTGCTATGGAAACAGATTTAATTATTTTTGATGAATCTACATCTATGCTTGATCCTCAAGGTGTTAAAGAAATAACAAAAGTAATTAAGAATTTAAAACAAGAAGTTAATAAAACAATCATTACAATCACACACAATATTGAAGAAGTATTAACTGCAGATTCAGTTATTATTTTAGATGAAGGCAGGATTATTAAACAAGGTTGTCCAAAAGAAGTTCTAAGTGATATGTCTTTATTAGATAGTTTAGGATTGGATACTCCAGAATGTGTTAAATTAATTAGTTTAATTAAAAAAATGAATATATCTGATAGTGATAAATGGGAGAAAATATTATGGGAATTAGCTTTCAAAATGTAGATTTCTCTTATTATGGATATTCAAAAAGAAAAAAATATCCAAATATTTTAAAAGATATATGCGTAAATATTTCAGGTCAATCAGAGTTTGTCGCAATTGTAGGTCATACTGGTAGTGGTAAAACTACATTTACACAACTTTGTAATGGACTTAACTTACCTACATCAGGTGTTGTTAGTGTAATGGATTTAAAATTAACTCATAAGTTTGATGGCGCATTAAAGCCAATTAGAAAAAAAGTGGGACTTGTCTTCCAATTCCCAGAATATCAATTATTTGAAGAAACAGTTTTAAAAGATGTAGCTTTTGGACCAAGTAATTTTGGTTATACAAAAGAAGAATCAATTAAACTTGCTAAAAAATATTTAGGGCTTGTCGGTCTTAGCGAAGATTTATTTGAAAGAACACCATTTACATTAAGTGGTGGTCAAATGAGAAAGGTTGCGATAGCAGGGATTCTTGCTTGTGAACCTGATGTTTTAATATTTGATGAACCAACTGTCGGACTTGATGGTAAATCAAAAAAAGAATTAATGAATTTACTAAAAGTAATGAATGAAGAATATCATAAAACAATTATTATCGTTACTCATAATATGGATGTTGTGGCTGAGTTTACAAAAAGGGTATTAGTATTTAATGAAGGTAGTATTGTTTGTGATAAAACACCAGTTGAATTATTTAATGATAGTAAAACACTTGCTAAATATAGTTTAGATTTACCTGAAGTATCTCGTCTTGCGGTAATGATGAAGGAACAAGGATTAATTGATTTTGATCAAGTTCCTTTCACAACACTGTCTCTTGCTAAACTTTTAGGAGGTAAGTATGAATAAAGTTACATTTGGCTCATATTACCATTCTAATAGTATAATTCATAAATTAGATCCAAGAATTAAAATAATTTCTATAATACTTTTAATGGTCGGTATTTTCTTAATACCAATTGAAGCTATATATATGTTTTTTATTTTACTTGGTTTATTACTCATTTTTATAATTTTATCCAAAGTACCATTCGGTAAATTTTTAAAAAGTATTAAACAAATAACATTCTTGTTATTATTCTCATTTATATTTCAAATTGTATTTAATAGAACTGGTACTGTGGTTGCCACTTATTCTATTAATATATCTATTGGTACAATCGCAACCGGAGTATTAGTATATACTATATATGCTTTTATAAAAAAGTTTGTTAAATTTAAAATGACATTATTTTTTATGATGTTTATTTTAGAAATTATTATCTTTAAATATGCTTTAATAGACCAATCATTCTTTAATTATAGTTTAAATATATATTCAAATGGATTACATACGGGTTTTTATATTCTAATCAGAGTATTATTATTAGTAGTGATGTCTTCACTTCTTACATTAACCACAAAACCAACTGATATGAATGTGGCTTTAGAATATTTATTATCCCCACTTGAATTATTAAAAATAAAAACAAGTATCTTTGCGATGATGATGTCAATATCATTAAGATTTATCCCAACTTTATTCTTAGAAACAGAAAAAATATTAAAAGCTCAAGCATCACGTGGCGTTGACTTTAAAGAGAGTAAATTAGGTGATAAGATAAAACAAATTGTATCACTTCTTGTACCAATGTTTGTTGTTTCATTTAGAAGAGCTGAGGATTTATCTAATGCGATGGAAGTTAGAGGTTATATTCCAGGAGCAAAACGAACTAAACTTAATGAATTAAAAATTAAGTTAAGAGATATATTATCTTTAGTGGTTGTAGTTTTATTATTTGGTTTATGTATTACATCTTTAATACTTGTGAAAGTAGGTGTACTATGAGATATAAGATGATAGTTAGTTATGATGGCGCATATTTTCATGGTTTCCAACGTCAAAAAGGATATAATTCAGTTCAAGAAACTTTAGAACAAATATTTTCACATATCTTAAAAACAGAAGTGGTAGTTAAAAGTGCTGGTAGAACAGATGCTGGAGTACATGCATATGGTCAAGTTATTCATTTTGATAGTGAACAATTAATACCTCCATCAAATTTTAAAAAGATATCTAATAAACTTTTATTTCCACACATATATATTAAAGACGTAAAATGCGTAAATACGGAGTTTCACTCTAGGGTTAGTGCAATTAGTAAAGAATACCATTATCTTGTAGATATCGGCGAATTTTGCCCCTTAAAATCAAATTACAGACACTATTTCCACAATAGAATAGATATTGATAAAATTAAAGAAGCTATGAGTTATATAGAAGGAACTCATGACTTTAAGAGTTTTTCTAAAAATCATGTTATTAAAAATACAGTTAGAACAATTGAAAGTTTTAAACTAGATGTAGATGGAACACTTTTAACATTCAAAATTGTTGGAACAGGTTTCATGTATAACATGGTTAGAATAATTGTAGCATTAATGTTAAAAGTAGGCGAAGGTAAATTTGAACCAACATATATAAAAAAAGTACTTGATGGAAAAGACAGAGCTCTTGCTCCATATGTTGCGCCTGCAAATGGTTTATATTTATACAAAGTAAATTATGATAAAGATTATGATATTTAAAAGACGGGAATTTCTCGTCTTTTTAAATGTAAAAAAATGTATGTATATATAACTTGCAAAAAAATAGAAAATTTGATATAATAAGAAACGAGCGAAATATAAATTTTTTGTATTCGATTAATAATTGAAAAAAATATGGAGGTTAAGTATGGCTCATTTAAGTGCAACTGCTAAAAAGCAAATCGAAGAAATTATCGCAAGATATCAAAACGAGACAACACCACTTATGATGATCTTAAGTGATATCCAACGTGAGTATGGATATATTCCACTTGATGTTCAAGAATTAATTTCTGAAAAAACTGGTATTCCTGTAGCAGAAATTTATGGTGTAGTAACATTCTATTCTTTCTTCTCATTAACACCAAAAGGAAAATATGTTATTGGTGTATGTTTAGGAACTGCATGCTACGTTAAAGGTTCTCAACAAGTTATCGACAAATTCGCAGAAATTTTAAAAATTAAACCTGGAGAAACTAGTGAAGATGGATTATTCACATTAGATGCACTTCGTTGTATCGGTGCTTGTGGTATTGCGCCTGCAATTACTATCAATGGTAAAGTATATCCAAAAGTAGCTGTAAGTGATGTTCCAAAAATTGTTGAAGAATATCGTCAATTAGGAGGTGCCAACTAATGATTAGAAATGAACAAGAATTACAAGCAAAGATTTCTTCTTGTCAAGCATGTTTAGATGCTAAATTCCAAGGTGCTAATGGTACTCGCGCAATCGTTATTTGTGGTGGTACTGGATGTTTATCAAGTAATTCAGCAGCTATCGTTGAAAAATTTAAAGAATTAATTGAAAAACATAACGTTGGTGAAAAAGTTACTGTAAATATCGTTGGATGCTTCGGTTTCTGTTCTCAAGGTCCATTCGTTAAAATCTTCCCTGAAGATACATTATATCGTGGTGTAACTCCAGAAGATGTTGAAGAAATTTTTGAAAAAGATATTTTAAATAATGAAATTGTTGAAAGACTTTTATATGTTGATCCAATCACAAAAGCAAGAGTTCAAAAACAAGATGATATTAATTTCTATAAAAAACAATTCAGAATGGCACTTCATGGATGTGGTGTAATTAACCCTGAAAAAATAGAAGAAGCTTTAGGTTATGGCGCATTCCAAGGTTTACAAAAAGCCTTACATATGTCACAACAAGAAGTTATTGATGAAGTATTAAAATCTGGTTTACGTGGCCGTGGTGGTGGAGGATTCCCTACTGGTCGTAAATGGCAATTTGCTTTAAACCAAGACAATCCTGATAAATATGTAGTATGTAACGGTGACGAAGGTGACCCAGGTGCATTCATGGACCGTTCAATCTTAGAAGGTAATCCACTTGCTGTTATTGAAGGTATGGCTATTGCTGGTTATGCAATCGGTGCTCAAAATGGTTATTTCTATGTTCGTGCTGAATATCCAATCGCTGTAGATCGTTTACGTACAGCTATTAAACAAGCTGAAGAATTAGGATTATTAGGTGATAATATCTTAGGTACAGACTTTAGCTTCCGTGTTCATATTCGTTTAGGTGCAGGTGCATTCGTTTGTGGTGAAGAAACTGCATTACTTAACTCAATCGAAGGTAAACGTGGTATGCCACGTCCTCGTCCACCATTTCCAGCTGTTAAAGGGTTATGGGGAAAACCATCTATTATTAATAACGTTGAAACTCTTGCATGTGTTCCTTTCGTTTTACGTGAAGGTGCTGAAAAATTCGCAAGCATGGGTACTGAAAAATCTAAAGGTACTAAAGTATTCGCATTAGGTGGTAAAGTTAATAACGTTGGTTTAGTTGAAATCCCTATGGGTACAACTTTACGTGAATTAATCTACGACATCGGTGGAGGTATCCCTGATGGTAAAGAATTTAAAGCTATTCAAACAGGTGGTCCATCTGGTGGATGCTTAACTGCTAAAGATTTAGATACTCCAATCGATTACGATAACTTAGTTGCACTTGGCTCAATGATGGGTTCTGGTGGAGCAATCGTAATGGACGAAGATAACTGTATGGTTGACGTTGCTAAATTCTATATGGAATTTATCTATGATGAATCATGTGGTAAATGTTCTCCTTGCCGTATCGGTACTAAACGTATGTTAGAAATCTTAACTAAGATTACTGAAGGTAAAGGAACAATGAAAGACTTAGAAGAACTAGAAGAATTAGCTGAAACAGTTAAAGCTAACTCACTTTGTGGTCTAGGTCAAACAGCTGCAAACCCAATTGTTTCTACAATGAAACAATTTAGAGAAGAATATCTTGCTCATATCGTGGACAAAAAATGTCCTGCACATATTTGTAAGAATTTAATGCAATACTATATTGTACCTGAAAATTGTAAGAAGTGCTCTAAGTGTGCTAGACAATGTCCAGTTGGCGCAATTAGTGGTGTTCCAGGTAAAGAACCATATGTTATTGATCAATCTAAATGTATTAAATGTGGCTTATGTGTATCATCTTGCCCATTCCATGCAATAATTAAGAAATAAGGGAGGAAACATTCAATGGCAAAAGTAAATATTAAAATTGAAGGTCAATCTTATCAAGTAGAAGAAGGACTTACTATTCTTGAAGCCGCAAGAGAATGTGGTTATGAAATTCCATCTCTTTGTGCATTTAATCATGGTGAATGTAGCTTAGCTTCTTGCCGTGTTTGCTTAGTTGAAGCAACAGGTGCTAGAGGATTAGTTGCTTCATGTGTATATCCAGTAGCTGAAGGAATGGAAATTAAAATTTCTTCTCCAAAAGCAACTGCTGCACGTCGTGCAAGTGTTGAATTATTATTATCAAATCACTCATTAAATTGTCAACAATGTGACAAAAATGGTCATTGTGAATTATTATATGTAGCTCAAATCACTGGTGCTCGTGAAGGTAAATTTAGAGGAGAAAAAACTCCTGTAACTATCGATAAATTATCTTCATCAATCGTTCGTGACACTTCTAAATGTATTTTATGTGGACGTTGCGTATCTCGTTGTGTAAATGCACATGGTACAGGTATCTTAGGATTCCAAAAACGTGGATTCCAAACTATCGTTGCTCCTGCAGAAAATAGAAGTTTCGCAGAAAGCCCATGTATCTTATGTGGACAATGTGTAAGCGTATGTCCTACTGGTGCTTTAAGTGAAAAGAGCGAAATTGATTTAATTGATGAAGCTAAATTAGCTGGTAAATACCTAGTTGTTCAAACAGCTCCAGCTGTTCGTGCCGCATTAGGTGAAGAATTTGGTATGAAAATCGGTACTGCTGTAACTGGTAAAATGGTTGCTGCACTTAGACGTTTAGGCTTTGATAAAGTTTATGACACTAACTTTGCTGCTGACTTAACAATTATGGAAGAAGCAACTGAACTTCTTGGACGTATCAAAAATGGTGGTGCGTTACCAATGATTACTTCTTGCTCACCAGGTTGGGTTAACTATGCAGAATATTATTATGCAGATCAACTAGATCACTTATCAACTTGTAAATCTCCTCATCAAATGCAAGGTGCAATTATTAAATCATACTTTGCAGAACAAAAAGGAATTGATCCAAAAGATATTTTCGTAGTTTCTATTATGCCTTGTACAGCTAAGAAACATGAAAAAGATCGTCCTGAAATGGAAGTAGAAGGATTAAGAGATGTTGATGCAGTATTAACTACTAGAGAACTTGCAAAACTAATCAAACGTAGTGGTATCAACTTTGCTAAACTTCCTGATGAAGAATTCGACCAAGACTTATTAGGTGAATACTCTGGTGCTGGTGTTATCTTCGGTGCTACTGGTGGTGTTATGGAAGCTGCACTTAGAACTGCATATTTCGTATTAACTGGTAAAGAACATGAAGCAATCAAATTTGAAGATGTTCGTGGTATGGAAGGATTAAAAGAAGCATCATTCAATATTGCAGGTAGCGAAATTAAAGTTGCTATCGCATCAGGAATGAAAAACGCAAAAGTATTATTAGACCAAATTCGTGAAGGTAATAGCCCTTATACATTCATCGAAATCATGGGATGCCCAGGTGGATGTATCAATGGCGGTGGACAACCATTTGTTAAACCAATGTTCTTACCAAATGAAGATTTAAATATCTTAGATACTTATAGAGAAAAACGTGCACAAGCTTTATATTCAGAAGATGAAAGACAAGCAGTACGTCAATCTCATAACAATACTCAAATCCAAGCTCTTTACAAGAACTTCTTAGGTGAACCAAATTCTCATAAAGCACATGAATTATTACATACTTCATATGCTAAAAAAGAACAATTCCCTGAAAAATAATAAATGAAATTAAAAACACGGAAATCATTTTCCGTGTTTTGTTTTTTCTTCATTATTATATATATTATCTTTATTATCTTTTTCGTTATCAGAGATATTGAATTCTTCACTGAATTCGGTATGTCTTTTATTAGGCATAATATCTTTAACTAAAATATTATTTAGTTTATTATTATTTTTCTTTTTATTCATCTAATCACCTCATATATATATTTGCCTAAAAAACGAAAATTATGTGAAAAGGTTTACATATTTAATTCATTTTGTTATAATAAATATTGAGGTGATATCATGCATAAAAACACATTAACAAAAATAGCACATTTATTTATTATTATTATATTAGGAATTTTAATCATCGGATGTTCTAAGAATCAAGGTAGTAACGAACCAACCCACGAACATACACCTTGTCCTGAATGTGGTAAATGTTTAGCACTTGATTGCTTGAATTTAGAAGATAGATGCCAAGGACATTTTCACGATCATTTAATATGTAAAGATTGTGGAAAGTGTACAGACGCTAATTGCCCAGATAATAATATATGCGTAGGACATATTGTATCTGAAGAAATGCAACCTGCTTTTGAAATATTCACAAAATTTGAAAGCAATTATTATTTAGAATTAGGTGATAGTCTTGAATTGCCTTCTGAAAAAGATGGATATGTATATAGTTATGAATTTGATAAACCACAATATTTTGATGAAGACTACAAAGTAATTAAAGATGAAAAATACGATGCAAGAGTTAAATTAATTGTTACTGCTAAAAAAGGTGAACAAAGTGTTGCTAAAATATATAACATATATATCTACCAAAATATTGATCAATATTTCCAAGTAATTGAAGAACATATTAGAGATTATATTGATACTCCACATCGCGGTGATTTTAAACTTGTTACTACATATTATAAAGAAGATTTAACAATAACACATAAATCTAATCGACCTGATATTATTAAAGATAATGGCGAATATATTGAACATATATATGATGAAGAAGTAACTATTACTACAACAATTGAATTAAGAGGACACACTTATACATTTGACATTAATGTTGTTTCAATCGGTCTTCCATTTTCTGAAAAACTTGAAGTAGTATCATCATGGTTAGGCGAATATATGTCTAATCTTGAAATTAGTGATTTAACTAAATTACCAGAGTCACATCCAGAACATGGTGGAAGAATTAGATGGATATGTGAAGACCCAATGGTTATATATGATTATAAAACTATTGTTTTACCAAAAGAGGCTAAGACGTCACATTTTATAGCCGAAATACATTATGGAAGTGTATATGAAATAGTAATGTATGAAGTTAACTTACCTGCACGAAGCCAAGATATTACTGATTTAGATCGTGCGAAGCTATTTATTGAAACAGTAACTAATACTGAATATAGTCCATTCATTAATTTATATGATGGAGATGCTCCTGAAATTGATTTAACTTATTTAATTGATACATCTAAAGCTAATGTTAATATGACTTCTGGTACTCATCCAGAGGTATCACAAGAATTACTTGATGAACTAATTTATGAAGGATATCAATTAGAAAATGAAGAAAATGTTTTATGGGTAATTATTCATGAAACAGGCTCTACAACAGTTAATACTGGGGCTGAAGTGCACGCACAACTACAAGTTAATAATTCAATTAACGGAGGACGTGAGGCTTCTTGGCATTATCAAGTAGATGATGGTAAAATATATCAAAGCTTTACTGATGATAGAAGTTGTTGGCATGCTTCTGATTCAGGTAAAACTCCTGGTAAAGGAAACGCGAATGGCATTGGTATTGAAATGTGTGTAAACGCAGATGCTGAATATGATGTATCAATGAGAAATGACGCAAGACTTGTAGCACATTTACTTAATAAATATAAACTATCAATGTTAAACATTAAACAACATTATGATATGGCTCCTAATAGTAAACCATGTCCAGAACAAATGAGAAAGAAAGCTAGATGGTTTGAATTCTTAACGCTAATAACAAGAGAATATGTTTCTCAACAATTCTTATCTGAGTTTGATATTGAATATATATATGATTCAGAAAAATTAGCATCACGTGATATTGCGGGTGTATATAAAATGGCAGAAGATTTAGAAGAGCTTGAAATTATTGTAAAAATAAACGGCGAAGAATTTGTAATAAAAGTTAAATAAATAATCAAGAAAGTTTTGGTAAAGTAAATTTCTACTCTTTTATCAAAACTTTTTTTAATACTTATGGTATAATAAGATATGGTATAAATCAAAAAAATGAGGATTGAAATTATGAAAGGCATATTTATAAGTATTGAAGGTAATGATGGCAGTGGTAAATCTACTATCATCAATAATATAAAAGAAAGTTTTAAAGAAAATAATATTAAATCACTATTTTCACGTGAACCAGGTGGAAGCTATGTTGCGGAGAAAATTAGACAAGTAATACTTGATACAGATAATCTAGCAATGGATGATGTAACAGAAGCATTACTTTATGCCGCAAGTCGTAGACAACACTTAAAAGAAACAATCATCCCCGCATTAGAAGAAGGATGCGTTGTTATCTGTGATAGATACATTGATTCTTCCCTTGCATATCAAGGGTATGCTAGAGGATTAGGTGTTGATGAAGTATATAATATGAATATGTTCGCGACAAAAGGCTTAATGCCAGATTTAACAATATATCTACTTGTTGACCCTGAAGTTGGACTTGCCCGTAAAACTCATCAAAAAGAGTTAGATAGATTAGAACTTGAAGGTAATAGTTTCCACAAAAAAGTATACGATGCTTATTTATCACTTGCACCTAGATTTAAAGATCGTGTAGTAATAATCAATGGTGAAGAATCAATCGAAGAAGTAACAAAAAAAGTATTAGAAGTTATTTATAATAAAATTAAATAAAGGAGGTATATATATGTTTTTTGATAGCTTACTTAAAAATCAAAAAAATATCGTTAAGCTAATAGATCAAAGTATTAAAAACAATCGTTTATTTCATGCATATATATTTGATGGCGAAGACAAAGTAAGTATTGAAAAAGCATATTTATACTTTGCTTCCAAATTATTATGTGAACAAGAATATGCACCATGTGAAGTATGTGCTAATTGTGATAGAGTTTTAAATAATGCTCATACAAATGTAATTAGAATTCAACCAGAAAAAGATGTTATTAGAAAAGAACAAATAGCACAAATTATCCATGAGTTATCAATGACATCTGTTGAAACAGGTGCGAAGATATATATTATTGAAGATGCAGAAAAACTAAATAAAGCTGCAGCTAATGCTTTATTAAAACTTTTAGAAGAACCTTATCCTAATCATTATATTATATTAACTACTCAAAACGCTAGTAGAATTATTGATACTATCGCATCACGTTGTGAATTAATACATTTTATTCCGATTAATAAATATGCGATTGAAACATCTCTTTTACAAGCAGGCGTTGATAAAGATTTCGCCTATGTATTATCTAATATTTCAAATAGTGTTGAAGAAGCTAATAAATATATTGAAGAAGGTAATGTTATTGATATATATGAATTTGTACAAAGTTTATATCGTAGTATGAATCTTGGTAAAGATTTATTAATTGATTATGCTTTAAAGGGAAAAGTTTTATTTAAAGAGGAAAACTTACATCCAATATTTTTCAATATCATGCTTTTGTTTATTAAAGAAAAAATCAAATATTTATCAAATTTAAAAAGAAACAAGAAAAATGATAGTTCAATTCATTTTGTAGAATATTTTTCTAATCTTAAAAAAGATTATGAAATTAAAGATCTTATTCATGTATTAGACGTAATAAATAAATATGATGAAAGATTATATGCAAGAGTGAATATGGAATTATTATATGTAAGCTTGTTTACTGAACTATAGGAGGAACTATGGCTAAAGTAGTTGGAATACAGTTCAACGGAGCTGGTCGTATATATTATTTTGATCCAATTCATTTAGAATTTAATGTTGGCGAATATGCAATCGTTGAAACAGTTAGAGGATTGGAAATTGGAAAAGTAATAATTGCTAATACAACTCTTGATGATGAAAAACTTGAGGCTGCATTAAAACCAGTAATTCGTAAAGCTAGTAAAAGAGATATAGATCAAAATGAAAAAAATAAAGTTATGTCTGAAAAAGCATTTGAGATATTTAAAAAGAATGTTAGAAAATGCAATTTAGATATGAAGCCATTATACGCAGAATACACAATAGATTGTTCTAAAATAGTATTCTATTATACAGCAGATGATCGTGTTGATTTCCGTGAGCTTTTAAAATCACTTGCGCCTGAATTCAGAGCAAGAGTTGAACTTCGTCAAATTGGCCCACGTGAAGCCGCAAGATATTTAGGTGGTATCGGAAGTTGTGGAATGGAAGTTTGTTGTAAAAGACATTTAAGAGATTTTGATATTGTCACAATGAAAATGGCAAAAGATCAAAACTTAAGTTTAAATGTTCAAAAGATTAGTGGTGTTTGTGGTAAACTTTTATGTTGTATTGCATATGAAAATGAGATATATCAAGAAATTAAAAAAGAAATGCCACAAGTTGGATCAATTGTTAAAACACCGAATGATGTAGAAGCTAAAATTATTAGTGTTGATTACATTCAAAAAACTGTAAGGGTACAAGAAACACCAGATTCATTACCTACGACTTTAAAAGTTAGTGATATTTCAGTTGTAAAAACGAAGGAACAACTTAAAAATGAAAAATAAGAAAGTTGAAGTAGTGAATGATTTATTAGGATTTCCTGGGATGAAAATTATTCAAAGACCAGACATCTTTAATTTCTCACTTGATTCAACCTTGCTTGCATCGTTTGTAACTATTAATCAAAAAGATAAAGCAATAATAGATTTGGGATGTGGTAATGCGCCTATCCCACTTCTTTTATCAATGAGAACTAAAAATAAGATATATGGTGTTGAAATCCAAGAAGAAATTGCAAGTCTTGCTAGAAAGAATATAGAACTAAATAATCTGACTGAACAAATCACTATTCTAAATAAAGACGCAATAGGCATTCATAATGAACTAGGCGTTTCTAAATTTGATGTGGTTGTATCGAACCCACCTTATTTTATTTATGATGAGTCATCTAATATTAATAAAAATGATTATTTGACTATCGCAAGACATGAAGTTAAAATGAACCTAGAATCTTTATTAAAAGAAACTGTTGCCTTATTAAAAGATGGTGGAACATTTGCGATGGTTCATCGAACAAGTAGATTAGTAGATATATTAACTTCTTTTAGAAAATATAGTCTAGAACCAAAAAGAATAAGATTTGTTTATCCCAAACAAGATGATGATAGTTTGATAGTTTTAATTGAAGCTAAGAAATCAAAAAAAGTGGGCAATTTAAAAATCTTGCCACCTTTATATGTACACACTGATTCTGGAGAATACACAGAAGAAATAAAAGAAATATTTAATTACAATAAAGCAATGGAGTAAATTATGAAAAGACAAAAATCCTTCAACAACGATTTACCTAAATTATATATAGTAGCAACCCCAATTGGTAATTTAAGAGATATGACGTATCGCGCAGTTGATGTTTTAAAAAGTGTGGATATTATTTTTTGTGAAGATACAAGAACATCACAAAGTCTTTTAAAACACTATGATATTGATACTCCTCTTCACAGTTATCACTTATTCAATGAAAACGAAATTACAAAAAAATTGATTGATAAAATCAAGGCAGGGCAAAATGTCGCTGTCATATCTGATGCGGGGCTCCCTTGTATAAGTGATCCAGGATGGGTTGCGGTAAAAGAAGCAATTGAAGAAGATATTGATGTTGTAGTTATACCTGGAGCATCAGCTGGTATTAGTGCCCTTGTTGCATCAGGCCTGCCTACTTATAAATATTTGTTTGTTGGATTTTTAAACAGTAAAAAAGCTAAAAGAAAAACTGAATTAAAAGAATTGCTACTTTCTAAAGAAACAATTGTAATGTATGAATCACCACACCGAATTGAAGAAACATTAAAAATACTATCTGAACTTTGTCCAGATAGATGCATTGTTTTAGCAAGAGAGTTAACTAAAAAGTTTGAAGAATATTACCGAGGCACTCCACAAGAAATTTTAGAGGTTGTAGATACAATTAAAGGCGAAATTGTTTTAATCATTGAAGGGAAAGTAGGACAAGAAGAAATCAATGAAACTCCACAAGAACTTTATGAAAAATATTTAAAAATGGATATGACTAAAAATGAAGCATTAAAACAAGCTGCTAAAGATTTAGGCATATCTAAGAATGATTTATATAAAGAATTATTTGAAAACAAAAAATAGGCCAAATGGCCTATTTTATTATTTGATATATAGAGTCATCTTCGCTAAGGATTGGAAGAATTCTATTAAGTTCAGTTTCCGTATTGTTAACATAGATAGATAAGATATTAGATTCTTTTAAATACTTATTACTTATATATATGTTTGCGCCATTTTTTGTCGCAACTTCTAAGTCTTTAATTCTTTTATCTTTTGTTGTTTCTTTATTATATATAGGAATAAATATATAGCCTTTGTTACATTTAGTAGGATCTGTACTTATTCCTTTAATATGATGTCTGTTATATATATAAGGAAACAAAGTATTTATTTTCATAATATCACCATTTTTATTATATGGTGATATTTTTAATTTATACATCAAATTCAAAGTGTTGTGGTTGATAATTTTGATAGAAGATGATAAAAAGATGTTTTTTATTTTTGATAACAATACTATATCTATATATATCATCAATTGTTTTATTATCGATATGAGCTAAAATACATTTTATCATTTCTTCATCTAACTTTTCTTTTCCCCACCATCTTTTTGGTTTTGTTTTATTATTGAGTAAATAATCTTTTTTAATTAAGAAAAGTAATTCTTCATCATTAAAACGTTGCATGAACAAATAGAAATAATAGTATAAATCATATAATTGATATTTGTGGAAGTCAAACTTTTCATTCATAAGATAGTTAGATAAATCTAATAAAAAGTAATAAAAGTTATGGTCGTTGTATTTGGTGATAAAATATTTAAAAGTATGGTTAAAACGATTTGAGTTATAAAATAAATCAAGTGATTCTTCAACTAAGTGTATTTCATCAAGATCATTTTTAGACATGTATTTATTGTTAATTACTTCATACGGAGCACTGTTTGAGAATGTATATTCATGAAGTTCTTTTTGTTTAGAAATAAGGGTTCCTTTTAAACATTTTAAAAAACCAAGTTGTAACTCTTTAGCGTTAAGTTTGAAGACTTTATTGAATGAATCTATAAACATTGGAAGTGTTTCCAGAGGTAACCCCGCAATTAAGTCAAGATGTAAATCAACATGTTTAAGATTATTAAGAATTGCAATATTTTTAATAAGAGTATCATTGTTTTGATATCTATTAATTGCTTTATTAACAGATTCATTCATTGTTTGAATGCCAACTTCAAATCTAATCGGGAAATTATTGGCATTAGTAATTAAATCAATTAGTTCTGGCGTTAGTCTATCAACAACAATTTCAAATTGAAATGATGTTTTTTTATTATGATCATTAATATATTGAATTATTTCTTTAGTATATTCAGGGCGCGCATTAAATGTTCTATCTAGGAATTTAACAATTTTAGTTTCATCATCGATTAGTTTTTTAATAATATATTTTATATCATCAAGATCAAAAAATCTAACATTGTTACTAGTTGATGCCAAACAATAACTACATTTAAAAGGACATCCCCTACTTGCTTCTAAATATACAACTCTGTTTTGATAGTCATGAACACTTAAAGTAGCTAGTTTAATATCGTCTAAAGGAAATATTTTTTCTTCATTTTTAATGATAGTATTATTTTCTTTGAAAGATAAATTACTAACATCATATAGACTCGTATTATGATATATGGCACTAACTAATTCATTAAAAGGTATTTCTCCCTCACCTCTTATAATATAGTCACAAAGATCTTGTTCAAGGTAGTCATCAAACTCGAAACTAACCTCTGGCCCACCTAGGCAAATTTTAAATTTGTGAGGAGTATTTTTATAGAATTGTAGTATCTCTTTTACTAGTTTTACATTCCATATATATACACTAAAACAAACTAAAGAAAAGCTGTTATCATTAATGTAATTTATGATATTTAAAGCGCCATCTTTGATTGTAAATTCTTTGGTGGTAGCATTTACAAAGTCATAATTAAGGTTCTTTTTTAATTGATAAATTGCAAGCGCTGGGTGTATATATTTAGAGTTAATTCCTATTAATAATACATTCATAAAAGATATCTCCTTTTATAAATATTATACTTTAAATGGGTGTATTAATCAAGCAAAAAGCATATTATCAAAAGGAAATTTTCAATTGGTAAAAATCATTTTGAATTATTTATTAAAACGACAATTTTAAAAAATATAACATTTAATTAGCAAAAAAAGGTATAGTGTGATATAATAAGTCAGTATGCAAAAAAAGCAAATTTAAGCTTTAGGAGGAAAAAAATATGTCAAAAAAAGTTTTCCAATCAATGGATGGAAACCAAGCTGCCGCTCATGCGGCGTATGCCTTCACTGAAGTTGCGGGTATTTATCCTATTACTCCATCTTCACCAATGGCAGAGTATGCAGAACTTTGGGCATCTCAAGGTAAAAAGAACTTATTTGGTATGCCTGTTAAAATCGTAGAAATGCAATCAGAAGCTGGTGCTGCTGGTTCAGTTCACGGTTCACTTCAAGCTGGTGCATTAACTACTACATTTACTGCCAGCCAAGGTTTATTATTAAAAATTCCTAACATGTATAAAATCGCTGGTGAATTATTGCCAGGTGTTATTCATGTATCTGCACGTAGTTTAGCTGCTCATGCATTATCAATTTTCGGTGATCACCAAGACGTTATGGCTTGCCGTGGTACTGGTTTTGCTATGTTAGCTACATCAAGCGTACAAGAAGTAATGGATTTAGCAGGTGTTGCACACTTAGCTGCTATTAAAACAAGTGTTCCTTTCTTACATTTCTTTGATGGTTTCAGAACAAGTCATGAAATCCAAAAAGTTGAAGTAATGGATTATGAAGTATATGAAAAATTACTTGATAAAGAAGCAGTTGCAGATTTCCGTAAACGTGCTTTAACATTTGAACATCCAGTTACAAGAGGATCTGCTCAAAATGATGACGTATATTTCCAAGCACGTGAAGTATCAAATAAATACTATGACAATATTCCTGCAGTAGTTGCAGAATACATGGAAGCAATTTCTAAAGAAACTGGAAGAAACTACGCTCCATTTGTTTACTATGGTGCACCAGATGCAACAGATGTAATCGTTGCAATGGGTTCAGTTTCTGAAACAATTAAAGAAGTTGTTGACTATTTAAATGCTAAAGGCGCTAAAGTTGGTTGTGTAACAGTTCACTTATATCGTCCTTTCGCAAAAGAATATTTATTAAAAGTACTTCCTACAACAGTAGAACGTATCGCAGTACTTGACCGTTGTAAAGAACCTGGTGCTCCTGGTGAACCTTTATTCTTAGACGTACAAGGTGCATTCTACGGTGCTGAAAAAGCTCCATATATTATTGGTGGTAGATATGGTCTTTCTAGTAGAGACACTACTCCAGCACAAATGATCGCTGTATATGATCATTTAGCAAAACAAGGTCATACTAACTTCACAGTTGGTATTAACGATGACGTAACTCATTTATCAATTCCTGTAGGACCAGAAGTAAGAATGGATGATTCTGTTTCTGAACTTGTATTCTATGGTTTAGGTAGTGATGGTACAGTTGGTGCTAATAAAAACACAATCAAAATCATCGGTGATAATACAGATTTATATGCACAAGCATACTTTGCATATGACTCTAAAAAATCTGGTGGTGTAACTAGATCTCACTTAAGATTTGGTCCAAAACCAATCAGATCACCATATTTAGTAAACAAAGCTGACTTCGTAAGCTGCAGCTTAGAAGCATATGTTGAAAAATATGATATGGTTGAATGCTTAAAAGATGGTGGAACATTCTTACTTAACACTGTTCATAGTGCTGAAGAAATCGTTAACCATTTACCAAATGCTTTCAAGAAAGCATTAGCACAAAAGAATGCTAAATTCTATATTATTGACGCTGTTCACCTAGCTCGTGAAATTGGTTTAGGTAACCGTACTAATACTATTTTACAATCTGCATTCTTCAAACTTAATGAACAAATTATGCCTTATGCAGAAGCACAAGACTTAATGAAAAAATATGCTGCTAAGACTTATGGTCGTAAAGGTGAAGCAATTGTTAAACTTAACTATGACGCAATCGATAAAGGTGCTGAAGGTTTAGTTGAAGTTGCGGTAGATCCTGCATGGGCTAACTTAGAAGTATGCGCAAAAGCTGTTGACGAATCTCGTCCTCATTTCGTTAAAACAATCGCAGACGAAGTTAATGCAATCAATGGTTACAAACTTCCTGTTTCTGCATTTGAACAATATGCTGATGGTACAATGCCAAATGGTACAGCTGCTTATGAAAAACGTGGTACAGCTAACTTCGTTCCTCAATGGGTTAGTGAAAATTGTATCCAATGTAACCAATGTGCATTTGTTTGTCCACACGCTGTAATTCGTCCATTCTTAGCTACAGAAGCTGAAATGGCAAATGCTCCTGAAGGAACAAAAGCACTAAAAGCTATTGGTAAAGGATTTGAAGGTTTACAATATTCATTACAAATCTCTACACTTGACTGTACTGGTTGTGAAGTTTGTGTTAACCAATGTCCAGCTCCTAAAGGTAAAGCTCTTAAGATGGTACCAATTGAAGAAGCTATTCAAAATAATCAAGCAGAAGTTGCTAAATACTTCTTCAATGAAGTTTCTTATAAAGACAACTTAGTTGACAAATTTGCAAATCCTAAAAACAGCCAATTTGCACAACCTTTATTTGAATTCTCTGGTGCATGTGGTGGATGTGGTGAAACTCCATATGTTAAATTAATCACTCAATTATTTGGTGATAGAATGGTTGTAGCTAATGCTACTGGATGTTCTTCAATTTATGGTGGATCATTCCCAGCTACTCCATATACTACAAATGCTAAAGGACAAGGTCCTGCATGGGCTAACTCTTTATTCGAAGACAACGCTGAATTTGGTTTCGGTATGAAAGTTGCTGATAGCGCATTACGTGATAGCTTAGCAACAATCATGGAAGAAGCTTTAGCTAACGGCGTATGTGACGAAAAAGTTAAAGAATTATTTGAAAAATGGTTAGCAAATAAAGAAAACTCTGAAGTTACTAAAGAAGTTCGTGATGAATTATTACCACTTCTTGAAGGTAAAGAATGTGAAACTGCTAAGAAAGTTCTTGAATTAAAAGACTATCTTGTTAAACGTTCACAATGGATCTTCGGTGGTGACGGATGGGCATACGATATTGGTTATGGTGGATTAGACCACGTTATCGCTAACCAAGAAGATGTTAATATCTTAGTTCTTGACACTGAAGTATACTCTAATACAGGTGGACAATCATCTAAATCAAGTCCAACAGCATCAATTGCTAAATTCACTGCTGCTGGTAAACATGGTAAGAAAAAAGACCTTGCTGCAATTGCTATGAGCTATGGACATGTATATGTTGCATATGTTTCTCATGGTGCAAGCCAAGCTCAATTATTAAAAGCTATGAAAGAAGCTGAAAGTTATCATGGCCCATCAATCGTTATCGCTTATTCTCCATGTATCAACCATGGATTAAAACGCGGTATGGGTAAATCTCAAGAACAAGCTAAACTTGCTGTTGAATGTGGTTACTGGACATTATTAAGATATGATCCACGTTTAGCTGAAGAAGGCAAAAATCCATTATCAGTAGACTCTAAAGCTCCAAACTGGGATTTATATGAAGAATACTTAATGAGTGAAACTAGATATGCTCAACTTAAGACTATTAATCCTCAAGAAGCTGAAGCACTTCTTGCTCAAAATAAACAAGAAGCTCAAAAACGTTATGCTAATTATCAAAGAATGTTAGCACTTGACTACAGCAAATAATATATGAATAAAATAGACTGTCATTAATTTGGCAGTCTTTTTTAATAAAAAAATTACAAAAAATCTTGCACAAATTTTTTTAATATGTTAAAATTTAGTTGCTACAAGAGGTAGTAAAAATAGAAAAGGAGCTTATTATGAAAAAATTAATTACGTTATTTTTAATTTTGACAGCAACTTTTTCTCTTTTCTCTTGTCAAAAAAATGGTGAAACAAATAATACTACTACAGGAGAGAAAGAAGAAACTGGTACTGCTGTTGCGTTTGTGACAATTGACATTAATCCCTCTATTGAAATCACACTCGATGAAAATGGAGTAGTAGCAAGTGTTTATGGTGCAAATGAAGATGGGCAAATTCTTCTCTATGGCGAGATGGATGCTCTTGTTGGTAAGCAATATGAAGAGGCTGTTGATTATATTACAAATCTAGCAGTTGAACTTGGTTATCTTGACAAAGAAACAGGCACAATCAATACATCAGTAATTGCTGATAGTGTTGCATTTGCAGAGGAAGTTCAATCAAAAATTAGTGGTAAAATCAAGTCTATTTCAGAACAAAATGGAATTACAATTGATATTGATACAACTGAAGCATTTTCTCTTTTATGTGAATTTGAAGAATTCAAAAACAAGTATCCAAATGAAGAAACAATTCAAAATATTTCATTAACTGAATTCAAACTTGCACTTACATTAAGTGAAAGAGAAGGAATTTCTGTGAAGGCAGCATTAGAATATGATAGTGAAGAGTTAATTTCAAAAATTAATGTAGCACATAATAAATTAGAAACTTTTGCAACTGATGCGTATCTAGCTGCTAAAAAAGAAGCAAATCGTATTTTTGATAAAGCAATGGGAATAGCTGTGGCAGGTGTCTATAATGAAATTTATTTAAAAAATCCTGTTTCACATATTGGTACATTCTATTATGGTGCATTATATCAAGCATATTACACAACTGCACTTACTTATCGTTCAGTTTATGAGATAAAGGAATTTGCTGAATCAGTGTCTAATATTGAGCTTGACGAAAGAATGATTGAAAATGTTAAGACAACTCTTAATTTAGAAGATGTTTCTGTTTTAAAAGATGAAGAAGGTAAGATTACTGTTGCAAGTCTTATGGCGTTCTGTGATGAATTTATATCAAAAAATAATGTTTCAGAAGAAGCAAAAAATCTTCTTCAAGGATATATTTTTGAAGCGAAGGCAGCAATGGAATTAGCTAATAAAGCCACAACATCAATGTATTCCGCTGATATGTCAGCTCTTAAATCACAAATTGAGATTGTTATTAGTACAATGGATACAACATATAATACTGTTAAATTATTAATGACAGAGAAACAAAAATCTGAAATTGAGGATTGTCTAGCGGATTTAGCTATGGTTAATACAAAGATTTCGGAAATCATTGATGGTGGTATTACGCTTACAGAGATTGATGTTCTAGCAACTACAGCTGAAGAAAAGGCTGCTCAAATGTTAGAAAAGATAAAAGCGGATTTATCAGAGGCAGAATTACAACAAGTAGAAGCAAGAATTACTGAGTTAAAAAATCTACAATCACAATTAATAACTGATTTTGAAAACAGACTTGCGGTTGCTGAAGCAGAAGCTAAGAAATATATTGAGGAAGTTAAACAAGCACGTAAAGAAACATCAAAAGTAAAGTAATGTTTTAGATGTTGTATATAATTACAAAGGATTTGTGTACGCAAATCCTTTTTTAATTAGCAAAAATAACATTGTTTTATCATTTTTATTGACAACGTAACAATGTTATGTTATAATGTTTGCGAAGGTGAGGTAAATATGATATCGAAAAAAGACTTATTAAAACAAATGAATATATCATATGGCCAATTATATAGATGGAAACGTGAGGGACTAATTCCAGATGAATGGTTTAATAAACAAGCCGTTTCAACAGGGCAAGAAACTTACTTTAAAAAAGATCTAATAATACCACGAATAGAAAAAATTCTAGAATTAAAAGATAAATACCAACTATATGAGTTAGTTAAAATACTAGAGCCAAGGCTTGATGATAGATTATTTACATTACAAGAAGTAGTGTTAATAGATGATATTGATCCAATACTTTTAAAAAGATATTCATTATTAAAGAAAGCATTCTCAATATCAGAAGTAGCTGTAATATATATATTATCTAAATATCAAAATGAATTAAATATTGAAGATTATATAAATATAGATTATAGTATTGTAAAACCAAATGATTATTTTTATTTATTTGATAATAATGAAATGGCTATATCAGGAGAAAATATGATAGTAGCTGAGAAATTCAAAATTAAACAAAGAATAAAAATTGAAGATGTTATTATAATGATTTCAAAGGAGATAAACTAATGGAAAATATTAAAATTTCTGGTTCTGGTGTGATACCAAGTGGTACATATGATGAAGTTAAAGTAGCGGGTAACGGAAAGATTGTTGGAGATATTACATGTAGTACATTAAAATGTGCAGGTAATTTAATTGCTGAAGAAAATATTTCAGCTAAACTTGTAACATTTTCAGGCAAATCAACAATAAAAGGGAATATGGAATGTACAGATATTAAAGTAAGTGGGTTTGCAGAATTTTCAAAAACAGTAACCGCAACACATATGAGAATACGTGGTTCAGTAATTATTGAAGGAGATTTAAATGTTGATGTCCTAGACGCAAAACTTGGCAAGAGTGCATTTAAAAATATATATGGTGATAATATCCATATTAAAAATGAAGGTTTGTTTGGGTTAGTAACTGCTACAGACCGAGTTATTCTTGATGAGATCGAAGCTACAACTATCAATGTAGATAGTATTAAAGCTAATAGAGTAAGTGGCCGTGATGTATATATCAATGGTGAATCAATTATTGATGTAGTTGAATATAGCGAACATTTAACTATTTCAAAATATGCTAAGGTAAATGAAATTATCAAATTATAGGAGGAAATTATGTCTAAAAGAATTACAAAAATTATTATAGATGGTAAAGAAGTTGAAGTTGATTTCGACACACTAAATAGTGAGGATGCTAAAAAAATGGGTATTCATGTTCAAACTGAAGATGAATTAAATGAAATTAAAAGAAAAAAGATGGTCAGAAAAGTAAAAGATAAAATAATCGCAGTTACACCTTTATTATCTTTATTTGTATATTTAATGCTTGGTTTCTTACTTGATCTTTGGACTTGGGGTGCATTGGCATTTACATCTATCCCACTTTCATGGATTGTATGTAACTTATCATTAAAAACATTTAAAGCTCAATTTTACGCTGTATTAGTTGTAGCAGTTATTGCAGGATTCTTCTTAGTTGGCTTCTTAATCCCTGGTGGATGGAGCTGGAGCTGGGTATTATTCTTATTAATTCCAATTGCAGCAATTATTTTGGAAGTATAATATGGGTAGTTATTTAAAAAACGATCAAGACGCTCAAAGAGCAATGGCGAGAAATAAACCAAGAATTGTATTTCCAATTCTTAATACATTATTTGGTCTTGCATTTTTAGCATTATATATATATTTATTAGTTGTAACTGATTTAACATTATGGAGTATGGCAATTGTACTTCCAATTCTTGGGATGTTTATTTTCTCTGCTTGGTATTTAGGGTTTTTTTCAAAAAAGAAAAATCAAAAGAAGATATATAACTTCCAAGAAGAAACTCAATTACTTCTTGCTTACGCGAAAAGCTTAACTAAATATCGTTGTTATGATGTCCCTACCACAAAGCATTTTAAGTTTTATAAAGTAAGTGATGAAATATTTAATCGTGATATTCCAAAATTTAACATTGAATCAAGATGTTTTGAAACAGAAGTAAGTGGTGATGTTCAAATGCATTTTGGAGTAACTTGTTGTGGGCTTGCAATTGACTATGAAACTAAAAACCTACTTGGTGTATATGGAATGGCACCTTGCTCTGTATGGTTAAAAAGAAAGCTAAAAGTTCCTACAAGTACTAAAGCTACAATTCGTGCAGATTTTGATTCATATAAAGCAAATAAACAAACAATCTTTAAATATCTAAGAAATAGTGATACTTTCTATGATTCTAAATCTGGTTGGCTATGCATTGGAGATAGAAAATTAAATAGTTTAACAACAACTTATGAAATAGCTCCAGATACACTTGTATCTATATATGATAATGATATTATCGCAATGTGGGTCAAAATAGAAAGTAAACTAAGTATTGATTAACTCCTTTATAGGAGTTTTTCTTTTTTTATGTATAATGTAAAACATTTAACAATTTGAATAAATTGTGGTATAATATATAAGCAATAAAAAAGTATCAATAAAATTAGTAAAGAGGTATGTTATGTCTAAATTACAAATTATCGATTTATATGTAAGTGTTGAAGGTAAACAAATCTTAAAAGGTGTTAATCTTGAACTTTCAACAGGAGAATTCCATGTTATAATGGGTCCGAATGGAACTGGTAAATCTACACTTTCAGCCGCAATCATGGGGCATTATAAATATACAGTTGACTCAGGTAGTATTTTACTTGATGGTGAAGATGTACTTAAAATGAGTGTTGATGAAAGAAGTAGAAAAGGTTTATTCCTAGCTATGCAGTATCCTAGTGAAATAGAAGGTGTAACTAATGCAGATTTTATTAAAACAGCAATGCAAGCGCGCCTTGCTGAAGGTGAACATATATCTTTATTTAAATTTATTAAAACATTAGATAAAGCATCACAAGAATTAAAAATGAAATCTGACTTACCTCATCGTTATGTTAATGTAGGATTCTCTGGTGGTGAGAAAAAACGTAATGAAATTTTACAAATGAAAATATTAAAACCTAAATTTGCAATTCTTGATGAAATTGATTCCGGACTTGACGTTGACGCATTACGTATTGTAGGTGAAAATGTTAATGAAATGAAATCAAGTGAATTTGGCGCATTAGTTATTACTCACTATGAAAGATTATTAGATTATATTAAACCAGACTATGTTCATATCTTAATGAATGGTAAAATTGTAAAAAGTGGCGATACTTCTTTAATTGAAAAAGTTGACCAAAATGGTTACGATTGGATTAAAGAAGAATTAGGATTAGATGATGATCCTATTACTGTAACTTCAATTGGAACTTGTGCAGTTAAATCTAGTTTAGCAAAGAATGAGGCATAATTATGCAAAAGACAATTGAGTATAAAGAGTATAAAGGTTATCATTTGATATCGCCTGGGACTACTAATATTCAAAATATCAAAGAAAATGAAAATGTTGTAATTGTTCAAGATGAAAATACGCAAATTAAAAATCTAGAAATAAATGTATCAGCAGGCGCAACATTAACATTTGTTTCATATTATAATAAGAGTAGTTTAAGTGATTCAAAAATTATAATTAATTTAGAAAAAGATGCGTCTTTAAAAATGTATAATTTGATTATTGCAACTAATGATCAAAATATCACATTAAACGCAGATGTTAATTTAAAAGAAGAACATGCTAATTGTGAAATATTAAATGTTTATCTAGGGACTGATCAATCTTTAATTGATAGTAAAGTACATGCTTATCATGTAGCTTCAAATACTAATAGTGATTTAAGTATTTTATCAATTGGTAAAGATTCATCAACTGTAAACATTAATAATATGGCAACGATTAAACAAGGTAAGAAAAAATGTGTTGTTCATCAAAAGGCTAAAGGATTAGCACTTAATAAAGAAACAACTATTAAAGCATTACCAATTTTATATATTGATGAAGCTGATTGTCTTGCGTCACATGCAAGCGCAATTGGATCTATCAGCAAAGATGATTTATTTTATTTAATGAGTAGAGGCTTAACTAAACTTGATGCTTCTAAACTTATCGTATTAGGGTTTATAGCTCCTTTTGCTGATAAGATTGATGAAGTTGAGGGTTTAAAAGACTTTAAAGAACAAATATTAAATGACTTTATTAAAAATTTGAAATAGGTGGATTTATGAGATACTATGATGATTTCCCTGTAATTAAAAATAATCCAGATCTTGTTTATTTAGATAGTGGTGCATCAAGTTTAAAACTACAATCTGTAATTGATAAGATGAATGAATATTATACTAAGTATGGTGTGAATGTTCATCGTGGTGTTTATCAACTAAGTTATATTGCTAGTGATGAATATGAAGAAACAAGAGAAGTTGTTGCGAAGTTTTTAAATGCTAAAACAAAAGAGATTGTATTTACATCAGGTGCAACAAGTGCACTTAATCTAGTCGCAAGATCACTTAGTGAACATATTAATGAAGGTGATGAAATTATTACCTCTGTTTTAGAACATCATAGTAGCGTTATGCCTTATCAAGAAATTTGTAAAAATAAAGGTGCTAAACTAATATATGTACCACTTGATAAAAAAGGCAACTTAACTGTTGAAAATTTTAAGAAAGTATTAACGGATAAAACAAAAGTAGTAGCACTAACATTAATGAGTAATGTGCTTGGTAATACAACACCAATTAAAGAAATAACAAAGCTAGCACATGAGAAAAATGCAATTGTTGTAGCAGATGGAGCACAAGCAGTTCCTCATATGAAAATCGATGTTAAAGATTTAGATGTTGACTATCTTGCTTTTTCTGCCCATAAGATGTTAGGCCCTACTGGTCTTGGTGTGTTATATGGAAAGTATAAAGAATTAAATTCTTTAAATCCAATTGAATTTGGCGGAGATATGAATGATAATGTTGAGTTATATGATTCAACATTTAAAGAAGCTCCATATAAGTTTGAAGCTGGTACACCAAAAATAGCAGAAGTAATAGCTTTTAAAGAAGCAATTAAATATTTAGAAAAACAAGATTTAAATAAAATATATGAACACGACTATGAATTAACGCAATATGCGATTAATAAATTAAAAGCAATTGATGGTGTTGAAGTATACGCAACAGAATCTTCTTGTGGTATTGTTTCATTTAATATTAAAGGAATTCATCCACATGATGCATCAACTATTTATGATGAAAAAGGTATAGCTTTAAGAGCTGGGCACCACTGTGCTCAACTTATTACTAAATGGTTGGGTGTAACTGGAACACTACGTGCAAGTATATATTTATATAATGATTATTCTGATATTGATAAATTAATTGAAGCAACTGTTGTTGCGTGTGAATATTTTAAGGAGTGGATAATATGAGTTCAATGAATGAATTATATAGACAAGTTATCGTTGAGCATTTTAAAAATCCCCGTAATAAAGGTTTGAAAAATACTGATGAATATACTAAACTTCGCCTAAAAAATCCTTCTTGTGGTGATGATGTAACAATTGAAGTAAAAATTAAAGATCATCATATTGAAGAAATCCATCATGAAGGAACAGGATGTTCAATTTGTTGTTCATCTGCATCTGTAATGAGTGAAGTAGTTAAAGGTAAAGACATCGAGGAAGTACAAGAAGTTATAGAAGACTTTTATAATTTAATTAAAGGTGAAGATGTGACAGATGAAGAACGTCTTGATGAAGCTATGGCTTTTGGTGGTGTTGCTCAGTTCCCCGCAAGAATGAAATGTGCTATTCTTGCTTGGAAAGCTTTAGGAACAATCCTTGCTGGTAAGAGTGGTGAAGAAGATGTCTGATAAAAAAGAGTTTTTAGAAAACCTTGGGAATGATTATCAATATGGTTTTAAGACTGATGTTAAAAATGTAATCGATACTGGTAAAGGTTTAAACAAGGATGTAGTAGAACAAATATCAAACATCAAAAAAGAACCATTATGGATGAAAGAACTTAGATTAAAAGCTTATCATGAATTTGAAAAGAAAAAATGGCCAACATATGGCCCAGATCTATCATTCATAGATTTTGATGAATATACTTATTATATTAAATCAAGTGAAAAAGCAGAATCTAGTTGGGATAATGTACCTACAGAAATTAAAGATACATTTGATAAACTAGGAATTAGAGAATCAGAACAAAAATATTTAGCAGGGGTTTCTACACAGTTTGAATCAGAAGTAGTATATCATTCTACTATTAAAGAATTAGAAGAATTAGGTGTATTATTCTGTGATACTGATACAGCAGTTAGATTATACCCTGAAATTGTTAAAGAATATTTCGCGAAAGTTGTTCCTTATCAAGACAATATGTTTGCATCCCTTAATACCGCAACTTGGAGTGGTGGTTCATTTATATATGTTCCTAAAAACGTAAAAATTGAAAAACCACTACAATCATACTTTAGAATTAACTCTGAACAAATGGGACAATTTGAAAGAACATTAATCATTGTTGATGAAGGAGCTAGTGTTCATTATGTTGAAGGATGTACTGCTCCTAAATATTCTAAAGATTCATTACATGCTGCAGTTGTAGAAATATATATTAAAAAAGGTGGATATTGTAGATATTCAACTGTTCAAAACTGGTCTAATAATATTGTCAACTTAGTAACAAAAAGAGCCTATGTTGAAGCAGGGGCTCATATGGAATGGATTGATGGTAATATTGGCTCAATGGTTAATATGAAATATCCAGCTTGTGTACTAGCAGGTGAAGGCGCAAAAGGAACTACAATCTCAATTGCGTTTGCTTCAAGTAATCAATTCCAAGATACTGGTGCTAAGATGATTCACTTAGCTCCAAATACAACAAGCCAAATTATTTCTAAGTCACTTTGTCGTGGTGGTGGAAAAGTAAACTATCGTGGATTAGTAAGACATGGTAAAAATGCTACTAATGCGAAATCACATGTAGAATGTGACACATTAATATTAGATGATATATCTACAAGTGATACAATTCCAACAAACATTACTCAAAACGATTCATCATATATTGAACATGAAGCAACAGTTTCAAAAGTAAATGAAGATCAATTATTCTATTTAATGAGTAGAGGACTTACTGAAGCTCAAGCAACACAAATGATTGTTATGGGATTTATTGAACCATTCGCGAAAGAACTTCCAATGGAATATGCGGTTGAATTAAATCAATTAATTAAATTAGAAATGAATAAAAATTAGGTGCAAGAATTTCTTGCACCTTTTAATTTACTCGATTACTATAGGTCGATTACTACTATTCCAAGAAGCATTCCATGTATTTGGAGCTTCACTAGTTAAGTAAATAGTAAGATTACTACAACCACTAAAAGCATTAGAACCAACATATGTTACAGTACTTGGAATTTTAATTGATGTAAGGCTTGAACAGTTTGTGAAAGCATCATTACCGATATGTTCTAATTCAAGATTATCAGCTAAAATTAAATTAGTTAATTTACGACAATTAATGAATGCTTGTTCTTTGATTTCTTTCATTGATTTAGGAATATAAACAGTTTTTAGTTTTCCACATCCATCAAATGCTTGAATATCAATAAATTCAACACCTTCTTCAATAACAACTTCTTCAAGATTAATACATTGTCTAAACATAGTGTGTGAGATACCATTAACACTACCTGGAATAACGACTTTTGTTATGCCTCTTTGATAAAAGAATACTTGGTTTGTAATAGAGATAGTATCTTCTTTAATATAATCAACAACACCTTCAATTTGACCATTTACTTTGTATAATACTTTACCAACGTATACAAGGCCAATTGGATGAGATTCAAACCATGGTGTGCTATTAAATGCATCATTTCCTACATATGTTAAAGTATCTGCGTTTTCAATTGTTAAGTTTTCTAACCCTGTTGATAACTTGACATCATATTTAATTTCTTTAGCGTTAGTTGAAGGATAAATCTTTACAAAAGATAAAACACTTTTTGCGTTATTTTCTGCTAAGAATTCGTTTAAACTTTCTAAATCCATACTAGCTAAAGTATCAGTTGTAACATTTATATTTTCGTTATTTAATAAATTAATAATATTTTGAATTGATAGAGCTTCGCCTAAACCACTGCAACCATTAAAAGCACTTGCTTCAATTGTTGTAATATTTTGTGGAATTGTGATTTCTTTTAAACTAGCACATTTATAAAAACATTCAAATGGAATTGTTGAAATAGATTTTGGAATATCGAAACTTTGTAGATATAAACAAGAATAGAAAGCTTCACGTTCTATTTCTAAAATAGAATCAGTTAATTCAATTTTTTGAAGTGAAGAGTAACTAAATGCTTGCTTACCAATTAATTTAATATTATCAAGTAATCTAATAGAAATAATTTCTGTATGTTCAAAACCATTTTGCATAATACCGGTTACAGGTAATTTATTATATTCACTAGGAATAATAATGTGTTTTGGTAAAGCGTTGCTTGTAGATTTTGAAACTAAATATTCAGTACCTTGACTATTTAAAACAAAGTTAAAATATTTTGTCTCTGTTTCTTTAATAAAAGAAATTTTGCTAGAAGCATCAGATGCATCATATGCATAAGTTGTATCAAGAGCTTTAATGCTAACTTCATATTCACCAATTTCTAAATCTAAGATTGACGCGTTTGATACTTGAATTTCTTTAACAATTTGTTCATTTTGATAAAAAGTTGCGGTATATCTATTCGCATTTGCTACTTCATCAAATAATAATTGTTGTTTATTATTAACATATTCAATTCTTATATTAGATGGTGTATTTAATTTTTTAGTTGTTTGATTTTGAGTTGTAGTACATCCAATAAGTACTAAACTAAAACAAAAACATAATAAAAATGTAGTAATAATTTTTTTCATATATATGTACCTCTTTCAATATCATTTTACACTTTCAAAAACGATTTGTCAAATATAATCTTTTTAAAAAAGTGATTTTTAAAAATCTTTGACATATATTGATACAGAAGGTGAAAGTATGGAATACTTTTTTAATAATGATAAAGTTAATTATGAGGCATCTTATACTAATAAATCTAACAAAACAATTATTTTGCTACATGGTTGGGGAATGAGTATAATAACATTTCGCGAAGTTTTTAAAGAAATTGCAAGGCATCATAATGTTATTGCTATTGATTTACCTGGCTTTGGTAATAGTAGTTTAAACAGAGCATATAGTTTAGATGATTATAGTGAATTAATAAAACAAATGATTATAGATTTAAAATTAAATAATGTTGTAATATTAGGACATTCTTTTGGAGGGAGAATCTTAATTAATTTAAATAAATATAATTTAGATCAAATTATAGGCTTAATTCTTGTTGATAGTGCAGGAATTAAACATTTTAATCTTCTCACTAAATATAAAGTATTAAAATATAAAACAAGAAAAAAACTTTATAAACTGTTATCTTTAAAACAAAAACTAAAAATATTAGAAGAAACAAGCGGCAGCATAGATTATATAAATAGTAGTCCTTTATTAAAAGAAACGATGAATAAAACTATTCATGTTAATTTAAAACCATATTTAAAAGATATTAAACTTGATACATTAATATTATGGGGTAAAAATGATTATACTACTTCTTTAAAAGATGGTATGATTATGAATGAAAATATTAAAAATTCTAGTTTGATTGTTTTTGAATCATCAGGTCATTTTCCATACTTAGATGAAACAACTAAATTTAATTTGATAGTTTTATCATATCTTGATTCATTGGAGGTTAAGAATGGTTGATTATATTATTATCTTTAGTACTATTTTTATAGTCATATATCTTACGCATTACTTATATGGTTATTTTCAACAAGAACATTATCATCCTTTTAAAATGTTAAAACATTTTAAACTTTATTATTTTGAACTGACACAAGTTTTCTTTTTAATAGGAATATATACAATCTTTCTTTTATATCTAATAACTAATATGTGGTATTGGATTATCTTTTTACTATTTTTCTATTTAGGCCTTTATTATAAAACTTCCAAAAACTTTATTAAAATTAAATATACTAAAAGAACCATTAGATATTTTTTGCTTTATTATGTACTTATTACTTTTATTTTATTAACTAGTATTATATATAAAGACATATATGTAGTATTAATGTTAGTAGTTAATCCAGTTATTATTCTAATTAATTTTTATCTTTTATATCCACTAGAAAAACTAATAAATAAAAGATATGTTAAAAAAGCTTATCAAAAACTAAATAAAATAAGAGCTAGAAAAATTGCGGTTGTAGGTAGTTATGGGAAAACTTCAACTAAAAATTTCATTGATACATTACTTAGCACAAAATATTTTGTTAAAACATCAAAAAATTCAGTCAATACTTTAATGGGAATTACGAAGATGATTAATGAAGATATTGAAATATATGATGATATTTTATTATTTGAGTTAGCCGCAACCCATAAAAATGATATCTATGATTTAACTAACCTAGTAGAACCAGAAATAGTAATATTAACAGGTATAACATATCAACATACTTCAACATTTAAAACAATTGAAAATATTATTAATGAAAAAATGAAAGTTCTAACATCTAAATCATTGAAGGCAGTTATTATTAATGATGATTGTGAATATTTAAAAAATTATAATTATCCAAAACACCTTAAACTAATTAGATGTAGTATAAAAAATAGTGATTGTGAATATTATTATGATGGTGATTTTATATATCATAAGCAAATAAGTTTAGCTACTATTAAACCTAATATATATGGAGATGGAAATAAATCAAATTATTTATTAGCTGTAGTTACTAGTTTATATCTAGGATTAGATATAGATATGATTAAAGATAAAAGTGCTTTAATAAAATCAGCTCCACACCGATTAGAAGTTAGGAAAAAAGATAATTTAGTGATTGTTGATAATAGTTATAGTTCTAATATAGTGGGGTTTGAAAATAGTTTAAAATTCTTAAAAGAACACAAAGAATTAAAAGTTATTATTACTCCAGGTATAGTAGATTTAGGTAAATATACGAAAATGATTAATGAACGTGCTGCAGCTATGTTATTAGATATTGATGTTATTTTGATTAGGAATGAAAGTAGTATATATATTAGTAATTATCTAGATAAACATAGAAAAGAATATAAAATGTTTAATAGTTTCAAAGAGGCATATAGTTTTGTTTTAAGTAACTATCAAGAAGCTATAGTTTTAATAGAAAATGATTTGCCAGAAAATTATTTAAGGGGGTAAGTATGAATGTATTATTAATGTTTGGGGGTAAGAGTTTAGAAAGTGATGTTAGTGTTGTAAGTGCTTTATATGTATATAATTTAATAAAAGATGATCCAAGGTATAATAAAGTATTAGTATATGCTGATTATGATAATGTTTTATATACATGTAGTGAATTAACAGATATTAAAAACTATCAACACTTAAATAAACTACTAACTAAAACAAACGAAATAGCCCTTTTAAAAACTAGTGAAGCAACTATTCTAAAATCACATAAAAAGTCTCTAAATGGGCTTAAAATTGACCTAATTTTACCAATTATGCATGGTGAAGGCTTAGAAGATGGAATAATAGCTGGATATACTAAATTCTTACAAATACCATCAGTATGTCCTAATGTTTTAGAAGCTTCAATGTTTCAAGATAAATATATAACTAAACTATTATTAGAAAAAATAAATATCAAAACTTTAGAATATCAACTCCTAACAAAACAAAATCAAAAAGTTACTTTAAACTTACCCATTATAATAAAACCATTATCACTTGGCTCTAGTATTGGTATTACTACTGTAACTAATGAACAAGCATTAACTAAAAAACTACAAGAATCATTTACATATTCTAATAAACTATTAATAGAACCATTAATTGAAAACTTTACTGAATATAGTTTAGCTCTTTATAAATACAAAGATAATATATATTTATCAAATGTCGAAAAATCATATACGAATAATGAGTTTTATACTTTCGAAGATAAATATCTAACATCAAAAAGGGTCAAACTACCAATAGACTTAAACGAAGAAGAAATTAATCAAATCATATTAATGGCTAAAAATATATATAATAGTTATTTTGAAAAAGGAATAATTAGAATTGATTTTTTAAAGAATCAAACAACTAACCAAATATATGTATGTGAAGTAAATACAATCCCAGGTAATTTATCTTTAAATATGTTTAAAAATAAAGGAATTGATGTAAAAGAAGTAATATATCAAAACATGCTTCAAGCCCTTTGGTTAAATTATCAAAATGAAAAAAACCTAACTCAAAGATATAAAAGTACAATCTTAACCAAGACAAAACTAGCAAGCAAGAAATAACGCTTGCTTTTTTTACTAAAAAGTGGTAATATATATATGAAATAAGTGATATTCACAAAAAATTCAAACTAGTATCACTTATATATGATATAAATGATGTATAATAAGGTAGGTAAAATATGGATAAAGTAAGTTTTGAACAACATTTATCTAATAAATTATCATCTTTTGTAAATCAAAATTTAGTTGTTGCTTGTTCAACCGGAGTTGATTCAATGGCTTTATTAAGAGGGCTGATGAATATATGGCCACATGAACTAATAACTGTTGCGCACGTAAATCATCAAAAAAGAATTGAGTCAAACGAAGAAGAAAAATACATTCAAGATTTCTGCTTTAAACACAATCTTAAATGCTATATTGAAAAACTAAATTATGAGGGAAATGATAATTTTCAAGAATGGGCAAGAAATAAAAGATATATGTTTTTTGAAAAAGTTTTAACAAAAACTAATTCTAAGATTTTATTAACTGCTCACCACGCAGATGATAATTTAGAAACAATTATCATGAGATTTATTAAATCATCTAATTTATTAGGATATGCGGGGATTAAAGAAATATCTGCTCATAAAAACTATCAAATCGTTAGGCCTTTACTTTCAATAAGTAAAAAAGATATATATGAATATATGCACAGCCAAGAATATCATTATTTTGAAGATGTTTCAAATGAAAGTACTATATATACTAGAAATAGAATAAGAAAAGACATTGTTCCAGTAATTAAAAAAGAAAATCCCAATTGGCTTAAATCACTTCAAGATTATAGTGAAACATTAATTTACGCGGGGAATATCTTAAAAAATCAAGTTAATTTATTTATAAAAGATAATGTTTGTGTAAATAATAATATTATTAAAGTAGATCAAAATAAGTTCTTAGAATTAGATGATTTTATGCAGAAGGAATGTTTGTTTACAATTTTATTTGATTACAAATTATCTAAAATTTGTATCGAAGAAATTATTAAACAAATTAAATCTTCTAAAACAACAATCATTAGTAACATTAATAATGACTTGTTATTTATTAAAGAATATGGCTATTTATTATTTACTAGTCACACTGAAGAACTTAACTATTATTTAGAAATTAATCAAAGTGGTGAATATGATTTACCAGATAACAGAAAAATAATTGTCTCTGAAGAATTTAAAAATATTATTTATTTTGAACCAACTAAAGGTAAGATGTGCTATAATATACAAGATTTGCCAATTGTCATTAGAACAAAAAAAACCGGTGATAAAATTAAGACCAAAGGTGGAACTAAAAAAGTAAATGATATAATGACAAATAAAAAGGTATCACATATATATAGACCACATATCTTAGTACTTGAAAATAAAGATCAAGAAATAATTGAAATATTAGGATTTAAAAAATAAGGAGGGTTAAATGCAAAGCATGAATAACAAAAAACGTCGCCGTTTTGGTATGGGTGACTTGATTGTCGTATTTTTATTTTTATCAGTTATAGCTGGTATTGTTATTTTTAGTTTAAGAAACGTATCAACTGTTGAAGAGTTAAATAGCTGGCAAGAGTTCGAAGAATTACTTTTAAATGGCGATATTAAAACTGTTGAGTACAAGGGTGAAGAAGGAAGTGCCAATTCTGGTAACAAAATTGTGTATGGTGAATATTCTGAGGCTAAGGTTAAAGCTGGAAAATATAAGGGATATGAAATCAGAGTTAACGAAAAGCAACTTGATTTAATATTTGATTTAATTGAACAATATGATTTACCAGCTGAATTTAAGGGCCCAATCAAAGTATCAACTTTTGACTGGTTTGGATTAATCACAATTGTTGGTGGTTTAGGATTAAGTATTTTCTTAATTATTATTATTTTTAGAAATTCAGCATCAAGTAATAATAAAGCATTTGATTTTGCTAAAAGTCGTGCTCGCTTAACATCAAAAGGAACAACAAGCTTTAAAGATGTTGCTGGTCTTGATGAAGAAAAAGATGAATTAATTGAAGTAGTAGATTTCTTGAAAAATCCACAAAAATATTTTGCGATGGGAGCTAGAATTCCTAAAGGTATTTTACTTGTTGGTGCTCCAGGTACTGGTAAAACATTACTTGCTAGAGCAGTAGCAGGAGAAGCAAATGTACCATTCTATAGTATTTCAGGTTCTGACTTCGTAGAAATGTTTGTAGGGGTTGGTGCAAGCCGTGTTCGTGATATGTTTAAAACAGCTAAACAAAATGCACCATGTATTGTATTTATTGATGAAATTGATGCAGTTGGGCGCCAAAGAGGTACAGGTCTTGGTGGAGGCCACGATGAAAGAGAACAAACATTAAACCAATTACTTGTTGAAATGGATGGTTTCGCAGGAAATTCTGGTATTATCGTTATGGCCGCAACAAATAGAGCTGACGTTTTAGACCCAGCCCTACTTAGACCAGGTCGTTTTGATAGACAAATTACAATTAGCAATCCAGGTGTATTAGCTAGAGAACAAATCTTAAAAGTACACGCTCGTAATAAAAAATTCTCTCCACGTGTTAATTTAGCTGATGTTGCTAGAAGAACACCAGGCTTTAGTGGAGCTGATTTAGAAAACTTACTTAATGAAGCAGCCCTTTTAGCAGCTAGAGAAAACTGTAAAGAAATTAAAATTTATCATGTTGATGAAGCAATCGACCGTGTAATTATGGGTCCAGCTAAGAAAAGTAAAAAATATACTGAAAGAGAAAAAGCTCTTGTTGCTTATCATGAAGCAGGACATGCGGTTGTTGGTATTAGATTAAAATACGCCCAAAAAGTTCAAAAGATTACAATTGTTCCTCGTGGAATGGCTGGTGGCTATAATTTAATGACTCCAGAAGAAGAAACATTCCTACAAACTAAAGAAACTTTAACTGCAGAAATTGTAAGTTTATTAGCAGGAAGAATCGCAGAAACATTAGTATTTAATCAAATGTCAACTGGTGCTCACAATGACTTCCAAAAAGCAACAGCAATCGCAAGAGCAATGGTAACTGAATATGGTATGAGTAATTTAGGACCTATTCAATATGAACGCCAAACTGGTTCTGTATTCTTAGGAAGAGATTATATGACAGATAAAAACTTCTCTGACCAAGTTGCACTTGAAATTGACCAAGAAGTAAGAAGAATCATTGATGAATGTTACAAACAAGGTGAACAATTATTAAAAGAGAATCGTTCACTATTAGACTTACTTGCGAAACACTTAGTTGAAATTGAAACTTTAACAAAAGAAGATATTGAAGAACTTGTTAATTCTGGAAAACTAAACTGGTGGGAAAAGAAAAAAGCAAAAATGGCTGAGCTTGAAGAAAAACTAAGTCAAATGGAAACTTCTTCCGAAGAAGTAGTTGCTGAAGAAAAAACAGAACAAAAAGAAGAAAACAATGAGACTAGATAAATATTTAAAAGTATCGAGATTAATTAAAAGAAGAACTGTTGCTAAAAACGCAAGTGAAGCTGAACGCGTTTTAGTTAACGATAAACCTGCTAAACCTTCAAAAGAAGTAAAGATTGGGGATATTATAAGTATTGCTTTTGGTAAAAGGGTAATTACAGTTAAAGTAACACAAATAATAGAATCAACTAAAAAGAATGATGCAGCTTTAATGTATGAATTAATCAGTGATGATTTAAAAGAAAACTAAAGGTATGGATATATTTCCATACCTTTTTTAAAAATTTATGCCCCTTTATTTGTAAAAATATATAAGTTGTGTTATAATAATAAAATGAAATGAGGTGTTTTTTGATGGAACAAGAATTACGCTTAAGTGAACAAGAAATAGTAAGAAGAAATAAAATGGAAGATTTAAGACAAAAAGGAATTGATCCTTTTGGTCAAAAGTTCGTTAGAACTGCTAACTCTAAAGAATTAAAAGATATGTATCTTGAAAAAACTAAAGAAGAGCTTCATGAATTAAATATTCAAGCAAGCGTTGCTGGCCGTATTATGACAAAACGTTGTAAAGGTAAAGTTGGATTTATGCATATTCAAGATAGATACGGTCAACTTCAAATATATCTTCGCTTTGATAATTTAGGTGAAGAAGAATATGGATTATTTAAAGTAGCAGATATTGGTGATATCGTTGGTATTAGCGGTGAAGTAATGAAAACTGATACAGGCGAATTAAGTATTAAAGCTGAACATTACACTCACCTTACAAAAGCCCTTCGTCCACTTCCTGAAAAATTCCATGGTTTACAAGATAGAGAAGAAGCAAGACGTCGTAGATATGTTGATTTAATCATGAATGAAGAATCAAGAAAAGTAGCATTTATGCGTCCTAGAATTATTCGTGAAATTCAACATTACTTAGATTCTTGTGGATTTGTTGAAGTAGAAACACCAGTACTAAACCCAATTCTTGGCGGTGCAGCAGCAAGACCATTTGTTACTCATCACAATACTTTAGATATGGATTTTTACTTACGTATCGCAACTGAACTTGCTCTTAAACGTTTAATCGTTGGTGGTATGGAAGCTGTATATGAAATTGGTAGATTATTTAGAAATGAAGGAATGGATGCCACTCATAATCCAGAATTTACTACAGTTGAAGCTTATCTTGCATATGGTGATATGGAAGATATGATGAATTTAGCAGAAGGTTTATTTAGACATTTAATTGATACATTACTTGATAGTCCCATCATTCATTATCAAGGTGTAGAACTTGATTTTTCTAAACCATTTAAGAGACTTCATATGGTAGATGGTATTAAAGAAGTAACTGGTATTGATTTCTTTGAAATCACTGATGTAGAAGTTGCTTTAGCACTTGCTAAAGAAAAAGGAATTGAAGTTCCTGCTCACCAAAGAAGCGTTGGACACATTATTAATTTATTCTTTGAAGAATTTGTTGAAGAAACAATTGTTCAACCAACATTTGTTTATGGTCATCCAGTTGAAATTAGTCCACTTGCTAAAAAGAATAAAGAAAATCCACGTTTTACAGATCGTTTTGAATTATTTATTAATCATAAAGAATATGGTAATGCATTTACTGAATTAAATGACCCAATCGATCAAAGAGAACGTTTCTTAGAACAAGTAAAAGAAAAAGCACTTGGTAATGATGAAGCCAATGAAATGGATGTTGATTTTGTTGAAGCTTTAGAATATGGTATGCCACCAACAGGCGGTATCGGTATTGGTATTGACCGTTTAGTAATGCTTCTTACTCAAACTGAAAATATTAGGGATGTTATTTTATTCCCACACATGCGTACAAGAAATTAAAAAAAGAAAGTAGTTTCTAAAGAATGGAAACTACTTTTTCTTGCTTTAAAAATAGGGCTATGATATAATTTAAGCAAGAATAACAAGTATGGAGGAAGGTATGAAAAGAAAAATATTATCATTTAGTTTAATATTACTTTGCCTATTTACTTTAGTATCATGTGGAAAAAAACACATAGTTACATTTGATTCTAATGGTGGTAGTTATGTCGAACCAGTTGAGGTAAAACATAAGAAAAAAGTAGCAGAACCAATAAAACCTAATTTTGAATGGCACGCGTTTATTGAATGGCAACTTGATGGAGAAAAGTATGATTTTTCAAGTAAAGTAACCAAAGACATAACATTAGTCGCAGTTTGGGAAAGTACTTTAACAAATCAAAAAGCTGCAGATATTACAGAACTGCCTTTATATATAGTCGATAAATATCCTGAACCTGCACATAAAATGGCAAGTGCTGCTTTAAAAAATAAAGTAGATGTTGGATCACTAAAAGAATTATTAGAAACTAATCCTGTAGCTTTAATTGCAAATAAAGAATTAGATAAAACTCTTAATTTTGTTTTTTTAGCAGCTGATGCATTACTTGAAATAGGACTATTAGATGCTAAAGTAGAAAAACCACTTGAAACACAAGAATATCAAATATCACTTCAAAATATTTGGAATGAGTTTATAAATGGTGATTATTATCAATCACCATCACAATCATTCAAAGAAGATAAAAAATTCGTAGAAGCTATAGCTCCTATTATAGCTGTGAAATATTATTATGGCAAAATACCTACTGATAATAATCAAGATGAAACAATTGTTTTTACAACAATGCTTGCTTCTCCTGCTATGAGACATTATTTTAGTATTAGCAGAAAAGGTGAAAACTTAACTTTTATAAATAATGTTACTAATAATAAATATTCTATAACTTTATCTGAAATTAGTAAAATAATTGAAGGGTGTGAAAGTAATAAAAGTTTAGTTCAAGATAGTCTAATGGTGTTAAAACATTTTAAAGATCAAGTTACTTATAATTATTATGAAAAAGCATTTGCGAATTTGAAAGAAAATGATGAATTTCTTAATAAAGAATTAGAAAATAAAACAAAACAACTATCATCAACCATTAAAGGTATAAATGATGCTTTTGATATTATTTTATCATATGAAGCTAAGATTAGTGAACTTGCTTCTAAATTAGACCAAGTACAATCTGAAGAAGAACAACATGAATTTATTGAAGAAGCAAGAAATTTTGCTTTACAAGTCATTGATCAATGTGCAGATTTATTACCTAATAATAATGAAATTGACACAATGTTTGATGTATTAGAAGAATTTAAATCTATTCTTACAACATTCATAGAATTTACAGAAATGAGTGTAAGTTTTGGAGGAATTGAAATAGCTCCATATACGTACTTAGCGGGATTTGATGCATTCTTTACAACTTTATCAAGTAGTCGTGCACTAATAAAAGTTACCATCGCATCTATTAATTCTTTTCTAGATGCGGCTAAAACAATCACAACTGAAGATATTGAACAAATATTAATATTAGCAAATGATCCTGATAATATTGAAGCAACTGATTATGTTGATAAACTAATAGAAAGATTAATAAGTCAAATAGAAAAAGTTGATTATAGTGCAATTTTTACTGATCAAGAACTACAAGAAGCTGTTGATGATTTATCTTTAGTATTTGAAGATTATGCAGATTTATTAAGCGTTGCGCTTGACTTACATCTAGATGAATATACCGCAATTCATATTGAAAAGTATTTATCAATATATTTAGAATATGTGACATTATATAACCCATCTAAGATTATTAATTTATTAGAAAGTGCTTTTTCAAATAAAGAAATAAATGTTTCATTAATTTGTGAAATGAGCGATTTTATTTCTTATTTATTTGATGGAATGGATATTAATTTCTTTTATAAATTCAAAGATAGTATTTTAAATATTCAAGATTTACTTGGAACAACTACTCTTTCAATTGAAGAATCTTATGATTATATTCAAAAAAATCCACATGTTGGTCAGGCTATTGCAGGTTGGAAAATTCAGTCTATTGTTGTTTCAAATATGATTGAATATATTGATATAGCAAATAGATATGAAATTAATAATCAAAATTTAAAATTAGTTGAAAAATACGCAACAAAAGAATTTGAAGAATTCATTGGAAAATGTGGATTCGAAATTGAAATATTCACAGAAGAAGAAATTGCTAAATTATATAGTATGGTTTTAAAACCAGCAAATGAACTAACAGAAGAAGAAAAGAAATTGATTATGAGATATGAAAATATATCTCCTATAGAATGGTATTATCCATTACCATAAAATAGTTATTTTTAAAACTTCTCCTAACAAGAGATTTGATTCTAGTGACAAACATATAAAACCGTGATATAATTTTAGTGACAATACGATTAGGAGGTATATACAATGAAAAAAATATTATCTATATTTATTATCATGATAACTATTTTTACTCTTGCTTCTTGTGCAATGACTTGTACTGTTACATTTGATTCAAATGGTGGAAGCAAAGTGGAAGCAATTGAAGTTAATCGAAAAGAAGTTGTTGCTAAGCCCAATGATCCTAAATATTTAGGGCATATATTTATAGGGTGGGAATTAAATGGTGAAGAGTATGACTTTTCAAAACCAGTTACACAAAATATAACATTAGTAGCTAAATGGGAAAAGGATTTAACTGATGAAAATATTTCTTTAATTACTGGTATCCCGCTATATGATGTAAAAGATTTTAGAGAACAAAGTACTAGAGCGGCAGAGGCTGCTATTAAATATCATTTTACAATGGATAGTTTTGAAGAAGAGTTTGGTGAAAATCCTGCTTCAATTATTGAATCAGAAAGATTTGATGATTATCTAAATTATATTGTTATTTATTTAGATGTTCTATTAGAAATTGAAGTTTTATCTTTTGAAATTGAAGAACCTTCACCAACTAGGGAATATAAAAATGCATTAGAAGATATATGGATGGAATTTACTCAAAGTGGTTATTATGTAACAGATGCAGATTCTGAATTTGTAGATGAACCTTATTTAAATGTTGTTGCACCTATAATCATTGGCTATGGCTATGAATTATCTGGTATGATTTTTAACGGAGAATTTAATCCTGCGTTATTATTTTCAGCACTACTTTCTAGTGAGTCAATGTTATATTTCCAAAATGTATCAAGAGATGGAGATATTATAACATTTGAAAATCCTTTAACAGAATATAAATATTCACTTTCACTTGATGAATTATCTCAATTATTAGAGGGATGTAAAAATCTTTCTGAGCTTTCATCGGGTGCATCAGAAGTGCTTGATTATTATCAAGAATGTCTAACATATGAATATTATCAAAATGCTTTAGGAGCTATTGTTGAAAATGATGAATTCTTTGAAACAAGACTAGAAGAAAAAACAGCTAAATTTGCCTCAGTTGCCAAAGCTATATATGATGTAAAAGATATAGTTTCATCATATGAAACAAAAATAAATAATATTGCGGAAAAGTTTGCTAGAGCTAAAACAGAAGAAGAACAAAAAGAAGTTATAGTAGAAGCAAGAAATTTTGCATTACAAGTAATTGATTTAATTGAAGATATTTTGCCTTCTAATGAAGATATAGAAGCGATGTATACAATTGGTGAGGAGCTAGAATCAATTCTTTCTGCTTGCGTAAAACTATCACAAATTAATAGTAGTCAAGTACATGTAGGTCTTCCGGGATATGTGATTCCTATTCAAAATACCGTTATATCAATAAAAAATAATAAAATATTAACTAAATTAATGGTAGAAGGTCTTAGAAACATTCTTAATGTTTTAAAAGATGTTACTGTGGAAGACATTGAACAAGTAATATTATTAGCTCTTGATCCTCGAAATGAAGAGGCTCTAAGTCACATTTCATCATCTGCTGAACAATTATTAAATAAATTAAATGGTAAAGATTACAGTCATATTTTAACTGAGGAAGCTCTTGAATCATTGAAAGATTATTTCTATGATATTATCGATGAATATATCAGAATATTATCTATAACATTAGACTTTAATATTACAGAAGAATTAATGCAAGATATTTTTGTATATGTTGAAGAATATATTGGTTATCTAGCAACATATGATCAAGAAAAATTATCATCATTAATGGAAAACATATTTATAATTGATAATATGACTTTAGATGTTTTAAATGAAGCTTGCGATTTTATCAATTTTATGGTTCAAGGGTGTGATGTAGATTTCTTAATGTTATTTGAAAAACCTATTTTGAATATTGATGAATTAATTTTAAATATTCATCCTTCAATAGAAGAAATTTATGATAGTGTTATGGAAAATCAAGAAATATGTAAAAATGTAGCTAGTTGGGGATTACAAGCAACATTTGTTAGTTTACAAAAATATAATTTTATAGGCAACATTAAAGAGTTAAATAAGAAAAATATTTCATTGTTAGAAAAATACGCAACAGAAGAGTTTTATGAATTATTTGGTCAATTAGGTTCTAATATGAAAGTTTTAACAGAAGAAGAAATATCAAAATTATATGAAATAGCTGATAAATCACGATCTGAATTCACAGAAGAAGATTATATGCTAATTGATAAATACAACAATAATTCACCGGTTAGTTGGATTTTTCCAGATGTTGAAATAATAGCGTAGCTAAAAAGTTTAGTCTTTAAAAGAACATGATAGTTCTTTTGAAGACTCTTTTTTCTTTTAAATGCTTGAATTAGAAAAAAATAATATATTATGTTATAATTTATATATGAGGTGTTTTATGATTAAGGTTGAAAATATTACGTGTAAGTATAAAAATGGTACAAACATTCAAACATTATTTGAACAGGAGAGTTTTGAAATTAATCAAAAAGATTTTATTATTATTTCAGGACCTTCTGGCAGTGGGAAAAGTAGTTTATTAAAAATTGTTAGTGGGATGTTAAAGCCTAACGAAGGTAAAGTATATTGGCAGGATAAAGATATATATTCATTGACTAACCAAAATTTGAGTAAAGTAAGACTTGAAGAAAGTGGATTTATTTATCAAGATTTTATGTTAATTGATGAATTGACAGTTTTAGATAATATTAAGCTAGTTCAACATTTATCAAAAAAGATAAATAATGAGTTAATAGAAGAGCTAATAAAAAAACTATCACTTGAAAAATTGCTAACTAAATATCCACCTGTTCTTTCTGGTGGTGAAAAACAACGAGTAGCAATTGCTCGTGCTCTTGCTAATAACCCTAAAGTATTGTTTTGTGATGAACCTACTGGCGCATTAGACTTTGTAGCTACTAAAGAAATAATGGATTTACTTCAAAAAATTAATCAGGAAAATAATGTTACAATTATACTTGTTACTCATGAACAAGAAAATTTAAAGTACGCAACAAGAATCATTAAATTTGATAATGGTAAACTTAAATGCGATTAAAAATAGTATATAATAATATTAAAAAATATCTTGGCTTAAATATTTTAATATTAATTGCGACTATATGTTGTAACGCTTGCTTGATTATGAGTTTTGAAGTTACTGACTTTGGAATTCATATGGCACAATCTAGAATTAAAACAAATTATTTAGATTATGACATTGTAGTAAAGTCAACAACTGGTTTATCATTAAGAGGTACTAAAGGTGATAACGATGAACTAGAACCATTTTATAATAAAAAAACTTCATTTTATAATGTCACACTTCTAGCATCTACTAATAACAATGCTGATACTGTCAATGTATTTGAAGGAACAAATGAAAGTATAAGTAATGTTTATAACCAAATATCTATAAAACATAATGAAACAATTATCACAAATCAATTAGCTAATTCGCTTGGTGTTAGTATAGGAGAATATATTAATTTACATATTCAAAATAACCTATATCAATATAAGGTTATATCTATTGTCGATAGTAATGAATTTACATCGTCTAAAGCAATGTTTATTATTGGTTCTAATATATCACAATCATTTGCTTTTAAAAACATGTATAATTTAATTATGTTAGATGTAAAAGATGAAAATATGCATCAAGTATCACAACATATTTCCAATTACTACTTTGAATACAATGTAATTGATACGAATGATTTAGAATATATTAAATCATCATTCTATGTTAATTTGAACTTTGTGACTATAATTGCGGCTGTATTATTTATGGCAATTATGTTAGTTCTTTTATCTATATATATGATGAGACTTAAAAAACAAAAAAGTTATTTTGATATTAATTTATCTACTAAATATTTTCATCTTAATATGATAATTCAATATGCTATATATACACTAATATCAATGATTGCCTCTAGTATTTTAACAAGTTTTGTATGTAATTGGTATTTAAAATCAATAGATGCATTTGAGTTATACGATATCAGATATCTATCAATCATATTTAGCTCAACAATTATATTTATTGCTTTCATGTTTAATTTGGTTCCTAAAAAGAATATGTTTAAGTTTCAACCTAAATATAATACAATTATTAAACTAAGTTGTTTAATATTGGTTCTTGTTAGTCTACTTTTTATTAAAAATACTGATATATATAAATTATTAATCATAATAGCGGTAGTCTTAATTTTAATAATCATGGTTGATTTAGTAATGTGGATTAAAAAATATGCGCCTAATTTCTTATTAAAAGTATATATATTTGATATTAATAAGAAATCAAGTATTGCTAAAGTAATATTATTTGTACATGTTTTAACAATGATTGTTTTATCAATTGTTATATGTGCGTATGTTAATTATGATAAACAAATAGATGCTCTTAGCGAATTAATCAAAATTGATGATGTTGTTGTTACTAATACATCAAATTCATTATCTAAACAATATGACCAAATTAGAATTGATAGCGAAGTATTAATTAAAGATAAAAGTTTAGATTTAGTATGTGGTTTTAATGGTGAACAATTATTAAAGTATACTAATATTGATTTAAATGAATATGAACTATCTTTATATAATTCATCTGATAACTATGTAATTTTACCTAAATTTTATAGCAGTGTTTGTAATTATCAAGTAGGTGAAGAAATAGAGTTAGTAAATGGCAAAAAAGAAAAATATACAATTTTAAAAATTGTAGATCAAGTATATTCTACTTTCGCGATCGTCAATCACTCTGATAATTTAAAATATGGTTATGTAATTGATAGAAAAATTGATTTATTAGTTGCGGATAAATTTAGTGATTATGTATATAGTGTTGTAAATATTGGAAATAAGATTGAAAGAATGACTGATGTATATGCTAAAACATTTAAATTCTTAAGTAGTATTATTATAGGATTAACTATTCTTATTGCTTGGTTTAGTTGTTATCTTGCATATATGGAATTCTATTATCAAAAACCTAATATTGATAAGTTAGAAAAACTTGGTATGAGTAATAAAACGATTATTAACTTGGAAATATGTAAATTAATAATTAATGTAATTGTTACTTTAATATTAGGAGGTATTGTTGGATATATAATCTTATCTTATTTTGATGTAATTGGTGATTTGTTTAAAACTTTGATATTTATTAATGCGGATATAAAGGTATTAGGTATTGCTTTAGTTATATCAATTGCATGTCAAATTTTAGGATTTATATTAACGATATATTTAATAAATAAAAAAAGAACTATTAGGGATTAAAACCCTTGATAGTTCTTTTATTTTGTACATCTTTCAATTAATGCTTTTAAATCATCTTCTGTGAAGTCATATTCATTACCACAGAAGTGACAAACAGTATGAGCAGTTTTATCTACTTCTAAGATTTCAGTTAATTCTTTTTTGCCTAAAGTAATAAGACCATTTTCAAAACGTTCTTTACTACATTTACATTTAAAATTAACATCCATAGTTTCTAAGATTCTTGCGTCTTTAGAAATCATTTTAATAATGTCTTCGCCATTTAAATCACTAGTTAATAAATCTGACATAGTTGGGAAAGACTTCATTTTATTTTCAATTTCATCAATAATTTCATCTGGAGTATTTGGTAAAAGTTGAATAATGAAACCACCTGAAGTTAAACATCTACCATCAGTATCAACTAATACACCAAGAGATACAACAGATGGAACTTGTTCACTAACATTAAAGTAGTACGCAAAATCCTCCGCAAGTTCTCCATTAATAATTGGAGTCATTCCAATGAAAGGTTCTTTTAGTTTTAAGTCTTTGATTACATTAATGAAACCACTATCTCCAACTGTTGCTTTAACATTAAGTTTATTAAGTTCACCATATTCAAAGTGACAGTGTGGATTAGAACAATAAGTTCTAACATTACCATGTGCATCAGCTTCAGCTAATATTAAGCCAATTGGACCATTACCCTCTACTTTAACAGTAACAGTTTCTTCAAGTTTTAACATAGCCCCCATCATTAAGGTAGTACTCATAACACGTCCTACAGCAGCTAGTGCACTTGGATAGTAACTAAGTCTATCCCCTATTGTATTTAATGCATCTTTACAACTAACAAAATAAATTCTGGCATGATCATCAAATGCCATTGCTTTAATTAAATAATCCATAACAACCTCTATTATTAAAGGCAGTAAAAATACTGCCTATTTCTTTTTATTCTTCTTCTGCAGGTAAGTTAACAATGTTGTGGAATAAATCTTGAACATCATCAATATCATCTAACATAGTTTGTAGACGGCTAAATTGAGAAATGTCTTTTTCATCTGTTAATTCAACTGTAGTTTGTGGTACATATGTAGTTAAATCTTCTAAGAAAGTTAAATCACTCTTAGCAGCAAGTAATGCTTGTTTAACATCATTGTATTTTGAACTTTCAGCGTAGATTGTAACTACACCATCTTCACTTAATACATCTTCAACTTCAACGTCTGCCATCATTACTGCTTCAAGTGCTTCTTCATCACTCATTCCTTCGAAGCTAAATACAGCGTAATAGTTAAACATGTGACGTACGCAACCGGCAACTCCTAATTTGCAACCGCATTTACTAAGTGCTGTTTTAACAGCTGTTAAAGTACGGTTTTCATTATCTGTTAAACATTCAATGATTAGCATACTGTTATTTGGCCCGAAACCTTCATAACGAACAGGGAAATAAGATTCCATACTTCCACCTTTAGCTTTTTCAATTGCTCTTTTAATAGTGTCCGCATTTACTTGTTCTCTTTTTGCTTTTTCAATTTCATGTTTAAGTGCTAAGTTTAATTCAGGATCAGGAATGCCAGATTTAGCTGCTACATAGATTGAGCGGCTATATTTATTGTTTAATTTTGATTTTGCTGCGGCTGTTTTTGCCATAGATGCAGCACGAACTTCATGTGCTCTTCCCATAATATATCTCCTTTGTTATTTTTTAAGATAATTAATTATAACATATAATACCTAAAAAATAAAGAAATATGTTTCTAGAATTTTTAAAGTAGTTTTTTGATATCTAAAATTCTAAAATTATGATATACTAATACTAGATAAAGAGGTGAATGTATTATGAATATATACGAAGATTATAAATCTTATATAGAGGAACATCTTGATTTAATTAATAAAATAAGAAATCGTCATCCTAATATCTGTGTTTTAATAGATGATGTTTTAAAAGTGACTGAATATGTTCAAAAAGAATATTTCGCAAAATCAAAAATTTCTGAAGAATTAGAAGAAATATTTGAAGTTGGATATGGATATCTTACTAATGTTTTATCTGATTTAGAAGTTATGTTTAAAGAATATTTTAACGATAATGATGATAAAATTGAATATTATACACCGATTATTGTTTATAGCGTATATCTAGATGATTTTAAATGCCATTTAGAATCTGAAGAAAAATTAACAGAACGTCACAAAGAATATCTAGAATCAGCTATTGATAATCTCGATCATATTATGAATCATTTACATCATTATGATATGAAAGAATTAGATAATTTAATAAATGAATTAAATATTGAGTTTGAAGAGTTTTCTAAATTTCAACCAGTATATGCGGTATTTGCACTTGTATGTGAAGAATTAGATCTATTTTAAAAAGCCCTCATCGAGGACTTTTTTTCTTACTAAGGATATTGATGATGCTTAAACCTAAGATAACTCCTGAAAGTATTAAAGATACATATAGGAAAAAGCAAGGTTCACCATATGAAAATATAGCTTTAAAAATCATTTTGAAGGCTTTATCACCATCAGAAACTTTTACTCTTGGCATGATTAGAAAAAATAAGACTGCTAATACATTACAAGCAAAACTAATGATACTAGGAATAAAAGGTTTAAAAGTATTTCTCTTTTTTAAATAATCAATTAAACCGCAGATTACAAGATATATAAAACAAAGAAGAGGAAGCGTAAGAATTAAACTTTGGAATAACCCCGCAACAATTCCAGAAAAAGCATTTTCACTAGAAAAAGACATCGAACCAAAAATTACTTTTAAATAATAAGGTAAAGTATATCTGTCAGGTATATCTTTAATAACTGGGAATGTAAAATATAAAATACTCATTAATAAACTAATTCCCATGATTGCGTCTTTAGAATCTTTTCTCATAGCTCTTCAAATAACCTTTCTAATAAATTAATTGGTAGACCCACAACATTTTCGTAATTACCTTCAATTTTTTCAATATATTTTTTAGCAGGCCCTTGGATAGCGTAAGATCCGGCTTTGTCATATACATTCTCAATTTCAATGTAATTTAATATCTCATCATCAGTCATTGTTTTAAAGTAAACAGCAGTTTGTTCAACATCAACTAAAACTTTATCATCTGTTACAACCGCAACAGCCGTTAAAACAAAATGTTTTGTACCTTGAATTAGTTTTAACATCCTAACTGCATCTTGATGATCTTTAGGTTTGCCTAGTATTTCATTATTAATATATACAATTGTATCAGCACTAATAATAATAGAGTCAGCAATATTATGTTCATTTTTAACATCATAAGCTTTTTGTAAAGCGACATCTTTTAAAGCATCGCTTAAAGAAAGTTTATTATTAAAAACCTCTTCTTTAGATGAAACCATTATATGAAACTCATATCCTAAGCTAGATAAAATTTCTTTTCTTCTTGGCGATTTTGATGCTAAAATAATTGGCTTGTTAAATTTTCTCATAACCATACCTCTTTATAAGTATTATAATATATTTTTTAGTTTTTTAAAAGTAAAAAGAAACATAAAAAAAAGATTTAAAACATATATTTAAATGGGTGATTATATGGAACAAAAGAAAGATATACAAAATCAAGTTATAACTATTACTAATCGGAAAAGATTAGAAATCTCATCAATTAAAAAAATAGAAAGTATGAACGAAGAAGAGTTTGTAGTGTTAACTAATTTATCAACAGTAAGAATTAGTGGTGAAAACCTAGAAATGCTACATTTAGATTTAGACAAAGGTAATTTATTAATTGGCGGAACAATTGATGATGTAGTATATTTAGATAAAGAAGTAACAAAAGAAAAGAAACAAGGTTTCATGTCTAAAATATTTAAATGATTCAATTTAGAACAATTAATTTTATATCTGATTTTAAGATCACACTATTATTAATAGCCTTTGGAATATATGTTGTAGCGACAATAGATTTAATTCAAAGAATCTATCCTTTCGATAAAATCAAATACAAAAGGAATTATATCTATTATTATTTAATACAAATAATATATGTATTGTTACAAATAATAGTTACATATTATTTTACTTTTAATATGGCTAAGGGGTATGTACCAATCTATTTCTTTGTTTTTGTTATACTAGGTATTGTTATTTACTATATGTTATTAAGAAAAAACTATTTGATAGTTGTTAATAAAATAATTAAAGTTTCATTCATACTTATTAAAAAATTACTTAAAATATTGGTATGTATTATGCTGCCAATAGACATTATAAAGTTAATAATTAAGTATATAAAGCAACTAAAAACTAGAGTATTAAAGAAAAAAGAAAAAGAAAATTCATAAAGTTTTGCAAAACGCTTTACAAACTTAATAAAATATAGTAGAATATTATAGCATTCATAATAAGTTATGAATTACCCCTGGAGGGGTAGCGAAGTGGCTAAACGCGGTGGACTGTAAATCCACTCTCTCCGAGTTCGATGGTTCGAATCCGTCCCCCTCCACCATTCTTAGGCCTTTAGCCAAGCGGTAAGGCAACGGACTTTGACTCCGTCATTCCAGTGGTTCGAATCCACTAAGGCCTACCATTTCTTATCAATCTATTGGTCTTCTGAATGAGAAGGCTTTTTTATATATATAGATTAGAATATATACTATTTTACTTGAAATATAGTAAAATAGTTTTTTTATTAATGGACATAAATTTGTAAAAATGATACAATATATATAATAATATAGAAAAACTAGTAGGTGATATTATGACAACGATAGAATATATTCAAAAACTAGAAGAGTCTTTAAAGTTCTTGCCTAAAAAAGAACGACAATCATTAGTTAAAGTATATCAAAACAGAATTAATAATTATTTAGATCAAGGATATACGGATGATAAAATAATTAAAAGTTTACCTAGTATTGAAACTATTACTAAAGATGCTTATGATAGCAAAGGAATTGATTTTGTTAAAAAAAGAAAAGAACAAATTAAAAATAAAATGATTCTTGATGCTATAATTAGTATAGTTGTAATTTTGGTTGTGAGTACCGCAACAGTATTTATTGTATATTTACTAGGAAAACATATATACCAAATGTGTTCAACTATTAAAGCTTTCTTAAGCTTACCAACTTTTGATTCTGTAATGATGGTTTCATTTATAATTGTTTATTTTTTAATAATTGCGATTGTGATTATGTACATTTTAGACTTAGCATGGTTAATTGATAGCTTTATGTTACAAAGTGTCTTTAAATTATTCAAAAAAGATTTTACTGATTATAAAGCTTCATCATTTTTTATTACATCTTGGTTTGATGAAGTTACTAAAAAGAAATATTTCATTGGTCGAATCTTTGGAATATTAGCTGCTGTAATGTTGATTATTGGTATTAGTAGTTATGCGACTAAATCATATATGTATAATGCATTAAGTGGTGTTAATAGTGATTCATATCATCAAGAAGTTGAGTTAAATGACCAAGTTCAAAATATAATTTTAAATTTTGATGAAATTGATTTAGAGATTATTGAGGGTGAAAAAAATACTATTTCGTATGATGCGACACTAGACCATCATTTTAAATTATTACAAGAAAATAACTCTGCGACAATTCAATTAGATACAAAATATACTTTTGATGTGTTATCAATCTTAAAAGAACCAACACCAAAAGTAACAATTAAACTAACAAAAGATTTAGCTGATAAATTTAATATTAATTTTAAATCTTTAAAAACTAATGTTTCAATTAAAAATATATCATTAAATGATTTCATTTTAGACCATGCTATTGATGGAAACTATTATATTGAAAATGTTAATATTAAAAATCAATTTTCTATTAATAGTGATCAAATGGATATGCATGTTAAAGCCTCTACTTTTAATGATATGGAATTTATTGGTAAAAAAGGATATGCAATTTTTGAAAACAATGTTAGTAATAATTTTAGTTTTAAAAATTCACAAATAAAAATAGGTATCGATACGCTTACCGCGAGTAATGTTGAAATTGAAAATGAATTAGGTATTGTAGAAGTTATTAATCCATGTGGCGGTAAATGGTCATATGCTGGATATGGTGGAACGTATTCAGTAAATAAGAAAAATGATTTAGATTATTTCGAATTAGAAGAAATGAGAGTTGTTACAACTAATGCTTCTAATGTCTCAATTATTGATGGAATAATAAAAAATGGAATTAATATGTCTTTAGATCGTGGTAATTTATCATTTGTTAGATTAACAGCCGATATTAAAATTGAAAAATCAAATGGTATTTTAGATTTAATCGATATTATAGGTAATATTAATGTTACCTCATTATCTGGCGAATTATCGATCAACTCTACAATTATTAAAAATAGTTCGGCAGTAATTGAAAATGAAAAATATTTTAATGGCTTAAATAGTGTAGTAGTTAAAACAAAAAATACTCAAACATATATTGGTCAATTAGACGTATATGACTTAGATTTAAATGTTGAAGGTGGTACAGTTGTTCTTAATGAAGTATATGGTACAACTATTGATATTATAATTGATGGTGGTAAAGTTCAATACAATAATACAGTTAGAGCTAATCAATTACATAATATTGAAACTTTAAACATAAAGAAGAATTCTGGTACATATGCTTTAGAGTTAGTAATAGCAGAAAGGGGAACATATTAAGATGTGGAAAAAAATGACTTCATATATATTAATAGGAATAGGTCTTTTAGGTTTTATTTCATTATATATATTGACTATCTTAATTGATAATGAACAATTAATTAATGCGTTAATTATGATAGTAGGTTATGGTAGCTGTTTAATATATTTATTTGGATATATTATTTTAATTAAAATTCGCAGTGCTAAACTATGTAATGTTGATGCGGAAATCTATGAATGTATTAAAGATGAATCAAAAAGACAAAGAGATAATTTAGAATTGATTGCCTCAGAAAATTATGCATCTGCTGCAGTAATGGAAGCAGTAGGTTCTATTCTTACTAATAAATACGCAGAAGGTTATCCTCATAAAAGATATTATGGTGGATGCGAACACGTTGACAAAGTCGAAGAATTAGCAATCGAAAGATTAAAAAAATTATTCGATGCGAAGTATGTAAATGTTCAACCTCACTCAGGTTCACAAGCTAACATGGCTGCTTATCGCGCAATATTATCTCCTAATGATAAAGTATTAGGAATGAGTTTAGATCATGGCGGTCATTTAACACACGGCCATAAACTTAGTTTTTCTGGTCAAGATTATGAGTTTTATGGATACTGTGTAAATGAAGAAGGTTTTATTGATTATGATGAAGTACTACGTATTGCCAAAGAAGTAAAACCTAAACTAATTGTTGCTGGTGCTAGTGCTTATCCAAGAAAGATTGATTTTAAAAAGTTTAGAGAAATAGCAGATGAAGTTGGGGCATATTTAATGGTAGATATGGCACATATTGCAGGACTTGTTGCAGCAGGGCTTCATGAATCACCTATTCCATATGCTGATATTACTACATCAACTACTCACAAGACTTTAAGAGGACCACGTGGGGGAATCATTTTAACTAATAGCGAAGACCTTGCTAAAAAAATTAATCAATCTATTTTCCCAGGTGTACAAGGTGGGCCTTTGATGCATATTATTGCTGGAAAAGCAGTTGCATTTAAAGAAGCTTTAGAACCAGAATTTATTACTTATCAAGAACAAGTAATTAAAAACGCTAAGGCTCTTGCTGATAAATTAATTGAGTTAGGTTATAATGTTATAAGCGGCGGAACTGATAATCATCTATTATTAGTTGATGTATTATCTAAAACATCTCTAACAGGCAAACAATGTGAAAAGATATTAGATTCAGTTAATATTACTTGTAACAAAAATACTATTCCAAATGATACTCAAAAGCCTATGCATGCAAGTGGTATCAGATTAGGAACCCCTGCTCTTACAACTAGAGGGTTTAAAGAAAAGGAAATGGAAACAGTTGCTATCTTAATTGATGAAGCATTAAGTAATTATCAAAATAAAGAAAAACTACTAGAAGTGAAAAAACAAGTAAGAAGACTTACTCGTAGATTTCCATTATAAAGCTAAGACCGTAAAAGTACGGTCTTTTTTTATATAAAAGTTATCAAAATTGTTGCATATAAAAAATAAATAATATATAATAAATCAAGATTAAGAACCCGAGTTCAAAATAAAAAAGGATGTGAGGAAATGGCAAGACCATTAAAAAGAGAAAAAGGACAAACAAGATCATTATTATTACACGCCGCAACAAAACTTTTTCTGGAAAAAGGATATGCTAATACGACAATGCGAGAACTTGCAAACATATCAGGTGTTAGTTATAATGAAATATTTAGAATGTATGATGATAAAGATACTTTATTAAGTCATTTAATTGATTTAGTAATTGAACATCAATTTGAATTCAGTACAAGCTATCTTAAAGATAAAACAAAAGACAATTTATTATTTTATGCCTTTGAATCTACACTTCAATTATATATAGCAGAATCAAGTGAACATTTAAGAGAGATGTATTCAGTTAGTTATTCTTTACCACATACCTCCCATAAAATATATGAATATATTACAGTTAAACTAGAAAATGTTTTTAAAAAATATTTACCAGAATATACAACAAAAGATTTCTATGAACTAGAAATCGCAACAGCTGGTATTATGAGAGGATTTTTAATTAATCCTTGTAATATGTATTTTACAATGGATCGTAAAATAAAAAGATTTTTGAAAACTACTTTAAAGATTTATGAAGTACCAAAAGAAGAAATCAATCAAGCAATTACATTTGTAGAATCATTTGATATGGAATCTATTTCTCAAGAGGTCATAAATACTTTAGAAGAATATATAATTAATAGAACATAAGGAGATAGATATGAAAAAAATAATAATATTAGTAAGTTCGATAGTCGCGGCTGTTGCGGTAATAGTTACAGCGACAGTCTTAATTGTAGTTAATTTAAATAAAGGTGATGATGACAGTAAACCGGATATTATTAAAGTAGAAGAAGTAATCACATCAATTACAGAAAATGATGGAAATTTAGAAGATGTTAAGTATACTTTAGATAAAAGATTCAGTGGTTTTAAAAATTTTGCAGTAAATGGAGAAGGCGAATTATCATTAAATGCAAATAATGGAATTTTATCATTTACCTTCACGACAATAGAAAAAGAAGATGGTTCTGTTGATTGTACAATCAAAGAGTTGGTTATTAGAGAATATGAAAATACAGAAGAAACAACTATTACATCAATAGAAGAAATAAAAAAATTAATTGGTGAAGATATTACTTTTACATTGTTTTTAAAAGATAATAGTGTTACTACTGATGATTTACCGGTTTTAATTAATGATGAATTAGCTAATATGAATAGTATTTTTGATACAATTCTTCAAAATACATTTGCGTTAAAAGAAGTTATGATTACTTATACTAATTTTACAAATAATGATGGCCTTAAATGGTATGTAGAAGAAGGATTGATTTATAATGAAAATATAGGAAAATCAAAATCATTCATATATTATGAAGAAAATAAGAATTATGTATTATCATCATTAAGCAATATAGAGTATTACAGTAAAGAATTACTAGAAGAAGAAGTTAATTATAATTTAGGATATTATTTAAAAGATAAATATAATTATGAAGTAAAAGTTGAGATGATGAAATATGCATGTGTATATGGTGATTTTGAAGGAAAAACAGGATATGTATTTACCAATAAAGATGACGTTAAAATTGCTGTATTCGTAAAAGAAAATATTTTAGAAGGCTTTATAATTATTGATGAAAATGGAAATGTTATTGAAGAGTACACAATTACACAAGGTAAAAAAGAATACACATTACCAGAACCAATCGTGGTAGGTAGTGAAACTTTAGGAGAAAATGAAGAATTAACACTATCAGCTGATTATAATGGTGTTTCAATTAGTTATAGTGTATATGATGAAACAGACAATGATATATATGTAATTCAAGCACAAAGTAGTTCTGTACTAAAATATGGTGAAACTTTAGTTTTAAATGTAACAGATGTACTAGGTTGGGACAATGCTGCTTTAGGTATTTTTACTACATATATTCATTCTTATTATCAGGAATCAAGAACAGTTGAATTAGTCCTTAATGAAGATCAAACATTTGAAGTAAAACATGCATCACTAGAAGAAATTAAAAATTGGTATGAAGAGAATGTAGCAGTAATTTTAGCGGGCCATTTTGGCGAAAAAACAGAATTATCACTGGACGCGACTGAAGGTGATGTTTATATATCTTATCGAGTGTATAATGAAGCAGGAGAAAATTTATATACTATTACAGCATTTGTTACATCACCACTTAAATATGATGAACCGTTATGCTTAAATGTAGAAAGTGCAGTAGGGTGGGGTAGTGCCATTACTTATGATCAAATTGAAATGGTAAGTACTTATTATCAGAACCCAAGAACCATTGAATTTGTACTTAATAGGGATCAATCATTTGAAATTAAATATACATCATTAGAAGAGATACAAAATTGGTATGAGGAGAATATAGCTGTATTAGTTACTGATTATTTTGGTGAAAAAGATGAATTATACTTGAGCACTAGTCCATCAAGTATTGAAATATTATATCATATATATGATGATGAAGGAAATAGCCTATATTATTTACGGGCATCAATTGATTCGCCACTTAAATATGGTGAAGCGATAAGCTTAGATGTATATGATTTAGCTGGTTGGAATGGAGAATACTTACCTATTGATTCAACTAAAATAGCAGCATATTATCAAGAACCAAGAACAGTTATACTTACTTTTAACAAAGACCAAACATTTGAAGTACGACATGCAACATTAGAAGAAATTGAAGACTGGTATGGTGATAACGTAGCAGTAATACTATCTGGTTTTTATGGTGAAAAAGAAGAGTTATATATATTAGCAGATATTAACATGATTTATGTTATGTATGATGTGTATAATGAAGCAGGAGAACTTTTATATAGTATTATTGCGTCTGCTGATACCGCTTTAGTGTATGGTGAAAAATATATATTAAATATTAATGAAGCTTCGGGTTGGAATGGTGAAGTATTAGGAACTAATGATATAATGTTTAAAAATTATTATAACGAACCAAGAACAATTGAGTTTACTTTTAATAAAGACCAAACATTTGAAGTAGTGATGGAATCGTACCAGGAAATCATTAAGTGGCACGAAGAAAATATAGGTGTGATAAGACATGATTATTATGGTGAAAAAGAAGAACTATATATGGTAGCGAATGTTAATGATATTTATTTAGTATATAGAGTATATGATGAAGAAGGTAATAAACTATATACTATACAGGTAGAATCTACAGATAGTATAATACTTGGTCAAACCATAACAATAGAAGTTACTTCTATATCAGAACTAAATACAGAAGTGTTAGGTGATAACCAAGTAAAACTTTCAAAGTATTATGAGTCTCCTAGAACAATTACTTTCACTTATTATGAAGATGATACTTTTGTGTTAGAATATGCAAGTTTAGAAGAAATTATACAATGGTATGATAATCAATCTGTATAAATTAAAAAAGACAAGGGATCCCTTGTCTTTATTTTTTACTTGCTCCCCAAATAACTTCTAGGTTTGAAGAGTTCCAATTATTTTCCCATCCTTCAGGTTGAGATTCAGCTTCACAATAAATAGTTAGTTTACTACATTTATCAAAAGCCCAACCACCAATGTATTTCACACTTTTAGGAATGAATATATATTCTAAGTTATGACAATTTGAAAATGCATTTAAACCAATGTGTTCAAGATTTTCAGAAAGTGTAACTTTAGTTAAGTAACTACACCACTTAAATGCAGAATTACCAATTTTAATAATATTATTTTCCATTCTTACTTCTTTAATATTAAGGTCATTCATATACATTGAGTTATATATTTCCTCAATATTATTATCAATTATTAATAATTCATTATCATTATGTTCTTCATTATTATTATCACTAACAATTTTTGTTTCTTCAACTACATTTTCTGTAGTAGGTTTATTATCATTATGTTTAATGAATAATAGGATAGTCATCATAATAACAGAAACACTCATGATAGAAAAAGCAGTAATAAGAAATGGATCGGGTTCACGAATGATATTGATTAATAAACATACAGCAGTAATTGTATTACAACCAATTAAAAAAATTTGTCTTAAAAGTTTTTTATTCATAAGCACTCCTAATCGCAAAATAACATAAATGCAAGAGCGCTAACAATATTATTAGTTTTATAACTTACAATATCAGAATTAATCATTTCCGCATTTGGATAGAAAGATGCGCGATAAGCGCGAATGTGACTTCTAAAATGGATTTGGAAATCAATGTTTTCATCTAGTGGAATAAAGAAATCTTTTTTAGAATGTTTTTTAAATAATTCAATAGCTTCAATTGTTTTAGCTTTAATTTCATCAACTACAACGCTTGGATGTTTACTAATAACACTTCCGCCAAGTCCTTCTTTAGTTGCTACAGTAGTAATTAAACTATTTTCACTTTTTGCGATTTCACATAAACCTTGATCACCACAAAGCATAATGACAGGAACATTATGGTGTTGGGCAAAGTAAGTATTCAAATGATACTCACTCATAATCTTATCATTGATTTTAATATCAACATGACGTGATGTATTTTGAGTGTGTGATAATGGGTTGCGGTTACTTCTAGCTGGACTATGATAACCAATTAAAATAGCCGCATCATATGATTCATCGATGGCATCCATCATATCACAAACTCCACCACTCCATTCTCTAATGATTTTAACACAAGTAGGAAGTTGTTCAATTAAAATATTTCTAGCTGAGTCATGGGCATCACGAACAGTAATGTTTGTAATACCACATTCAATTAAAGCTTCACAACAAGCTTTTACTTCTTTTGTCATTTGTGCTCTAAAATACTCATAGTCATCACCACGCTCTGTTTCTTTCCAGTTACAGATACCAGCGATACCTTCGATATCGGCACTTATATATACTTTCATATAGTCTCCTTTAAAAAATAATTTTAGTGTGTTCAATAAATTCTTCTTTAAATGTTCTAATTACTCTTCTTAAAGAATTTAATTCTTCAAATAAAGCATATAGAACTAATGGTAAATGATTATTAATAAACATTTCCCCACTTGCAAGAGCAGCATTAATTGTTGTATCAAGACCTAATACATAAAAATTAACTTGTTCAATTAAATCTAAAATAACAAATGTACCATTTTCATAAGTAGGAGTAACTTGAATCATTTCATAGTCTTTAATTAAAACCCTTAAGTCTTTAGCGATTTTAGAAAGGTCGCTAGCTAAAACTTTTAAACTAGAGCTTAAGTTATTGAAACTATCAAGATTGCATGAAGTATCGAAAATGTTTTTAGATTCTTTGAAGTCTTCCCCTGTGTTTTTAGAAATATTGATTAAAAGTTTTTTAATATATTTAGGATCATCAACAGATAATGACGCAAGATTAATTTCTAGTAATTGAGCCATTGCGGATTCAAGGCGGACAGCATCGCGTGATAAAACTAAAACAAAACCGTTGAAATGTTTAATGATGGGATGATTTTCATATTCAGTTCCTTTTTGTTCTTTAACAAAAACACTTAAAGCATTTTGAAGTTTTTTCATTTCAACCAAAAGTTTTTTAGTTTGGCGACGTGTTGCGATTTTGCCTGCAGTTGGAATCACATCATAAGTTGTTTGTTTAGCGTTAACATCTTTAATTGGATCAACTAAATCATAAACGCCTTTTTTTCCACCTAACATTTCATTAGCGCGATTAGCAATAATTTCATTAGCGTTCATATTAATGCTAGCTCCACCATCACCAACCATATGATCAGTAATAAATTGACCATGTAAGCGTCCGTTTAAAAATTCATCACATGATAACATAATTGCTTTAGCGACTTTTTCATCGATATAACCATAATCTGCATTTACTCTAGCAATTGATTTCTTGATAACTGCTAGCGCTTTTATCATTTGTCTATTAATACCACGTTTAAGAATTTCTAAATTTTCTTTTCCGCGAAGTGTGTGAATACCATAATAGCTTTCGGCAGAAATTTGTTTTTCCCCTAACAAGTCTTTCTCTATACGATATCTCATAAATTCCTCGTTTCTTCTATATAAATATAGAAATAAATTTACTCACCTATATATAATACCACAAAAGGCAAAAAAAATAAATCAATATGTGAATTAAATTTCATAAAAGATAATAACTATTAATAAACTTATATAGGTGATAAAATGATTTTAAAGGTTGCTAAGACCACAAATATTAATGGGACAATTAGAATTAGTGGATCAAAAAATAGTTCACTGGCTTTAATTTGTGCTAGCTTATTAAGTAAAGAAGAAGTTGTTTTAAACAATGTCCCTGATATTGAAGATATTAAAAAAATAATTGAAATATTAAGAAGCATAGGTTCAAATATTAAATATGAAAATAATACTTTAACAATTCAAAATAGAAAAATTAGTTATAAAGTAAATAGTGAATTGGTTAGACAAATAAGGGGATCATCATATTTAATAGGTGCACTTCTAGCAAGATGTAAAAAAGTAGAAATATCAGAACCAGGTGGATGCAATTTTTGTGATAGGCCAATTGATTTACATTTATATGCGGCTAATTTATTAGGGTATGTAGTTAAAAACACATCGCCATTAATAATTAAAAAAGGAAATGTTACATCTAATACAATTATCTTTCCTAAAAAAAGTGTTGGGGCAACTATTAATACAATTTTTATGGCATCTAATATAGATGGTATCACAACAATCATTAATCCTTCATTAGAACCAGAAGTATTAGATGTTTGTAAATTATTAAAAAAAATGAGTATTGAAATAAGTATTGAAGAAAACAAAATTTTAATTAATGGAGTTAAGAAACTAACAAAAATAATTAGTTATCCAATTGTTCATGAAGTAATACCTGATCGAATAGAAGCAGGTAGTTATTTACTTTTAGCGTCATCTTTTCCAAATAGTAAAATTGAAATACAAAATGTTAACTCTAGTCATTTAACGAATGTATTAATTCTTCTAAAGTCACTTGGTGCTAAAATAATTAAAACACCTGATTCAATCAAACTAGAATCACCTCAAACACTAAAAAACACTAACTTAATAATATCAGAATATCCGTATTTTCCCACTGACTTACAACAAATATTGTCATCAACTTTGCTTTTTTCACAGAGTAAATCGGTCATAGAAGATCGCGTTTTTCCTAAACGACTTTCACATCTAAATGAACTTAAGAAACTAGGAGCTAAGATATATCTTGAAAATGAACAAATAATAATTGAACCTAGTATACTTTCATCATCAATAGTAGAAGCAAAAGATTTAAGGTGCGCTATGGCACTTGTAATAGCAGCAGCACACGCGGAGGGAGTAACATTAATTGAAAAAGGTGAATACTTATTAAGAGGATATGAAAATCCATTATCAAAAATGAAAAGATTAGGCGTCAATGTGGATATTATATATTAAAAAAGCGTTTTCATTTGTATATGAACATATATATGATATAATAAGTATAGAATTAAACTTTATTGTTTAATTCTATACTTATTATAGTGGGGATTTAAAATGAAAAAGATTTTTTTTGTAATGACAATATTATTTTTATTTTATTTTGTAGGAACTAATGCTGTTAGTGTATTTTCATACTCAGAAAATTCAAATACAGAAGTGATAGGTGAAGATATATCAAATGATGGTTATAATAGTTATAGTATTACTTATATAGGGTATATGTATAATTATGATGATTCAGATGATTATTTATATGTTGAATTTAATTATAATAGTTTTGCTGTGTATTGGAAAAATAGTTTAGAATTGTTGGAATTTATAGATAATAATATTTTGGGGGAATATATAAAATATTATAAAATATATTATTTTGGACCACAAAGTTATTATTTAAAAAATGGAGAGGTTTTTGAAAGTATATTTGATCATGTGAGTATTGAAATTTCTCCCACAGAGTGCATTAGTAAAGCTGACAAAATAAGAGAAATGTTTAACAATGAAGTTGCAGTAGAAGGTAAAATGGGTATTGAAGATATTTATATGAAGAATAATAGTAATTCTTCAAGTAATAGAATCGATAATTCAGTAACCGGATTCGATGATTCTACTGCTACATATATTAGTAATTATGAATATTTCTTGGATCATCCATATTATGGTTATAATGAGCATGGTACATGTACTTCTGTTGCGACGCAGCTTATTTTGGGATATCATAATTATTATAATGATAGAAGGATTATTTCACCAGAATATTTATTTGGTGGTTGGAATAGTAATGGTGATGGGAATTATTTCAATAAACTAAATTATAGTGATCCTCAGAACAGTATTTATGTAACCAACAATATACAAGGAATGAACAGTTATTTATTAGGAAGTAATGATTTGTACTATAATCATGTAATTAATACAATGGATCCAGGGTCACTTTTGTGCGGTGATATTTTAAGTTTAGGAGCTACGAGCGACCATACATATTGGGGGGCTCCAACGTCACTGGTAGAAAGCAGACTCGAAAGTTTATTAAGTGAAAATCTTAATAGCGATGATTATGAAGTTGAGGTGCATCGAGATTACTTATTTGGACAGCCAAGCCCTTCTGAAGAAATCATTAATGAAATAGATGAAGGACGTCCGGTTCTATTGGGCATGACAGATAACTTAGATTCATTTAATCATATGGTGGTTGCGTATGGATATTTAGAATATCCGGATCCTATTACCCAAAATTTAAGTATGGGTTATATAGTTGAGTTTGGGTGGAATGATTACAAGCAAAATTTAATTCATGAAAAACATAAAGCATGGATAAATTCTTCATGGGTAGATGCATATGTTACTATAAAAATAAACCACGTTCATGAATATAATGTTGATTCATGCAATAATTTTTATGATATATATCGAGAATTAAGATGTGGAGAATGTGGCCATCGAAAATTATTTGATTTATATACGGTAACGAATAACACAATAACTTCAGTAAATTATCCGCTTTCAGGGAGTGTAGTTATTCCATCAATGATTGATGGTGTAACTATTGAATTCATTGCTCCCAATATATTTGAAAATAATACAAATATAAGCAGTGTTGTTATACCAAATTCGGTCACATCATTAAGCGCAAATATATTTTCCGGATGTAGTTCATTAGTAGAGTTGGAGATGCCTAATAGTGTTACGAGTATTGGAGAATCAGCTTTCGAAGGATGCACAAGTCTAGAAAGTATAACTTTATCAAGTTCATTAACATCAATAGGTTCAAATGTATTTAAAGGATGTAGTTCATTGGTGGAATTAGATATGCCTAACAGTATTACGAGTATTGGAGAATCAGCTTTCGAAGGATGTACTGATCTAGAAAATATAGCACTGCCAAGTTCATTAACATCAATAGGTTCAAATGCATTTAAAGGGTGCAGTTCATTGGTGGAATTAGATATACCTAACAGTGTTACGAGTATTGGAGAATCAGCTTTCGAAGGATGTACTGATCTAGAAAGCATAGCATTACCAAGTTCATTAACATCAATAGGTTCAAAAGCATTTTATAACGGTAATATAGGAAGTATTGAATTACCTGAATCGTTAGTTTCAATAGGTGATTATGCCTTCTATGATTGTAATAAGTTGACAAATATAGTAATTCCAAATAGTGTAGAAACAATTGGAAATAATGCATTTGAATGGTGTGATGAATTAACTACAGTTGAAATACAGAAGGATACAACTCCAATTACAAGTATTGGAGTAAATGTATTTAATAATTGTTCAGAATTGGAAAATATAATTGTTCCTATGTCGAAAATTTTGAAATATAAGAATGCTAATAATTGGTCTAATTATTCTAATAAAATATCATATGATGATGTAGCAGAAGAAATGTATGTAATGTATGTGAATTGTTATACTGATATTTCAGAAGATGAAGAACTACAATCAAGAAAAAGTATTGTTTATGAGTTAAATGTCGACTGTGTTAAAGAATACAATATTATTTGTAGTACAACTGAAGAACTAGTGGTTTATTTATATGATTCTAATATGGAACTATCTGGAATATATCCAACATACTCTAATAGTAATCATACAGCTACATTTATAACTGAGTTACCACTTGGAGTATATTATTTAGAAATATCTTATTCAGATTATCAAAAATCAGGTAGTATATCTACTACTGTTAGTCCTTCTAATGGAAGTATACACTATACTAAAACAACAGGTATGACTAGTATTTTGCCTCACTTGCATAAAGTAAGTGGTAATACATATAAAGCACAATTTAGTTTCACACCAACATATAAAACAGGACTACATAAATTATCACTAAGTGGAACAACTTCAAGTGGTAGTAATATTGTATTTGGTAGTGGTTCAATTAGTGTTTATGACAATCTATC